>JAVBMI010000013.1:0-41690 GCA_031552685.1 Oscillospiraceae bacterium
TGGCGCCTCTTTCGGTATGGGACGCTACGGATATCTTGACAAGCCTCTTGCCTTTGATGCTTTTTTACCCTTTGTCAAAAATGCGCTTAATACCAATGGGCTGCGATATCACGATGCCGGACGCGCCGTGCATAAGCTCGCTGTCTGCGGCGGATCCGGCGGAGAGTATGTTCAGACAGCAGCACTCTTGGGCTGCGACACCCTGGTCACTGCGGACATAAAATACTATGAGTTTCTTAATGCAAAGGCACTGGGACTTAATCTTATAGACGCCGGTCATTTTTGCACGGAAAATGTTGTTGTGCCTGTAATCGAGGCTCTCGCAAAAAAGGAGTTTCCGACAATAAATACAGTAGTCTCCAAGAATTTGCAGCCGACTGTCCAGTTTTTCTAGTTGCTTCTCATAAGTGACTAAATATTCCAATATTTGTTATTTCTTACAAATATTGGCTCAATTACTACTGTTTTTTGGAAGATTTAGCAGTTTTCTCTTGTAAAGTGGTGCTCTTTGTAATATAATGCCCCCAGGTAACCCTTTATCACTTGGGGGCATGTAGATGAAATTTAAAAAAACCACGCGAGGTTTTACTCTAGCGGAGCTGCTAATCGTTGTAGCAATTATCGCGGTTTTGGTGGCCATAGCGATCCCTGTTTTCGCAGGTTCTAAAAAGAAAGCCGAGAGCACCGTTTGTATGGCAAACCGCGAAATAATAAGGCGAGAATTCGTCTATGATAATATGCTGGGTGGAACTATAACTCTGGCAGAAATGGTGGCTGATACGACCGTTATCTGTCCGGCAGGCGGCACTTTCAGCGCAGATGACACAGGTACGAAAGTCCTGTGCTCCGTGCACGGCGACGAAGACGACGGCGAGGATCCGGATGACCCCGGGACTGACGACACCATTTTTACCGTTGACACACCGGATGGCCCCGTCAGTTTCAAGATGACGTATACCTGGCAGTCGCTGATAGATGAGTACGGCGGAGAGCATTATCCCCCGCCTATCCTTGTGTTTGACGGTACAAATTATTATCTTTTACATGGTCAGGGCAATACTGTGCCATCAAGTACCAGCACGACTCTTGCACAGTATGTGGCCACAAACACCGGAACTACATTGAAACTCGATAACACGGCTCCAGTACTAACAAGAAGCACTGTTCCGCCCTCCAATCAGTTTCCCGCTGACAAGGGACAGCTTTTCTGGGACAACGACAAGCTGTATGTTTATATCGGTGAAAAAGGCGACTATGTCGGTTTTGACCCCACTGCTTTGTGGACCTGGAAGGAAATCCCGGGTAAAATAACTCCCTGATTTTGAGATTTAAGATAAAGAGCACAGGCTTTCTGCCTGTGCTCTTTATCATATCACCATTGACCTGTCGAACTTCATAACGCAGTTGTGATTCGGAATTTCCTCGCACACTTTGCCGCAAATCTCGTGACGAAGCAAATCGTCGTCTATCTCAAAGCTATATGGAACGACCACATCAAAGAGAAGATTTGTGTGCGTCTGACCCGGCACATACCTGAAATCATGTATTTCCAAACGCCCGTCGATACTTCGGACTATGTTCGTAACAATCTCTTTCAGCCGTTTCAGCTCAGCATCGTTCACATCAAGCGGATCAAAGTGGATTACTGCCTCACAGCCGAGCTTGTCGGCAAGTTTGTTTTCCAAGTCGTCAATTGCGCAGTGCGCGTCAAAAACATTTATTTCAGAAGGCACCTCAGCGTGCAGAGAAAGCATGACACGGCCCGGACCGTAATCGTGCACAACAAGGTCGTGCATGCCCACTATGGGCGGATGCGACATGACAATGCGTTCAACCTCTTCCACAAACTCCGGTTTTGGCGGCATACCCAAAAGCGGCGCGAGCGTTTCTTTGGCTGCAATTATGCCGGAGTAGAGAATGAATGCCGACACAAGTAAGCCTGCATAGCCGTCAAGCTGAACACCTGTATACTTTGAAATATACAGTGTCAGAATAACCGCGCTTGTCGCTACAGCGTCGCTGAGACTGTCAATTGCCGTTGCCTTCAATGCAGCCGAATCAAAGATTTTGCACAGCTTGTAGTTATAAAGCGCCATATAGAGCTTGACCGCAACTGAAGTAAACAGAATCACCAGCGTCAGTGTTGTTCCGGAAACCTGCAGCGGGTTTCTTATCTTTTCAAATGAATTGAGCGCCAGCTCAAAGCCCATTACGATAATTATCACCGAAACAACAAAGCCGGTTATGTACTCGAACCTCCCGTGCCCGAAAGGATGCTGCGGATCAGGCTTTTTTCCCGACAGCTTAAAGCCCGCGATTGTGACGACGGCGGAGCCGGCATCTGACAGGTTATTGAAGGCATCCGCGATTATTGCCGCAGAGCCTGATATAAGCGCGATGGTCAGCTTTCCAGCGAAAAGAAGAATGTTAAGACCAATCCCTACGCTGCCGCTGATGACGCCATATTTTCGTCGCAGAATGGGGTTGCTTGCCCCGGCGCTGTTTCGTTTTAGTTTTCTAATAAGAAAAAGCATAAATACCTCTATCGTTTTGAGCGCTTCATATTCTGCAGCATTGCTTTGTCCTCATCGCTCACTCTGCTGGACTCACGGATTTTTTGCAGCGCCTTGTTATATGTAAAGTCATCCAGCCTGCAGTCGCGTAAAAACACCAGTGTTTTTTCGCGCTGCTTGATAAAGCAAAAGGAAACCGCCCAGGCAACGCCCATCCTGACATAGTATTCTTCGCTCGAAATCGAATTCAAACGCTGCAAAATCTCGTCAATATGTTCATCGTCAATGAACATATCCATCATCATTACAACGGCAAAGCGAATAAAAAACGGCTTGTCAGACTCGCTGCAGCGCTGCACCAGCGCCCACATGCGCTCGGGCTCTTTTTTTGCGATTTTCAGTCCTGAGCTGAAGCTGTCGCATATCGCCCAGCCGTTTATTTTCGGTAGAAAGCGCTCAATCTCGGCGAAAACCACGTCCGGTGTTTCCTTCAGCAAACCGATGATTATGCCCTGAAGCATCCGCTCCTCAAAATATACGTCCTCGTTCAGCTCGAAATATTCGCGCCAGTCGCCCTTGGCAAGCTCCTTAGCCAGAGCCCTCAGCTTCGGGATACGCACTCCGAGAATATTCCCGATTCCGGGGTTAAGATTTGCTTGAAACTGCCTGTAATCCTCTTCAGCGAGCGCAAGCAACTTTTCCCGGTATTCCAAATATATATTGCTCATTTCCCCTGCGCTCCCCTCGCCGTTTCAAGACTGCTGATGTGCAAATTCATAGTGGCATTGACCGCCGCCGCCTGTTCCAGAAGGGCAAAAACCGTTTTCTCCATCTGGCTGTCCGGAGAATAGTCCGCATTTATGCCAAAGTCCACCCTGCCGCGCAGCAGAAGGTCGTCAGCATAGGATTTGTCGTTCTGATACACCGCAACTGAATGGCCGCCGTTTTCGCGTACCAGCTTCATGCAGGGAACGTCTGTGAACCCATCGCCGAAATACACCATGTTTCTGAATGGTACGCGCCGCTTATCCTCCGGCATAAACTCATTCAGCCCCTTGCTGTCGGTAACTGAGAGAACTCCCTTGTTAATGCGAAACAGGAACTGGGTCTTACTTGTATAGTTGACCGCCATAGCCGGCCAAACCGGAACCATATCCTCGTCATACAGATACGCGGCTGCATAAATCTCCTTAAACTCGTGAGCGATGGAGGTTCCAGCGATTATCTCTTTCAGTCCCGATGAAATTATATAGTGCTCCGCCTGCATCCCGAGCTTCTCCGCATAGGCGTTTACCCTGCCGAACCAGCTCTCAACGCCGTTAAAAAGCTCAACTCCCTTTCCGAGAGCACTCAGGGTGTCCCGGGTCAGGAGCTTTTTGCCTCTCGCCTCTCTGAGCATAACGTACATGTAAGAGAGGATCTGATCCATGTTATTGTTCAGTTCGAGTTCTTTGCATTTTGCCCAAAACTCCTCCGCCTGCATCCCGAGATCCGGGATAAAGGCGTACTCCTGCATATCCCGGGGAGAAAGCGTTTTATCAAAATCGTACATAAGCGCGAAAATCGGTTTTTCTGCCATGCTAAACCTCCGTCAGCGTTTGACTTTTTCGGTCTCCTTGTCACCAGCACTATTTTTCTCTTTCATCTTTCCCAGTTTCTCCGGATGTTTCCAATAATATTCGGATACCATATCAATGGCATACTCACAGGCTACCTTGTAGATGTAGCTGCGCACTGCCAGCTCCATAGCCATGTCTGCCGGGTTGCCCTCGAACTCGGCCATGTCGCTGATAATTTTATCGGAGGCCTCTCCCACTCTCTCGCGGAAAGCATCAAAAAACTCCTCATCGCTCTTGCCTGCTTTGTTTGCGCGAATAAGCTCGCCCGTATCCTTTACGGAAAGCACCTGCTTCAGACGCATGATGACTGCCAGATGCGCCAAATGCTCGCGGGCATACTTCTTCCCTCTCGCGCGGGGAAGAATTTCCGCTTTGATATAGTTATTGACCATTGCAGGGCTCACCTTATACTCATCCCGCAGATTTGTCCGGCTGCGCGAAAGGAAGTCAATAACCTGATCCATATACAGCTCTATATCGGGAAAACCGTTGTACGGCGTAAATTTCAGCTCTTCCGACAGGGCTTTCATTTTTTCTTTATCGTACAATATATCACAACCTAAGAAAAAATTTGCTTGTAACCCAGCGCCGGTCGATTCAATAATTGCGGCGCTTTAAGCAAATTATATTACATAATTTAATATTTTGCAATATGCGTCTATTTGACTTGACATATTGATAATCATTAAATATAATATTCATTATTAGATTGCACAGCAAGGGGGCTTAAAGCTGATGAAAAAAATCTGTCTGTTCGGTGATTCGATTTCAAAAGGAGTAATCATTGACCGGACGAAAAACCGCTACGCAATGACCACCAACTCCTTTGCCAATATTCTTTCCAACTACGCCTCTTGGCTTAGTATATCCAACTATTCAATGTTCGGCTGCACAATATCCAAAGGCAGCAGCATAATCTCCAGGCACATTAAGGACGTTGAAAACTGCGATATAGCAGTTCTGGAGTACGGCGGAAACGACAGCGACCACAACTGGGCCGAAATCGCAGAAAATCCCGACGGCGAGCATTTGCCTAAAACCCCGCTCGATGAGTTCGCCGCAAGGTATCGCGATATTATAAGCCGCATCAAGCAGCTTGGCAAGAACGTCATTGTCCTCACCCTCCCCCCAATTGACGAACACAAATACTTCAGATGGTTCAGCCAAGGTTTGAACAGTGAGAACATATTAAAATGGCTTGGCGGGAACGAGCGGTATATTTATGATTTCCACGAAAGCTATAACCGGATTGCCTGCGAAATCGCTGAGGAAAACGACATCCCGATTCTCGATATACGCTCTGCTTTTCTTGCTGCACCCTGTTATAGCGACCTCTTGTGCGATGATGGCATCCACCCCAACGAGAAGGGTCACGACATGATCGCCCGGATCATTGAGACTCAGCTGCCAGGCCTTGTGCTCAAGCTCAGCGGTCTGCCGATTTCAGCGTTTGCATACTAGCTGTTTCATTTTGCAGCCCCCCCTGAATACGGTTGACAATTGATTGAAAATGATGTATCCTTTAGTGCGGTCAGAAACTGACCGCACTGGTTTTATATTCAGTTATGTGTATATTAATCAAATACGGAGGGTTATCGAAGTGGTCATAACGGGGCTGATTCGAAATCAGTTTGGGTGCAAGCCCACGTGGGTTCGAATCCCACACCCTCCGCCAAAATCGGACTCCGATATTGATATAATGTTGGAGCAAGCCTAAACCCGCTGATATCAGCGGGTTTAGGCTTTTTTACTCTTTCCCTTGTAAATCGCAGCCGTGCAATAAGCGATGAATCTGGACAGTGCGCGCTGATCGGGGTATAATAGCCGCAATATGGCTATTATTCGGTTAGCTCCCAGCTTAAATCCGGAGGAAAAATATGAAAAGAATCATTACATTTATTCTACTGGCTGTTCTCGCTCTGACGATGTTTGTTCCTGCCACTTTCGCATTTGCCTCAGCAGGCATGAACAATTTCGAACAGGTGAACAGGCGGACTTACAGCAAGAATTTGTTCAAGGATGTCAACGAGAATCTCTGGTATGGAGCAGCCAATCAGGGTGTTATAAAAACGGCCTATGAGCTGGGCTTTATTGATGGAAACGGCGACGGCACCTGTACCCCGGAGCAAGGAATAAAGCTCTCTGAGGCGGTGAAAATCGCAGCGATCATTAGGAGCATCTACGAGGATGACGGCGCTGCATTTTCCTCCGGCAACCCCTGGTATAAATCATACGTGGACTACGCGGTGGCGTGCGGCATTATAAAGCAGAATGACTTTTCAAACTTCGAGGCGTCAGCGACCCGCGCCCAGATGGCATACATTTTTGCCAACTGCCTGCCGAAAAGCGAGTATCCGGAAATCCGCAACATCAGCTCCGTTCCTGACGTCAACGCAAACACGCCTTATGTGGACAGTATTCTGCTGCTTTACAAGGCGGGTATCCTGACAGGTGTTGACGGCAGCGGGAGTTTCAGACCCAACGCCGGAATAAAAAGGGCGGAGGCCGCAGCAATATTTGTGCGCATCGCCTTCCCAGCCGAGCGAAAATCCGGAAACGGCTTTGTTGTCGTCATTGACCCCGGACATCAGCAAAAGTCAAATCTCACCCAAGAGCCGGTCGGCCCGGGAGCGACAGAGACAAAGATGCGCGATACAGGCGGCACTGTCGGCAGGTTCACGGGGCTTATGGAGTACAAGCTCAACCTCGATGTTTCTCTCAAGCTGAGGACGGAACTTGAAAACCGGGGCTACACGGTCATCATGACCCGAACGACTAACGACGTTGATCTCGGCAATATTGAGCGCGCCAATGTCGCCAACGACAACAACGCAGACGTCTTCATCCGCGTACACGCCAACGGTGACAGCAACGCCGCAACGAACGGCGCGATGACAATATGCAGAACCGCAAAAAATCCCTATCCGGGCATGTATAGGGAAAGCCGCGCTCTGGCGGAGGCTGTTCTCGACTGCTTTACGGCAGCCACGGGTGCGAAGCGCTATTCGCTATGGGAAACAGACACAATGGGCGGTCTGAACTGGGCTAAGGTGCCGTCTATCATAATCGAGATGGGCTTCATGTCCAACAAAAATGAAGACACGCTCATGGCAACCGACGCCTACCAGAACAAAATGGTAACCGGAATGGCAAACGGTATTGACAAGTTTTTGGGGCGTTAATTTAAAACGTATAAAAAAACCGTTTCTATGGGAATGCTTGATTCTCCATAGAAACGGTTTTTTTCAGCCAAGGGTTCATCTGCTGCCTTTCGGCAGTGCCCGCAGCAGGCAAACTGCCCCATAAAGTCTATTGATATTCATTGTGCGCAGTCTATCTTTTTCAAATATTGGGATTAGAGTCGGCAGTCACCGATGCTAAAAAATCATAAATTGGCAGGAGGAATTTGTAGCCATCGCTGAGGCGTTCTGCCAAATCAGGTGAAAAAAGCTCATCGCCGTTTGGCTGCCTATGAATCAGTGAAAACGACTTTTTGTTGTACCACTCAGCCGTTTTTTTGCTGGGCGCTTCCTTCTTTCGGACATACTCCGGTCCATCCAAAGCAAACTCGTCCTGCTTTGAGAGGGGTGCAATAAGCTTTTCAAACGCTTTTGTGTCGTTATCAATCCTTGCACGGTACTTTGCCATCGTCGCCGAAGGCGCCTCGTAAAAGCCCATACCATAGCTCCAGCCCTCAGGCGAAAGTTCAAACCAAAAGCCCGCTCCGCCAACCGCAACTTCGCCCGGCCTCTCGAAGGAAAACCACAGATTGTCTTTGTAGGGTCCCCTGCCATGCAATCTTCTGGCGTCTCTGTAGATGCGGGAAACCTTGTGGATCAGTCCCCGACGGTTGATATCATCCTGGAGGCGGTCATAAATGTCGCGCCCCAGCTCTTTCATCGGAGTAAGGAAGTTGTTTATATACTCGCTCTTGTGCGCCTCGAACCAAGTTTTTTCATTGTTGAAGCGGATGTTCCACATAAAATCGATTGTTTCCTGTGTAAAGCCTTTAAACATTTCTTCACCTGTTTTCTATTTAATCTGTCTTATATATTCTAACATGGCATTGCTTTCAAAACAATCAGCAGGAAATATTTGTCATTTTTTTGTTTCCTGCTTGTCACCGGCTTAAAGACATGGTATGATTGCTGTGAATATTGAAAGAAGAGGGGATCTAATGAAAAAATTAAGCTCCATCAAATTCATATCACTGGTTCTCACGGTTATTCTGGTTACAGCAGTTTTCGGCGCTTGCGGCACATCTTTCGACGCGGGAACCTTTGTCAAGGGTTCTATTGACTCAACGTATCTCGGAACTTGGGATGAGGCGTATCTGGATATTATAGTCGACACCGAAGAAGATCTCAAAGAGAGCTATGAATCCGGACTCAAGGTCGAGGCGGACTATTTCATCAGCTATTTTGATCTTGCTCAGGAATACGTCACTGAGGAGATGTACCAGGAAATCATAGACATTTACAAAGAAATATACTCTCACCTCAAATTCGAAGTAGGTGCTGTCGCAAAGGGAGAGGATTACTACACCGTTACTGTTACGATTCACCCTATAGATATCATTAAGAAAATAAACGAAAATGATTCCGACGCGTTCTACGCTGCCTGGGACGCCCGCTGGGAAAACGGTGATTTTGAAGAAATGTCGGATGAAGAGTTTGAGCACGAATGGGCGCGCGAAATACTTGACCTTGTAAAATCAAAGCTCCCTACTATCGGATATCTTGAACCCGAAACAATAGCGGTTCAGGTTGTTCTGGAGGGCGCCGGCAAGGAGCAGTATTACACGATTGCTCAGAACGATTTTGAGCGCATTGACGAACTCATTATCAAGTATTAGTATCTCAGAGCCGCTTGGGTTACTCCCGGCGGCTCTTTTTATTTTGTTGTTAAAAAGCTCTTGACTCTCCTGTTACCGGAGAATGTAGCATAAAGACAATGAGGGAAGGAAGGTGACAAAATGCACAGAATAGGTCAGTTTTCAAAGCTGGGACAGGTAACAATAAAGACCCTGCACTATTATGATGAAGTGGGTCTGCTCGTCCCGGAGCACATCGACGCGGAGAACGGATACCGCTATTATTCCACACTGCAACTGTTCCGTCTCAACGAAATTGTTTCTCTGCGTCAGATGGGTTTTTCAATATCGGATATCTCCGCTATAGTCGACAAGCGTGATGTTTCCGAGATCTTGGATCAGCGAAAAACTGAACTTAATCTTGAGAAGCAGACTGCCACCGAACAACTCTCCCGATTGGAAAGCTACATTCAGGAAAGAAAAGAGGGTCAAATCATGAATTATCAGGCAGTTATTAAAGAAATCCCCGCTTGTACGGTTTTCTCGGCAACAAGGGTCATACCCAACTACGCAGCGCTTTGTGAGATTATGCCCGAGCTTGGCCAAAAGGTCGCGGACGCAAATCCCGGGCTAAAGTGCGCGGAGCCGGATTATTGCTTCAATCTCTATTTGGACAAGGAATACAGAGATACAGACATCAACGTTGAAATCTGTCAGGCTGTGGTCAGCCGCGGCAACGACGGTGACGGGTTTGTATTTAAAGACATGCCCGCAGTTACAGTCGCCTCCGTGCTGCACAAAGGGCCGTATGAAAAAATCGGCTCCGCTTATGCCTACGTCATGCAGTGGGTCGAGCAACGCGGCTACAGGGTAACCGGGAATATCAGAGAGAGCTATATCGACGGCGTATGGAACAAGGACAGCGAAGAAGATTGGCTCACAGAGCTCCAAGTCCCGATCGAAAGAGCCTGAGCCCAGCTGCATCAGCAATTACTCAGCCCCGGGGAAAAACATTCCCGGGGCTTTTCTTATGAGAAAACTTGTGATACAATATCTGAACTTGCGGCCTTGCAGAGCCATGCCGCTCTCAAACATACTTACTTGAGGAGCACTATGATACCAAACTGGAGAAAAAACATCATCATATTTCTGACGGGACAGACCTTTACTCTGTTCGGGTCTTCCCTTGTCCAATATGCAATCGGCTGGTACGTAACGCTGAGCACAAAAGATGGCGGAATGCTTACCATTTATACGCTCTGCGGTTTTCTGCCTCAGGTTCTCATCTCGCTTTTCGCGGGTGTCTGGGCGGACCGCTTTGACAGGAAAAAACTCATAATGTTTTCTGATGGCGCGATTGCCGTTGCAACCGGGGCGCTGATTGTGCTGTTTGCTTTGGGCCATCGGGAGCTGTGGCTGCTGTTCGTTATCGCCGGCATCCGCTCTGTCGGCGCGGGCATTCAAATGCCTGCAATCAGCGCATATCTAACCGATATTGTTCCCTCAAAGCACCTCATGCGCGTCAACGGAATAAACGCCGGAATCCAGGGTGTAATAATGATTCTCTCCCCCGCTCTAGCCGGAGTGCTTTACAGTTATGTCAGTTTGGACTCAATATTCTGGGTTGACATAACAACTGCTATCATAGGCATATCTTTAATGCTCACTCTGAAGGTGGAGCAGAGGCGCCCCGACGCGGAGGATCTCCAGCATTTCTTCAAGGATATGCTCGGCGGTGTCAGGTATATTTTAAAAACCAAATGGCTCTACCAGTTCTTTGGCTTCTATCTGGCTTTCTGCCTAATGATCGGCCCTGCGGTTTTCCTCACGCCTCTTATGGTAGCGCGAACTTTCGGCGACGAGGCGTGGCGGCTCACTGCGCACGAAATCGCCTTTGGAGCCGGCTTTATCGTTGGCGGAGTTGTGGTCAGCGCCCTGAGCAGCAAAATTCGCAACAACTCGAAAATGGTTGCCTGGGCCTGTATAGCCTTTGGCGGAGTAACTATTCTTCTCGGCATGTCGACCAGCTTCTGGTTCTATATTGGGGTTATGGTTGTTACGGGTATTACGAATCCTTTCATCAACACAGGTGTTATGACAGTTTTTCAGACCAGGGTGCGCCCGGATCTTATGGGCCGCGTTTTCGGCCTGATGTCTATTATCGGCTCCGGAGGAATGCCGCTTTCTATGGCCCTCTTCGGCCCGCTATCTGACAGGACAAGGGTCGAGAACCTGCTTATTATTTCCGGCATTCTGATGATTCTTGTTTCCGCCGCCATGTTCTTCTTTAAGGAAGTTATGAAGGTTGGTCAGGTTTTGCCGACCGACTCTGCGCCTGAAGCTGAACCGGAGGAAGTCGAATGACCGGCACATCAGATTTCAAAATCAGACCGGCGGGTGAAGCTGACTGCTGCGTGATACTGGATTTCATCAAGCTATTGGCGAAGTATGAACATCTGGAGCACGAGGTCACGGCGACAGAGGAAAAGCTGCGCCAATCCTTATTCGAACGCAGGCAGGCTGAGGTCATCATCGGAGAGAAAAACGGCAGACCCGTTGCTTTCGCCCTATTCTTCCACAATTACTCCACCTTTTTGGGCAAGGCGAACCTCTATCTGGAGGATTTGTACGTTCTTGAGGAGTGCCGCGGAAAGGGATATGGCACGAAAATGTTCAGGCGCTTGGGGCAGATAGCATTGGAGCGCGACTGTGAACGTCTGGACTGGTGGTGTCTTGATTGGAATGAGAATTCGATAAAGTTTTATTTGAGTCTAGGCGCCGTCCCAATGGATGAGTGGACCGTGTTTCGCATATCCGGACCTGCACTGAACAAGCTGGCAGAACCAGAAAAATAAAAACCCGGGGATTCCAGAGCTGGAATTCCCGGGTTTTTTACATGCTAACAGCTTTTTTAAACGCAACAGGCACAGGCGCTGAAAACTTCATCTGCTCTCCCGTTTCCGGATGGCATATCTCCAGCACATTGGCGTGCAGCCCCAGTCTGCCGATCGGGTTTGATTTCGCGCCGTATTGCTTGTCCCCGGCGACAGGGTTACCGATGTGTGACATATGGGCGCGAATCTGGTTCTTGCGCCCGGTCATAAGGTCTATTTCCAGTAGGGAGTATCCCCTTCCGGTCTGCAAAACCTTGTAGGCGGTAACTGCTTCCAGGCCGTACTGCTCATCGCCCACGACATAAACCAGATGAGTTCGGGTCTCGCGCAGCTTCGCACGGATTACTCCCTGCGGCTCCTCCGGTTCGCCCTCAACAAGAGCGACATAACCTCTTTTTTTGACCGCTGAATCCCAGTTATCCTGGAGCAGACGTTTTGTTTCCTCATTTTTCGCAAAAAGCAGTACTCCGGAGGTATCCCTGTCGAGGCGGTGGACAATGAATATTCGCCCCGCCGATTTTAACTTCATGTATTCGGTGGCAATGTAGTAAGCGGTGTTTGTTTTCTCGTTTTCATTCGCCATCGAGAGCAGACCCGCCGGTTTGTCGACCACGAGCAGGTTTTCGTCCTCATAGATAATCGGGAAAGGCAGCTTTGCGCCCTTCGGCTCCGGCGGACGGATTTCCAGCACCTGACCGGCCTTTAATTCATGGTTAAACTGCTTTACTGCCTTGCCGTCCACTATAATCTGACCGCGGCTCAAAAGACCCTTTATATTGTTGCGCGACTGTCCCTTCACGTTTGCCAGCAGAAACTCAAGCAAAGGAGCCGGCTCATCGACCGTATACTTTTTTTCTATCATTTTTTCCTTACTTCGCACCGTTTTCCACACGCCAGCGGGTGATCTCGGCAATCAGTTCATAGGGAATCGGCTTGCTGTAAGGGAACTGCACAGCGCCTTTGCTCGTCTTATACTCCGCCAGCTTGTCGGCGAAAAAATCAATCGCCGAAGGACTGGGGTAAAAGCCCAAATGATTCTTACTGCTTGCAAAATGGACAAGATTCTCTCCCTGCCAGAAGGTTGGCATCTCCCAGCGAATGCGCTCCTCCGCCTTGGGAGCGTTTTCCCGGATAATGCGGCGAACCTCCTGCATTATCGCTTGACGGTCTTCAGGAAACTGCGCAATGTATTCTTCTATTGTGTCTATCTTCTTTTTTTCCGACATGTTGTGCCTCCAACGAATTATTATTTACAGCTTAGAATCTGCCTGACTTATATTTTTCTACTGCGCCAACAAGCTGATCGAGAAATGCTTCTTCACCGAAGGTATTCATTTTGAAGAAAACCGCCTGACTGCCTCCGGAGGTTATCCCTGTCAGAAACAGGTCGCTGCCGATTGCCAAAAGAGTAATACTCATGCTGACCCGATTGCCGCCTACCATGCTGTAACGCTCGTATACCCTAACGGCACAGCGCACGCTTCCGCTGACAAAATCGCTGCCGTCCTCGTAACTTGCGGATGCGCTTCCGCCGATTATGCTTTTGTGCACGCAGTCGAGCAAATGTATAAAGTCACCCGTCAGTTGTGTCTGATATTTAGCCATTTCGTTCCTCCACACCTCTACCTATCAATTCCAGTTTCTGATTCCTGGTCATTTTCTTAATTTCCAGCTCGCGGCGCAGAGCTGCCGGCTTGTCCACGCATTCGGTTTTGTAAACAGAGCGAACCGGCAAACGGCTGCGTGTGTACTTCGCCCCTTTGCCGCTGTTGTGCACCGCAACACGGCGCTCCAAGTCGTCCGTAATTCCCGTGTACAGGCTGCCGTCACCGCAAAGCAGGATATAGACCCAGTAGCTTTTTATTTCTTCAGACATGCCGCTTTGCATCTCCACTTATTTTTTCCCTGCTATGTTCTATCAGATACTATAGCAGATATTTATGACAAGGGCAACAATCTACACGTTTTTGTTGGAGAAATAATTCCATATATATCCATTTTCGTATATAAACGGCTTGCTTTTGGCAAAATAATGGAATATACTGGGGAAGCGCTATTTTTTGAGGTATACTTTCATATGCTTGAATACACGTTGATACGCTCAAAGCGGAGGACGCTTTCAATTGAAATCAATAAAGACCTGTCGGTTGTGGTTCGCGCGCCAAGCCACTGTTCAGATCGGGATATCCGGCGCTTTCTAGCCTCTCGAGAGGGCTGGCTGGATGTACACATGCAGCGGCAGAAAGACCGTCTGGACGCCCATCCAGAGCCGAGCGCCGAAGAAAGCGAGCGGCTCATTGCCCTTGCCAAGTCCGAGCTTCCGCTGCGCGTTCAATATTATGCAGGTATTATGGGGGTCGAGCCCTCAGGTGTGAAGATAACAGGCGCGCAAAAGCGTTTTGGCAGCTGCAGCTCACAAAACAGTCTTTGTTTTTCTTGGCGGCTCATGGCATACCCTGAGCCGGCTATTGATTACGTTGTTGTTCATGAGTTGGCGCACATTGTTCACAAAAACCACGGTCGGGACTTCTATGAGCTTATCGCGTCCGCGCTTCCCGACTATAAGTTCAGAATCAAACTGCTGAAAGGATAGCTCGCATGAGAAGAAAAGACCGCGAGATAACTGATTTTTCCGAAATAGTCGATGTGCTGGAGCGATGCGACACAATTCATCTCGGAATAAACGGGCAGGACTATCCCTATGTTGTTCCGCTCTCCTTTGGTTATGAGATTATTGAAGGGAAAATTGTCATTTACATTCATGGCGCAAAGCAGGGCTTAAAGCACGAGATGCTTGCATCTGACAGCCGCGTATGTGTTGAGGCGGCAATCTGCCACCGCTTTGTGCCCGATGAAGACAGCGCAACCACCGAATATGAGAGTATAATCGGCTTCGGCTGCGCAGAAGCAATAAGCGGTCAGGATGCGATTGACGCCCTTGAGCTGATAATGGAGCACTGCGGCATGGGTCACATCCACTTCATGCACAGCTCCGCGAACTACACCCTGGTATATAAAATCCAGCTGGATTCTGTGTCCGGCAAGCGCAATTTGAGTTAAACTAACCACTATTTTTCAGCTTCGCGCCCTATCACCGGTTTTTCACCAATTTCGGAGGTTCAAATGAGGAAATCCATCCTGATATTCGGCTGTTTATTTGCTCTGCTTTTTGTTCTTTCAGCCTGCAAGAAAACTGCAGAACCGGCGGCCAACATCGAGTTTACAGCAGAAATAAACAAGCTGTATGACAGCAGTATGCTTGTTTTTACAACTGACGATGTGGGCTTTGCCGAGGCAGTCGTAAATATTGCCGATATTGAACCTCAGTTTAATCTGGTTGTAGGTCAAACTGTTAAGATAACCATTCTTCCTGAAATACTTGAATCAGACCCCGTGCAGGTAACGGCGGTGTCGATTGAACTGGTTGAGGACACTGTGCTTGTGGGTAAGATAACCCCGAACGGTAATGAATCCGAGATCGTAGGCGTTTCCATGAGCATTGTAGCCGGCAGCGTCACTTCCAAGGGCCTTTCCGTTATTATTATGGATACAAACGAGGCCCACTACCTCTATGACGGCTGGTACAAGCTAATGCGCTACAACGGCTCTGCGTGGGAAGACATCCCCGTTGAACTTGATCAGGAGCCTTTTTTCAGCGCTATCGGCGTTGAGCCTGATGAAGACGGTTTGCTGCTTGCCCTGGATTGGGATTGGCTCTATGGCGAGCTTGACAGGGGGGAATATAAAATCGTTAAGTCCCTGTACTTTGTTGACGGCTACAAGTACTTTTCAGCCGGATTTGAAATTGCATAGAAAAAGAGAGACGAAAGCGTCTCTCTTTTATTTTTGAGTTCACAAATCTCAATTGATCGCCCTGTCGATTTGAGCGAGCAGCCTGGGTCTGTCATGAGGCAGCGTCCCGCTGAGAACGAGGCTGTTGGACACGTGATTGCTTCTCAATACACAGTCTTTTGTGCATTCCGCACGGGTCAGAATAAGCTTCAATTCTTCCTTGACCTGCCTGTCGGAAAGTGGCTGGAACTCCCCACTTTGTGCCTGCTCAAACATTGGTGTTCCCGGGGCGAGCATGAGTGTAAGCAAGCCGACATATGTTGCGCCCATTTCGGCAATCATCCGCCCGGTTTCCACCGCGTGTTCCTCCATGAGCTCGCTTCCGCCCAGACCGGAAATAAAGGTAACCGAGGTCTGTATGCCAAGATCCTCCGCCTTACGCACCGCCGCAATAATTTCAGCGGCGGTCTCTTTTTTATTCACGCGGCGCAGCACCTCGTCGGAGCCGGATTCCGCACCGATGTAGATGATTCCCAGCCCTGCTTTTTTCAGGGCGGTCAGCTCCTGCTCACTCTTGCGGAGAATTTCCGTTGCCCTGCCGTATACGCTGATTCTCTGACACTCCGGGAACAGTTCCCGTGCGGCATCAAGGAGCGCCAGCAGCTTTTCTGTTTGCAGGTAGAGAGCATCGCCGTCCGCAAAGAAAATACGTTCGACATGCGAATACTCGATGCGGCAGTCGCTCAGATCTCTGAAAACCTCGTCAAAAGGCCGCATCCGAAACTTTTTCGCCTTGAACATCGGGCAAAAGGTGCACGAGTTGTGAGAACACCCGATCGTCACCTGAATTATCAGGCTTCTCGCCTCGCTTGGCGGACGATAAACCGCGCCTTCATACCTCATTAATTGTCCTGCCTGTCGTCAAAGCCTTTCGGGTGCGTGCTGTGCCATTTCCATGCGCTAGAAATGATGGTTTCGATGTCGTCAAGCTCCGGCTTCCAGCCAAGCAGTGACTTTGCCTTCTCACTTGAAGCAACCAGAACCGCCGGGTCTCCGTCGCGCCGCGGCCCGATTTGGGTGTTTATGCTGTGCCCCACAATTTTTTCCGCGGCGGAAATAACCTCCTTGACAGTGAAGCCGACGCCGTTGCCGAGATTGAAAATGTCGCTCTCTCCGCCTTTTTCAAGATATTCAAGAGCCAGCACATGCGCCTGAGCCAGATCAACAACATGAATATAGTCGCGCACGCAGGTACCGTCCTTGGTGTCGTAATCATCGCCATAAATCGTGATACAATCACTTTGGCCGGCAGCGGCCTTCAGCACAAGGGGTATAAGGTGTGTTTCAGGGTTATGATCCTCCCCTATCCTGCCGTCCTGCTGAGCGCCGCAGGCATTGAAATAGCGCAGGGAAACGAAACGGACCGCGTGCACAATATCAGTCCATTTGAACATCTGCTCCATTGCAAGTTTTGTCGCCCCGTAGGCGTTTGTGGGCACAGTTGCATCTGTTTCCAGAATAGGCGTGCGCTCCGGCTCACCGTAGGTTGCGGCGGTTGAGGAGAAAACAATTCTTTTTATATCGTGCGCGACCATGCTCTCAAGCAGCACGCGCGTGCCGCCGAGGTTATTGTCGTAGTACTTCAGCGGATTAGTCATGCTCTCGCCAACCAGCGAGTAGGCGGCAAAATGAATGACAGCTCCAATATCTTCACGCTCAAAAATACTGTCCACAAAGCTCCTGTCGCGAATGTCCCCGTGATAGAAGGCTGCGGACTCGGAAATTGCCCCCCTATGTCCGGTTTCAAGACTGTCTGCAACGACAACCTGCCTGCCCCTTCGCAGCAGCTCATTAACAGTGTGGGAGCCAATATATCCTGCTCCGCCGAGAACTAATACTTTGCTCATGCCAGCCACCCTTTCAATTAAAATGCACAAAATTTCCTCTTTGCATTATAGCCCGAACTCGCCGCCTTGTAAAGCGGAGCATGCCGTATTGTTTTAAAACGAATTCAAACACAGCCGCTAAAATCAAAAGCGCCCGGCGATGTTTCGCCGGACGCATACACAGTATAAATATTTTAAACCGTATTTGACGGATAATAATTTAAGTGACAGGGTCAATTATTATCTGTCGCTTGGCACTGTGCCTGTGCTGCCGAAAATCATATCGTCAACATCAGTTGAATGAGTATTCCAAGACATTTTATCAACTCCTTTCTGTTCTTCATTCTCAAGGTAATACGCCAAAACTCAACGTTCATTATATGCCCATTTCCGCTTTGGTGTGTTAATACTAGCACACGGCTTAACATAATACAATCCTTTTTTGATGAATTGAATATTAATTTTTCATGAAGTTGCAGCATAATACTACATCTTGTGCACACGAAAGCGGGAACGTACTATTTGACGTTCCCGCTTGTTTTTTGTTCCCAAATATTGCATTTTTTTCAATACTGGGTGCTTATTTTTTTATTCGCGGCAAAACAGGCCTTTTTTTGGCATTAGCCTTGCGCTCGTCCCTTTCATAAAACCTAACTTCTATGGTTTTGAAGGCCTGTATCATAGTTCGCATGAGCGGATACGACAGCAGCGCGAATACCATCAGCACCAGCATCGACGCACCATCCAGAGCCGTAAGGGTGAACAGTTCTTTGAACCAGAGAACACAGATAAGCGTTCCCGCTATAACCGCGCCCATGAGCATCTTGCGGAGCTTTGTATATGGCTTGCAGTTCTCGTGCACCACAAGAACCCCCACAACCGCCATGATAATTGCGCAGATTGTAGACATCATTGCATCGGGAATGGAAAAGGCATTATAAAACAGCATTACACCGACAATAAGAAAAATGTTGGTAAAACCGCCGGGCAGCGCTCTGAACATAATATTGCGCAGGAATTTGCCCTGCACGCGGCTGTTGTTGGGTTCAAGCGCCATTATCAAGGCGGGAAGTCCTATGGTGAGCCCGCTGACAAGGCTGAGCTGCGACGGTGTGAGCGGATATGGCAGAGCAAATATCAGAGAGATAAGCGCCATAACAAAGGAGAAAATGTTCTTCACCAAAAACAGGGACGCGCTGCGCTGAATATTATTAATTACTCTTCGGCCTTCCATGACTACAGACGGCATGGAGCCAAAATCGGAGTTGAGCAAAACAATGTGCGAAACCTGACATGCAACATCGCTTCCGGAGGCCATTGCAACGCTGCAATCGGCTTCCTTTAGTGCGAGCACGTCGTTAACGCCGTCACCCGTCATGGCGACAGTATGCCCGGCGGCCTTCATTGCGCGAATCAGTTTCCGTTTCTGGTCGGGAGTAACGCGCCCGAAAACTGTGTATTCATCTGCGGCCTGACGCAGGGCCTTGTCGCTGTCCAGAGTTCTGGCGTCAACATACTTTTCTGCATTAGCTATTCCGGCGCGCTTTGCAACCTCGGAGACTGTGATAGCATTGTCGCCGGAGATTACTCTGATGTTAACCCCCTGCCTCGCAAAGAAGGAGAAGGTTTCAACTGCGTTCTTCCTGATTTTGTTGGCAAGAAGAACCAGCGCCAGTGGCATAATGCCGGCTGTAAGCGCCTCGTCCTTTAAGCTGCCGTCATAAAGAGCCAGCAGCAGAACGCGGCAGCCCTTTTTGGAGTAATAATCAATTCTGTCTTTATAGGTGTTGTAGTTCTCGCCCAGAATAACATCCGGCGCGCCGAGAACATAGGTCTCATCTTCGTGGAAGGACACTCCGCCATACTTTTTAACCGAAGTAAAGGGCAGCGTTTCAAGAGCGGTCTGATTCTGCTTTCCGCTGAAATACTTGCGCATGGCCGCCATCGTGTCATTATCATCCTGCATGGCATAGACGTAGTCTGCCATTATCATGCGGATGTCGTCTGTGACATACCTGTCCTCGCACAGAAGGCAGACGTCCTCAACGATCATCTTGTTTTCAGTTATTGTTCCGGTTTTGTCGACACAGAGCGTATCAACGCGGGCGAGCGTTTCGATGCAGTTCATGTCGTGAACCAGAGTCTTGCGCTGGGAAAGACGAATCACAGCCGCAACCAGTGCAATACTGGTTAGGAAATAGAGCCCTTCAGGAATCATTCCGACAAGAGCGCCGACGGTAGAAACAACTCCCTCCGTTACGGTCCTGTTGAGCCAAACGATTTCTTTGATCGCCATCAGTGCCCCGATCGGGATTAGCGCGATGCCGATCCACTTGACCAAGCTGGACAGTGAGCGCATCATTTCCGACTGCTTCCGGCCGTTCTGCTTTTTGGATTCCAGCGTCAGCCGGGATACGAAGGAATCTCTGCCTACTCTGGTGAGCCTCGCTCTTACCGTTCCGCTGACAACAAAACTTCCGGAGAGAAGCTCATCACCAACAGTTTTTTTGATCTCGTCCGCTTCGCCGGTAATGAGAGCCTCGTTTACCTGGCACTGACCTGTGACAACGACGGCATCCGCAAAAATCTGGTTACCTGTTGTAAAGATAACTATGTCGTCACGTACCGTGGAATTAATGGATACCGTTTTTCGCGTTCCGTTACGCACCACTATACTCTTTGGGGCGTTAATTATACTGAGCTTGTCAAGCGTCTTCTTCGATCGCAGCTCCTGCACGATGCCGATAACCAGGTTTGCCAGCACAACCGGCATAAAAGTGAGATTGTACCACGAGCCCACGGCGATAACACAGGCGGCAAGCGCGAAAAACACTATATTAAAGTAAGTAAACAGGTTCGAGCTGATAATCTCACCAACAGTTTTGGTAGGCGGATCAATGGCAACATTGGCATAACCATTGTCCACTCGCTCCTGAACCTGCAACGAAGAAAGGCCCTGCTCCGGTTCGGTGCAAAGCTCTTCAACGGTTCTTCGAGGCGGCAGGACCTCAACTGTTTTTTTCTTGAACGGGAGTGTAAAGGCCATC
Source organism: Oscillospiraceae bacterium (assembly GCA_031552685.1). GTDB lineage: Bacteria > Bacillota > Clostridia > Oscillospirales > Oscillospiraceae > UBA2658. Next base: position 20,565 of record JAVBMI010000013.1, read on the forward strand.
TGTCTTAAGTCCCCTTACAGTCTTATGTAGCTTTTAGGTCAATCATATCATACCCACTAATTTGCATAGTTATTGTATCACAGAAAAGCAGTTTGTTGAAAACAATTTGTGAACATTTTTTGTCATTTCCCGACACTGAAACTGGTGAACATATACAAAACACCGCGCAGCGACGCTGTGCGGTGTTTGTGCATTTGCGCGATTTTATGATACCGCTTTTGCAAAATTCATATAGATTTGTGCGACATGCGCTCTGGTGGCCGTTCCCTTGGGTGAGAAGGTGTTTGCGCCTATGCCCTGAATAACCCCGGCCTGCTGCAGCGCATATACCGCTGTCTTCGCGGCGGCGCCTATCTGGGCGTCGTCACTAAAAGTTGTTCTTTCAATATCTGAGGGCAGCTTCCTGCCGGAGATTTGAGAATAGTTATACAGCAGCAGAGACATATCCTCGCGGCTAATATCGTCTTCCCCGTTGAAGGTTGCTGAGGCAACACCGTCCGCTACGCCAGACAGGCAGGCCCATTGGGCAAAAACGCTGTAATAGTTGCTGCTGGTAAGGTCAGAGTAGTTTCCGCTGTATGTCTTGATAAAGTCGCCCCTGATATATCCGCTGACAGAGCCGTAGCTGATCTGATACCAGTCGCCGCTCTTGCCGACGATTTCAACAACTGAGTATCTGTTCCTCACCACTCCGGCAACTTCCGTGTCAGTTGAGGGACCTTTGCGGATGTTGACATCGGCGCCGGTAACGACCCCTATGTTTTTGCCGTTGAGGCTGTCTGATATTCCTGCAAAACGGCCAAGAACTGTAATAAACATTCCCCGGGTCATTGTCATATCCGGAGCAAATGAGTTCGCGCTGACGCCTTTAAAAAGCGAATTGGTGTGTGCGTGATTCACCGCGTCGTGATACCATGCGCCCGCAACTAAGTCAGTATATGGCAGAACTGCGGTGCTTTTAAAGGTTGCAGAGATCGTGTGGTTGCCCGTCACATTCGAAAAGGTGTATGCGGAAACCGCGCCGACGCTTGCTCCGTCCACCAGAACCACGTCAACTTTGTAACCGTTGTTGGGCGTAATCGTATAGGTTTTAGAGCCGGTTTGAACGACGGAGCTGCTGCCCGGGGGGCTGATGCTGCCATTGGCTCCTGCTGAGGCAGTGATAGTAAATGCCGAGCCCAGTTTGTAGCCTACAGAGGCTGCGGAGCTGTTTTTATAGCCGTTTGCCGCTGCCATCGCTTTTATGGTAATATCTGAGCTGACCGTAATCGGCGAAGAATACTTGCTGCTGTTTGTTGTCGGCTCAGTACCGTCTGTTGTGTAATAAATCGTTGCGCCGGAAACTGAGCTGATGGTCAGCTTTGTACCGGAAAGAATATATCCGTTCGCGCTTGTGCCATCTGGGACAGAAAATGTCGGAGCCGCTAGCTGCGGAACCTTTACGGTATATTCCAGAATCGTGCTGCCTGAGTAGTTACCGGAAACAGCGATTGCGCGAAGTTTAGTTGTGTCATAGAAACTGATTGGCGAGGAATACCTGTTACTGCTTGTGCTGGGGGCGGAGCCGTCGGTCGTGTAGTAGATAGGCGCGCCGCCGTCGTTGCTCAGCGCAACGGTTTTTCCCGCCTCGATCGGAGTTGTTTTTGACTTTGGTGCCCTGTCCTTCTGGCCGGCCACAGCTTCGCCGTCAAGCGGCACGTTGGCGTTTGGCGTATATGTAACTGCGTCCCTTTTGGGATTGCGGTAAATAACGTAACCGCCATTGAGGTAGTAAGACTGAAGGCTGGCAAGCGGGCGGCTCTCGCCTGCCCCGTAACGGGTCAGCTTTGTGATAACGGGAGTCTGCTCCATTATCTCGACCCAGTTGATGTTCCCTTCCCCGTCGTACCTGACCCCCGAAACGAGAACGACATGGCTGACCTGGTGATTCAGAGCGTCACCCACCTGCAGGCTGTAAACACTCTGGTCGCCGACTTTTTCCGCAATGTTGGGAAGTGAGTAAGTGGTGTAACGCGGGCTTGTCCCCCAGGCGTATGAAACAAAGCCGCTGCAGTCTGTGGAGTAGACCGGTGCGATCTTGTTATAAGTTGAATAAGAAGTGTAGAACTTGCTGGTGTTATCCAGAACAGAGGCGGCATAGGCATCGATGGAAACGCCGTAGCCTATGTATCCGTTCGAGTTTACAGGCTGTCCGTAGGGAATGCCTGTATAAGTTGTCTCGGCATAAAATACACCGCGATCGCCCCACTGGGAGCGGTTTTCAAGCGGCGTCCACTCGATTTCGTGCAGCTGTCTGGCGCGCTTGACCATGTTTATCTGTCCCTGTGAAACGGAAGGAATTATCACTTCTCCTGTGTTCGGGTCAACTGCCATAAGGCGCATAGAGGTGTTCAGACCCGCCTCGCTTAGCAGTGCCTCAAAATCAAGCATAAGCTTATTGTTGTCGTTATCCTCACTGACAGCGTTCTCGTCATCCGGCGAGAGCAGCTCCATCAGGGCAATGTCACCATGTATCGAAAAATCCTCCAGCATAGAGCTGTTGAAGCCGGAAAATAATGAGGAGAGCTTTGCCATGTAGTTTCGATTATCAATCTCTACGGCGAGAAAACCGCTGTCAGTGTAGCAGGACTGCACTCCGCTGAGAATTGCCTGTCCGTTAGCCCAGAGCGTGTAGTTGAGAACTTCGCCTGTCAAAAGCAAATCACCGTACTGCGTCGGAATCAGTCCCATCACTCCGGTAAGATTGCTTGCCGTGCGGGCAATGCCTCCTATAGCGGCTATGTAGTGTGCCCCTCCGGCTATGTAGCTGAGTGTTTCACCCATAACATAAAGCTGCTTAATATCTGCGGAAGCTGTGTGAATTATCTCACGTTCGCCGCCGGTTTTGGGGATTCGGCAGACCTGAGCGCCAACGGTGTAATATAGATAGCCGCCGGCAAGGTTGAGGTTGCGCCCGTCATCTGCGGATAGGGCGGTGACCCTTTCATTGCGCTCAATGAAGATGCCGCCGTGATTAAAATAGAAATCGCCGCCATCCCTGAGCATGACGCCGCCATTTAATATGTTCAAGTCGGAGTTTCCCGGCGCTGTCCACGCATTTGCCGCAAGGCAAAAGGCCGGGAGCAGCGCGCAAGCCATTACCGCCGCCATTAAGCTGCATATGATTCTGCGTGAAATTCTCATAGTGCCTCCCATTGAAAAAGCCGTTGTTTACATAATCTGTTATATTATAGCACGCAGATACCGGCATTTCAATAGCTAAAGCTCAGTTTTTGTAATCTTTTGTTGCTTTTTGCGATTGTTACATTATCGGGCCAAAAAATCGTCAATTTTGCACAAATGTAATGTGGGTTTTCAAAAGAAACTGCCCGGCTCTTGACCGGGCAGCGGACGCATTCTTATTTACAGGACACGAACGCGGATAACGTCCTGCTGGCTTCTTATTGTTTCCGGAATACTCTCGCCAATCGGCGTGTCAGTGTCGATTATGGTGTAGGCGTAGTCCCCTCTCGGTTTGTTGATCATATGCGAAACGTTTATGTTCGCCTCGCCGATCAGGTCGAGAAAGTGGTTGAGCATACGGGGAACGTTCTTGTGGATAATGCAGATTCTGCTCTCGCCCATACGGTCAAGGCTGACGCTGGGGAGGTTTACCGAGTTAACGATATTGCCGTTTTTCAGATAGTCAATCGTCTGTCGGGCTGCCATAATAGCGCACTTTTCCTCGCTCTCCGGAGTGGAGGCACCGAGATGCGGCATCGGAATGGTGTTGGGCGCATTTGCGGTTATCGCGTTCGGGAAATCTGTTACATAGCGTGCAACCTTGGTTGTGTCGATAGCGTCGAGCAGATCTTCGTCATTTACGAGCTCTGCGCGGGCAAGGTTGATAATGCGCACGCCGTCGCGCATTTTCGCGAAGGCTTCCTTGTTGATCATGTGGTGTGTCTGATCCTTGATGTAAGGAACATGCAGAGTGATATAGTCGCACTGGCGGTAGACCATGTCAAGGTCTGTCGCGTGGATGACGTCCCTTGAGAGGTTCCATGCAGCATCAACAGACAGGTAGGGGTCATAGCCGTAAACCTGCATACCCAGCGCAATTGCAGTGTTGGCAATTTTTGCGCCGATTGCGCCCAGACCGACAACACCGAGAGTTTTTCCTGCAATTTCCGGCCCGACAAAGCTGGCCTTGCCCTTTTCGACCATGGCGGGCACTTCGTCACCTCTGTCTCTGATGCTGTGGACCCATTCTATGCCGCCGACAACATCGCGCGAGGCCATCAGCAAAGCGCAGATAACCAGCTCTTTTACCGCCTCGGCATTGGCGCCGGGCGTGTTGAAAACGACAATGCCCTGTTCAGCGCAGCGGTCGCTCGGAATGTTGTTTGTTCCCGCTCCAGCTCTTGCAATGCACAGAAGGCTATTATCAAACTCCATCTCTGTCATCTTTGCGCTGCGGACGAGTATTGCTTCAGGGTTTGCAGCCTCGTCATCAATTGTAATTCCCGCGGCGGTCAGGATATCCAGTCCTTCCGGAGCGATTTTATTAAGTGTTTTTAGCTTATACACGGTTAGCTACCTCGAATTCCTTCATATATTCTACGAGCTTCTTCACACCCTCCAACGGCTGGGCGTTATATACGGAGGCCCTCATTCCGCCGACGTTACGGTGACCCTTAAGATTGGTAAGTCCTTTGGAGGACGCTCCCTTTGCAAAGGCCTCGTCAAGAGCCTCGTCGCCCGTGCGGAAGGTGATGTTCATATCGCTGCGGCTGTCAGCCCTTGCACAGCCCTTGAAAAGTGCGCTGTTGTCAAGATAGTCATAAAGCATCGCTGCCTTTTCCTTCTTGATTTTTTCCATTCCTGCAACTCCGCCCTGCTGCTCAAGCCAGTCAAGCACAAGGCCGAGAACATAGATATCCCAGCAGGGAGGTGTGTTGTACATGGAATCCTTGTCAATCATTCTGGCATAGCTCATCATAAGAGGAGTCAGCGCCATTTCACGACCGGCAATCGCTTTGTCGATAATAACAACGGTAAGACCGGCGGGCGCCATATTTTTCTGAGCTCCGGCGAAGATAAGCCCGAATTTTGAAACATCAACAGGTTTGGAGAGAATGTTCGAGGACATGTCGCAGCATACGGGAACACTTCCGGTCTCGGGAACATACTGCCACTCTGTACCATAGATGGTGTTGTTCGCGCAATAATAAAAATAGTCGGCGTCCGCGGAAAGCTTCAGGTCGGCCTGCGCGGGGATATAGGAGTGGTTGGCTTCGGCCGTAGTCGCGGCAATGTTCACAGTGCCGTAGCGCTTTGCTTCCTTCGTGGCAATCTCGGCAAAGTTGCCCGTAACGCAGTAGTCGGCCTTGCCGGCGCCGTTATCTTTCATAAGGTTCATCGGAATCATTGAAAACTGAAGGGACGCTCCCCCCTGCAAAAACAGAATCTCATGAGACTCCGGGACAGACAGCGCGGAACGCAGCTTCGCCTTGGTACTTTCGTGGATCTCCATAAAAGCCTTACTTCGGTGGCTCATCTCCATAACGGAGGTGCCTGTTCCGCCGTAGTTGAGGATATCTCTGCCAGCGATTTCAAGAACCTGCGTCGGCAGGACTGACGGTCCCGCTGAAAAATTGAATACTTCTTCCCTTGTCATTTCATTTTCCTCCCGGATAATTTCTGTTTTGCGTGAAATAAATATTTTTTAACAAATATCTATATTAAAGTTGATTATAATACCAGCTCTGCCGGAAAGTCAAATAACTATCCCCACAAGCATTTTGCCCAAAGTCCCCGTAATTTTGACACTTTTTACAAGTCCGCGCATTTGTCCCCCGTATACGGACACTTGTGCGTAGTTCGTGGTATGCCCCACGGACATTTGTCCCTGCTCGGTTTCGAATAAAACAGAAAAAGTTTTCCCGACACAGGCGGAAAGAAATCTTTTTTCCATTTTTTCGGCTATTTCCTGCGCAGCTGCCGCTCTTTTTGACTTTTCGGCATGCGTTAGCTGGCCTTCCATCGCTGCGGCCTTTGTTCCCGGGCGTATGGAATAAGGAAAAATATGCATCGAGGAAAAGTCGCACTTTTCGATAAAAGCCAGAGTCTCGGCAAAATCGTCCTCCGTTTCGCCGGGGAAGCCCACAATCAGGTCGCAGGTGATTCCGCAGTCCGGAAAGCACTCCCGCAGCAGGCAAACAGCCTCATAAAACCTCGCAGTATCATATTTTCGATTCATCGCTGCAAGCGTTTTGTCACAGCCGCTTTGGAGCGAAAGATGAAAATGGTCGCAGATTTTTCCGGTAGCAGCAAGCCGGCGGCAAAAATCAGGCGTAACTATCGTCGGTTCGAGCGAGCCGAGGCGTATCCGCATATCTCCTGAGGCTGACGCTATTGCCTCGACTGCGTCGGTCAGATCATAATTGCCGTTAAGATCCTTGCCGTAGGACGCGATTTCAATACCTGTAACTACCAGCTCGCGAAATCCCTGCTCCGTCAGCATTTTTGCCTGTGCTGCGCAGCGGTCTGTCGGCAGTGAGCGAACACGGCCCCTAGTATAAGGTATTATGCAGTAGGTGCAAAAGTTCACGCAGCCGTCCTGAATTTTCAGCATCGCGCGCGTTCTGCCCTCCACCGCGCCGCCGTCGAGTTCCTCAAAAATTCGTCTGGAAAAGGGGTCATCTGTCCAGAGGAGCTTTTGTTTTTCTGAGATCATCCTCATGATATCATCGCAAAAACGCGCCTTATCTCCGCTTCCGTGGACAATGTCCGCACCTATAGTCTGCGTTTCCTTCGGAGAAAGCTGGCTGAAACAGCCGCACACGGCAGAGACTGCTCCCGGGTTTTCCTGCATGAGCCTGCGTATCGCCTGCCGTGATTTGCGCCCGCTTTCGGCAGTGACGGCACAGGTATTGACTATTACAAGGTCGGCAACTTCGTTAGCCGCTGCAAGCGCAAAGCCCCGTTCCCGGAGCATCGTTTCAAGCGCTTGTGTTTCAACCTGGTTCACTTTGCAGCCCAGGGTGCTGATTTTATATTTCATCCGTTCACCTTGTCATATATCGAAAGTTGGTCTATAATCTTCTAAAAAGCAGCGCGAAAAGGAGCGAAGAGCAGTGGAAATCTATCTTGACAACGCGGCCACAACCAAGGTCTGCCCTGAAGCGGCGCAGGCCGCTCTTAACGTCATGACTGAAAACTATGGCAACCCCAGCTCTGCCCATGCTATGGGCAGGCAGGCGGAGAAAATTCTTGAATCCGCCCGTGACCAGCTTGCTTCAGCTCTTGAAGCGAACTCCGGAGAAGTTTTCTTTACCTCCTGCGGTACGGAGAGCATCAACTGGGCACTAACTTCTGCCGCACAGCTCATGCGCCGCCGCGGAAAACATATTATCACCGGCGCAGCAGAGCACGCCGCGACCTTGAACGCTGTTGCCGAGCTCAAAAAAAATGGCTATGAAGTAAGCATAATAAAGCCCCAAAAAGACGGCAGTACAGCCGCTTCCGACCTTGCCGCCGCCTTGCGTGATGATACCGTGCTCGTTTCCTTAATGCTGGTTAACAACGAGACCGGAGCGATCACCGACATTCCGGCAATTGCCGCAGAAATAAAAAAGGTGAATTCCTCCGCCCTGCTTCACTGCGACGCTGTGCAGGGTTTTCTTAAAATACCGTTTGCCGCAAAGGATCTCGGCGCCGATTTGATAAGCGTTTCCGGTCACAAGGTTCACGCACCGAAGGGTGTGGGCGCATTGTATATCAGAGGCGGAAAAAAGCTCAATCTCTCTCCCCTGCTTGTGGGCGGAGCTCAGGAATCCGGTCTGCGTGCCGGTACGGAAGCCCTGCCGAACATTGCGGCTTTCGGAGCGGCAGCCAAAGAGGGCTTGTCTCATTTGCAGGAATACTCCGGGCAAATGCTCCGTCTGAAAGAGGCCTGCATCGCACGGCTTACTGTCGAGAATCCGAATCTGCTTGTCCTGTCCGGCGCGGCGCCGCATATATTAAATATCTCTCTGCCCGGCTACAAGAGTGAGGTATTGATGAACTATCTCGAAGCGCGGGGAATATATGTTTCCAAAAGCTCCGCCTGCAAAAAGGGTGGGCGCAGCCACGTTCTGGAAGCAATGGGCCTTCCTCCCGCCGTAATTGACGGGGCTTTGAGGATAGGTTTCTCGCGCTTTACGACGCAGGAAGAAATTCACGCGCTTTGTGACGGCTTGCGTGACGCAGCAAACGAGCTATACCCCGTTCTGCGCTAATCGGCTTTTTCTTCGTCTTGGGCAGTTTCGTCCGATTTTTTATGCCAGGCGTATATAGGCTCCTGAGTTTCCGGGTCTATGCCCTTAATATCGTCATACTGCGCGGTATCCGTAGGGAGACCGCGCTTTTTCAGTCTCCTTTTAATGAACGCTGTTATAAAGGCATAAAGCACCGCAAATAGAGGAACGCCGATAATCATGCCCACGATGCCGAAAAATCCCGCTCCGACGAGCAGGGCAAACAGAACCCAGAAGCCGGAAAGACCTGTGGCATTACCGAGAATTTTCGGGCCGATCACGTTACCCTCGACCTGCTGCAGAACGACTATAAAAATAAGATAGATCAGGCACTGGATCGGTGAATTCATCAGAACGATCAGCGCAGTCGGAATTGTTCCGATTATTGGCCCGAAAAACGGAATGATGTCTGTAACAGCAACAATAACGCTGATCAGAACCGCGTCCTTGATACCGATGATGACACAGCCTATATAGCAGATTATTCCGAGGACAAGCGACATCAGCAGTTTTCCTGAGAAAAAGCCCATAAAGGACTTGTTCGTAAAGCGCATAGCGCTCAGAAGCTGGTTTACTCGCTTGATCGGGAAAATGCTGAACAGTGCTTTTTTACTCTGGGCAAGAAACTTCTCACGGCTGAACATGGCGTAAACTGAAACGACAACCGCGATAAACATATTCGCAAGGGCCGTAAACACACTGATAACGCCCAAGGAAACACTGGTAACGATGTCCTGCATCTGAGGCAAGACAGTGTTTCTGGCCCAGGTTGAAAACGCCTCTCCGACGTCTCCGACAATTTCAGTGAAGGTTTTTGCCACCTGAGGATAGTCGTCAAGCCATTTGTTCGCCCATGCTTCTGCCTTGCTAATGCTGCCGGAGATATTTGAAACAATGCTCTCAAGACTTCTGTATAACTGGGGAATAATGAGCCAGATAAGGGCAACTATGCTTGCCAGCATCAGCAGTACGGAAAGAGTAACTGCCAGACCTCTGCCGAATTTTTTTACCTTGTCCTCATTGTTTTTGTAAATTTTTCTTCCGAGAGGTCCTGTAACCTTGTGCTGGAATAGCTTTACCAGCGGCGTGAGAAGATAGGCGATTACGAAACCCCAAATAAACGGGCTGAGCATCGAGTTAATACTGGAGAATACGGCTCTTACCCCGTCCCAGCGCTGTATAACCCAGAAAAAGGTGAGGCAGGCAATGATAACGCAAAATGCCGTAACTCCCCAGTACAGGTATTTTTTGTCCCACTTGAAGTTGTTCATATTCCCTCCGCGCGCTTAGTAGTATTGAATTATTCTATCTTAACCGAAAGCTATAGTCAACAGAATAAGAAGGCAAAAAACCGGCGGAAAGGCTCCGCCGGTTTTGATTTATTTCTCAAAGGTATTTTTTTATGTTATCTCCGACCGCGCTCGGGTCGGCAGTTGCACTGATTGTGAATTTGATGCCCTCTTTTTCACCGAAGACATTCAAATCGTCCAGAAGAAATGCCAGCTTATCCATCTCAGTTTCGCTGAACATTTTGAAGAAATTGTCGATGAATACATGAGAGATATCGTAGTTTGCAGCATGCAGCCCGCTTATAAATCCCATGAAAAATTCGGGTGAGCCGAAGCAATAATCGCTGGCATGGATCAGGCGCACGGTATATGGGACGTCATAGGTGAGGTTTTTATCCTTCTCTATACAGACAACGCTGCCGCTTTCCTCTTGAACCGCATTTTTGACCATCTCAACAAGTGACTTGGTTTTGCCGGTTCCCTTGGGTCCCATAATTAACTTAACCATGATAACCACACTCCTTTTATTATTAATTGTTAAAAAATTTTCTTTTTCCTGTTTTAGTAAATTTTATCACAAAAGGGCATGGACTTCAATGCCTTGTTTATGGCTTTTCTGTTAATTCTCTCTTGTAGCCAAATCGGGTCAGTCCTGTTTGAGCATACGGAACATATTCTGCTTGTAATCCTCAACACCGGGCTGATTAAACGGATTGAGTCCGGAAACGTATGCGGAGATTGCGCAGCTCATCTCAAAAAAGCACACCAGCGCCGCAAAGCCTGCCTCGTCCCGCTTTGGAACCGACAGCGCAATGTTGGGTACATTACCTTTAATGTGCGCTGCAGCCACTGCCTTGGCCACAGTTTTGGATATGTCGGAAAATTCACGCCCTGCAAGATAATTGAGTCCGTCCTTATTGGCAAGCTCAAAAGGAACTTTAACGCTTGCTGCTTCCTCATTAAAAGAAACCACCGTCTCCATCAATCTGCGCGGGCCGTCCTGAATATACTGCCCCATCGAGTGCAGGTCTGCGCTGTATTCAACATAGGCGGGGAAAATGCCGATTCCGTGTTTGCCCTCGCTCTCTCCGAAAAGCTGCTTCCACCATTCCGCCATAAAGCGGAAGGAGGGCTCAAAGCTGGCCAAAATTTCGATCAGCCGTCCCTGCCCGTATAGGTGCTGGCGAACTCCGGCATAAACCCAGGCAGGGTTCTCCGGACTGCGAAGATCCAGCGCGCGGAATTCGGTTATTGCGCACTCGAGGACCGTTTCAATATTGATGCCGGCAACAGCCATCGGCAGCAAGCCAACTGCAGAGAGCACGGAAAAGCGTCCGCCCACGTCATCGGGAACAACAAAGCGCTCCCAACCTTCGGAAACGGCTATATCGTGAAGAATACCCTTGTTTTCATCGGTTGTGGCGTATATACGCTTTTTAGCGCCAGCGCCATACTTTTTCTCCAGAAGCGCCTTGAAAACTCGAAATCCGATCGCAGGCTCAAGTGTGCCGCCGGATTTTGAGATAACATTTACGGAAAAGTCCCTGTCACCTATCAGCTCGATGGTTTCGTTGATTGCCGCGGCAGACACGCCGTTGCCTACGAAAAAGACATCAGGACTGTCTTTTTTCAATAAATTGTAGTTGGGAGATTTAAGCAGATCAATAGCCGCCCTTGCGCCCAAATAGGAACCGCCGATGCCAACGACAACCAAGGCCTGCGAATCGGAGCGGATTTTCCCGGCAGCGGCAAGAATTCTCTTGAGCTCGCCCTTGCGCACTCTCTCAGGTAAATCTAGCCAGCCCGTGAACTCTGCTCCTTCTCCGCTGCGCTCGAAAAGCTTTCTGTGCGCTTCGCTCACCGCTGAATAATCCGGTCCCGCGGCTCCAAAAAATTCCTTTGCGCCGGAAATGTCAATTTTAATCATGAGTATTTACTCCTTTGCTTTTGTAGCAATGGTTTAGCCTCTGTCGAGTGTATTGTATTCTATTACATTTCACCCTGCATTTCAAGGGCTTTTTTCCGGCCATGTCTTAGTTGTGGGAAACTGTTAACCGGAATCAGCACTTTTCATGTCAAAAGTGGGGTTTTATCCGCCAAACAGGCGCAAAATCAGATTTCCGTACACTTTAAACAGAGTCAGCTTCGGAACATCATGCCCGGCCACCAGCTGCACTCGGGCAAATTCAGCGCTGCCTGAATAGATAACCATTTCACCCAGCGGATCGCCTTGTGTTACAGGCGCCTCAACAGTTTCCGGACACTCAAACTCATATCGGAGCTCGCTCAGGCTGTTTTTTTCAGCCAGTATGCCCTCTTCGCCTGAATACACCGGCTGCACACTGTCGGCTTCACCCAGCTTGACACGGATTGGCGCAAGCGCGTCAGGACTTCTGAGCGGGCAGACTGTATAGTTTGCGAAGGCGTAATTGAGCAGAGCCTTCGCGCTTTCAAAACGCTTGTCGCTCGTCTCCTCGTGCATGACAACGGCAATATACTCAACGCCCTCACGCTCCGCCGTTGCAGACAGGCAGTACATCGCCTTGCGGGTAAAGCCGGTTTTCAGCCCGGTTGCGCCGGCGTAAAAGCGCACGAGCCTGTTGGTGTTCACAAGTCCGGACTTTCCGTCTCTTAGCTCATCCATCCAGATGGTGGTGTATTTTTTTATTTCTTCATGCTTTATCAGCATGCGGGACATCACTGCAATGTCATAGGCGCAGGTATAGTGGTTCTCGTCATCTGTAAGACCGGTGCAGTCAACAAAGTTTGTGTTTTCCATGCCCAGTTCCGTGGCGCGCTTATTCATCTTCGCAACGAACGCACCTTCAGAACCAGCGATGTGTTCGCCGAGCGCAACGGCGCAGTCATTCGCGGAAACAACCGAAACAGCCTTGAGCATGTCGCCCACGCTCATCTGCTCCCCTTCCTCCAGCCAGATTTGGCTGCCGCCCATAGACGCCGCATGAGACGAGCAGGTGACCATATCGGCCTCCGTCATCCTTCCCGCCGCAATTTCCTCCATCACCAGCAGCAAGGTCATCACCTTGGTCACGCTGGCAGGGGCGCCGTGCTCATATGCGTTCTTCTCGTAAATCACCTCTCCGCTGACGCTCTCCATGAGTATTGCGCATGGCGCAGTTACAGCAATCGCGTCATCGGCAACAGGCTCAATCGCCCAGGCGGGTATCGTCATAGCAAATAGCAGGATGATCGCAGTTATAATCCTTTTCATAAAAATCCTCCCGAAATCACGGCCTCGCAGATGCAGTACAGCGACCGCAAAATACTTCTTGCCAAAATATATGGGAGGATGAACAAGCATATGCCTGCTTGTATCAGCCGGGTGAATTTTCGTTTGCGTTTTAGAGGAATCGTCAATTTTCTACAAATTATTGCCTGTATTTTTTTCGTCTATTCATAGCGAGTGAATATAGCGAAAAAAGCCCTTTTTCGAGAACATAGGCATTTCAATGGTTTTGCACATTATCAACAGAGTTATCAACAGTGATTGAGTATAAAACGGTCACAAAATATTCATAGACGGTTTACATAATCATTTTTTCCGGTGTTTTGTTTGGAATCGGTTACAAAAATTGTAGTTGACAAGCGTGTGTTCTTGTGATTGAAATATTTTCCAATTCTGTCTCGTGATACAAAAAAGTGTATATTTTTGCTTCATGGCTAGATTATTTCCCTATACATTGCGGAAGCGTCAGCTTTTGCCACGGCCTCCGCAATTGCCATGACCTCAACCTTGAGCGCACGCTGACCGAAATGTATTTCTATGATGTCGCCAGGCTTCACATCATAGGACGCTTTCGCTGCCTTTCCGTTTACGCTGACACGTCCGCCGTCACAGGCTTCGTTTGCTACCGTGCGCCGTTTTATGAGCCGCGTAACCTTCAGATACTTGTCCAGACGCATTTTCTCACCTTCCCAGTTAATATAAAAAAGCGCGGGAATACCCGCGCATTAATTATTTGTCAACAGTCTCCTTGAATGCCTTGCTTGCCTTGAAAACAGGAACGCGGGACGCAGGGATCTGGATTTCTTCTTTTGTCTTGGGGTTGCGGCCGATTCTGGCGTCTCTGTTTTTTACGTCAAAAATCCCGAATCCGGCAATCTGAACCTTCTCGCCGGTCTCAATGGTTTCCTTGATAGTGTCAAACGCAAGATTGACAAGATTCTCGCTGTCTTTCTTCGTAAGGCCGGATTTTTCCGCGATTACCGCTGCTAGTTCTGATTTGTTCATTGTTACCTCCAGTGTTGGCTATATCTTAGTTTATTTGAGAACGTATCCGTCATTACGAAGACGTTTACTCGTCATGTTTTGCGGACTGATAGAGCTCCTCCATCTCGTCCAGTGTCATTTGCTGAAGCTGTTTACCCTGCCCTGCTGCCGCAGCCTCCAGTTTTTCAAAACGGCGCACGAATTTGTCACAGCTTTTGTGCAGAGCCGTTTCGGGGTCTAATCCCTCAAAGCGCGCAATGTTCACCAGGGTGAAAAGCAGGTCTCCCAGCTCCTCTTCAATACTCTCGTTGCGGCCTCCAGCCTGCGCCTGGCGGAGCTCGGCGGTTTCTTCATCCAGCTTGTCCATTGCGCCGGAGACATCCGGCCAGTCAAAGCCCGCTTTTTTTGCTTTTTTCTGAATCTTCTCCGCACGCCAGAGCGCAGGAAGGCTCTTTGCCACGTCCTGCATGGTTTGGGTTACTGTCTCCTGGGATTTTTCACGGCGTTTAAGCTCATCCCAATTAAGCAGCACTTCCTCGCTGCCGGAAACGCTTAGCTCTCCGAAAATATGAGGATGGCGGAAAATGAGCTTTTTGCACGCAGTATCCGCGACATCGTTAATATCAAAAGAGCCCTTTTCCTCCTCAATTCGAGAGTGGAACAGCACCTGCATCAGCACATCGCCCAGCTCTTCTTTGAGGTGCTCGGAATTTTGTTCGTCAATCGCTTCGCAAACCTCGTATGCCTCCTCGAGGAAATTTCGGCGGATGCTTTCGTGCGTCTGCTCAATATCCCAGGGACAGCCGCCCGGTGAGCGCAGTATTTCTATTATTCTGCGAAAATCATCGATGTCATATTCAGATTTGAATTCAAAATTTACCACTATCTTTTCCTCTTTGCAGTCGGGGGTTTATCTATGGTCTCATTTCTTTCTGCCAAAAGATTGGCAGTTCGGCTATTTTTCTCTTTTCGAGGAAGTGCTCCATAGTTTCCAGCTTGAAGAGCTTTCCTTGATACGCAGCAACTTCGCCAGCTTCTCGCCCTTGGGGATTAGCTGCATATCTTCCATTGTTACTGTGCGGGTGATAATGGTCATTATCAGATAAACCACTGCTGCGACGCCCACTGAGGCGACTAAAGCAATGAGTGTCTGCATATAGCCGGGCTCAAGACTTGCCCCGAGGATTCGCAGCACCGCAGGATACAGCAGCCACGCAACGCCGCCCATAATTGCGCTGTTGATAACAGGGCGCAGAAAGACCTTTCCCAGAGACGGTTTTTCCGGCAGCTTTGTCATGATGAAAATGAGGTTGAGCGCGCACATTATGACATAGCTAATAAGCGTTCCTAAAGGCGCGCCATAAATATTGATATTGGGCTGGGCAACCAGATACCAGTTAATTGCTATATTCAGCACTCCGCCGATGAGAATGGTTATCATCGGCATGCGTTCACGTCCGCTGGCTTGCAGAATAGAGGTAGTTATCAGCTGCATACACACAAAGAAGGATGCAATACCCATGATGGCCAGTAAGCCGCCTCCGGCTTCAGAGCTGCCATGATAAAGCACGTTCATTATAGGTGTCGCAAGCACGCTTATACCTATTGCCATCGGCAATGCTATTATGGTCGCTATTCTCAATGATGATTCAGTAACTTTCTTTGCTTCCTTATAATTCTTCAAAGCAAAGAAGCCCGCTATCGCAGGGACAATACTCACGGTCATCGGAATGATTATGGAAGACGGCAGATTATAAAGAGTCAGGGCCTTTGAGTAAACGCCGAAAAGTATCAGAGACTGGTCTTCGGCAAAACCCGCTGCATTTTGAAGCTGACCCAAAATGAGTTTTGTATTTATCAGAGTAATAACATTTAAAATGCACGAACCCAAAAGAATGGGAATGCACACTTTCAGCAAGTTTGTCAGTGTTTTACCGCGGCTGTCAACGTGATCATTGACCTGTGTGCTGTCTGATAGTCTTTCTCTTTCAAATCTCATGCGTCTGACTGCAACAACAGCAATATAAACGCAGGCAACAAGGCTGCCCACGGCAACACCGGATATAGCCCCAGCAGACATCATAGGAGAGCTGTACCCGTGATTTTGCATTATCAGAAGAATACCAATCCCGAAGGCAACTTTGACTGCGACCTCGATTACCTGAGAAACGGCAGTTGGCCGCATATCGGACAAGCCCTGTGTATATCCGCGAAAAGCAGACATTACACAAACAAGTATTACCGAAGGCGCTAGAATAAACATACTTTGGCTGGCCTTAACGTCGTTCATAAACGCTGCCAGTTCTGTCGGATAAACGAGCATTGCCAGCGACCCAAGCGCTCCGAAAACAATAAAGGCAACAAGTCCGATATTGAAAATTCTCTTCACCTGCCGCGGACGGTTAAGACTGTTTGCCTCAGAAATCAACCTGGCCAACGCAATTGGAAGCCCGGCAGTTGAGAGGGAGAGCAGCACAGCATAAAGATTATAAGCAACATTAAAATGTGCAAAGCCCTCATCATCG
Organism: Oscillospiraceae bacterium; assembly: GCA_031552685.1. Classification (GTDB taxonomy): domain Bacteria; phylum Bacillota; class Clostridia; order Oscillospirales; family Oscillospiraceae; genus UBA2658. The sequence continues at coordinate 36,889 of JAVBMI010000013.1, forward strand.
AGAATATTGCCCATCGGGATTTTATATAGTGCGCCGAGAAACTTAACTATAACTACCGCAACTGTGAGGATCGCAGCACCGTGAAGATAGTTTTGATTTTTTGATGAGGGCATGATCTTGCCTCCTGCAAATAATATGCTCATTATTTCGTATGCCGTTACTTACCACCGGACGATCGGGCAAGTCTATATATTTATATGCCACTGTGACGTGTGTTTATTTAAAATAGTTCTTCTTGTATTTCATTTTTAACCGCTTAACTCTACACCAGTTTGGTAAAAAAATCAAGTAACCAGTAACATTTTCGGAAATTTCTGCAGCATTCCCCCAGCCATAAAACTAATGATTCCTGATATTATGTCGAATTCTGTCGATTTATGTCTTGTCCTTACACATTTTATCTGATAAACTCATACATATTGGTAGCCTTGAATTGGGGGGAAAGCAATTTGAGTACGTGGCAAGAGTTCAAACAGGCTCTGGAACCTATTCATCAAGCAATTATCGGCATAGAGAGCGGAAAAATAGTATTTGCCAACCCGGCCGCTCTTTCCGCCTTAGGAAAGGATCTTTGTGAGAGAAAGCCCAATGAGATTTTTCCGGAATATATTCTTGATACTCCATCTGAGCGTTTTGTAGCCACAGCAGAGATTTGCAAAAAAAACAGCAGCGTGGATGTCAGCCGCATCGGTGATCTCTCACTGTACTTTATCGATTTTATGGATACGAGGCCTACCCCGATTACTCTCAATCGCAGTATGCTTAGCTATCTGCGCAGCTGCACAGCCGGAATAAAAATGGCGGCGGACAGGTGCTTTGATGAAATCGGAGACTCCTTTGTTGCTGACGACCGGCTTATTTCATCCCTTTATCATTACTATTACAGACTTGCGAGAATCATCATCCAACTCGACTGCGCAGATAAGCTGGAACACGGGGACATGGTTTTCAGTCCTGCTCCGACTGATCTATCCAAGCTCTGTGAGGAGCTTGCCAGTACTCTTTCAAGTATAAGCAGAGAAAATGTTAAAATAAATTTTGAACCGTCGACCACGAAAATTGTTGCGGTGATTGACTCCGGATTGATAGAATTGACCCTGCTAAACCTGTTTTCAAACAGCATGAAAAACAGCAAGGACGGGCGCGTCATAAGTTTTGCTCTCAAGGAAACACAGGGCAAGGCAATTATCAATATTGACGACAACGGCGCCGGCATCCCCGCAGAAAAGCTAAGCAGAATTTTCAGCTTAGCTGATTATGAAGAATCCAAATCGATCCCAAAGGACGGTCTTGGTCTGGGTATGTTTATCGCTCACTCCATCGTGCGGCTGCATAACGGGGTTATGCTGCTCGAAAGCAAACCCGACGAGGGTGTTCGTATCCGCATACTTCTGCCGACACTCGGAGACACGGCAACCATGCTCAACTCCCCCGAGAGCGAGTATCGGACCGAGGGAATGTCACCTGTTCTCACGGCGCTAGCCGATGTTTTGTCAAGCGATTTTTACGGACGGCGCTTCGAGGACTGACTTCAGCAAATATACAAGCCACCCTGAACAAAATTGTTTCGGGATGGCTTGTTTTGATTTTGGCCTTACTGCAGATGGCATTCAGATTCGTTCGGTTCATTTAAAAACGGTGAATACATCATCAGAGCGTGGTTTTCGACAACCAGCTCCTCCAGCAGAAGCTCGCCGTCCAGCGAATATGTCTGGCGGTAAAGCTCGTTGTGACGGCTGAAGCCGCCCCAATACTCGCTGCTCATCTCGTGATTGCGTTCAATTATCCTATAGCTGAGCTCCGGCGGAAATGTACTGCGCCACTGTCCGTTCAAAAACTCATCATCCAGCCATATCGACAGCTGAAAGGGAAAAGCTGTGTCGTTTCTTATCATCAGGTCCCCGTGCGGATAGAAGCAGGTGGCCCCGCTGCCGAACGGCTGGGTGCGGTTGGAGTCCGGAAAAACATCATATCCGTGCCGATGGCGCTCAATAACTGTAAGAGGAGTGTGCAGTGTCATCCAGTAAATCAGGTTTGAGAGCTGACAAAGCCCGCCGCCTACGCCATATTGGAAACCGCCGTTTTTGAGAACCATGCCGTCAACATAGCCTTTTGCATACGTGGGCTTTCCAATTAGCTTCCAGTAGCTGAAAACTTCTCCCGGCCGGATGATAACGCCATTGAGCTTTTCCGACGCAACACGAAGATTGGTTATCTTGTTATACTGATATTGCATTTCAACGTCCTTCAGCTCACGCAGAAGAATTGTTTTGTGCTGGAAATAAAGGCAGGGCAATTCGCCGGAGCACTTTTTAGCAAAGTGCTTGTCCATGCCCAGCCACAAAAGACGCCGTTTTAAGCCGTAATACGCCATGCCGCTCTTTACACGCAGCTTGGATCGCTTGATCGGTCTCCTGGTTTCCTCAGAAAAAGTTTTCATATTGTTTCCCCTAAAGAAAAATGAAACTGCACCATTTGCTTGACGAGGGCATAACAAAAATGTTCCGCTTGTCTATTTTATTTTAGAAACAGCTTCTTCCCGTTTTCAAGGGTCCGGCTTGCAATTTCCTCGGGGCTTACCCCTTTGATTTCCGCAATACAATCGACAACCAAGGGCAGCATTGATGAGTCGCAGCGCTTTCCTCGAAACGGCACAGGCGCGAGATACGGACAGTCGGTTTCGATCAGCAGCCTGTCCATAGGACACATGGCCACGACCTCGGGGGATTTTTTTGCGTTTTTGAAGGTAATTGCGCCATTGAAGCCCAGATACCAGCCCAAATCGAGAAGCTGCCGCGCCATTTCGGCGCTTCCCGCATAGCAGTGGAAAACTCCTGTCACGTCAGGAAAGGCTTTAACCACATCAAGGCAGTCAGCATGGGCCTCTCGGTTGTGGACAATAACCGGCAGCTTAAGCTCCCTGGCTAGCTGCATTTGCTGCTCAAAAACGCTGCGCTGCACTTCCCGTTCGGACAGGTCGTAGTAATAATCCAGCCCGATTTCTCCGATTGCCACTACTTTTTCGTGTCCGCACCAGTCCCTTATCAGCTGCGGCGACTGTGAGTCAAAAAGTTTAGCCTCGTGCGGATGCCAGCCCACGGCGGCATAGACGTACGGAACAGACTGCGCCAGTTGGATTGACGCACGGCAGCTTTCCGCTTCTGTTGCTGCGTTGACAATCAGCTCAACTCCGGCGTCATAAACTGCCTCAAGTGTCGCAAGCCTGTCTGCATCAAAAGCCTCGTCATTATAATGTGCGTGAGTGTCAAAATACATTTTGGTCTCTCCTATTGTCTGAAATGCCGATTTGATGTAAAATCACATAGATAGCTTTGGCGTAGAAATTATACTGGGAGGGGAAAACATGGCATCTGCCGGCGCGCGCCTGAAACGGCGAATCACTGACATGTATATCTATATAATGTTAATCGTCTTTCCCCTGTTCACCGGATTTGACGGTTACCGGAACATAACCGCCTCGAAGCTGTATTTCTTTGTTGCCGCTACCCTGCTTTGGCTTGCCGGAATGATTGCAATTTCCATAAGGTACCGTCATGTGGACAGACGCCGCTTGTCTGCTATTGAAATCTGCGTTCTCGCATATTTCGCGGTTTGCTGCGTTTCCGCACTGATTTCACCCTTCGGAAATTCAGTGCTATTGGGTGCGGGCCGCTTCGACGGACTGCTAAATACAGCGCTGTGCGTTTGTATTTTTATGGGCGTTTCCCGATATGCCACGGCAAGGGTCGGATACGCCTACGCTCTGGCAATATCAGCATTCCTGTGCTGCTCTGTTGCAGTCTTGCAGTTCATGGGATTGAACCCTCTGCACCTTTTTCCCGGGGAATATAGTTATCAGGATATGGGAGTATTATACTCCGGAGAGTTCCTCGGCACAATCGGTAATGCAAATCTTTTCTGCGCATATTTGTGTTTGGTGATTCCGTTGCTGACCGTTATTGTCATTTGCGGCACGAAAAGACGCCTGTTTCTTCTGCCGGTAATCGCTCTATGCGTTTTTTGTCTGCTAAAGTGTACAGTTTCCGCCGGAAAGCTCGCTATGCTTGCTTTTGTTCTGGTTTTTCTGCCCTTTGCCGCGGCAAGGTTCTCACACAAAAGCAAGCGGCGGACAGCCGTACTGATCGGCTGCTGCGCCTCGCTGCTTTTAGCAACTGCCGCAGTGCTGATAATAAACTTCAAGGGCGAGGGGCTAAGCGGCACAATTAATGAGCTTTATTCAGTTATGCACGGCGATGTACGTAACAGCTTCGGTTCGTCTCGGATACAAATTTGGCGGGAGTGCCTGCGGCTGTTCCATGAGAGTCCGCTGCTCGGAGGCGGCCCCGGCACTATCAGCCTGCGGCTGGACATCGACTTTTCCCGCTTTGTTGCCGAGACGGGCAAAACGCTCACCTCCTCTGTTGATAACGCCCACAATGCATATTTGCAAATACTGACAGACACCGGGCTTTTGTCACTTATCCTATATCTTGCGGCAATGATAATCACAACGCTCAAAGCTGCCCGGACAGGCCTCGAAAAACCTCTGCTTCTGGCAATCGGCGGAGCACTTCTCTGCTATTGGGTGCAGGACTTTTTCGGCTTGGGGCTGTTCCTTGTGGCGCCGGTAATGTGGATACTTTGGGCTCTTGCCGCGTCGCATGAAAATAGAAGAAAACCGAGGGATCAGTATTGAAAGATAATTATTCCAGAACCATTAGATCCTGCTTTGTAGGTAATGTGGTCATGGCTATCATAAACAACTTTGCTCCTCTGTTGTTTTTAACATTTCAGTCCAGCTT
>JAVBMI010000012.1:0-83419 GCA_031552685.1 Oscillospiraceae bacterium
CGCTCTTCTGTGCTAAGATGATGATAATGGCTCATTGCTTCGAAATCCTTTCATAGCTGTTCTGCAAACACTATTTTAATGGATTTCAAGCTCTGGGTCATTCTCTTTTTTATTTCGTTGCACTTACAGTGTATATTCAAGCCCCAGAAAAGGGTTTATGAACGCTTCGCTCTGTCCTCATGTGCCGCTCCGCGGTCAGCTTCGCCGCTGCCTGCGGAGCGCGGCTGCATTAAGCTATGGGCTACAAGTCTTTTGTCTTACTCGAACAAGAGCCCAACGAAGTGGGTCTTGTTCGAAAGAGGAGGAATGACGAAATGAATGAGCTTTGCTGTTTACAGCGAAGCGAAGAATATGGAGTCCATTCCGACGAAGCGAGCGATTCAGACGCGCAGTGGTAATCTGCCCTGTGGCACGGAACGCAGTTAGCGAGCGGACGGGTTTGCTTGCAATAATGTCGATGTTAAGTGTTCTTTAGGACATTCAAGAGAGGGTATTTCTTTTTCTAAAAGAAAGCCCTCTTTTGCCCTCGCCGGGTAGGCGAATATAAATATAGAATGCTGAAAAATGTTGCTATTCAAGGATGAGTGGCGCCGATGCCTACTGAGCGCTGCAACTGCAAGCGACGGGCAACAAGTTGCGCCCCCACCAAAATGAAGCGAGCGATTATGTGGCGCAGTGGTCGCCTGCCCTGTGGCACGCTCCGCAGGTAGCGAGCGGACGGTTTTGCCGTACCTACGGCGAGGCTGAGTTTTCTTTAGGAGAGTCAAGAGAGGGCATTTCTTTCCAAAAGAAAGCCCTCTTTTGCCCTCGCCTGGTAGGCGAAAATAATTTAAAACGGATTGCCCCCTGCGGGTAGCAGGTAATAAAAATAATGAGTTACCCTGCGCGGGAAGCGCAAAATAATTAAAAATTGAAATTATTATGCTTCCGCGTTTTTTATCTCTGAGTGAAGATAATCAAGCGCGTCCGATAGATTCCCGATTGAGTCCACCAAACCGCAATCCACCGCCTCCTGTGCATCTATAATACTGCCCACATCATTTGCAAGCTCGCTCGTGCGCATCATATATTCCGTATATTTTTCCCTTGATATTCTCGAGTGCGACAGAACGAAAGCGACCACCCTCTCCTGCATCCTTTCAAAGTACTGAAAGGACTGCGGAACGGCGATGACAAGCCCGTTCATACGCACAGGGTGTATGGTCATGGCAGCAGAGGCGGCTATGAAGCTGCGCTTCGCCGCCACCGACAGGGGCACGCCTATTGAATGGCTGCCGCCCAGAACTATTGACGCGGTTGGCTTCTTCATTCCTGCAATAAGCTCTGCGATACCCAGACCGGCCTCAACGTCTCCCCCGACTGTATTTAGCAGGATGAGAAGCGCCTTTATTTCGCTGCTCTCTTCAATCGCGGCGATCATCGGCATAACGTGCTCATATTTGGTTGCCTTCACACCGTCGTGCAGCACCTGATGTCCCTCTATCTGCCCGACAATAGTCAGGCACTGAATCTCGCCGTACCGCGAACCGGTAATGGTTGTTGCATATTCGTTTATTGCTTCGCTCTGGATGCCATCGTCCTTGTCTCTTTTATTCTCATCTTCGTTCAAAAAAACACCCCGTTTCTCCACTTAGCATGTGCAGAATCGGGGTGCTTTATTTTCGTCAATGCTATTTTTCAGCGAAAACCGCCTTGATGCCCTTGTAGGTCATATAGCAGTCAAACTTTGCAACGGTCTCATACGGCGAGTGCATTGAGAGCACGGGAACTCCGGCGTCGATGGTGTCGATATTCCGCTGCGACATATACATGGCAACGGTTCCGCCGCCGCCCTGATCGACCTTGCCCAGCTCCGCCATCTGCCAAACCACCTTGTTGTCGGCAAATAGCTTTCTCAAATGAGCTACAAGCTCGGCTGAAGCGTCATTGGATTCGGACTTGCCGCCGTGACCTGTGAATTTGCACAGGCCCATGCCGTAGTTAATTTTTGCCGCGTTCTTCTTCTCGGAAACATCCGGGTAGTTCGGGTCAAAAGCGTTACATACGTCAGCTGAAATGCACAGGCTGTTTGCAAAGCAGTCAGTGAGCTTCACTCCCTGCTGATCGCAGAGATCACCCATCAGCCGCTCAAAGGCCATGCTCTTCATGCCGGAAACGCCCTCAGAGCCAATTTCCTCCTTGTCCGCAAGGATGCAAACCGCTGTTCTGTCAGGTGTTTTCAGCTCCAGAATCGCCGCGAGTTCGGCATAGGCGCAAACTCTGTCGTCATGTCCGTAGCCTGCTATCAGACTGCGGTCAAAACCGACCTCACGCACAGGAAACGCAGGCACTGCAGAAATCTCGGCGGAGAGGAAGTCTTCCTCAGTTATGCCGTATTTCTTGTTAAGCGCATCCAAAATTGCGAGCTTGACCCGCTCTTTGACGTCCTCCTTGTCGGGGACGCTGCCTATGACCAGGTTCAGGCTCTCGCCCGGAACAAACTCCGCCGAATTCTTTTTGCGCTGCTCTTTTGCCAGATGCGGAAGCAGGTCTGTTATCTGAAAAACCGGCTCCTGCGGGTCACGGCCGATGCAGATTTCCTTGACCGTGCCGTCCCGAAGCGCAACAACGCCGTGAAGCTCGAGCGGGATCGTAAGCCACTGATATTTTTTAATTCCGCCGTAATAATGCGTTTTAAAGTAGCACAGCTCCCCGTCCTCAAAAACAGGAACCTGCTTCAAATCAAGCCTCGGACTGTCAACGTGAGCCGCAGCGATAACCGCACCCTCTGCCAGCGATTTCTTGCCGATAACCGCGAGCATCAGCGCCTTGCCGCGATTTGAGAAGTAGACCTTGGTTCCGGCCTTCAGCTCCATGCCGGCAGTATAGGGTACAAAGCCCTTCTTTTCCGCAAGTGTGATCCCAAGGCGCACAGACTCGCGCTCAGTTCTGGCGTCGTTTAGAAATGCCATGTAATCTTTGCAGTATGACTCGCACTTTTTCAGCTCCGCCGCGTCAATAATGTCATAGCCGTTCTTCTGCTGATAAAACAGCCTCTTTTCTCTTTCTGATTTATCTTTTGCCATTATTTATCTCCTTATTATTTCTGTAAAAACTTCTCTGCATGCTGCCGAAAAGCTATCAATCGTGCCGTCATTCATTATCGCATAGTCGCAAGCTTCTTCGAAGTATTCGTTCGGTCTCTGCGCATTAATTCTAAGCTCCGCATACTCTTTTGTTATGTCCTCGCGCTCCATCAGGCGCTTAATTCTCTCTTCAGTTGGAGCTATTATCCCCACAGTTGATTTGCAAATATCTGCGATTCCGCTGCCGATCAGCTCGATCGCGTCAATTGCCACCAGAGAACCGCCGTTTTTTGCCCAGTTTGTCAGGCGGTCGGAGACCTCGATGCCCACAAATTTGTGTGTAATCGCATTCAAATCGCGCAGCGCCTCAGCATCGGAAAAAACAATTTTTCCGAGGTCCTTTGTGTCGATGCTCCCCTCGGGGAGGATTCCCGGAAAACGCTCATCAATCGATTCGCGAAGCTGCGCATTTTCGCGCAGAAGCTCGTGATACACGGCGTCACAGTCGATCACCAGACCGCCCATTTGCTGAATTGTTTCAAGTGCGGTGGTTTTTCCGCAGCCCGTGCCGCCGGTGATGCCGATAATGGTAAGCCCAGCCATGAGCATCAGATTCAGCTCACTTTCAGCAACTGCGCCCTGCCGCAAAACAGTGTAGGGCGTTTTTGACATATCCAAGACGGTGGACTCCAAACCTATCTCGCAGTCTCCGCCATCTATTATTCCCTCAATTTGTCCTGAAAAGTACTCCATAACCGATTTTACTGTTGTCGGACTTGTTTTTCCCGAAGGATTCGCTGACGGCGCGGCAAGCGGCAGACCCGCCAGCTTCAGCAAAGCAAGGGTCTGCGGATGATTAGGGCATCGCAGACCAATCGTTTCCCCGCCCGCGCGGACGATTGCAGGAATTCCGGGCTTGGCCTTTAATACGACTGTCAGAGGACCCGGCCAATAGCTCTGCGCCAGATCATAGGCCGCCTTCGGCACATCTGCGCACAGCTCATCTATCGCGTCGATTCCTGCGACCATAAGACTCATGGGTTTTGTTTCCGGTCTGCCCTTTACTTTGAAAATCCGCTCAACTGCGGCGCCGTCCAGCCCGTTCGCGGCGAGGCCGTAAACTGTTTCTGTGGGCACGGCAACAATGCCGCCGCCTTTAATTATTTCGGCCGCGGCAGTTATATCTTCCGTGATGATTCTGGTGTTCATAAAACCACCTCAAAGGCCGCTTTCAAGGTGTTACTCTCCGGCGGAAGCTTTCATACGCTCTGTCTGGTCAAAGGTGACTATTGCATCTATCAGCTCGTCCAGATCACCATTCATAATCTGGTCGATTTTGTACAGTGTCAATCCGATTCTGTGGTCGGTTACGCGCCCCTGCGGGAAGTTGTAAGTGCGGATACGCTCGGAGCGGTCACCTGTACCGACCTGACTCTTGCGCTCCGCGGCAAGGGCCGCGTTCTGACGGCGCTGCTCTTCCTCATAAAGGCGGGAGGCGAGGATTTTCATGGCTCTTTCGCGGTTTTTGTGCTGACTGCGCTCGTCCTGACACTCAACGACAGTACCTGTGGGAAGATGCGTGATGCGGATGGCGCTCTCGGTTTTATTAACATGCTGACCGCCCGCGCCGCTGGCGCGGAAAGTGTCAATTTGCAGGTCGGAGGGGTTAATCTCAAAATCCACCTCATCCATCTCCGGCAAAACTGCAACAGTGACCGTGCTGGTGTGTATGCGACCGGAGGACTCAGTGTCAGGCACGCGCTGAACGCGATGTACGCCGCTTTCAAACTTCAGACGAGAGTATGCCCCCGCCCCTTCGATGATAAAGCTGACTTCCTTTATGCCGCCGATTTCTGTTTCGTTGACGTTGGCGATCTCGGTTTTCCAGCGCTTCGACTCGGCGTACATGGAGTACATTCTAAAAAGACTGTTGGCAAAAAGCGCAGCTTCTTCGCCGCCTGCGCCTCCTCTAATCTCGAGAATAACGTTCTTGTCGTCGTTCGGGTCTGAGGGCAGCAGGAGGATTTTCAGCTCCTGCTCGGCAGACTCCATTTTTTCTTTTGCGTCTTCAAGCTCCTCGCGGAGCATTTCCTTGAATTCAGGATCGTCCACCCCCGCGTCCAGCAGCTCGCGGGCTTCGGTAGCAGTGTCCTCAAGTTTTCTGAACTTGCGGTAGGCATCAACAACAGCGCTCAGATCCTTTTGCTCCTTGGCAAGTTTTGCGTAGGCAGCGGGATCGGAGTAGACCTCCGGCTGTGCCATCCTGTTTTCCAGCTCACTGTATTTTTCTTCAATTTCTCTCAGCTTTTCAAGCATAAACGGTCGTCCTTATACTGCCTGCTAAACAGGCCTTGCATTTGCATGAAAAATCATGCAGCAGTTATTCTATCACACAGCGCCTGATAAGTAAATATTTTTGGGCTTCAGTTGATAAGCGCCGCCAGAGCTGTTCCAGACATTGTAGCATTTTCCGCATGGCGAATATCGACAAACCTGCCAAGCCCTGCTCTGATGTGGCCTGCCATATGCTTGTCAAGCTTTTTGCGAAACAGCAGGGAGCTGTGGAACATTGAGCCTTCTGCTACGACTGTGAAAGGATGCAGGGCGGTTTTCCCGCCGTCGCAGTGCAGGCAGATGGCGGCGATAACCGCACACACCAGCTTAGACGCGCGCTCAAAGCATGTATCGATAATCGCGGTCAGGATTTCAGCATCGCTTCCCGTACAAAGAGCGCGAATCCCGTTACTATCCCCGCGCAGAAAAGCGTCATACTCCGGCGTTGTAAAACGAATGTCCTCCCCCGCAAAATCTGCGGAGAGCAAGCCCTCTCTCGCAGCAAGACGCGCCGTAACGGAAATAAGCTCACCCATGTAAACACCGCTGATCATTTTTTCAAAACGGCCAATCCCGGGGTTATCGGAGTTTTTATCCAGTAAATCATCAGCCGCTCCATATGGCGCGCCTCCGAAATTTCCCGACTCGCAGTTGATAACCATATCTTTTTTATTGGAAATCTTTCCTATCTTTTCGCCGCGCTCGGCATAACAGCAGTTAAAGCCTGTGCCGAGAATCAGCCCCAGCAAACCGTCAGAGTCTGAAATGTCAAGGTTTGCTATGCCGCCCATCAGAGTGGCGGCTGTGTCGTTGAGAATAACAAACTTCAAATCCTTTGTTACACCGCGCTCGCGGAGCTTTTCCTTCAGAGCCTCGCCAATGGCAACGCCGGCAGAATCACGTACTCTGACCTCTTTTGTGAGCAGGATAATTCTCCCGTCAAGAGAGTCGAATATCTCAGCAGGATATGAAAAGCAGAAGCCAACGATGTCCGAATGTGCTGTCAGCGGCAGAATTCTATCCGCAATTTCGGAAAAAAACTCATCCTTTGACACTTCTCCGCGGCTGCCGGGCATATGGCTTTTTTCCATTGCCCCTGAAACCGGCTTTCCGTTATTAAAGTTGACCAAGCCCACACGAAGATTTGTGCCGCCAGCGTCAATCGCGATAACGGACACATCATTTTCGGGATTTCCCTCAACCGAGAGGTAGGTGGGAATCATCGGCAAGGACGAGGCTTCGCCACTTAGCCCACGTTCCATTTCAGAAATATAGCTTCTTGATACGGCCTCCATATCTACCTGGTCAGGATGAGCGTTTATCCTGCGGAAAAACTCATCAACGAGCTGTAAAGAATTAGACATTTGCTTCCTCCGAAAAATATTGCTTTCTGCTATTTTGCCATTGAAAGCTCATTGGCATTAATTGCCGCTTCCCCGGGCCCTGTCAGGCCCCTCGGGACGATAAACCGAAGTTTTCTGGCAATCGCTTCTATAACGAAGCTCTTGCGGTTTTCAATTTCACCGTCAAGCGAGTACGGCATTGCGTCTGCATAGGCTGTAACTTCGACCCTTTTGCAGCGCCTGTAGACTATTATGTCCCGAAAACGCTCATCGTCAAGGTGTTCTCCCTTGGTATAAGCGCCGATAAGGCTGACAAACCGCGGACGCGAAATGGGTTTGACAAGACAGAGTTCCAGCTCGCCGTCGTCCAGCAGCGCACGCGGCGCACAGCGGAAGGAGCTGCCGACGTACTGTCCGTTTGCCACCGTACACAGCAGCATATCGCCGTCGGAAATTAGCTCACCGTCCGCAACAATGCTGCACCGTGTGCGCATATCCTTAACAAAGGCCTTGGCAATTCCCGCAAAATATGCCATCTTCCCCTTGAAAAACAGCTTGTTTTTGACATTCTGCATCGTTGTTGCTACCGCTGCGTCAAAACCGAAATTGCACACGTTGACACAATATCTCCCATCGACGGAAATCAGGTCGATCTCCTGCTCCGTCCCCGCAAGCTGATCGTCAATATTTAAAAATCCGTTTGTCCCGCCATAGCATTTTACAAAATCGTTTCCGCTCCCGCAGGGAAAGCAGCCGACAGCAGCGTTTGGATAATCCGCTGCTCCGTTGACTACCTCCAAAAGGGTTCCGTCTCCGCCGCAGGCGTAGAAGCGCAGCTGCTCGTCTGAACCGGCACAGAGGCTCCGCACATATTTTGTGGCATCGCCCGGACTGTTTGTTTTATAAACTTCAATCTCCTCATTTGATTTTACCGAATTAATTGCGGCCTCCACTGCCGCGACACTGTTCTTCGGTCCTGCAACAGGATTTACAATGAAAATGCGTCTCAATGTAATCATCCCCAATACTATAATTTGTGCCGTTAATCAATAAGCTGTCATATTGATATATATGTGCTTGTCCTCACGGCCCTTACACTTTATAGTACTACACTTGAAAAAAAATGTCATCAGTTTTCTACATTTTACGACAATAATTGTCAGGCAACACAATTACAATTTCCTAAAAAACAGGGCGCCTGGGAAAACTCCCGGCGCCGCCCTGTTTTTTCTATTTATCTTTCCGCAACCTTTCTTCTAAGGCTGAGGCAGTCCGCTATCATCGCAATAAACTCACTGTTTGTGGGTTTTCCCTTGACATTGGAAACGGTATATCCGAAGAACTTCTGGAGAGTTTCAATGTCGCCTCTGTCCCATGCGACCTCTATAGCATGACGGATCGCCCGCTCGACTCTGGAAGGCGTGGTGTCGAATTTTTTTGCTACTTCCGGATAAAGGATTTTTGTGACCGAGTTGATGGCATCCATATCGTTTATGGTCATGATAATGGCCTCACGCAGATATTGATAGCCTTTGATATGTGCCGGAACGCCAATTTCATGTAGAACATCGGTAACCACAGATTCAAGGTTCGGCTCCGGACGAAACATCGCCACACCCTGTCTCGAAACAGAGGGCCTGCCTGAAGTGGTAACCTGGCGCACTCTGCTCAAAAGCGCTGGCACATCACAGGGTTTCGGCATAAAGTAATATGCCCCCAGATCCGCGGCCTCCTGAACGACGTGCTCATTAAAAAAACTTGAAACAACAATAACAGCTGGTGTTGGCTGAAACTGCGATATCTTCTGCAATACACCCAGTCCGTCTAGCTTAGCAAGAACGAGATCCAAAACCACGACATCTGGATGTTTCTCCGATACAAGCTGTAGCGCCTCGATTCCGTCTCCGGCAGTACCAACAACGGTCATGTCCTCCTCAGCGGAAATTGTGTCCGCCATAAGAAAACAAAAATCCTCTCCGGAATCTGCAATTAAAACCCTCGCCTTAGTCCCCATAAGAATTCCTCCGCAAATTTATTACGGCAGCACTTTCTTTCTTTCGTACACACACCGTCAAGCAAATTCAACTTAACATATTATTTCACAGTGCGCAACAAAAAGCTGCAGTAAATCCGCAGCTTTTCATCGCCATTATTCGACTTTTACGAGAAAAACACATAATTTAGTTATATTTGCAGTTTTTTTGTATTAGTAACTAGGAAACCGCATCCAATTCACAATACTCTATCATTTTTTCTGCCGAAACTCCAAAGCCGCTGGTCGGGTCATTTATCATAACGTGGGTGACCGCCCCGATGAGTTTCCCGTTTTGAATTATGGGGCTGCCGCTCATACCCTGAACAATTCCTCCGGTCATTTCAAGCAGCTCGGAGTCCGTCACCTTTATCATCATGCTTCTGCCCGACAGATCGTTGCGGTATACGCGCACGACCTCTATCTCGTATTCTTTTATATCAGTGCCTCTGATATTTGCATATATTTTTGCCTTGCCAAGAGTGATGTCATTTTCACTACCCATCGGTATTGCCTTGTCAGAGCTTGGCACTCCTGTTTTTAGTTCACCAAAAATCCCGCAACTGGTATTCTTCATGATATTTCCGCAAATACCATTGGGATCAAATGTGCCGCATAACTCTCCGGGCGCTCCGGCGCTGCCCCTTACAATGCCGGAAACACTTGACTTCAGAATGTCTCCCCTGCCCAAGGGAAGAAGTGCGCCGGAATCAACATCATTGATACTATGACCCAAACCGCCATATTTTCCTGTTTCCGGATCATAAAATGTCATTGTACCGATTCCTGAAATGAAGTCACGCAGCCATATGCCCATTTCAGGCGCATTTGTTTCGGGATTGAGCGCAAGATTAAACTGAAGCGTCTCGTTTCCGCGCTTTACAGTGATCGACACCGTATCCCCGTCAATCTTTTCCGCCGCTTTTCGAAAATCCTCCGCACTGCTTATCTTGTCCGCCCCAAGTCCGATAATCAGGTCACCGGGCAAAACTCCCGCCTGCGCCGCCGGTGACGGTGCCTCGCCGTTTTCTGTTGTGGAAAGGCCAACTACCATGACCCCGTCCGTATACATCTGAATGCCCATGGTGTTTCCCATGGGAACCAGCATTTTTTCTCCAGCCGCCTCGGCGCTTGCACCCGGCACGGCTATGGCGCTTATAATGATAATCGCCGCAAGAAAAATTCTGAATTTGCCTGTGTTTTTCTCTCTATTTCTCATTTTCATCCGACTTCCCCCGCATTTGTTTTTAGAAGATCAAAGCGAAATAATTGAGCCGGAAATCTCCATATTTTCCAAATTCAAATTATTTTACTCGGACCGTGATAACAGTATGTTCGCGGAAACCGGAAATACAATTTTTTTTGCGTAACAAAATATTGCTCTGTTTCCTTTTTCGTCAAAAGCTGCGTCCTGCAAGGCTTTGAAGAGCTTTGGGAAGTGTTGCTTTCCCGTTTTTTTAGCATGTGTATTTTTGATTCTTATTTTGTTTTTTCATAAAATTTAGGGGTGATAAAATGAACGCTTATACTATTCCCAGTTTTTATGGCTCGCGCGAAATATATGACAGACTCGTAAGACTTTTGGCTAACACTCCCAATATGAGTCTGGTTGAATATGGTCTGAGCGATATGAAAAAGCCGCTTCTGGTAGCCGGTTTGGGCAGCGGAAGCAGAAAGGTCCTCTTCACCGCTGCCCATCACGCCAATGAATGGCTCACATCGCTGGTCTTGATGCGTTTTTTAGAAGAATTTACCATGAGGCAAGACTGGCAATATCTCCTTGCTGACAACAGCCTCAGCTTTGTTCCGCTTGTAAATCCCGATGCGGTTGACCTGGTTGTGGGCACGATCCCTCCCGGGCCTTCTTATGAACACGCCGTACAGATTGCACTTGACTACCCGGAAATCCCTTTTCCCGACGGCTGGAAGGCGAATATACAGGGTGTGGATTTAAATCTGCAATATCCGGCCGGCTGGGAAAAGGCACGGGAACTGAAATTCGCCGCTGGCTTCACCTCCCCGGCGCCGAGAGATTATGTCGGCGAATATCCCTTTGAGGCTTCTGAATCCAGCACTCTTGCGGGACTTACGAATATTCTTGATCCGGACCTTATCATTGCCCTTCACAGTCAGGGAGAGGTGATTTTTTACATGTATCAGGGCTACTATCCGCCGGGAACCTTTCCTCTTGTGCAGCAAATGGCAGATGTCAGCGGGTACGAGCTCGCCTCGGTCCCGTCTTATAGCGACAACGCAGGCTATAAAGACTGGTTCATCGACAAATTTGACCGCCCGGGTTTTACCATTGAAATGGGGCTGGGAGAAAACCCGCTTCCGATAACTGATTTGGACTCGATTTATCGTGATGTTGCGCCCATGCTGCTGCTCGCCGCTGGTGCGGCATATTAGCCTAGGCCCGTTTGAAATTAGCGGATATTTCGCTGAGCGCCTTAGCCGCTTCTGTTTTGTAGTCGTTATTTTTGGCAATGTCCGCCAAGGCAACAATGCCCACCAGAATTCCGCTTTCCGTCACAGGAAGACGGCGTACGCGGTTTTTTGCCATGCGTTCGGCCGCTTTTTCAGCATCATCGGCAAGATCGACCGTAACAAGGTTTCGCGACATGATCTCGCTGACTCTGACCTCCGCGGGATCCTCATCAGACGCAATACAGCGCAAAACTATATCCCTGTCTGTTACGATCCCCTTTAGTTTTCCCCGGCTGTCGTGCACGGGAACAGAGCCTATGTTGTTGCGCTTCAACAGCTTTGCAGCGGCACTTACCGGCTCGTCCTCGCTGATAGAAATAACATTTCCTGTCATAATATCGCCGATGTTCATAATCATTCCTCCAAAAAAATTGATAGTATTATAAGTATCGACTTCGCCCCCGCAAATTATTCTTAATCTGCGGGGGCGGAATATATTTTGTTATTTAATTTAAATGTATAATTTTGTAAATTCGTGCAGTATCATTCCGGTTGCGTAACCAAGTCCAGCAGTGCGGGCGCTGTTGCGTCGGCAAAGAGCCTTATTGCCTGAATTGCCTCGTCCAGAGTATTCCCATTGCTTCCTACCTCCAGAATAAACGAACCCCTTGTCAGGTGTTGATTGTAGCGTTCTTTTTTTATGGCTATCGGCCTAGTGAGAGTGGGATACTTATTCACCGCAGCAGACTGCAGATACAGCGCAAGCTTCATATTGTCCAGCCATGAGCGGTGCTCTAGTCCGTTTCCGTCCGTACCGATAAGAAGCATTACCTGTGAGCAGGGTATACCGTTGGCCTCCGCAACTGTCTTGTACACCACCCCGTCGCTGCCGATTGCGTCGCGGTGCAGGTCAATGACGATTGATATTTCCGGATGCTCTTTCAAATATTTTTCTATTGCCTGACCGCTTCTGGAATAGCTGCCGGCATAGCTTGGGTAGTCGTAAATCTCACGGTCATGTATTACATTCAGCCCGTAACTCTCATACAATGATGCCAGCTCATCCCCCACGCGTATCACATTATAGTTCTTGTCCTCAGTCCTGTAGTTATCCGAAAGGGTATATGTATCATTTTTCCCTAGAGTATAGGCTTCGCTGCCATGTGTGTGGATAATCAGTATCTGCACCCCTTCACTTGCGAGCTTTTGAGGCGGCCCCTCGATTATCAGCGCAGGCAGATCGATTATATAGTCGGTATTGTTCCTGACCACCATTCCCCCCTCAATGGTTGTAGGAAGAATAACCTCTTTCTTTTCGGGTGCCGGAGTCTGCTCCGGTATCTCAATATCAGACGGGAACGGAGGAAAGCTCTCCGGTACATCGGGGTTTTCTGGCAAAGCGGCTTCCCCTTGAGAAGCGCTGCCGTAATCTCCAAGCTGCATTCCAAGACCGGCCGAGATTATTTTCTCCCCATCCACAAGATTCTCAATCCAGCCCTTAAGCTCCTCATGGTTTTTTACCAACGCCACTGTTCCGGCGCCGAACGCAAACAGCAGCGCAACGCTCACCACTTTTTTCAGATTCAAGCACATCACCTCGCTTTTCTCTTGGTTCAAGCCAGAGCAATATAATTCGCGCCCTGCCCAGGAAAGCGATTTTTACTCAGACAAAGTATCTCTAAAGAATATGCCCGTCCGGGAACATTAATTCTATGCTTTTTATGCTTCACATTGCCTTTGAGCGGTCTCACAAGTGGGGGAAAAAACCTGAAAACAAACCGATTTGATTAACATAATGAATTATTATCTGCAACCATACTGCATTTTTCCATTAGATTCTGCTTTTTCCCACTGATTCTGACTTCGCCTTTTGGAGACTTGTACACACATTATCTTGCTATATTTAGGTTGCCGCAGAAGTTATGAACACAATATATTGTATAAATGTCAATTTTCCCTCATTTTGCCTCTGTCAATTTGTACGGTTTTGCTATTGAAAACTGAGCATAAAAACTAATATAATTAGCTTGCAGTAATTTGTAACCGCTGTGTAACTGCAATTCCGGCGTCAATGTTTTGCCGCCGCAAAAAGGTGTTCTATGACAAAAAACAAACTGACAATTCTAATATTATGTGTTGTCTGTCTGCTTTCACTCGTTTTGAGCGGATATACCTTTGCTGTGCAGGAGGTTGATTTAAACAATGTTGAAATCATCCCTGTCTACAAAAACGGTATCCGTGTTTCCGAAGGCATTAAGATCGGTGAAACCACCTACACCCCGCTGCGTGCGTTTACCAATGCTGTAGACCGTGAAATTGAGATGGACATAGCCTGGGATCCTCAAACCAATACCGCTACAGTCACCGCCGAGGGTCTTTCGCTTTCCGTAACCGTCGGAAACCAGTACATGACAGCGAACGGCCGCTGCCTGTACATACCGGCAGCCGCAATCAACTATAATGGCTCCGTCATCGTTCCGATCCGCGAGCTTGCCCGTGTTTTCAACGCGGAAATCCTCTGGGACAGCGAGACCTCGTCTATTTCCCTCGGCACCGATAACATCAGCTACATACTCTCAGGTGATGAGTTTTACAATGAGGACGACCTCTACTGGCTCTCCCGCATCATCTATTCCGAATCAGGCAATCAGCCGATGGACGGCAAAATCGGCGTTGGTAACGTTGTTCTGAACCGCGTCGCCGACCCGACCTGTCCGAACACGATCCATGATGTAATCTTCGATAATAAATACGGCGTTCAGTTTAGTGTCACCACTAACGGCACCATCTACAAAGACCCGAATGCTGACTCTGTTGTTGCGGCAAAGATTTGCCTTGAGGGCTACAATATTGTTGGTGACTCCCTGTATTTTGTTAACCCGGTCATAGGCGCCACCTCCTGGTTCGCCAGAACCAGAGTGTTTGTTGCAAGCATTGGCGAGCATGATTTCTATGCTTAGTGCATACAAAATGTAGACTTATAAAAAATAATGTGATAACATTACAGGGCGTACCAGTTGGTATGCCCTGTTCTCTTTTTTGAGAATACCAAGCCGCCACGGAGGAAATTATGCGCGAAATACTAACACAGGGCTTTGAGGAGCTGGGATTGAGCATTTCGGAAGATGCCCTTGTTCAGTTTCAGCAATACTACGACTACCTGACGCAGCGCAACACCGTTATGAACCTCACAGCCATCACCGGCGCGGAGGATTCAGCACGGCTGCATTTTCTTGACTGCGCCGCCCTGCTCAGTCTTTTCGACTTTTCCGGAGCTTCCGTCGTTGACATAGGCACGGGGGCGGGCTTTCCGGGACTGCCTTTGAAGATAGCGCAGCCTGATATTTCTCTGACTCTGCTTGACGGCAATCAAAAACGCATCACTTTCCTTGAGGAAGTGTGTTCGCTTGCCGGAATAAGCGGCGTGCGCTGCATCAAAACCCGCGCCGAGGACATAGCCCCGGATATCGGCGGCAGCTTCGACATAGCTGTTTCCCGGGCGGTTGCAAGACTAAACATTCTCTGCGAGCTGTGTCTGCCCTTCGTTCACGTCGGCGGTACATTCATTGCTATGAAGGGTCCGGACTGCTCTGATGAGCTCAGAGAGGCTGCAAACGCCATTTTTATTCTGGGTGGCGGCAAGGCACGGATAAAAACCTACAAAATTCCGGGTACTGACATCACACGCAGCGCGGTGATGATAAAAAAAATAAAGCCCACACCGACGGACTATCCCCGGAGTTTTGGCAGAATTAAAAAGGCCCCGTTGTAATCTGAGCACCTTAGCCCCCAAGGAGGAGAAACATGATAAAAAATTTACCTGAACTGTTCGGCAGCATGGTTTTCAACGATGCTGTTATGAGAGAGCGTCTGCCCGGCAACGCATATACGGCTCTGAAAAACACCATGGAAAAGGGTGAGCGCATGGATTTGGACACGGCAAACGCCGTTGCCAACGCCATGAAGGACTGGGCTACGGGAAAGGGCGTTACCCACTTCACACACTGGTTCCACCCGCTTACGGGTGTCACTGCCGAAAAGCACGACAGCTTTATTACTCCCACCGAGGGCGGCGGCGTTGTAATGGAGTTCTCCGGCAAGAACCTCATCAAGGGTGAGCCTGATGCCTCCAGCTTTCCCTCCGGCGGACTGCGCGCCACCTTCGAGGCGCGCGGATACACAGCCTGGGACCCGACCTCATACGCTTTTATAAAGGACAATGTACTGTGTATTCCAACAGCCTTCTGCTCTTTCGGCGGCGAGGCGCTTGACACCAAGACTCCTCTGCTGCGTTCAATGGATGTGATAAATACCCAGGCAACCCGAATCCTGCGCCTTTTCGGCAACAGCACCGACAGAGTTTACGCCACCAGCGGCCTTGAGCAGGAGTACTTTCTCATAGACCGCAACACATATAACGACCGCAAGGACCTTGTATACACAGGCCGCACGCTTTTCGGAGCCCGCCCTCCAAAAGGGCAGGAGCTTGACGATTACTATTTCGGTTCTATAAAAATACGTGTTTCGGCCTTCATGAAGGAGCTCAACGAAGAGCTATGGAAGCTCGGTGTTCTGGCAAAAACAGAGCACAACGAGGCCGCCCCCGCTCAGCACGAGCTTGCCCCCATATTTACGAACTCGAATACCGCCGTTGACCACAACCAGCTTACTATGGAAATCATGCGAAAAGTGGCAAAGCGGCATGACCTGACCTGCCTTCTCCACGAAAAGCCCTTTGCGGGCATTAACGGCAGCGGCAAGCACAACAACTGGTCACTTTCCACTACAAGCGGAGTAAACCTCCTTGAACCGGGGGACACCCCGGAGGAAAACGCCCAGTTTTTGCTGATTCTCTGCGCCGTAATCGCAGCGGTGGATGAGTATCAGGATCTGCTGCGCATCTCCGTCGCGTCTGCGGGCAACGACCACCGACTCGGGGGAAATGAAGCCCCTCCCGCTATTATTTCCGTTTATCTGGGCAATGAACTTGAGGATATTCTGAATGCGATTGCATCCGGCAAGGCTTACGACAGAGTCGAGCAACAGGGCCTGACCATCGGCGTTGACGCGCTGCCGATATTGCCGAAGGACAACACCGACCGCAACCGGACTTCTCCCTTCGCCTTTACAGGCAACAAGTTCGAGTTCCGCATGCTAGGGTCAAATTCCTCGGCATCTTCATCAACCACCGTTATTAACACAATCGTTGCAGAATCCTTCCGGCGCTTTGCTGATGTGCTGGAAACCGCAGATGACTTTACCGCCACACTTAACGAGCTTATCCGCGAAACGATCAGCAAGCACAAGCGCATAATTTTTGACGGCAACGGATATGATGAGATCTGGACGATCGAGGCGGAGCGCCGCGGCCTTTCCAACTATCCTTCCACTGCTGACTGCCTGCCCCATCTGACCGATGAAAAGAACATTCTGCTCTTCGAGCGGCACGGGGTATATTCCGAGGCCGAGCTGCGCGCACGCCGCGACATTCTGCTTGAAAACTACTGCAAGCAGATCCGCATAGAGGCAAGCGTTATGGCTGAGATGATCCGTTGCGACATTCTCCCGGCCGTTATCGGATTCCAGAAGCAGCTTGCAGACGCAATTATTTCAAAACGTGCTGTTTCAGGCTCTCTCAACTGCAACACGGAAACCGCGCTTTTGGAAACCATCAGCGGTCTTACTGAAAAATTGGGAGAGCGTTTGACCTCACTTGAAAATGCGGCTGTTGCAATTCGCCTACCCGGGAAGAGCCTGGCGGAAGCGGCTGATTATTGCGACAAGACCGTAGCCAAAAGGATGAGTGATTTGAGGGTCGTTACCGACCGGCTCGAAACACTCTGCAGTAAAAGCTGCTGGCCCTATCCCTCATACGGACGCATACTTTATCGTGTGTAAAAATATACCACAACACTAAGGAGGAAAACACAATGGCGGTTATCACTATTACAAAAGACAATTTCGAATCTGAGGTACTCAATTCCCAGAAGCCGGTTCTTCTGGATTTTTGGGCCTCCTGGTGCGGCCCCTGCCGCATGCTCTCGCCTATCATCGACGAGGTTTCCGAGGAGCGCGGTGACATTCTCGTGGGCAAAATCAATGTTGACGAGCAGCCAGAGCTGGCGCAGCAGTACGGCGTTATGAGCATCCCCACAGTGCTTGTTTTCCAGAACGGACAGGTAAAGTCAAAATCCGTCGGCGCAGTTCCGAAGGAAAGTATTCTGAAGCTACTGTAAAACGTAATAAAAAGAGCACCAGCCGGCAGAGAATATCTGCCGGCTGGTGTGCGTAAATATTAAATAGCCAGTGTCATATCAAAAAACAGGACCGTTTTTTAACCGAGAAAAGAGAAATTGTGTCTGGTAGTAAAGCCTGAATTTGTTAGCTTCGGAGGATATAACAGGCTCGTTCATATTCCTTTCTATGTACATATATTCTATAACTGTAAGCATAGTCAGAATTAATGCCCGGAACACCATGATGCCTTCCGGGATTTGTCATACTATTGGTTTTGACACTGGTAGATATGCCTGCGCACTCCAATTTCGAACAAATCTCATATTGTTCCTGTGCGCTTCTTGTAACGCGAATCTCTTTTCGATTAAGAAATGACAGCATATATGTCCTCCAAACATAGTAAGTTTAGCAATTGGCCTAGCCACTATATTCTATACACTTTACAATGAATTGCCAGGAAGATGATCCTCTATTGATGGTACACTTTGCTTCTCCCCTAACCCAATTGTTTATACCCGTAGGGGTAGCTTCGATATGTACGCTATTAGTTGGAGTATATCTTGGCAAGATAGATATATTGTATCGGCCCGGTGAAGCAATCACAACTACTATCTACCTACTTGAAAGATTGTTTAACCTCATAATTGACACAACTATCATTATTATTGCCGCAACAAGTCCAAAAGCGTTGCCTTCCCTATTTGGTAACACGCCTAAAAACGCCAATATGTTTGCAATTAATAGGGCAATCGCAATAATTAAAAAAATGATTTCAATTTTCTTTTTCATGGCTTTTTCTTTATGAGTTTAATAAGTAGAAAAATCAGCAGAATCTCAATAACAACTTCAAGGAGCAGCTGAATATGCCCAATCGACACAATAAAACTATATAACATATCATCACGCGGCATCTATTTGGAGCCCGAACCCAAATGAATGATCAGTTCGGGAGGATACTTCGAAACCGGTTCTAGGCTCTAAATAGGACACATGAAGAGTTCCAAGCACAGCCACAAAAAAATATGCCCTGTTACTGCTAATAGTCTGAGTATAACTAATCGGAGTCCAACTTTTGAAGTTTAACCCCTGTTCATAAAGTACAAGGACGATTGATATTGTTTTTTTCATTGTATCATACCTCTTTCTTTATTTGTATTGTTTTTTCTGATTAATAAACCTTACCATCTACTTAATCTGCCACATCGGAATCACCCCCTCAATGACAAAGACAAATTTCTAGCCCAATTTGTCACGCAAAATTTGAAATTAATTTTATTTTGTAAAATAACACAAAATACCACCTATAATAATGGGCAGTTTGCACATATATTTTTTCTGCCTTGGTAATGAACATCTAAAGGCGCAAGTCCCTCGGCAAGCTGCCGAGGGACTTGTTATTTCACTATCTTATATCGTCAGTGTACCGTTGTCGTCCTCTAAAATAATCAGAATTTTCTCCTGCTCGCCCGTAACGGCATTTACATATATGATGAATTTTCTGCCGTCCTCCTGCTCGCACTTGAATTCATAACAAAACACCTCATATTTGCCCGGGCTGGGTATGATGGTTTTGTTTTCCTCGGTAATTTTCAGCTCAGCCGGCACTTTTTCCCGCGCCTGCTCAACTGCTATTCCCGGCTCGGGGATTTCGCGCTCATAGTGGGAGGAAATATATCCGCTCGCTTCAAAGGTTTGCAGAGAGCCGTTGTCCATGGCAATGCCCACCTTGATGAGATCGGGGTAGCATATAACGCCGTCCTGCTCATAGGCAAAGTTCGCGGTCATTACGTTGTTGCTGATGAGGTAGTAGCTTTCCTTCATGTTCCCGTAACCCCAGCGCTCCAGCATTTTCTTCGCGGCATCCAGAGCTTCCTTGGCGGAGAGCTGCGTGCTTGTGACCGCTCTGGAGTTCATTGCGCCGAAGACGATGCCGCCTGTTTTGCTCACCCAAACATTCATCTGATTGCCGCTCACATCCGCTGCGTAGCAATATGCAGGCAGAAGCCCCTCCTGCTCCGCTGTTGGATAGACACGCTCGAAGCGGGCACCTATAAAGCTGGCAGCGGCGCGTCTGCCCTGAATTTCATCCACCTCTTCCCTGCCCTCAAGAAATTTTGGAGAGGAGGTCTTAAGATGCTCAGAGAATGGCCCGTCATAGATCAGTGACGGCAGCTCGGGGAACTCCTGCTCAGACACTTTGACGTTGTCAGCCAGAGTTTGGGGGATAAACTCTCCCTCCTGCTCGTCAAGGGCGCTGAGAGAGCTGGCATATTCCTTGATGCTGACCGTCGCGCTGCCCATCCCGTCCTGTATGCCCTTTAGGGTCATCGCAAGGTTCGAGGCAGTTTCAGATAAAGATTTCAGCGCATCCTTATCCTCCTGAGTAAACTCGTCTCCCCGCCCGGCCTTTTGAGACATCGAGAATGCAAAGTCGCCTACGGTATTGATAAAGCTAACTGTTTTTTCAAGCTCCGCATAGGAAAACGGCAGAGCTCCCAGAGCCATACCGGCTGTCTGTGACTTGGCAAAAACCTCCGTGCACACCGCTCCCGCCATTGAGGGCGAGGTTACAAGCAGGCTCTTTTGCAGGGCGTTGTCCATCTCGGAAACGCCGGTGACAAGCTCCGCAAACGCATGCCGGTAGTTTGCTGCCATGTATTCTTCATTCTTGTTTGACCTTGCGATTGATACACCGGCAACGGCTATTGCTATAGCCAGAAACACAGATAAAACCGATATTGCTGTTACCGCAGTTTTTTTCTTCATAAAAACACACCCCTTTTGTGGATATTGTGCCACAAAAAGGGGTGTGTTAATTTGCCAAAAATTTACTGTGTTATTGTGCGAAGCATCAAATCCAGCCTTGCTCCGTGACCTTCGACGGCTTCTTCGATTGCGTTCGCTGAGATGTACACATAAGCATCGTCCAGAACCATCTCATAAATTCTGTTTCCGAACCAACCACTCGAGCTTAAAAGAAACTCCTCAAAAGGCACAACTCCTTCAAAAGATTCCAGCCCCTCATAGGTCTGCTTCTCCGGTGTCGCGAAAATGTGGATGCTTGCCAGCGGATCTCCGCCAAGTGTGTCCTCCGGAACGATATTTACTTCCCCCTCGAAGAAGTAAATATCATAACGCTCAAGGTCAATATACATCTTCAGATTGACGTCAGAACTCAAAATGCGAGGAATGGTCACTTCCGTCATGGTTACTGTTTCTTCCGTGCCCTCGATATTCAGGGTAAATTCCTTTTCCTCGCCGTACTTTATGGCATCCTGCCGGGTCAGGTCATTTTCCTCCTCTATAGGCACTGACACATCCGGAGTGACGGATGTTGGACTGGTGCTGGGCTCGTCGGGTATGTCGCTTCCTGATGTGGTGTTGTCCTTCTTGCACGCGGCAAAGCAAGTGAGCAGCATGCAGACTGTTAGCATCAAAATAATTGTCTTTTTCATCTCAAGTCTCCTTTCCCTTTATGAGAGCTTTCCAATCCCCGCTCTCATTCGTCTGAGTGTTTCCTCTCTGCCCAGAATCTGACAAATCTCCACAGCACCGCCGGGCGTGACCGTCTTGCCAGCCGCGGCAATTCGGATAGGCCACATGAGCGTTGCGTTCTTAACTTCCAGTTTTTCCGCGAGGGCGATCAGCGAATCGTGGATGGCTTCATTCGTCCAGTCACCAAGCGCTTCCAGCGCCGGAAGGGCGGCTTTCAGCATATCCAATGATACGGCTGCATCCGTTTTCGACTTCTTGTTGGTAAAAAGCTCAACATCATACTCCGGCAGTGCGTCAAAGAAGTCTATTTTTTCGGGGATGTCAGTTAAACGCTCCGTTCTCGGCTGAAGCAGGGGCGCGAAGGCGAAAATGTCAATATTCGGGTTCTTAACGCTTTGACGGATATATGGCGCTGCAAGTTCCGTAAACTTTTCGGGTGTGAGTGCCTTTATATATTCTGTGTTGAAGTAGGTGAGCTTTTCAATGTCAAAAATCGCCGGAGATTTTGAGATACCGGAGATGTCAAAAACCGCGCAAAGCTCGTCCAGCGAGAAAATCTCACGCTCACCTCCCGGACTCCAGCCCAGCAGCGCAACGTAGTTCACGACTGCGTCGGTCAGATATCCCTGCGCGATAAGATCCTCATAGCTGGGGTCGCCGTGGCGTTTGCTCATCTTGTTCTGCGCGTCGCGCATAACCGGCGAACAGTGGATGTATTTCGGCACTTCCCAGCCGAAGCACTCGTAGAGCAGGTTGTATTTAGGCGTCGATGCCAGATACTCCGTACCGCGCACAACATGCGTGATGCCCATCAGGTGATCGTCCACCACATTGGCGAAGTTATAGGTCGGCAGACCGTCCGACTTTATCAGCACGTTGTCGTCGAGCGTGTCGTTCGGGACGGTAATCTCACCGAAAATTTCGTCATGGAATGTAGTTGTGCCCTCTTTGGGTATCCTCTGGCGAATTACAAAAGGCACTCCCGCTGCCAGCTTTGCGTCAATTTCAGCCTGAGGCATTTTGCGGCAGGGGTCGTCCACTTTTTTGAAGGCTTCTGTGTTTTCCTGCGCAGATTTTTCGCAGAAGCATCGATATGCTCCTCCCTTTTCCAGAAGCAGCTCGGCGTACTTGCCGTAAAGCTCCTTACGCTCTGTCTGGATGTAGGGGCCGACAGGGCCGCCGACATCCGGGCCTTCGTCGTGGGCTAGGCCGCAGTCACGCATAGTTTTGTATATCACCTCGGCAGCATCCTCAACCAGTCTGCCCTGGTCTGTGTCCTCAATGCGCAGAATGAATTTTCCGCCGAGCTTTTTAGCAATCAGATAGGTATAGAGCGCGGTTCGCAGATTGCCGACGTGCATATATCCCGTGGGACTGGGAGCAAACCTCGTTCGTACCTCTTGCCTCGGTATCCGCGCTTCCATCTCCTCAAACCATTTTGTATCCATATCTGTGTTTCTCCTTCAAACTCATAAAGTGCTCTGCCAAATCCTTCATTTTTCTCAAGCACGCTATAATACTATTTTAACCGGCAGGGATTGTCAAGTATTGATGATGCGTGGTACAATAGTTGGGATTAAAATGCAAAAGCATACTAAGATTTGTAGTTTTGAGGTAAAATCATGTCACACACAATTTCCGAAAAGATGTTCGGCCTAACACAGAAGAATTCAACCGTACGCGCGATGTTCGAGGAAGGCAACCGCCTTGCGGCACTTTTCGGCCGCGAAAACGTCTATGATTTCAGTATAGGCAACCCCTATTTCCCCGCTCCTGAAAAATTTAAAGATGCCGTGATTGACGTTCTGGAAAACGAACCGTCAACCATGGTTCACGGATATATGAGCAACGCCGGTTACCCCGACGTTCGGCAGACAATCGCGGACTCCCTGAACGGACGTTTCGGGACAGGCTTCGACGCCGGCAACATCATCATGACAGCAGGCGCCGCAGGCGGTCTTAACGTGATACTTAAAACCCTGCTCAACCCCGGTGATGAGGTGATTTGCCTCGCGCCGTTCTTCCTTGAGTACGGCAACTATATAGCAAACTTCGACGGCAAGCTGGTTATTGTAGAGCCCAATGTCCCGACCTTTCAACCGGACGCACAGGCAATTGCCGCGGCCGTTACCGAGAAAACGAAGGCGCTCATTATCAATTCCCCGAACAATCCCACGGGCGTTGTTTATTCCGCTCAGACGATTGCCAAAATTGCCGAAGTCCTTGAAGAAAAACAAAAGGAGTTCGGTCACCCGATTTACATTATTTCGGACGAGCCGTACCGCGAGCTGGTCTACGACGGGGTCGAGGTTCCATGGCTGACCAAATATTACCGCAACACGATTATTGCCTACTCCTGGTCTAAATCCCTGTCCCTTCCCGGGGAGCGCATTGGCTATCTTGTTATCCCCTCCGAGGCGGATGAGGCCGCGCTGATCTTCGAAGCCACTTCTATCGCCAACCGCATTCTGGGCTATGTAAACGCACCGTCACTTATGCAGCGGGCTGTTGCGAAGTGCCTCGACGAGAGCACCGACATTGCCGCATATGACGGCAACCGCAAGCTGCTCTATGACGGGGTTAAGGCTGCGGGCTTCGAGTGCGCCTATCCCGAAGGCACGTTTTATCTTTGGGTTAAATCGCCCTGCGATGACAAGGAATTTTGCGCCATGGCAAAAAAATATAACATTCTGATAGTTCCCGGCAGCTCTTTTGCCTGTCCCGGATATGTGCGAATCGCTTACTGCGTTTCGCAAAGCACAATTTCAGGCGCCATCCCCGGCTTCAAAAAACTGGGCGAAGAGCTTGGATTATAAGGCAACGGGATTTGAAGCAGCATGGGCGGAAAACCGCCTGTAAAAACCGGCACGGGTTCGACTCCCGCTGCCTTAAACTGAGGAGCAAACGCAATGGATGAGAGAAAAACGATCTTTTCGGGCATTCAGCCCTCGGGAGAGCTGACCCTTGGTTCTTATCTCGGTGCAATCAAAAACTGGGTCGAGCTTTCCGAAACATACAACTGCCACTACTGCATAGTCGATATGCATTCGATAACCGTGCGTCAGAACCCGGCGGAGCTGCGCCGCCGAACCATCGAGCAGCTCGCCCAGTATATAGCCTGCGGTCTGGATCCCCAAAAAAACACCGTGTTCATTCAGAGCCACGTATCCGCGCACGCGGAGCTGGCCTGGGTGCTCTCCTGCTACACCATGTTCGGTGAGCTTTCGCGCATGACGCAGTTTAAGGACAAGAGCGCAAAAAACGCCGACAACATCAACGCCGGACTGTTCACCTACCCCACACTTATGGCGGCGGATATCCTCCTGTATCAGGCGCATCTCGTTCCCGTGGGCGGTGACCAAAAGCAGCACGTCGAACTCTCGCGCGACATTGCGCAGCGCTTCAACGGCATATACGGCGATGTTTTCACAATGCCCGAGCCCTTCATTCCGAAGGTAGGAGCAAGGATTATGAGCCTTACCACGCCCGAGAGCAAAATGTCCAAGTCCGACCTTGACCCGGGCGGCTGCATCTACATTATGCAGAAGCCTGATGACATTCTGCGTTGCTTTAAGCGCGCCGTTACCGACAGCGAGACCTGCGTACGCTACGATGTTGCGAACAAACCCGGGGTTTCGAACCTGATGCAGATTTATTCCGTGGCGACAGGTGCCGGTTTTGCTGCGATCGAAAACGAGTTCGCCGGCAAGGGATACGGGGACTTCAAGCTGCGTGTCGGAGAGGCTGTTGTAGAGCTGCTGCGCCCCATCCGTGAGGAGGCCGAGCGCCTGCTGGCAGACAAGGCATATCTGGCGTCAGTATATAAAGAGGGCGCGGAAAAGGCAGCTTACACTGCGGCGAAAACCCTTCGAAAAGTCTATAAAAAGATTGGCTTTGTAGAGAGATAACATATTCCTGACTTCCCGGTTGATGAAAGGATATAGAAATGCAGATAACAACTGATTTGATTATAAAGCTCCTATTAACCATCGGTGTGGGCGTTCTCGTGAGCTTTGCCGCAACGCCGATTGTTAAGATGTTCGCTCAGAAGGTTGGCGCGATGGATATTCCCGACGAGGAACGCCGCGTTCATGACCATCCGATACCCCGAATGGGCGGCTTAGCTATTTTTCTGGGCTTTATAATCAGCGTTCTGCTTTTCGCCGACATCAGCAAACAGGTTCAGGGCATTCTGCTCGGCTGCATCATCGTCGTCGCAACCGGCGCTGTGGACGACCTTGTTTCGCTCAACGCCTGGGTGAAATTCGCTTTGCAAATTGCTGCCGCGTTGGTCGCCGTGCTCCACGGCGTACGCATTGAGGTACTGATAAACCCCGCAATCTGGAGCGGCGCGGAGCACTGGGTTCTCGGCGGATTGTCGATTCCGATTTCAGTAATCTGGATAGTCGCAATCACAAACTCCGTCAACCTCATTGACGGTCTTGACGGACTTGCCGTCGGTGTTTCAACCATCAGCAGCGTCACCATGCTCGTTATTGCGCTGATAGTGTCCGATCCCAACGTCGCGATAATCCTAGCCGCGCTTGTTGGCGCCTGCGTGGGATTTTTGCCATACAATCTCAATCCCGCAAAAATCTTCATGGGTGACACCGGTGCTCTCCTGCTGGGTTACGTTCTGGCAACGCTCTCTATACTGGGCTTGTTCAAGTTTTACGCCCTGATTTCCTTTGCGGTGCCGCTTCTGGCTCTGGCCGTGCCCCTGTTGGACACTATTGTTTCCTTTTTCCGCCGCCTTATCAAGGGGCAAAGTCCTTTCCACGCCGACAGAGGCCATTTTCACCACAAGCTCATTGATCTGGGGCTTAGCCAGAAGCAAGCAGTTGCGATTCTATACACAATCAGCGTAATTCTGGGCCTCGCTGCCGTTATCCTTACCACGAGCGGCACGCTGCGCATTTGCATTGCCGCTGTGGCTTTTTGTCTCTGCGCCTTTCTGTGGGTTTTCATTTACAACGGTCTGCACCGGGCCGATAAGAAAAAACGCAGGCGAGGCAAAAATGCTGAAACCGGTCAAAACGATACACCCGCAACAAACAATGCGGAAAACAGCGATGAAACTCGTTAGTGACACCGCTGCTTTAGGGGAGGACTTTTGCCTATGAGTAAAAAATTAGTTATCGGCCTGTCCGCATCTGTATTGCTGATCGTGCTGGTCATTGTTCTTGTGAGCGTTTTGGGTCCGTCCGCAAACCCGCCCAGCATAAACCTTCCTTCTCCGTCTCCAAGCACGGAACCGGGTTCTGACGTGAACCTGCTGGACGTGGACAAGGATGTTGTTCAGGAGCTTATTTCCACTATTGACCGTCCCACTGCCTATTCCCACGGTTTCAATTTAAAAACATACTGGAGCGGCGGAGAATCGACTGCTTATGTAAAAGCCTGGCAAAAAGGCGATGCGCTCAAGCTGGAACAAGAGGACAGCTACCGCACAAAGAGTATTTTGATATCGGACGGCAGTATAAGCATTTGGTATAATGATTCACCCAGAATCTTTTCCGCAGACCTCGAGGACTATGACTTTGAAGACCTCGATCTTTTCGCTCGTCTTCTCACCTATGAAAAGGCCATTGATATCCCCAAGGAGGACATTCTTGACGCCGGATATGTTACCCATCTCGATGAGGGTTGTATTTTTATTGAATATAAGACCTCCGAAACCACAAAACACCGCCTCTATATTTCGGTCGAAAAGGGTGTTCTTATTGCTGCGGAGGTCTATGAGAATGATATGCTTACCTATTCGCTCGAATCCTTATACATTGACCTCAAGACCCCTGCAGACGATTTGTTCGTGCTACCGCGTTAGATTTTTACATTGCCAGCAGAGATATGGCTATAAGCAAAAACTCAAAATCCTTCGTTTCACGGTAGAGCAGGTATAAGTAAGCAATCAGAATAAAATCCTCAAGCTCAGGCTTTGATTTTCCAAGGCCTAGTTCCGTGATTAAACCGCTGAGTCCGTTGCCTGATGGCGGCTGTCCCTGCGGTTTTCTCTCTGACGGAGCATTACCAAGCGGAAATATGGGCGCGGTGCTTTGCCCAATTCCGGCCTCAATGCCCCCAATCAACGGCCTCTGGCCGACCGGTCTGCGCTGGCCTGCCTCAGGGATTTGTTCAACAAGGCCGCTGTTTCCGACATATCTTTTCATTCAGCACCGCCCTTCCCCTCTGAAAAAGCCAATCGCTCTTTCAACACTTCGGATACCTGCATCGCTCTTTCCAGTTTATTACGCCTTTTTACTGACAAATATGGCGCCGTATCCTCAAAGAACTTTTGTTTATCTGCCCCCTTGATCCCGCCCAATTTGGGCGATGGCGAAGATGCGCCGCCCATAAGATTGGCTGCTCCTCCGCCGGCGTTTCTGTTGCCGAGGAGATTCCCGAGTCCGGCGAGATTGCCAAGTCCGCCACCGCCGCCGCCTCCAAGGAGACCCGCAAGACCGGCAAGGTTTCCAAGTCCTCCGCCACCGCCGCCTCCTCCAAGAAGACCCGCAAGTCCGGCAAGGTCGCCCAGTCCTCCGCCAGCGCCGCCGCTTCCTCCGAGGAGACCTGCAAGCCCTGCAAGGTCGCCCAGTCCTCCTCCGCCGCCACCGCTTCCTCCAAGGAGACCTGCGAGCCCTGCAAGGTTGCCCAGTCCTCCCCCGCCGCCACCGCCGCTTCCCCCAAGGAGACCTGCGAGTCCGGCGAGATCGCCCAGTCCTCCCCCGCCACCTCCGGCGCCGCTGCCAACCAGGCTTGCCAAACTGCTCAGATCGGGCACCGGGGCCGGTGTCTGCGTTCCCGTGGGCTGGATGGCAGGGGATGCAGTACCGCTGTTTGCCATCATGGAGTTTGCCATATCCATTAGTTTTTTCATCTCATCCGGGTTGGACATTACACTGTTTATCATTCCCTCGAGTTCATTCATACCCGCCACACCCTTCCGTTATTTTTCACCAAAGCTCTCTCCGACTTTTTTCAGCAGAGCCTGACCATCCTGCGTAGCAAGCACCTGCTGGAGAATTCTCCCTATCGCTTCTTGATCTCCGCTGGAAACGGCCTTTTTTATCGCTTCGGGATCAACTGTTTTCCCGATATTTGCAAGTTCCCGCGACGTGGCAAGGTTTTTCAAATTCTCACCCTTTTCGCCGGATGCCAGCTCGTTTTTAATCTTTTCGAGTTCATTCATATCTGAACCTCCTTTGATTTTTGCGTAATTATAAGCTTTCAGTTCAGTATATTCATTCTCATTTTCTTGGTTACAGGGAGACAATATGAAAATATGCGTTTTTTCTGATTCCCACTGCAATTTTCTGCCGATACAGAGGGCTATTATCGAAAATCGCCCTGACCTTATCATCCACCTCGGTGACGGAAAGGGAGATGTCAATAAAATAAGGTCGCAGTTCCCGAATATACCGCTCAGGGCGGTTTGGGGAAACTGCGACCTCAATGCCGGCTTGCCGGACAAGGAAATATTTGATTGCTGCGGAGCGCGGATTTTTATGACGCACGGGCATCTTTATGGTGTGAAAAGCGGGCTTTCTTCACTGCTGGACGCAGGATACTCGGCAGGTGCAAATCTGGTGCTCTACGGGCACACCCACGTTGCTCATTACGAAAGCATCTCGGGAATGCAGGTTCTGAACCCCGGATCGTGTATGGACGAATCATCTGCCAGATTTGCCGTTGTCGTAATCACTGACGGCGCTATCGAATGCAGGCTCGTTTGACCTGCGGACACTGCGGCGTCAACTGCGCCTTCCATTCTCAAGTTCATATTAACTAATACAGTTCTGAAGGAGCTCTCTTTCAGTATAAAACTGATTCCTTTATTCAGTTGTTGTTTAGGTTGCCGGTTCTGTGCTGGGGCTTGGCGTCGGTGTTGGCGTCGGTGTCGGGGTAGGCGTTGGAGTCGGAGTAGGAGTAGGTGTAGGCGTGGGAGCTGTCTTTTGCTGGAACACGGCATACAGCACGTGGTCTCCGGTTACTCTCGTGAATGTATAATTATTAATTGCCCCCATGCTGACCCCGTCTATCTTGACTTCACGAATCTCATATCCCTCGCTCGGAGTGATTGTAAAAGATATATCCTCGTTCTCATCAACCGGCACAACTCCCTTGGGGCTGACTGTACCTCCGCTTCCGGCGGTGACTGTTATTGTGAAGCCCGCGGGACTTGGCGAAGGCTCGACACCCTTGGATAATATAACTGTAATAAGATCACCCTTGCGTACCTGTGAACCGCTTTTCGGCGTTTGAGAGATGACCTGTCCCTCCGGCTTATCGCTGTACTGCGCTTCTCCGCTGGTGATTATCAGCTCCATGTCTTTCAGTTCACGGGAGGCTTGGTCGTAGGTTTTTCCTACAACGCTCGGAACTGTGACCGGCTGGTTGTCTTCAACCGGAGTGCTATCCCGCGGCCCTCTGGAAATGGTTAGCATTACCGTGTCACCCTTGTGAACACGCTTGCCCTCTTTTACGCTTTGCTGCATTACGGAACCCTCTGCGATATCATCGCTGTAGCCCTCCTGCCGCGTGACAACAAGACCCAGCTTTTCAAGCTCATTGGTTGCCTTCTCCTCAGTGAGTTCAATCACGGAGGGCATATATTGCTTTTGATTTTTATTGGAATCAAGCGCGCCGCTCATAAGAGTGATCACAACAACCAGTAACGCGACCAGCGCAATCGCCGAAACAATTATTACTCTTTTCATAGCGTTTTTTTCCTTTTGCGGAGGCGGCGGGGCCTGCCTCTGGTCTTGAGCAGGCGCTGTTCTGCGGACGGGCTGAGGCGCGGGCGCACGATTGACCGGCTGCCTGGGAGCAGGGGCGAACGCGCGCGTTGCATCCGGATCCTCTGCTGCCTTCCACGAACTGGTGTTGAAAATGTCGTCGTTATCCGCCGACGCAATATTCAAATCCGCCGCCTTGCTCTGCGATGTGTAATCGGGCGTTTGTATGGGC
The DNA here is from genome assembly GCA_031552685.1 of Oscillospiraceae bacterium. Taxonomy (GTDB): domain Bacteria; phylum Bacillota; class Clostridia; order Oscillospirales; family Oscillospiraceae; genus UBA2658. The sequence goes on from JAVBMI010000012.1 coordinate 29,901, forward strand.
GTTACGGGCGTAAAGCCCTGCATACCCTCAAACGGATCTTTTTTGCCGGCCTCAGCAGGAGCGGGCGCATCCTCCGGCAATATGTAGTAAACTGCGCCGCAGTTGGGACACTCGCCCAGGGAAGCGTCAATCGTCGCTCCGCATTTTTTGCAGATTATTGTTCTCATGGAAATTCCTCCAAACCGGTCTTGAAATTGTTGCTCAGACCTAGTGTATTCTAGCATATTCTCTATGCAAATTCAATCGCGATGGTTCTTGTCACATAATCTATATTATATGTTATAATTTTGTTGCAATTCGATCGGGGGTAAAATAATGAAAAACGCACTTATAACCGGAGCTTCTCGCGGGATCGGCGCTGCAATCGCACGACAGCTCGCAGATGACGGCTACCGTGTTTATATCAACTACGAAAAGAGTGAAATCGCAGCAAATGAACTCGCAAAACGCTGCGGCGGCGTGGCAATTCGCGCCGACGTTTCGGATCCAGTGCAGGTGAATCGCATGTATGACGAAATCGGAGGCGCAGATGTTCTCATATGCAATGCGGGAATTTCAGAATATGGTCTTTTCTCCGAGATGGATTATGATTCATGGCGCAGGCTCTTTGCCGTCAACGTTGACGGCGCGTATAACTGCATTCAGGCAGCGCTCCCCCATATGATCCGCCAACAAAGCGGCGCAATTATTGCCATGTCATCAATCTGGGGCATATGCGGCGCCTCCTGTGAGGCGGCTTACGCCTCATCTAAGGCAGCGCTTATCGGGCTGACAAAATCCCTCGCCAAGGAGCTCGGCCCGTCAAATATCCGTGTTAACTGTATAGCGCCCGGAGTAATCGACACGGACATGCTCTCGGGTTTTTCCGCTGCTGACAGGGCTGACCTGTGCCGGCAAACACCCCTCATGCGGATGGGAACACCGGAGGATATCGCACATCTTGCCTCGTTTCTGGTTTCGGACAGGGCGGACTTCATCACAGGACAGATAATCGGTGTCGACGGAGGATTCGGGCAATAGGAATTGATTCTGCTTCCCGAAGGGGGCAACCCCTTTTTATCTATTTCCTGCTTCCCGCAGGGGGCAAAAGAGGGCTTTCTCTTAAAAAAAGAAATGCCCTCTCTTGACTCACCTAAAGAAAACTGCTGCGTGTCAAACGTTAGAGGCTCTAAAGCGGCGCTCAGGAACAATAATGTCTGCTCACCCGCTCTTAGATTGTACAAACGGGAGTTAGTATTTAGTGCCTGCCACGCTCCCGCTGCGGAGCAGCGAGCGATTATGTGGCGCAGTGCTTACCTGCCCTGTGGCATGGGTGGCAGTTCGCGAGCGGACGATTTGCTAGCACTTCTGGTTTCCGGTGGGGTTTCCAAAGGGCACTCCCTTTGGGCTTCTTAGGAAGGGGATCATAAGGGGGAACCGGTTCTTGCAAGAAACGGTTCCCCCTTATACGGGCGGCAGGGGGCGAAGCCCCCGCGGTCGCCCAAATGTGCGACATTTGTAAATGTAATCCCGCCATGGGGGACGCTTGGAATAATGTAATTATCCGAGCAAATCGGCGACCTGCAAAATATAGCTCGGCAGCGCCCCTTCAAAATCAACGCCGAAGCGACGCGGAGTATTGCGCCTGACCGTTCTGGATATACAGTCTCCCACAAGGGAAACGGCAGTTTGCGTAGCCCCCTCAAGACTGGCTCCGCGAATCATCAGCGCGGAGAAAGAGGCTGCAAAAATATCCCCTGTGCCGTAGAAAATGCCCGGTGCCTGTGGGCGCACCGCCACAAAACGCTCGCCCGTTTTCATGTTGCAGCTTATTACGCCGACGCTCACAGAATCCGGACAATAGCCTGTGATGGCAACAACCCCGCTGCATATTTCCCCAAGCCCTGAAATCAATCTGGAAATATACTGCTCGTCATGCGGCCCGGGCACATAGGGCTGGCCTGTGAGAAGGGCGGCCTCGGTAATGTTAGGCGTGATGATGTCCGCCCGCGCGCACAGCTTGCGGAAGGCGCGGCACATCTCCTCACCGTGATTGCTGTAATAAACGCCGTTGTCCGCCATAACAGGGTCAACTATTATCTTTGTTTTCTCAGTACTGATAGTGTCGATCACCTGCGAGAGAAGCTCCGCCTGTTTCGCCGAGGCAAGGTAGCCGGAATAAATTCCGTCAAACTCTGCTCCGGTGTTCTGCCAGTGCTTTGCAATAGGCAGAAGCTCCTGCGAGAGATCGCGGAACGTAAAGTCGGTAAATTCGCCTGTATGCGTTGACAAAAGTGCCGTCGGCAAACAGGCGCACTCCACGCCGCTGGCTGATATGACAGGCAGCGCAACAGTCAGGGAGCACTTGCCCATGCCCGAAATATCGTGCACTGCTGCTATTCGTTTCAAGTCTTCCATAATAATACCTCTGATTTTGGCTTAGAACATATTTTACCACCATCAGACCAAATTTAAAAGAAAAAGTTGAGACTGCCAATTTCTGCAGACTCAACTTTTTCTTATTAACCGGAGATTCTCTTCAGCTTATCTTTCGGGAAGATAATCCATGGGGTTCACAGCCTGTCCGTCCAGTGTCAGCTTTAGGCAGAGATGCGGATTTTCTGCAGTTTCGCCGGGTGCTGTGGTGCCAACCGCTCCGATCACTTCGCCGGTCATCACGTTGTCACCGGCGGCGACTGTGGGAACTGCCGCAAGGTTTGCATAGACACTGCGCAGTCCGCCGGCATGCTCAATTACAACCGTCATTCCGCCCATGTCATCCATTTCAACGCTCTCTACAACTCCGGCACTTATGGCGACCACCTGTGTGCCCAGAGCAACCGCAATGTCGATTCCGTCATGAACTCTCCAGTCCCCCAGCTTTTCGTGGTAGACGAGTGAAGTCATTGAATAAGGCAGATCAACGTTGCCGTCAAGCGGCCAGACGATCTGAGCCGCTGCTGCCGCCTGAGCATCCTGCTCGCTCCAGACCATCTGCTCGTCCTCATTCTCTCCCTCGTCCGCATTTGCGGGCTCCTCTTCCTCGGGATACTGTTCGAGAATTGGCGCCTCCACCTCCGGGGGTATTTCGGTAAGCTCTGTGTTGCCCTGGTTTGACAGCACCCCGTTCGTGTAATTGTCTACATCAGCCAGCCTGTCCGAGAGCAGAAAATAGGTGGATACACCTATAACCGCAATACACAGGACAAGGACTATGTAGAAGCCCTTTCCGGCAAAGAAACCGTCAACCTTTTGATTAAAACTCTTTTTCTCGCTCATATTAACCTCCTAAAACGAAAAATGGTGTTTCCATGGCTATTTTCGCCTATAGAAACACCATTTATACTGTTTTGGAAGTTTTTTTGCTTATTTTTGTAAATTACTTCTTAATGCTGGTGAAAGTTGCGTTTCCGGGGTACTGCGCAACGTCAAAAAGCTCGTCCTCAATGCGCAGAAGCTGGTTGTATTTAGCAACGCGGTCTACGCGGCTGGGCGCTCCGGTCTTGATTTGACCGGCGTTGACAGCAACTGAGATATCAGCGATAGTTGTGTCCTCAGTTTCACCCGAGCGGTGGGAAATGACTGTTGTGTATCCCGCACGGTGCGCCATCTGGATTGCGTCCAGAGTTTCCGTCAGAGTGCCGATCTGGTTTACCTTGATGAGAATGGAGTTCGCAACTCCCATATCGATGCCCTTCTTAAGACGGGTGGAGTTGGTTACAAACAAATCGTCGCCGACAAGCTGAATTCTGCTGCCGAGAGCATCGGTGAGCATTTTCCAGCCCTCCCAGTCCTCTTCCGCCATACCGTCTTCAATGGAGATGATGGGGTATTTATCACAGAAGCCGACCCACATATCAACCATGTCCTGGCGTGTCATCACAGTGCCGCGCTTGGGCAGATGGTAGCAGCCGTCCTTCTCGTCAAACCACTCTGAAACAGCGGGGTCCATGGCGATTTTGAAGTCAACTCCCGGCTCGTAGCCGGCGAGCTTGATTGCTTCGACAAGGGCCTTGAGCGCATCCTCGTCGGAAGCGAGGTCCGGGGCATAGCCTCCCTCATCACCCACACCGGCGGAGGAAACGACCTTCTTAAGTGTGTGGAAAACTTCTGCGCTCATTCGGAGGGCTTCCTTGAAATCGGGCGCGGAAACAGGCATTACCATGAACTCCTGAATATCAACGCTGTTGGATGCGTGAGCGCCGCCGTTGAGCACGTTCATCATCGGGACCGGCAGGGTCTTTGCGTTCACGCCGCCGATGTATGAATACAGGCTCATGCCAAGAGATTCTGCGGATGCTCTTGCGCAGGCGAGGGACACGCCGAGGATAGCGTTCGCGCCCAGACGGGTCTTGTTGGGTGTGCCGTCGAGCTCAATCAGAAGCTTATCGATAGAAGCCTGGTCGAGAGCGTTCAGCCCGACAAGAACCTCACAAATTTCTTCATTTACATTGTTAACAGCCTGAAGAACGCCCTTGCCCATATAACGGGTCTTGTCGCCGTCACGAAGCTCACAGGCTTCAAATATGCCTGTTGAGGCTCCGGAGGGAACTGCAGCGCGGCCGACCGTACCGTCGTCGAGAGTGACCTCAACCTCGAGTGTGGGGTTTCCTCTTGAGTCCAGAATCTCTCTTGCTGTTACATCCAAAATTTCCAGATAAGTGTTTACTAACATAGCTATATCTCCTTTAAAAAAATTTTCTTCGCAAATTTTTAATTCGTCGCCCGTTCCCCGGGCTTTGGAATTGCTGACCGCGCACGGCGCGGACTTCGCAAATTTTTAATTCGTCGCCCGTTCCCCGGGCTATTGCAGTAGCTTATTTGATAATCAGGCTCTCGCCTGTCATCAGCAGGGGTTTTTCAATGCCCATCAAGTCCAGCATTGTCGGTGTTATATCCGCCAGCCTTCCGCTTCTTAGCTTGACGTCCGCACCGCAGATAATAAGCGGCACAGGATTGGTGGTGTGGGCCGTGTTCGGCTCGCCGTCCGGCTCCGCCATGCAGTCAGCGTTGCCGTGGTCGGCCGTCACCAGAATTACGCCGCCCATTTCAGACACCGCTGCCGCAATGCGCCCGACACAGGTATCAACTGTTTCAACTGCCTTGATCGCTGCGGACATCACACCTGTGTGTCCTACCATATCGCAGTTTGCCAGGTTGCAGATAACGACGTCATACTCACCGCTGCGGATTGCTGCCGCGCACTTGTCAGTGACCTCAAACGCGCTCATTTCCGGAATCAGGTCGTAGGTCGGGAACTCCTTGGACGAGGGCACAAGAATCCTGTCCTCCCCGGGGAAAACCTTCTCAACGCCGCCGTTAAAGAAAAACGTAACATGTGCGTATTTTTCCGTCTCTGCAATGCGAAGCTGAGTAAGCTTCAGCTTGCTGACATACTCGCCGAAGGTGTCGTCAAGATGCTCCGGAGGAAAGGCCACAGGCAGCTTGGTAAGCGCCTCGTCATATTGCGTTGTGCAGACATAGTGCAGAGGGAAAAGGCCGTTTTTGCGCTCAAATCCGTCAAATTTCTCCTGCGTGAGTGCATATGTTATCTCTCTTGCCCTGTCCGGGCGGAAGTTGAAGAAAATAACACTGTCGTCCGGCTTTATCAAACCGTCCTTATCGCAGATGACCGGCTCCATGAATTCATCGGTCACACCGGCCGCATAGCTGGCCTCAATTGCTGCTACCGGGTCAGGATTAAGGGGCGCCTCACCGAATACGAGGGTGTTGTATCCCCGCTCAAGCCTTTCCCAGCGCTTGTCCCTGTCCATGGCGTAGAATCTGCCCTGAACCGTCGCAATCTTGCCGATGCCCTTTTGAGCAATCGTCTGAACACAGTCACGCATAAATCCCGCGGCAGACGAAGGTCCGACATCGCGTCCGTCCAAAAAGGCATGGATATATACTTTTTCAAGTCCGTATCTCTTTGCCATGTCAAGCAGGGCATAAAGGTGTGTAATGTGGCTGTGCACTCCTCCGTCGGAAAGAAGTCCCATCAGGTGCAGAGCCGTTCCCTTGGTTCTGCAGGCATCCATAGCGCTGCGGTACACGGCGTTGTCAAAAAAGCTGCCGTTCTCAATCGCGTTGGATATTCTGGGCAGCATCTGAAAAACCATTCTGCCTGCGCCTATGTTGGTGTGCCCGACTTCACTGTTGCCGATTTGTCCGTCAGGCAGACCCACGTCGCGCCCGGAGGCCGAAAGCGTAGTGTGCGGACAGCTTTCAAACATCTTGTCCAAAACAGGGGTGTAAGCATTTGAGATTGCGTTGCATTGACTCGCTTGCGCGAGGCCGTAACCATCCATTATAAGAAGGACAGTCGGGATTTTTTTAGTCATCTTGCCTCACCTGTGACCTTAGCAACTGCATTGATGATCTGAACGAAATCAGCCGGCTTTAGAGAAGCCCCGCCGATGAGCCCGCCGTCGATATCCGGCATTGAAAGAAGCTCGTAAGCGTTGGACGCTTTCATCGAACCGCCGTACAGAACGCTGATGCTTCTGGCCAGTCTTGCTCCGAACTTTTCACGGATCACGCGGCGGATATATTCGCAAACTTCCTGAGCCTGCTCCGGTGAAGCTGTTTTGCCGGTACCGATTGCCCAGATGGGCTCATAGGCAATGACACAGCGTTTGATCTGATCTTCAGGGATGAAAGAGAGTGCCGCAAGCAGCTGGTAGGCGATATACTGCATGGTAACTCCGCGCTCGCGCTGCTCAAGTGTTTCTCCAACACAAATAATGGGCGTCATGCCGTTTTCAATAACGTTTGCAGCCTTCTGCCCTACGACAAAATCGCTCTCATTGTGGTATTCCCTGCGCTCGCTGTGACCGACAATGACGTACTTCACTCCGAGATCGCAGAGCATTTCCGCCGCGACTTCGCCCGTATACGCGCCGAAGCTGTGAGCGCTTACATCCTGCGCTCCGATGGAAATGCGGCTGTCTTTAAGGGCGCGGCGCAAAGCTGAAATATGCGTGCTGGGAACGCACAGAACCGTGTCACAGGTTTTGCCGGTGGGGAGCAATGTGCGCAAACTGTCTGTGAAGGACTTGACTTCGGTAGACAAAATGTTCATTTTCCAGTTTCCGGCGATGATAGTTTTACGGTATTTTTTATTCATGTCTTTTCCTCCTATTTATCCAGCAGACAGGCAACTCCCGGAAGCTCTATCCCCTCAAGAAACTCCAGTGAGGCGCCTCCGCCTGTTGAAATATGGCTTATCTTATCACTAAATCCCATCTGTTCAACTGCCGCGGCGCTGTCGCCGCCGCCAACGATCGTTATCGCGCCGGAATCTGCCAGTGCCTGAGCAATTGCCTTAGTACCATCGGCAAAAGCGGGGAACTCAAAAACGCCCATAGGACCGTTCCAGACTATGGTTCCGGCATTTTTGACAGCCGACTTGAAAAGCTCTACTGTCTGGGGACCGATGTCCATGCCCATCCACTCCGAGGGTATCTGCTTGGAATCAACAACCATCCTCTCGCAGTCAGCGGCAAAATGGCTGCCTACCGCTGTGTCCACCGGAAGCAGGAACATGACGTTTTTGGCCAGAGCCTCGTCCATGAGTTCCTTTGCGAGCGTTATCTTGTCCTCCTCAAGCAAAGATTTTCCCACCTCATAGCCCATCGCCTTAAAAAAGGTGTATGCCATGCCGCCTCCGATGATAATCGTGTCGGCCTTGTTCAGGAGATTTCTGATAACGCCGATCTTGTCGGATACTTTAGCACCGCCCAGAATCGCCACAAAGGGTCTCTTCGGGTCATCCAGAGCCTTGCCCATAATGGACAGCTCCTTTTCAACAAGGAAGCCTGCGTATGCGGGGAGGAAATCGGCAACGCCAGTGGTCGAGGAATGCGCTCTGTGAACGCTGCCGAAGGCATCTGAAACAAAAATCTCACCGAGAGCCGCAAGTTTTTTCGAGAATTCAGGGTCGTTTTTCGTCTCACCCTTTTCAAAGCGGACATTCTCAATCAGCATTATCTCACCGTTTTGAAGAGCATTTGCCTTGGCCAGAGAATCGGCTCCGGCAACATCGGCCGCAAAAGGCACGGGCATACCCAGCAGCTCTGACAGGCGCTTTGCCACGGGAGCCAGTGAAAGACTCTCAACCACCTCACCCTTGGGTTTTCCAAGATGTGAGCAGGCAATTACCCTCGCTCCGTGGTCGAGAAGATATTTTATTGTAGGAAGCGAGGCGACTATGCGCTTGTCGCTTGTTATTTCTCCGGTCTGCTTGTCCTGGGGGACATTGAAATCGCAGCGCAGGAGCACCCTCTTTCCGCTTAGGTCTACATCGGTTACCGACTTCTTGTTGTAATTCATTCTGTTACCTCCTGAAAATAAATCTGTTACTGCTTCATTGAACCCGAATCAATCAGTCCCGGAAATCCTTGCTGCCGCAGAGCTTCATAGCAGATGACAGCAACGCTGTTTGACAGGTTCAAGCTTCTGAGAGTGTCGCGCATGGGAATTCTGATGCAACGGTCGCGGTATTGTTCCAGCAGCTCTTGGGGCAGTCCCGCCGTCTCTTTTCCGAACAAGAGCTTCACATCGCCCGTCAGGTCTGCTTCATGGTAGCTCGCGGGCGCCTTTGTGGTCGCCAGAAAAAGGTTTTCGTCGCCGTTCTTTACAAAAAACTCGTCCAAACTTTTGTATACGCAAACGTTCAGCTTGTCCCAATAATCCAGACCCGCCCGCTTGAGCGCACGGTCGGAAATGTCGAAGCCCAGAGGCTCAATTAAATGGAGCCGCGCCCCTGTGACCGCGCAGGTTCGGGAAATATTACCCGTGTTCGACGGAATTTCCGGCTCGAGCAAAATAATGTCTACCATAGTTCCCTATCCTCGGCTATTGTTCCAATACTGTGTCCCGGTCTTTGTACGAGATGTTCGTACAAGCTGTATTATAGCGCAAATTGTTTCATAAATCAACTCTTTTTTGGAAATTTTCGAACTTTTTTCAGTAGTTATTCTTGCATATTTGCAGGTTTTTCCTGCAAAACAAGTAATACATTCTTAACAATTTGGTTTACATAACTCCAGATACTGCGGCTTGCTTTTTGTTTTTGGGGGTATTATAATAATATATGTCTAAATAAGCCAAAATACCCCCACTTTTATTTGTCTGAAATAACCGAACGGCTTCGCCTGTTCGTTTGTAAAGGAGATTGCCGTGACTGCAAATAAAGCTGCAAATTCACCGAGCACACTTTTCATAGTTATCCCCTGCTATAACGAGGAGGAGGCTCTGCCCGAAACCTCGAAACGTCTGCGTGAGAAAATGCACGGACTTATTGACGCGGGTACCATTGCCGCAGACAGCCGCATAATGCTCGTAAACGACGGCTCGACCGACCGCACCTGGCAGCTTATCCGCGCACTCAAAGAGGCCGACAGCGTGTTCTGCGGCGTATCTCTCAGCCGCAACCGCGGACATCAAAACGCTCTGCTGGCCGGTCTTATGACCGCAATGGACAGAGCGGATGTGACCATCTCCATGGACGCGGACTTGCAGGATGATATAGACGCTGTTGACGATATGCTGGAAAAGTATTACGAGGGCTGCGAAATCGTCTACGGAGTGCGTAGCAGCCGTGAACGGGACAGCTTTTTCAAACGTTTCACGGCAGAAGGATATTACAAGCTGCTCTCCTCTCTTGGCGGTGAAATCGTATTCAACCATGCCGACTACCGCCTGATGAGCAAAACTGCGCTGCGCGCCCTTTCACAGTACGGCGAGGTTAACCTTTTCCTGCGCGGCATTGTGCCTATGCTGGGCTACAAAACCGCCACAGTTGAGTATGAGCGTGGAGAGCGCATCGCCGGAGAGAGTAAATACCCGCTCAAAAAAATGCTGAGCCTTGCCACCGAGGGGATCACCTCCCTGAGCATCAAGCCCATCAGGGCGGTTCTGTGGACAGGGGTTGCCGCGCTGCTGGCGGACTTTGTCCTGTTGCTGGTCTTCCTTATTCAGGCAATCTGCGGGCAGGGCTTTGACATCTCAAAAACACTTCTGCTGGTCGTGATTCTGATGGGCGCGCTGATTTTAACGGGCATCGGAATTGTCGGCGAATACGCCGGGAAGATTTACCTTGAAACCAAGAAGCGTCCTTCATATTTTATCGAAAAAATCGTGGAATAGACAATTTAAAAAAGAGAGCTTGCCGTAAATTATCGGCAAGCTCTCTTTTTTATGCTTTTTCCCTTGGTTTTCTGACCTTCCTTATCGTATCCGCCATACTCTCATGCTCAATGTTTTTCACATCAAAGCGCAGAATTTTGAATGTGAACTGCAAAATAAAACCTATACCGAACACCGAAATTACCGTGCCAACGCCGACCTTTGCTCCTAAAAGCCAGCCGACAACAAGAACGCTTCCTTCGATAAGCCCGCGGATCACGCCTATAGGCAGCTTCGGCATTCGCTTTCCGAGCGCCACCATCAGAGCGTCACGGGGGCCGCAGCCGAGGGAAGCCCCGATGTAAAAATAGCTTCCGAGGCAGATAATGACTTGCCCCAACAGCAACATTAGTATGCCCAGCCACAGATTTGACATCTTTGGAATGAGGCCGGTCAAATCGATTAAATCAACGAAAGTGCCGATCAAAATTGCGTTAAGAATTGTACCAAAGCCGATTTTTTCCTTCAACAGAAAATCAATGCCTATGATTATTACGCCTGTAATGACAACCATATTGCCCAGAGATATGCCGGTCCGCTGTGCCAAACCCATGCTGAACGCTTCCCACGGGGCTAAACCTATGTTTGCCTGAACCGCCAAAAACAGGCCAAGTGCATACAAAAACAATCCCAGCATCAGTCTTGCTGTTCTTCTTAAATAGTGATTCATATCAGAATCCTTTTCTTATTCTTTCAAAATGATCTCCAGCGCTCCGGAATTTATCACAAGCTCGCCGGCCTCGCTGCCGTCCGGCAGCCGCAGAGTCCAACGTCCTTCTCCGTCAGGAACCATGCCGACCGGCACAAATCCGCCGCCTGCGTATAAAAAGGCTGTGGCCTCGTCCGGATTCCTGCCGTCGGAGAAGGTTGCTTCATCCGCCGGAATCGGGTCAAAGTTATTGGGGATATACTTATCGTTTATCGCCCGAATTGAGCCTGTCATGGCCCACTTGCTGGACGTGCAGCCGAAAACGTGCTCGTGGAACTGATAGTTCCAGTCATCTAAATAGTGGCTGCTTACATTGAGGAGCCATATCTGTTCATCATCATCTACCTGAGCCTGAGAAAAAGCGGAATACGCCTCCGTCGCAATTTGCGTGTCTGCCAGCGTTGTCTCACGGTAGTCGTGCAGCTCGCTCACAGAGGCGACACAGCACAGCAGCACCAGCACGGATGCTATGACAGACTCCGCCATATGCCCCTTTTTCAGCCGGCAGAAAAGCAGATCCAACAGAGCGTCACAAATCAGAGCAAGCCCGCAGAAGGAGGTCACAAGGTTTCGTATGCCGAACCACGGCGAGGCGATCACATAAAACAGGGCGATTGGCGCTATCATCAACAACAGTCCGGCGAAAAGCTCCGGCAGAAAGTGAAATTCCTTCCTTCTGTGGTTTCTCGCCAAAATGAAGAACCCGGAGCACAGCACAACAACAACTATACACCACAGAACATTCGGCTGCTTCACCAACAGTCCGAAGCCTCGAAGCAATCCTTTGCCGCAAATACCGGCAAAGCTGCCCCAGGCAGCGTCAGCGACCTGACCCGAAAGCGGCAGGAAGAGGTCTGAAAAATATCCGTCCTTCCATGGCATAAAGAATGCTGTCCTGTCGCTGTAAACACCGCCGGGCGCGAGCTTTGTTACGACAAAATAAAGAACAATTCCCGCAAGCATGAGAAAACCCCAGAGAGCTCGCTTTCGCTCTTTTTTGAAATAAATAACCATGAGCACAAGCGTTGCGGCACAGGAGAACGCCAGCACCTGCTCATAAAAGCAAAAACACACAAACTGGAAAACAACAAAAAGCACCAGATTCCGCTTTCGTCCCCCGCTGCACCATTTGTCGAAGAAAAGCAGCGACAGGGCAGCGAAAAACAGGCCGACAACGATCCGCGAGGAGGCGGAGAGCCAGTATGTTCCCTCAAACCCGAGCGGAAGCAAGGCAAAGACTACGAAAAACAAAAATCCTGTTCCGAAGTGTTTGGAAAACACCTTGTGAAACAGCACAGCAGCGGCGGAATACATCGCTGAAATAATAGCGACCGCCAGCAGCATTACGGAATACATCGGCGACCAGACAAATAAATCGAAAAGCCCCGCCAAAGGCCTGGACGAAAGCAGGCCGAGGCTTTTTATCAGCTCCCCCGCTCCCCCGCCGTAGGCTGTATAGTTGTGGTACTGGATATAGTCGTCGAGCTGATAAAAATACTGGAAACCGAAGTAGCAGTAGCGTACAAAAATCAGCCCGAACAAAACCAGTGATATTATGATGTATTTGCGGTTTTTCAGGTCACGATTCATTTTGCCGTTCCTCTTTCATGCGCCTGTTTACACTGCTTCGTATTCCTACAACATCCTTGAGCATCTTAATGCTGTCTTTTACCATACTAACCTTGGAATCCCTGTGGTTTACAATCTTCACCGGCAGCTGGGCAACACTCAAGCCCAGTTTTGAGCTGAGCATCATAACTTCAAAGTCAAAAGCGAAGCCGTCTATTGTGCAGCGGGACAAAACTGCCTTCGCGGCATCGCGCTTGAAGGCTTTAATCCCGCACTGGGTGTCATACTGAAAACCTGCGAGCAGACCGGTCACAAAGCTGAAGCAGCGGCTGGCAAGCAGCCTTATCGCCGGATAATCCGAATACCCGTCCGGATGCAGCTTGCGTGAGCCGATAGCCAGATCCGTGTTCTCAGCGAGCAGCTTGTCCGCAAGCTCGCTCACGGCATATGTGCCATAGGCAAGATCCGCATCGGTATATACTATAACATCCCCTGCGGCTGCCATAATTCCTTCCCTGACGGCCGCGCCTTTGCCCTTGTTTGGAAAATGAGAAACGAGGCGCAGCCTGGGATGGCTAAGGCTCTCAACAAGTTCGCGGGTCTTGTCTGTACTGCCGTCATCGGAAATAATCAGTTCAAAATCCGCAAAAGAGCCTGTGAGCATCACAAGGCATTGTTCGATTGTATCCTGAATGATGCTCGCTTCGTTGTAAGCGGGAATCACCAGCGAGAGCTTAACATTCTGCATATTCCATCTCCGGGGCATTCTTTTGCCTGTTGAAAATCAATCATGTAATTGTACCCCTTTTAGGCGTTCCTTGTCAACGCGAAGGACAAACCACACTATATTGTGGTTAAGAGCGCGAAAACAAACAGGTGTAAAACTATATATACGTTTTTTGGATAAACTGTTCATTGAAAGATAATGATAATAAGGATATAATTATTATGCGGAGATGTCTGCTCCGCAAGTATTTCTATCCTAAAAGGAGACGCGCTTTGCGAATCAGCGGATTACAAAAATTATCACTTCTGGACTTTCCGGAAAAGTTGGCCGCAACCGTCTTCACAGGCGGTTGCAACTTACGCTGTCCATTTTGTCACAACGCAGGGCTTGTGACACATCTGTCCGATGCCCCCAATATCCCGCTTGATGAGTTCTTCTCGTTCCTTAAATCACGCCGCGGAAAGCTTGACGGCGTTTGCATCACCGGCGGCGAGCCGCTTCTGCAGGAAGGTCTTAGGGAATTCATTATTAATATACGGCAGCTCGGCTTCGACGTAAAACTTGACACAAACGGCTGCTTTCCCGAAAGGCTGCGCGCCCTTATTGACGAGGGTCTTCTTGATTATGTTGCAATGGATGTAAAAAACACTCCGTCCCGATATGCCGAAACCGTCGGCGTCAAAAACTTTGACATCAGTCCTATCCTTGAGAGCATTGGCCTGCTCAAGCAGGGGCGTGTGCCGTACGAATTTCGTACCACGCTGGTCAAAGGTCTGCACCATGTGGAGGATTTGCCGGAGCTGGGAAAACTTCTTTCAGGAGCTGAAAAATATTTTTTGCAGAATTTTTGCGACTCCGGTGATCTTGTCGGACCCGATTCAGACAGTTCTTTTGTACAAATGGATTCATTTTCAGGCGAAGAATTGGAAAACATAACCAAAATTCTAAAAAAAGACGTCGTTTCTGTGAAATTGCGCGTTTGACCAAACACTACATTTTGTGTTTTTGTAACCAAATATCCGCTTGACAAACACAATATATGTGGTAGTATAACAATACACCAAAAAATCATTTACATAATTCGTCGCTATGCGACATCTAGTTTTCAAGGGGGAGCCACCATGTATCAGGTAGTTAAACGTGACGGAAAAATCTGCGATTTTAATCTGTCGAAAATCAGCGTTGCCATAAAAAAGGCTTTTGAGGCGCAGGACAAGCAATATACAGACGATATAATCGACCTGCTTGCGCTAAAGGTCACAGCCGACTATGAGAGCAAGATCAGAGACGGCCTCGTCGGTGTTGAAGATATTCAGGACAGCGTCGAAACGGTTCTGATCAAAGCCGGTTATGACGATGTCGCCAAGGCATACATCCTCTACCGTAAGAACCGCGAGAAGATCCGCAACATGAAGTCCACCATCCTCGACTATAAAGAGCTGGTGAACAGCTATGTTGACGTTACTGACTGGCGTGTTAAGGAAAACTCCACCGTCACCTACTCCGTCGGCGGACTGATTCTCTCAAACTCCGGCGCTATCACAGCCAACTACTGGCTCTCCGAGATATACGACGACGAGATCGCAACAGCCCATCGCGAAGCGGACATTCACCTGCACGACCTATCCATGCTCACCGGCTACTGCGCCGGCTGGAGCCTGAAGCAGCTCATTTCCGACGGGCTCGGCGGCATTCCCGGCAAGATCACCTCCGCCCCGGCAAGTCACCTTTCCACCCTCTGCAACCAGATGGTCAACTTCCTCGGTATTATGCAGAACGAGTGGGCAGGCGCACAGGCCTTCTCCTCCTTCGACACTTACCTTGCCCCCTTCGTAAAAGTAGACAACCTCAGCCAGAAGGAAGTTAAGCAGTGCATTCAGTCCTTCGTTTACGGCGTAAACACACCCAGCCGCTGGGGAACACAGGCGCCCTTCTCCAACATCACGCTTGACTGGACCGTTCCCAACGACCTTGCCGAGCTGCCCTGCATCGTTGGCGGCAAGGAGATGGACTTCTGCTACAAGGACTGCAAGAAGGAAATGGACATGGTCAACAAGGCCTTCATCGAAATTATGATCGAGGGCGACGCAAACGGCCGCGGCTTCCAGTATCCCATCCCCACCTACTCCATCACCCGCGACTTTGACTGGTCTGAAACCGAGAACAACAAGCTGCTCTTCGAAATGACA
Organism: Oscillospiraceae bacterium; assembly: GCA_031552685.1. GTDB lineage: Bacteria > Bacillota > Clostridia > Oscillospirales > Oscillospiraceae > UBA2658. Next base: position 45,262 of record JAVBMI010000012.1, read on the forward strand.
GCAAAATACGGCACACCTTATTTCTCCAACTATATCAACAGCGACATGGAGCCCTCCGACGTTCGCAGCATGTGCTGCCGCCTGCGTCTTGACCTGCGCGAGCTGCGCAAGAAATCCGGCGGCTTCTTCGGAAGCGGCGAGAGCACCGGTTCCATCGGCGTCGTCACAATAAACATCCCCAGAATCGCATATCTGGCGAAGGACAAAGCAGATTTCTACCGCCGTCTCGACCATATGATGGACGTTTCCGCCCGCTCTCTGGACACCAAGCGCACCATCATCACAAAGCTGCTTAACGAGGGTCTTTACCCCTACACCAAGCGTTATCTCGGCAGTTTTGACAACCACTTCTCCACCATCGGCCTCATCGGCATGAACGAAGCCTGCCTGAACGCCAACTGGCTCGGAAAAGACCTCACTAACACCGAAGCACAGCAGTTTGCTAAGGACGTTCTCAACCACATGCGGGAAAAGCTCAGCGACTATCAGGAGAAGTACGGCGCTCTGTTTAACCTTGAAGCAACTCCCGCCGAGTCCACCACCTATCGTCTGGCGAAGCACGATGTTAAGCGCTACCCCGAAATCATTACCGCCAACATGGACGGCACTCCTTACTACACAAACAGCTCCCATCTGCCTGTTGGCTACACTGAGGACATTTTTGAGGCGCTCTCCATTCAGGATGATCTGCAAACCCTCTACACCAGCGGAACGGTCTTCCACGCCTTCCTCGGCGAAAAGCTGCCCGACTGGAAAGCGGCTGCGGCTCTGGTGCGCAAGATTGCAGAAAACCACAGGCTGCCATATTACACCATGAGCCCCACCTACTCAATCTGCAAGGATCACGGCTATCTCAACGGTGAGCAGCATGCTTGTCCCGAATGCGGAGAAAAAACCGAGCTTTACAGCCGTATCACCGGATACTACCGCCCCGTTCAGAACTGGAATGCGGGCAAGAGTCAGGAATTCAAGGACCGCAAGCTCTACGACATAAGCTCCCACGTTCGGGAGACCTGCCGTGTGCAGCCTGCCGCAACTGACCCCGTGCTGAGCACCAGCCTTGACGGCGCGGAGATTTCGGAAGACGCGAAAGTTTATCTCTTTGCAACGGCGACCTGCCCCAACTGCAAGGTTGCGGCTCAACTGCTTGACAAAGCCGGCGTTGCTTACGAAAAGCTCATCTCGGAAGATCATGCCGAGCTTGCAAAGCGCTACGGCGTCAAGCAAGCGCCCACCCTGATAATCGACGACGGCAAAAATGTTGAAAAAATCACGGGCGTCAGCGACATCAAGAAAACTCTTTCATCTGCAAAGGTTGGATAACAATATGCACGATATAATTATCGTGGGTGGAGGGCCGGCTGGACTAACAGCCGCCCTCTACGCACTTAGAGCCAACAAGAACGTTTTCGTTATAGAAAAAAACGGCTTTGGCGGTCAGATTACCAGCTCTCCCAAGGTTGAGAACATTCCCGGCACCGCGCAGATCAGCGGCAGCGAATTTGCCGACAGGCTGCTTGATCAGGTGCTGGAGCTTGGCGCAGAGGTCGAGCTTGAGGACGTTATCTCCGTCACCGACGAGGGCGATATTAAGCGCGTGCGCACAGAGGAGGGCGGCGAATACACGGCTAAAGCCGTAATTCTCGCCACCGGAGTAAAGCACAGGATGCTGGGCCTGCCGGGTGAAGACGAGCTGGTCGGCGATGGAATCTCCTTCTGCGCTGTCTGCGACGGTGCTTTTTACAGGGATCAGACTGTCGCCGTTATCGGCGGAGGCAATTCCGCACTGCAGGAAGCGATTTTACTCTCCGAGGGCTGCAAACAAGTGATAGTTGTGCAGAATCTCGACCATTTCACAGGCGAAGGCAAACTTGTTGACACCCTGATGACAAGGCCGAACGTAAAAGCCATTCTCGGAACTGTCGTCACAGCCTACGAAGCCGAAAACGGTGAACTGAAAGCCCTTACTCTAAAGAACGAATCGACAGGCGAAGCCTCTCGTATTGAGGTTGACGGGGCTTTTCTCGCCGTGGGCCTCATTCCGGAAAACGACGCTTTTGCGCATCTGGCGCAGCTGAATGATTATGGCTACTTTGCATCGAACGAGCATTGCACAACGCGAACTCCCGGCGTGTTCGTCGCAGGAGATTGCCGCTCCAAAATTATACGCCAGGTAACGACCGCTGCGGCAGACGGCGCGGTGGCAGCCCTTGCCGCGTGTTCTTATATTGAAGGAAATGCATAAACAATGTCTGTTTTTGTCGAATGTGTTGGATAACCGCGGCAGTGTTTGTAACAAACTGCAATATTAAGCATTTTTACTGTTTTTGTACTAAAAAACTTGATACATCCAACTATTTCATATATAATAACTGGTAGGTATTGGGTGAGAGGATTCAATACTGAAAACATTATTGGAGGATTATACATGAAGGGACAAAAACTTCTAAAGGTCTGCAGCATTCTGATGATCATAGGCGGCGGCATACTTCTTCTCTTCGCTATTCTGGCGGTCGCCGGAGTCGGTTTGGTTGCAGCGGCAACAGATCTTGGAGCAGGACTGACGGCAGTCGCAATTCTGGCGATTATCCTGTCCTTTGCCGGCGCAGCAATTGAGCTTGTGGCCGGAATCGTTGGAGTAAAGGCAGCCAATATGCCCAGCGCCGGAAAAATAAAGGCAGCTCTTGTTCTCGGAATCCTTGTTTTACTCATTTCACTTTACAACAGCATTACAACAATCGTCGCAGACGGCTTCGGAGCAGGAATTTTCGGACTTATAATCGGTGCGGTTCTTCCCGTTCTCTACATCGTAGGCGTTATTCAGTTCAAGAACGCTCTGATAGAGCTTCTCGGCGGCGGCGAATAAGATTTTGCACGAAAAAAACAGCCCCTGAGGGCTGTTTTTTTATGCTCTGTTTTCGTAGGGCAACTCCGGTTGCCTTATATAATCAGCCAATATCGGTTGCGGAGCTGTCCGCATCGCCAAACTTGACCCAGCTGGACTGGTCCTTGATGAAGCTTTCAAGTTTGCCGTTGTCAATAAGCCACTCAGCACCCTTAAAGTTCATTTTCAGTCCGCTCTTTGCCTGTGAAATAACATAAACATCCTCGCCACAAGTGATTTCCACACCGAACTCCGCAGTCTTGGTGTCTTTCTCATCAGCCTGAGTGAACTTATTGGCTTCAATGCCGTTAATGAGTTTCACAAGCTCGGCAATCTCTTCCGCGCTGAGATCCTTGGCGGTAACATGGCTCCATGCCTGGGCCTTGGTAATATTCTCAACCTTAATCCCCGCCGCCCAATCAGCCGGGCTTTCCGCGTCAATATCCTTTGCTTCGTCGTTGATATGGGGAGTGGGTGACGTCGCTTCACTACCCGGATTCTGACTGGGGTCAGTGTTATCAGTCGGCTTCTTTGAGCAGCCGGTGAAAGCCAGCAGCAGCGCCAACACCAGAATGATGCTTACAAGTGCGGTCTTTTTCATAGTTTTCTCCTTTACGTTTGTGCCTTTTGTTTTGTCCTGAATTTTATGCCTTGGGTTTTATTATCAAATTGATCAGCTTGTTGGGAACAACAATGGTTTTGACTATCTCCATCCCCTCAAGGATGCGGGATATTTTTTCATCGGAGCAGGCAATTGACTTTACGGTTTCCGCGTCGGCGTCCAGTGGTATTATAACCGTTGTTTTGAGCTTTCCGCCGATTTGGACAGCAATTTCCTTTTCCGCATCCTGAGTTTTCGCCTCATCAAACACAGGCCAGGCCTGCTCACAGGCAAGACCCTTAAAGCCCTGCATCTGCCAGAGTTCCTCCGCTATGTGCGGCGCAAAGGGCGAGAGCAGCATGAGCAGAGTCTTTATATCACCGCGTGAGGGCGCGTTGTCGTAAAACGTGTTCACAAGTGACATGAGCGTTGCAATTGCGGTGTTGAACTTAAGATTTTCTATGTCCTCGCCGACTTTTTTGATGGTCTTGTGAATTTCGGACTCGTTTGCCCTGGAATAATCATCACCCTGAAGCGAAGCCTCCGCAAGATTCCAGATGCGGTCCAGAAAACGCTTGCAGCCTTTCACCGCTGTGCTCGACCAGGGAACTGATTTTTCAAAGTCGCCTATGAACATGATGTAAAGCCGGAGCGTGTCCGCGCCGAATTCATCGACAATGTCGTTGGGATTGATGACATTTCCGCGGGACTTGGACATCTTGTCCCCGCCTTCGCCGAGAATCATTCCGTGGCTTGTGCGCTTCATGTAAGGTTCCTTGGTGGGCACAAGTCCGATGTCGAACAGGAATTTGTGCCAGAAGCGGGAATACAGCAGGTGCAGCGTGGTGTGCTCCATTCCGCCGTTGTACCAGTCGACCTGATGCCAGTATTCCATGGCGTCTTCGCCGACGAGCCGGTTTTTGTTGTGCGCGTCCATATAGCGCAGGTAGTACCAGCTTGAACCCGCCCACTGGGGCATTGTGTCCGTCTCTCTTCTGGCAGGACCTCCGCAGTGGGGGCAGGCGGTGTTTACCCAGTCGTCCATATGCGCAAGCGGGCTCTCGCCGTCATCGGTGGTTTCGTAGCTTTCGACATCGGGGAGTCTGAGCGGCAGCTCGCTCTCAGGCAGAGCTACCCAGCCGCATTTCTCGCAGTGGACCAGCGGGATTGGCTCGCCCCAGTAGCGCTGCCGGGAGAAAACCCAGTCGCGCAGCTTGAAGTTGACCTTTTCACTGCCGATGCCCTTGGTTTCAAGCCATCTTGTCATGGCGGGTATGGCCTCTTTAACGCTCATACCGTCCAAGAAGCCGGAATTAACCATTATGGCATTCTCGTCCTTTGATTCAAACGCTTCTTTTGAAATATCTCCTCCGGAAACCACCTCAACAATGGGCAGACCGAAAGCTGTCGCAAAGTCCCAGTCGCGCTGATCATGCCCGGGAACGGCCATGATGGCACCCGTGCCGTATGTGGCCAGCACATAGTCGGAGATGAAGATTGGAACTTCCTTATTTGTGGCAGGATTGACTCCGAACACGCCCTTGAGCTGAACTCCGCTTTTGTCCTTCGCCATTTCAGTGCGCTCAAAGTCCGACTTTTTCGCTGCCTGCGCCTGATACGCGCGAACCTCATCTAGGTTCGTGAGCCTGTCCGCCCATTTGTCAACAAGCGAGTGCTCGGGAGCGATTACCATGTATGTCGCGCCGAACAGAGTGTCGGGCCTTGTTGTGAAAACCTTGATGTCATCACCAGCGGTTGTGCCGAAGCTGACCTCCGCGCCCGTGGAACGGCCTATCCAGTTACGCTGCTGTATCTTCACGCGCTCGATAAAATCGACCTCGTCCAGATCGTCCACAAGGCGCTGAGCGTACTCTGTGATTTTCAGCATCCACTGGCTTTTTTCCTTACGCACGACCTCAGAATTGCAACGCTCGCAAACGCCGTTGACAACTTCCTCATTTGCCAGAACGCACTTGCAGGAGGTGCACCAGTTGACGGGCATACTGGTTTTATACGCCAGTCCCTTTTCGAACATTTTCAGGAAAATCCACTGAGTCCACTTGTAGTATTCAGGATCCGTAGTGTCAACACATCTGTCCCAATCGAAGGAAAATCCCAGCATCTGAAGCTGCTCGGTAAAGCGCTTGATGTTGGTTTCCGTAACAGTTTTGGGGTGCATGTGGTTCTTGATGGCATAGTTTTCTGTCGGCAGACCAAAGGCGTCATAGCCTATCGGAAACAGCACATTGTAGCCCTGCATACGGCGCTTTCTGGACACGATGTCCAGAGCCGTATAGGGTCTTGGGTGCCCGACGTGGAGCCCCTGCCCAGAGGGGTAAGGAAACTCGATCAGCGCGTAATATTTGGGCTTTGCGCTGCCGTTAACGGCGGCGTAGGTCTTTTTCTCAAGCCAGTATTTCTGCCACTTCTTTTCAATTGCTGTAAAGTCATATTTCATATTTAAGCTTCAATCCTCTATCCGTTATGTGCGTTTTTTGTAGTCGCTATCTTTCTCCGACAATAGCGGAAATGTCAACATCCTGCGCGTCCGACCAGAGGCGTTCAAGTCCGTAAAACTCGCGTGCCTCCTCCATGAACACATGCACGACTACGCAGCCGTAATCCAGAAGCACCCAGCCTCCGGCGCGGTAGCCCTCTCTGTGCAGGAGCTTCTCGCCGTTTTCCTCCATCACCTTTTCAACCTCGTCGCAGAGGTTTTTTATCTGTGTGGTGGAGTTTGCGGTGCAGATAACAAAGTAATCGGAAATAACGGTAATTTTGTCAATTTTAAGGAGTTTGATGTCGCCGCCTATGCGCTTTGCCAGAACGCCGACTATGGTTTCAGCCATCTGCTGAGATGTCATCATAAGTTATTGTCCTTTCCATTAATACTACTGCGCTGTAATAAATTTCGGATTGACCGCGGCCCCGTTTGTACAGTAACAGTCCTTTGAGTTAACTATCATAAAGCCTCTGTAGTCTATTTTGCCGTTTCTATACTGCAGAATCTCACAGTCTTCGGCGGTTACCGGCTTGTCGTACGGATTTACAGACTCGTTGACCATGGGAATCCACTCGTCAACATTCAAGGCCACATACGCAACTTCATTTATCATTAATCCGCTCGTCGGGGCTGTATAGAAGTTCAGGCTTTCCATAGACATTTTCATTAGTTTTCCAATATACCACTGGATATTGCCCCATTCCAGATCGGTTTCGTATTTTCCGCGCATTGAGTCTGCGATGCCGATAAGGGTAGCAATGTTCTTTGTGCTCATTGCCTTATCGACTATAGCCAACAGCAAGTCGTGCTGCATACTGATCCTGTCAATATCCGGATTAGTGTAGACATGACCTTTGTAGTCGGTGTTATGGCGCCAGCGGAACACGCCCAGCGCGTCATAGCCGTTAAGCGTCTGCTGTCCCTCGGAAACATGGATGTGAAATTCATATTCGGCAACACCGTCTTTATCCCAGTCTGACCAGTCGTCATAATCCATGTCAAAGGGCACATTGAAATCCACTCCGCCGAGAGCGTCAACAACATCAATGAAGATATCCGTATTCACAACAACATAGTTGTTTGCGCGGAAGCCGGTTATTTTTTCAAGCTCGTCCTTGAGGGACTCAATTCCGTCCTTATTGTGGTAAATCGCGTTGATTTTTTTATTACTCAGCGTGGAATTAATCATCGTGTCTCTCGGAATGGAAAGAATGTTTACTGCATTTTCGACTGTATCAAAACGAAGCAGCATCATGGTGTCGGTGTTGCCGCCCTCCTGATCGTCGCCGACAACCAGCAGCGTGTAATAGCGCTCTTCAGTATAATTGGAATCCTCTATGTCGCCGCTCGCGTCAGGCGGGATAAGCTCTGGCGGCTTGGTGCTTATTTTCCAATAGAGAAATACAGCCAGCACAAGTGCTAAAACGACAGCCAGCGCAATAAGCCAGCCCTTGCCCTTTTTCTTGTTTTTGGGGTTCTTGGACTCGTAGTAAGCCTCGTCGCTATTATAACTGTTGCCTTTTGGTTTATTTGCGCTATTTCCGCTTCCGCTGAATAATTTCATCCAAAACTCCCTTTCTATGTACAGGGGGATGTCCCCGAACTCTCAACCCTGATTTCGCCCCGCTCCTGAATAATACTCCAGTGCGTTAATTGTGTTTATATGGGGCTTTTTATCTTTCTCTTTCAGCTCCCGGGCGCTCATCTCCAAGCCGAGCCGCATCGCAGCATCAAGATCTTCATAGGCCAGCGCCCTAAGCTCACTGAGCCCTTCAAAATCCCTGTTCGGCTCAATGTAGTCTGCTATATAAATCAGCTTCTCCAAAAGGCTCATTTCCGCCTTGCCGGTCGTGTGCCATCGTATCGCCCCGTAGACCTCACTGTCTATTCCGAACTCACGTTGGGAGAATTCGGCACCGGTTTTTGAATGAAGAAGTTTGTAGTTTTCCTTTTCAACATCGTCAGTGATAATACCATACATATCGCACAATTTCAACTGCGCCTCGCCTTTTTTCGCCTTGGTTATGTCATGGAGAATCGCAGCCTCCGCCGCCAGATCCTCATCTACGCCCCAGCGCCGGGCAAGAGCTCTCGCCTCTTGCTCACAGCCCAAAACATGGGGTCTGCGTTTTTCATCGACATACTGCATCGCCTGGGTGCGCAGCCAGTCCAAATCGGGCTTTGCCCCGTAGTACCTGTGCCTTATGATTTCTCCGTAGACTGCCTCAGGGAAAAATTGCGTGCCTTTACGCTCCCTGAGCAGTTCGCGCAGTTCACTTGACGAAATCTCCGTCGGCACAAAGTCGAGTATCTCTATCCTCGCGCCATATTTTGACGCTAGTTCGAGGCACTTATCCTTTATCTGCGTGTCCTGCCCCTTTTGACGGGGAAAAACAGCTAAAGTTGCATATTCAAGAATTTTTTGAAAGTCCTTCCATGCGGTATCAAAGCAAAGCAGCATGTCAGTACCCATGAGCAAAGCAAATTCTTCCTGCGGGTATTCTGCCCGCAGTTGCGTGAGCGTATCCACAGTGTAGCTTTTCCCGCCTCGGCGCAGCTCAATGTCACAGACCTGTACATCTGCAAGGCTGTCAAAAGCGAGCTTCACAAGCTCAAGCCGCTGCTCCGTCGCGGGGCTGTCCTGCGGCTGCTGCTTGTGTGGCGGGACCGCGGATGGTATTACCAGCAGTTTGTCCGCTGCCAGGCCGCGCCTTGCCGCTTCCGCGGCGCGGACATGGCCCGAGTGCGGGGGATTAAAGCTTCCGCCGAATATAGCAATTCGCATAGACCGTCCTCCCTTAATCAGCTCATTTTTTCTTGCTCTCCACCTTTGGCAGTACGATTTTCGGGTCCTTTTCGTTGCGTTTATACAGCACAAATTTGCTGCCGATCACCTGAACCGCGTCCGCTTTGCAGGCCTGACACAGCGCGTCACAGGCCTCGCGCGGGGTCAGCATCGAGTTTTCCAGCACCTTGCCCTTGACGAGTTCTCTGGCCTTGAGCGCGTCCCTTGTCTGCGTGATAATATTCTCGCTCAAATCGCCCTTGCCTATGTGGATTATCGTATCCTCGCCTGCAGCCAAGCCGCGCAGGTAGGCTCTCTGTTTACTGTTGAGCATAGTATTCCCTCAGTTTCTGTTCAAAGATTTTCAGCGCCGCCCCTCTGTGGGACACGGCGTTTTTTTCGTCCTGCGACAGCTCCGCCATAGTCCTGCCGGTATTAGAAAGCTCTAGCACGGGGTCATATCCGAAGCCGCCCTCTCCCCTCGGCGCAAATGTGATCACGCCGGTGCACTCACCTCTGGCAGTGATAATATCTCCGTTGGGGAACACACAGGCGATGCAGGAGACGAATTTTGCGCGTCTGTCGCTTATGTTTTTCATATTGCGGAGAAGTAAATCAACGCGTTCTGAGTCATTTTTGCATTCCTCTCCGCCGTAGCGCGCGGAGTAGACTCCCGGTTCACCGTTAAGAGCCTCAACCACCAAGCCTGAATCGTCAGCGATGGCAGGCTCTCCGAGTGCGTCACAGGCGGCCTGCGCCTTTAACAGGGCGTTCTCCTCAAAGGATGTGCCGCTTTCCTCGACTTCCAAATCAAGTCCGGCCTCACTCTGGGAAACGACCTCCGCCCCGGTCGCGGAAAGTATCCCGCGAAGCTCAATGAGCTTCTTTTTGTTGTTGCTTGCAAGTATATATCTCATTGCTGCAGCAGCGCCTCCACAAAAGCCTCCGGCTCAAAGGGCATCAGGTCGTCCACGCCCTCGCCCACGCCAATATACTTTACCGGCAGTCCAAGCTCACCGGCAATCGCAAAAACGATGCCACCCTTGGCTGTGCCGTCGAGTTTTGTGAGAACTATTCCCGTAATATCCGCAGTTTCCTTGAACTGCTTTGCCTGGATAAGGCCGTTCTGTCCCGTGGTAGCATCCAGCACAAGCAGGGTTTCTTTTGAGGCATCCGGAAGCTCACGGGCAATTATGCGCGTAATTTTGTTCAGCTCGTTCATCAAATTCTGCTTGTTGTGCAGACGGCCCGCGGTGTCGATTATTATAACGTCCGCGCCTCTGGCCTTGGCGGCTGCAATGCCGTCAAAAACCACTGAAGCGGGGTCGGAGCCCTCTTCATGGCGAACGATGTCCGCACCCGCGCGCTTGGCCCAAACGTCCAGCTGCTCGGCCGCCGCGGCGCGGAAGGTATCTCCCGCGGCGAGCAAAACTTTTTTGCCTGAAGCAGTCAGGCCGGCCGCGAGCTTGCCGATGGTCGTGGTTTTGCCTACGCCGTTGACTCCGACCATGAGGATCACCGAGGGTTTTGTTTCGAGCTTCAGCTCGCTTTCCTCCATGTCCAGCAAGGCTGTCATAACCTCCGAAAAAGCGGCTCTGACCTCATCCCCGCCGCGCAGACCGCGCTCCTTGACCAGAGCGCGAAGCTGTTCCACGGCTTTCAGCGAGGTTTCAACGCCTGTGTCGGCAAGGATCAGAGTTTCCTCCAGCTCGTCAAAAAACTCCTCGTTCTCGCCGGTAAAGCCCGCGAACATATTGTTCATTTTTATTGTGACATTGCTCTTGGTCTTGGAAAGACCTTGCTTAATCTTATCGAAGAATCCCATAGTTTTTGCATCATACCGGGCAATTGCCCGATTTCCTCCCGATTATTTGGGTATAGATTTTTCCGCTTCCTGCAAGTCTATCGAAATAACCTGCGAAACGCCCTTTTCCTGCATCGTAACACCGTAAAGCATGTCCGCCTCCTCCATCGTGCCCCGGCGGTGGGTGATAACGATGAACTGCGTATTGTCAGTCAAGCTGCGCATATAACGGGCGTATCTGTCAACGTTTGCCTCGTCAAGAGCCGCCTCGATTTCGTCCATCACGCAGAAGGGCGAGGGACGAACCTTTAAAATAGCAAAGTACAGGGCAATCGCCACAAGCGCCGTCTCTCCGCCGGAGAGCAGGCTCAGGGTGGTAAGCGCCTTGCCGGGCGGCTGGACCTTTATTTCGATGCCGCAGCCGAGTATGTCTTCCTCATCTTCAAGAATAAGGGCTGCTCTGCCGCCTCCGAACAGCTCGAGGAAGGTTTTCCTGAAGCTCTCGTCGATCAGGTCAAATTCCCTGCGGAAAATGTCCTTCATTTCGGCCGTGATGTCGGCAATTATCTTCTCAAGGTCGTTCTTCGCCTTCTCAACATCGTCGCGCTGCTCCGTGAGGAAATTATAGCGCAGGCTGACCCTGTCATATTCCTCAATCGCGCCGAGGTTCGGAGTGCCCAAGGCCGAGATTTCGCGCTTAATCCAGCTTATTTTTTTAGTCGCTGCGGCATAGCTCTCAAGCTCCTGCCGCACGTTTTGCGCTGCCGTTCTGGACAGCTCATAGCTATCCCAGAGCTTGTCGATAATCTGCTTTTCTTCCATTTCGGAGCTAATCTTTTTCTGCTCAAGCGCCGCGCCCAGTCGTTCAATATCCAGCAGGGCACCGTTTTTCTCCTGCGCCTTCTTTTCGCTCTGGGTGCGCTTTCCCTCAAGCTCCAGCTTCTGCCCGATAATTGCTGTCAGTTCCGCTTTCAGGGCTTCCGCTTCATTTGTGCGCTCGCGGATTTTTGCTGAAACGGCAGTCATCTTCCCGGAAATCATCTGACGCTCCGCGTCCAGCTCCTCTATCGTCCTGCGGCGGGTGTCCCCGTCGCTGAGAAGATCTTCAAAAAGCTCGCGAAGCTGCGCGGCGGCAGTCTCCGTGGCGCTGCTTTCCGAAATGAGGGACGAGCGCTTCTCCGAAAATGCCGAGATTTTTTCCGACAGCTCCCTGCCGGCCTCTTCCTGCTGCTCACCGCTGCGCGAGAGCTCCTGCAGCTTTTCATCCAGAACCTCGATGTCCTTTGCTAGCTTTTCGCAGGCAGCTTTCGCTTCCTTAGCACGCTTTTTGCCGTCCTCACGGCGCAGCAGAGCGTTTTGAGCATCAGCCTCTATCGCCGCGATGGCGCGCCGTGCCTCCTGCAGGAGAAGTTCTGAGCGGTTAAATTCGCTCAGGCAGCCGTGAAGCAGTTCTGTAATTTCGGATAGCTCGAATTCCGCGGTGCTGAGTTCATATTCGACCTTGCTCAGCTCACGCTGGGCATCACTAAGCTCGCTGCTGCAGGCATCCGCTGTTTTTTGCAGGGCTTCTTTCTTTTCAGACAAAGCTTTGAGCTCATTCGCGCGGGATATTATGCCCGCGTTTTTCGCCGCGCTGCCGCCGGTCATTGAACCGCCGGCGTTTATCATCTGCCCGTCCAAGGTTACTATGCGCAGCTGGTTATTAAATTTCTTCGACATTGCTACAGCGTCGCCGAGAGTTTCGGCAACAACAGTCCTGGCGAGAAGGTTTGAGAAAATATCACTGAATTTTTTATCAAATTCCGCGAGCTCAAACGCGGTTCCCAAATAGCCGTCCTCGGCGCTCGGGTTGCGCTTAAGCTCCTGTGGCTTGATGGTGTTTACAGGCAGGAAGGTAGCCCGTCCGGCGTCGCGCCGCTTGAGCATTTCGATAGCTGCCTTTCCCTGCTCCTGAGTGTCAACAACTATGCTCTGCATGGAAGCGCCCAGAGCAGTTTCGATGGCAAGGGCATATTTATCCTGCGTCTTTATGAGATTTGCGACCGGACCGTGAATTCCCCTGATCGTTCCATGCTCAGCCTCGCGCATTACTGTTTTGACGGACTTTGAATAGCCCTCAAAATCCTTTTCCATCTCCGCGAGCATCGCTGCGCGGGAGGTAACGGAATTGAGCTCGATAGTCAGCTTTGTCATTTGCTCGGAAAGGGTCTTGACCTTTGCCTGCCGGCCTTCCAGACGCATTTTATAGCCGCCGATGACGTTGGTAACCTCTGCCTGACGCTCCTGCGCATCCTTAAGAGCAGACTGCTTTTCAGCCAGTTCCCTCTCTAAATCCGATTGCCGTGCCGCGGCTTCTGCAGCAGCCGCTTTGCGGTGTTGCTCCTGTTCATCTAGCTCAGCTGAGCTGTCTGAGAGCATGGAAACAATCGTTTGATATCGGGAGAGTTCCGCTTGCGCCTCGCTCTTTTGAGCATACAGCCCGGACAGCTCTTTTTTTATGTTCTCCTCGCCCGCTGCGTTCTTGCCAAGCAGGGCGATGGTTTCCTGCATCTGCGTTTCGAGGGCGGCCAGCTCCGCTTCAATTTCCTTAATGCGGTCACCCCGTTGGTTTATCTGCCCCTCCAGAGCCTGCGCGCGTGAACCCTGTTCGCTGATTTCGTCCACAAGCTGTGAGCGGCGCTCCAGATTGTGCTTTTCGCTGTTTTCCAAAACCGCGTATTCGCTCTCAAACTCCGCAATGGCGTTTGTGTGTTCTGCAAGCTGACCTCTTGTCTCCTCCGCGAGAATGTCCTTCTCACGCATTTTTTCGGAAAAGTTCTCTGACGCTGCATAGAGTTCTTCAAGCTCGACACGCGCTGTTTCCAGCTCGGCTCTGTTATTTTCCCAGTCGGCGCGGATAGTGTCCGCCCGCTGGGCAAGCTTGTCCAGTGTTTCCATCCACACGGAAACCTCTAGCCCGCGCAGTTCATCGCGCAGAAGCAAATATTTACGCGCCGTTTCCGCCTGCTCGCGCAGGGGATCGACCTGAAGTTTCAATTCGTCAATGATATCGTTGATGCGAACTAGATTATCGTCCGTATGCAGCAGCTTCCGCTCGCTTTCATCCTTGCGGTAGCGATATCGCGAAATACCTGCGGCCTCCTCAAAAAGCTCGCGCCTGTCCCCGCTTTTAGCGGAGACGACCTCAGATATCTTGCCCTGTCCGATTATGGCGTAACCATAGCGTCCAAGGCCGGTGTCCATCAGCAGCTCAGTGATATCCTTTAGCCGGACCGATTCACGGTTAATGTAGTATTCGCTCTCCCCGCTTCTGTAGTAACGGCGGGTAATCATAAGCTCCGTACTATCCGTATCGAAAAAGCGCCCGCTGTTGTCCAGCACCAGTGACACCTGGGCAAATCCTGTTTTTGCCCGCGTTTCAGTGCCGCCAAAAATAACATCCTCCATTTTGCCGCCGCGCAGTGCTCTTGTGCGCTGCTCACCCATGACCCAGAGGATAGCATCGGATATATTCGATTTGCCACTGCCGTTCGGTCCGACAATGGCAGTAATATCTTTTTCAAAAGTAAGGCGGGTCTTCTCCGGAAAAGACTTAAAGCCCTGAAGTTCGAGAGCCTTTAGGTACATATTTCACCTCTGGTGGAATGATTATTGGCTGCAATTGGCATATCTAATAAATTATATATCATTTTGGCAGCAAATGCAACAAAAGGTGGAGTAATTATACAATAATTACCTCGCCTTTTTTCACATCCGCAGGTATGACTTTTAGTGCACTTAGACCGAATTTTTCCCGCAAGGCGGCTATGTTCTCCCGTTTTTGCCCTATCATGGCGGAAACGTCGGAAGAATGCACCCCCAGCACAACACTAGCGGCCCCTGAAACACAGGCTAAAGCTGCCTCCGCGCGTTCTAACAGAATCCGCGAGCGAACAATTTCACCGAAGGCGGGATGATATGCGCCCGCAACTGCTTCCCCGGCTGACAGATCGTCCGAGGGGTTGAGACCCAGCCGTATCACTGGGATACTCGCTGCTTCAAACATCGGCAGCAATCCCGCGCACCACTGCGCCGCTTGTTCTACCGTGTGCTCAGGGTATGTCCCCGCCTTCCACATTTCGAATAGCATGGTGTCCCTGATTACCACCGTCGGATATATGCGCACGCCGTCCGGCGACAAAGCGATTATTTCACGCGCTGTCTCTCGGCTTTTTTCTTCCGTATCTCCCGGCAGACCCGTCATCATCTGCAGGATCAGTTCAAATCCCGCCTCTTTAATCAGCCTTGCCGCATCGCGTGTATGCCGTGCGGAATGTCCCCTGCCTGAGAGAAGCAGCACTTGCTCGTCCATCGACTGCGCGCCAAGTTCGATCGATGATACGCCGCCGTTTTTCAGACGTTTCAGCGTCTGCTCGTCAATGCTGTCAGGCCTTGTGGAAACACGCAGAGAGGATATGCTGCCCTCACTTAAAAATGGCAACGCCCCCTCCAGAAGCCTTTCCTGCTCCTCAGGGGGTATTGCCGTAAAGCTGCCGCCGTAGAACGCCAGCTGTATATCAGATTTTTCCGGAATTCTTGAAAGAGATGTCTCGATAATCTCGCGCAGCTCCCGGTTATCAGGCGCCGCAAGACTTCCCGATATTTTTCGCTGATTGCAGAAAACACAGTCGTTCGGGCAGCCGGAGTGAGGGATGAACACGGGAATAATACTGCGTTTGGCTGTCATTTCCCCAGCTCCTCAAGCCCGCATCCAGCCGCGGCCTGTTCCGCTTCCTTTTTCGTGCGGCCTTCGCCGGTCCCGATGACCTTGTCGTTGAGGAGCACCTGAACAGTGAAGGCCTTGTTGTGGTCCGGCCCGCTCTCTGACACAAGCACGTATGTAAGCACCTGCCCCGCCTTTCGCTGAATCAGCTCCTGAAGCATTGTTTTGTGGTCACTGCCCATTCTGGTGCGCTTGATTTTTGCGTCGTTGAGAATGTAGCGATTAATAAAGGCCTTGGCTACATCAAGCCCGCCGTCGAGGTACATCGCCGCAATAAGCGCCTCCACGGCATCCGCCAAAATGGATTCACGCTGCCTGCCGCCGGAATTTTCCTCGCCCCTGCCGAGTCTGATGAATTCGCCCAGTCCCAGTGCTTTTGCAACTTCAAAAAGGCTCTGCTCGCATACCAGCTCGGCACGCAGCTTCGTCATCTGTCCCTCCGGCATATCCGGGAATGTTTTGTAGAGATAAGCGGCAACCTCCTGCCCGAGCACAGAGTCGCCTAAAAACTCAAGGCGCTCGTTGCTCGACAGACCGCCGTTCCTGTTTTCGTTGGCATAGGAACTGTGGTTAAGTGCCGTGAGCAGGAGCGCCCTGTCCGCAAAATTATATCCGAGCTTGCCTTCTAGTTTTTCCATAGGACACTCCTCCTCTCACGGTAATAGGCAGATTGCTGCCGGCAATTATTCCTTAACGCTGCGGCTGATATAATCGACCAGATCGCCCACGGAAACTACCTGGCGTACTTCCTCGTCGGAAACCTCGATATGGAACTCGTCCTCAATGCTCATAATGAGATCGACAATGTCCAGAGAGTCGGCATCCAGATCCTTGATAAAAGTTGTTTCAAGCGTTACGTCCTCCGGTTCAACAAAGAACTGTTCACATATCATCTGTCTGATTTTTTCAAATATCATACTGTCATCTCCACTTATTTGACCGGAATATTCGAATTTCACATTCTTTGCCGGCCTTTGCTAAATCTGATATTATTCATAATAGTCTGACTTGTCAAGTCTATTCTTTTGCTATTGTCATATATTCTATATTTTCGGCGACGTGCTCGGTTACATCCGCATCGATAAAAGCAATTGCCTGTCTGATTGCGTTTTTTATCGCCCTTGCATCAGAAGAGCCGTGCGCTTTGATCACAGGCTTTGATATCCCCAGCATAGGCGTTCCGCCAACTTCAGACGGGTCGATTATTCTGACAAAATTGGACAGACGCTTTTTGATGAACAGAGCGGCTATTTTTGAACGGCGGTTGAAGGTGATTATGCCCTTCATGTTTTTCATTATGAATTTAGCGCTGCCCTCAATGGTTTTGAGCATAATATTGCCCGAAAAACCGTCAGTCACGACAACGTCCGCACCGTCGAACATCACTGCGTTTGCCTCAATGTTGCCGATGAAATTGATATGTCCCTTATCAGAGGCGGTCTTCAAAACGGCATAAGCCTCCTTTTGAAGCTCTCCTCCCTTGCTCTCCTCGGTTCCCACGTTCAGCAGGGCAACCCTGGGATTATTGACGCCCAGAATTTTTTTCGAGTAGAAGCTTCCCATGAAAGCAAACTGCAGCAAATATTCAGCGTTACACTCCACGTTTGCTCCGCAGTCGATGAGAATAAAGCCGTTTGCGCTGTTTGGGAGCACCGGCGCCATCGCCGCGCGTCGAATTCCGTTAATGCGCTTTACGATGAGCGTTGCTCCCGCCAAAAGCGCACCGGTACTGCCCGCTGAAATGCAGGCGTCACCCTCGTCGTTTTTCAGCATATGCAGAGCGACCGACATTGAAGAATCTTTTTTTGAACGCAAAACTCCGGTAGGGTCGTCGTCCATCTCAACAACCTCTGTTGCATTGATAACGCTTATTTTCTCCCCCAGCGTTTCACCTCCGTTTTTCTTGATGCAGGCGTGCACCTGCTCCTCTTTGCCAACGAGAATTATATCAACGCCATACTCGCGCGAAGCCGCTATTGCACCTTTTACAACTTCCTCCGGCGCATTGTCGCCGCCCATGGCGTCCACGATTATCTTCATATCCGCAGCCCTTTCTTTTTCACAGCGCCGGACAAGGTGTCCGGTTTCATATTGCCGCACCGGAAATCTCTTCCAGAGCGCGCTGTGATATCTCAGCATTTTTATTTCTTTTTCCCTTGACCTTCCTGTCGAGGGGTTCAATTATTCCGAAATTGACATTCATCGGCTGAAAGTCAGCCACTGTCTCCTCTGAAACATATAGCGCAAGCGCGCCTATCGCCGTTTGCCTTGAGAAGTTATAGGCCGGTTTCCCCTGCAGCCTCGCCGCCAGTTCAAGCGCTCCGAGCATTCCGGAAGCGCAGGATTCAACGTAGCCCTCAACTCCGGTTATCTGTCCGGCGAACACGATACGGGGCTCGCTCTTGAGCCTGTAGTATCTGTCCAGCAGTTTCGGTGAATTGAGATAGGTGTTTCTGTGCATCACGCCATATCTGACGAACTCGGCGTTTTTCAGCGCCGGTATCATAGAAAACACGCGTTTTTGCTCCGGGAACGCAAGGTGTGTTTGAAAACCGACAAGATTGTAAATCGTGCCCTGAGCGTTATCGCGCCGAAGCTGCACCACAGCGTAGTTCTCTCTTCCGGTTCTTGGGTCCACCAGCCCAACTGGCTTGAGCGGTCCGTAGCGCAGAGTGTCTTCTCCGCGGCGTCCCATCACTTCAACCGGCATACAACCCTCAAAAACGCCGGCATCGTCAAAGCCGTGAACCTCAGCCTGACGTGCGGAAATGAGTTCGCCCCAGAAGGCGAGGTATTCCTCCCGCGTCATCGGGCAATTGATGTAGTCCGCCGTTCCTTTGTTGTAACGTGAAGCAAAAAAGGCGTTATCCATATCTATGCTTTCAATCGTCACAATAGGAGCGGCAGCATCATAGAAATTCAAAAACTTGGTGTCGCCGCATTTTTCGGCTATCGCCTCAGCCAAAGCGTCAGACGTGAGCGGGCCTGTGGCGATTATCACATCATCCCCGGCAATTGCGGCGGCTTCTTCGGAAACCACTGTTATCAGCTCACACGACTTGATCCTTTCGGTAACAGCGAGAGAAAAGCCTTCCCTGTCAACTGCAAGAGCGCCGCCCGCGGCTACACGGTTTGCGTCAGCACAGTCCATAATCAGCGAACCAAGACGCCGCAGTTCCTCTTTGAGCAGACCGACGGCGTTGGAGAGCTCGTCACTGCGCAGAGAGTTTGAACAAACAAGCTCGGCAAAGTTACCCGAAACGTGCGCCGGCGACATTTTTGTAGGCTTCATTTCCACGAGCCGTACAGGTATTCCTCTTTTGGCGAGCTGCCACGCCGCTTCGCAGCCGGCAAGCCCCGCGCCGATGACCGTTACTGTGTTCAATGCTCTCTCCCTAAACTTTTACTTGCCCTTCTTTGCGACAGCCTTTTTTGTCGTCGTCTTTTTTGCAGAGCCTGTTTTTGCGGCAGGCTTTTTCGCTGCTGACTTGGGTTTTTCTTCGCCGCTGGGCGGTTCGCCCTCGGCACCCACTCCGGTAGCTTTTTTCTTGTAGCCGCGCTTATCTTCCGGCACAAACAGGCTGCAGTCCTCGTTGATGCAGAAGGGCGTTTTCTTGCCCTTGCCCGATGGCTTAAACAGTGTTTTGCCGCATTCCGGACAGTTTTCCTTAACAGGCACATACCAGGACATAAAGCCGCACTCCGCGCCGCGCTCGCAGGCATAGTAGGTATAGCCCTTTTTCGAGGTGCGCTTCAGAATACGACTGCCGCACTTTGGGCATTTGCCGGGCATTTCGATTACGATGGGCTTTGTGAAGTCGCATTCGGGATAGCCAGGGCAGGCCAAAAACCTGCCGAAGCGCCCGCTTTTAATTACCATCTGCTTGCCGCACTTGTCGCATACTTCGTCCGACAGCTCCGCGGGGATCTGGATGCGCTTACCCTCAAGTGATTTTTCCGCATTCTCAAGTTCCTTTGAAAAGCTGCTGTAATAATCTCTCAAAACATCTTTCCAGAAGCGCTCTCCCGTTCCAACCTCGTCGAGGACATTTTCCATGTTTGCGGTAAATTTAAGGTCGACTATATCGGCAAAGTGCTCCTGCATCATTTCTGTAACGACCTTGCCCAGAACCGTGGGCTTGAGGTATTTGCCCTCCTTGACCACATATTCGCGGCTGGTGATGGTGCTGATTATCGGAGCATAGGTGCTTGGCCTGCCGATGCCCTTTTCCTCCATCGCCCTGATGAGCGTGGCCTCGGTGTAGCGCACGGGGGGCTGGGTGAACTGCTGCTCCTTATTGGTTTTTGTCAGCTTGACCGCCTCACCCTCGTGCAGGTCGGGCAGGGGCTTCTGGCGCTCGCTGTCCTCCTCGTCACGGCTCTCCTCGTAGACCGCCGTGTATCCCGCAAACTTGAGCTCGGAGTGGTTGGCGCGGAAGAGATAACCCGCAGAAACCGCGTCTATCGTAACGCTGTCATAGGCGGCGTTCGCCATCTGGCACGCAACAAAACGTCCCCAAATAAGTCTGTAAAGCCTGTACTGATCCGGCGTGAGGTCCTTGCGGATTGCCTCAGGCGTCAGAAAGACATTGCTCGGGCGAATGGCCTCGTGCGCATCCTGAGCGCCTGCCTTGGTTTTGAAGGTACGGGTTTTAGGCGGGTAATACTCCTTGCCGTAGCGCCCGACGATGAACTCCCTGGCGGAGGCAATCGCGTCGTCAGACAGTCGCAGCGAATCGGTTCTCATATAGGTTATAAGACCGACAGTGCCCTCGCCGGAAATGTCAACACCTTCGTAGAGCTGCTGGGCGATGGACATGGTTCTGTGTGGGGTCATGCCCAGACGACGGGAGGCCTCCTGCTGTAAGGTGGAGGTAATAAACGGAGGCGACGGAGAGCGTTCTTTCTCCCCGCGCTTAACGGTTTTTATTGAAAAGTCTGCCTTTGAAACGGCGGCAATGACCTTGTCGGTTTCCGCCTCGTTAGGCAGTTCGAGTTTTTTGCTCTCGGTGCCGTAAAAACGGGCTACGAAGCTTCCCTTTTTCTCAACACGGTCGAGCGTGACGTCCAGCAGCCAGTATTCCTCCTGAACGAAGGCCTCGACCTCTTTCTCTTTGTCAACAACCATTCTGGTTGCAACGGACTGGACCCGTCCAGCGGAGAGGCCGCGGCGGACCTTGCGCCAGAGCAGCGGGCTGAGTTCATAGCCGACAATGCGGTCAAGAATGCGCCTCGCCTGCTGAGCATCCACCAAATCCTGGTCTATCGCCCTTGGCGCGGCAACACTTTCGTTGACGACCTTTTTTGTTATTTCGTTGAAGGTTATCCTCTTGGCGCGCTCGTCCGGAAGCTCCAAAAGCTCCTTCAAGTGCCAGGAAATCGCCTCTCCCTCACGGTCAGGGTCGGTTGCCAGATAAACTGTTTTCGCTCCCTTTGCGCGGCTCTTAAGGTCGCCAATCACGTCCTCGCGCCCTTTTACCGGCTGATAGTCGGGCTCAAAATCGTTTAGTATGTCAACGCCCATGGTGCTCTTCGGGAGATCCCGCAGATGTCCCATAGATGCAACGACCTGATAGTCCGATCCAAGGTATTTCTCAATGGTTCTTGCTTTCGCGGGTGACTCAACAATAACCAGATTCGGTTTCCCTTTTGCCATGAATGATCCTCACTTACTTAATAATGATGTTCAGAGAAAAGCGCTTTCCGCTCTCCCTGCCGATATAGCCTTTTATCTCCAGCACCGTCAGCTCTGCCAGTACGGCCGATGTATCAAGCCCTGTGCGCTCGATTATGTCGTCGATGTGGGTGGGTTCGCCCTCAATTGCAGTTACGATTTTGAGCTGTGCTTCCGAAAGCTCGGAAAGCTGTTCCCGCAAATCAATATAGTCCCGCTTTTTTTGCTTGTCAACAGTTTTCCTGTCATTCTTTACCCTCAGTTTGGCAAAACCCTTTCCTGTCTCGGCCGCAACCGGCGGCTTTGCCGAGCCCTTGGGCGATGCCGCTTCATAGACAGGCTTCTCGTCCTCATCAATCGGGGCAAGCGGTTTTTTCTCCCCCGGTGCGGAGATTTTATCCGGAAACCGGGCAACAAATTCAGAGAGCACTTCCCAGCCGTTTGAAACGAGAGTTGCTCCGTCTCTGATAAGGGCGTTTGAGCCAAAACAGTTTGGCGCGTCCGCGTTTCCGGGTACCGCAAAAACCTCCCTGCCCTGCTCCAGAGCTCTGTTGGCAGTAATTAGTGACCCGCTTCGAACAGGCGCTTCAATTATCACAACGCCAACGGAAAGGCCGCTGATTATCCGATTGCGCTCAGGAAAGCTGTTTCTTGAAGCCGGAAGTCCGGGCGGATATTCGCTCACCAGCGCACCGACAGCCATAACATCCCTGTAGAGCGGCACATTTATCTTCGGATAAACATCATCTATCGCGCAGCCCAGAACCCCGATGCACGAGCCTCCCGCGCGCAAGGCTCCCTCCGCTCCGGCGCTGTCCACTCCTTCGGCAAGACCTGTAACGACAAGTCCACCGCAGCGGGTGATGTCCGTGCCTATTTTTCTGCCCATTTTAATTCCGTAGGGAGTTGCGCGGCGCGTGCCGACGATGCCGATAGCGGCATGCTCGTCCACTGATGGCAGCTTGCCCTTGATGTAGAGCGTGAGCGGCGGGTCGTAGATATTTTTCAAGCGTGTCGGGTAAGCGGCGTCGGCAATCGTCATGATCGTGACAGCCTCGGCATCGCATTGCTCCAAAACCTTCTGCGTGGGCGCAAGGTTTTTGTCCAGCACAAGCCTGCGCTCGGCATCGGTGAGCTTAATCTTTTCCAGTAATGCGCGTTCATCGGCAAGAAAAATATTTTCAGGATCGCCGAAGGCCTCAAAAAGCTGATAGCGCGTTGAGGGTTTCAGCTCTGTTTTCACCGACAGCCAGACCCAATACTTCAAGGATGCCATATCAGCCCTCCCGCCTGTTTGAGTACATTTGCCACATGATAATTGAAGCCGCGATTGCCGCGTTGAGCGACTCGCTGTTCGGCTCCATGGGAATCATCAGTTGAGTTTGGCACATATCAAGCAGGGCTTTTGTTAGTCCGCTGCCCTCGCTTCCGACAGCAACGGCGGCAGAGCTTAAATCCAATGTGCGGATGTCTTTCGCCGCTCCCGACAAAGCCGCGCCAACAAGCGTCAGGGAGTTATCCGCAAGTATTTGCTCCAGTTGCGAATAATCCGCCTCTATTATTCTCTGGCGGAAAATTGCTCCCATCGTGGAGCGCACGGTTTTCGGATTATAGACATCTGCGCAATCTCCCAACAGGATAACTGCCGAAACGCCCATCGCAGCTGCGGTTCTGATTACTGTCCCGACGTTGCCGGGGTCCTGAACATTTTCAAGGACAAGAGCGTTTTTTATTCCCTCTGCGCTCCCCTTTTCGCCCAGACGGACTGAAAAGAGCGGCCCCCGCGAGTTTTTCAGCGGGGAGATATATTGCAGCAGGTCGATCGGACAGGTGTATTGCTCAACACCGTCCTGAAGAGTACGGGTTGCCTTTTCGCTCCAGAGCACACAGTCGATGCGCGCGCCATAATCCAGCGCCTCATCGAGAAGTTTTTCACCGTCGCAGAGAAAGGAGTTCTGCTCCCTTCGGTATGAGCGTTCACTTCCAAGCGCTTTCAGGTGCGCAGCTATTCTGTTTTTTCGTGAGGTGATATGCTCCATTGCGTCCTCCGAAAAAGGGTTATTACATGTCAGAAACATGAGAAGGCTGTGACAGGAATCCCTGCCACAGCCCGAATTGTCTTAGTCAATTGGCTTCATCGTCGGGAACAGGATCACTTCGCGTATGGAGTCGACACCTGCCAACAGCATAACACAGCGGTCAATCCCAATGCCCATTCCGCCTGTGGGAGGCATGCCATACTCAAGCGCAGTGATGAAATCCTCATCCATCATTCCGGCCTCTTCGTTGCCCTTGGCGCGCAGCTCAACCTGCTTCTGGAAGCGGCTTTTCTGGTCGATCGGGTCGTTCAGCTCGGAAAATGCGTTGCACATCTCACTGCGGCAGATAAACAACTCGAAACGCTCGGTAAGACGCGGGTCGTCCGCACAGCGCTTTGCAAGCGGCGAAACGTCCACAGGGTGCATTGTGATGAAGGTGGGCTGAATCAATTTCTCCTCCACCTTCTGATCAAAGCACTCGTACAGGCAGTTGCCCCAGGTTTTTTCCGTCTTCTCGGGAATGCCCACTCCTACGGACTTTGCAAGAGCGACGGCATCCTCATCAGTAGTCACCGACATGAAGTCTACGCCGAGATGCTCCTTGACCGCCTCCGCCATTGTCATGCGTCCAAAGCCGGGAGAAAGGTCAATGGTTTCACCCTGCCAGCAAGTTTCGTAAGTACCGTTTATCTCGATGGCTGCGGTCGTGAGGATTCCCTCGACAATGTCCATCATAACCTGATAATCAGCAAACGCCTCGTAGAGCTCAACCGTTGTGAATTCAGGGTTGTGCTTGGTGTCCATACCCTCGTTGCGGAAGATGCGGCCTATTTCATAGACGCGCTCAATGCCGCCTACGATAAGGCGCTTCAAGTGGAGCTCTGTTGCTATGCGCATGAACATATCGATGTCCAGAGCGTTGTGGTGCGTGATAAAGGGTCTTGCGGTCGCGCCGCCGGAAATGGAGTTGAGAACCGGGGTTTCAACCTCCATGTAGCCGCGCTGATCCAAGTATCTGCGGACAATGCGGATAAAGTCGGCGCGAATTTCGAAGTTGCGGCGGACCTCCGGATTGACTATGAGGTCAACATAGCGCTGACGAAAACGGGTTTCCTTGTCTGTGAGCCCGTGAAACTTTTCAGGCAGGGGCATGAGTGATTTTGAAAGGAGCTTTACCTGCTTGACATGGACGGAAATTTCGCCTCTGCGTGTTCTGAAAACGAAGCCCTCCGCTCCGATTATGTCGCCGATATCCCATTTTTTGAACTCGCCAAAGGCCTCCTCGCCCAGATCGTCAATCTTGACATAGAGCTGGATTCTGCCCCTGTCGTCCATCAGATCCGCAAAAAACGCCTTACCCATGTCGCGCTTGGACATGAGACGCCCTGCGAGGGAAACATCCTTCTCCTCCCAGGTTTCAAAATTATCTTTTATTTCTGCGCTGTAGGCAGTTCTTGTGTACTTGGTTTCCGTGAAGGGGTCGCGTCCTTCACTCTGGAGCTTTGAAAGCTTGTCGCGGCGTATTTGCCGGATTTCGGAAATGTCAACTACTACTTCTTCTTCTGGCGTGAATTCCTGGCTCATTCGTAATTCTCCTCTAAAGGTAACGCAATAATGGCGTGACTACTGAATACTAAGTATCTCGTATTTTATTACTCCCGCGGGTGCCTCCACTGCAATGGTTTTGCCAACGGCACAGCCCATCAGCACACGGCCGAAGGGCGAGTCGTCGGAGATCCTGCCGTTCATGGGGTTTGCCTCCTGGGAGCCGACAAGCTGATACTCCTCAACTTCGCTGTCTTCAAGGCACTTGACCTTGAATTTGCTGCCAAGGATTATCTGCTTTGTATTTTCTTTTGTTTTAATGATTTCCGCATTTTCAAGAATATTGCGAAGCTCGGCAATCTTAGAGTAGAGCTTGCCCTGCTCAGTTTTTGCCTCGTCATATTCGCTGTTTTCGGAAAGGTCACCAAAGCTGCGAGCTTCTTTTATCAGCTCGGAAACCTCTTTTTCTCTCACAGTTTCAAGATAGTGGAGCTCCTCTTTTATCTCGTCGAGCCGCTCCTTGCTCAGTTTATACTTCGCTTCGTTTGCCATTGTTCTATACTCCTCAATATTTAATATACATTAAATAATAAAAATCATCATTGCTCGTATTATAGTTAGATTTTCGCATGGTGTCAAGACGAATATTTTATCATCTCAGCAGCACCGAGACCGCTTTTATAAACTGTGCGTCGTCGTCAAGGTCTAGCAGGCCGGAAGCAAAGTAATCCGCATCGTCCCCGGACAATTGCACCACATAATCCGGCGTCAGTCCTCCTTGCTCGGCTAGATCAACGCGCTTAGGAGTAAGGTAGCCGTTTGTCGACAGGTGTACCGCAGCGCCGTCCGAGAGGAAAATATTGATTTGCGATCGGGACTTGCCCGTTGTCGGCTCTCCCACGAGCTGCGCCACGCCGTATTCCGACAGCGCCGCAGCAAAGAATTCCGCTGCGCTGTATGAATTTGCATCAACGAGAACCACCATGGGTATATCAACACTGTCTGCGTCCGAGGAAATTACGCTCTCAACGCCATTCTGATTGACCGATACAAACAAATCGCCCTCGGGAAGAATATGGTCCAGAACATTTGTCAGCTCGCTGAGCATTCCGCCCGGATTGCCGCGAACATCGAAAATGATTCCCTGCGCTCCCTGATCAATTAGCTCAGTAAGCGCGGAAATCGCTCCCGAACCACTTTTGCTTTCAAAATTTTTGATTCTGATATAACCTATGCCGTCATCAAGCATCTCATACTTGACCGGATCGGAAAATATCAGGCCGGCGGTTACTTTTACGGTTCTGTCCTCATCATCCTTTGACAGGAGCTTGAGCTCAAACTCTTGTCCTTTCGTCTCACCTATCAGCACCTTTACCTCGGAGGTTGTCATACCTTTCAGGTCCTGACCGTTCAGCTCAATAAAGCGGTCGCCAATCGTTATTCCCGCCCTTTGCGCCGGAGAATCCTCCGCCACAATCTTTACGCGCAAATAGCCGCCGTCTTCGTCCTCTTCTATGCTAACGCCGATGCCCTGATAGCTGTTTTGCTGATATTCCTTGTAGTATTCATACTCCTCGGCGGTCATGTAGTAGCTCCACTGATCCTCGGTTGCCTCAACCATAGCGCGGTAGGCGGCATCGGTAACACCATCCATATCCGCCTCGCCGACAAACCTGTCATCAATAATATGATAAACCTCGGAAAACTTTTTCGCGGCGGAAAATTCTTCACCGCCGCCGAACACCGTCGAAAAGTAAACGCCGGCAACGGTTCCGGCAATGACAAGGCCCGCAAAACAGGCGATAAGAAGAGATAGTACGCTAAAACGTTTTTTCATTGAGTGCCTCCAAGAATTTAGCTTTGGAATATTCTTCTCACGCAAGACAAAAGTATACCCGCCGGGAAGCGAAAGGCTGCCCGGCGGTCAATATTTAAATTGAAAACTTAAAAATATGAATAGCTCAGCGGGTCTGTCGCTGTGCCGTTTACCCTTACCTCAAAGTGCAGGTGCGGGCCTGTTGACCAGCCGGTTGAACCGACATAGCCGATAACATCGCCCTGATTGACGTTCTGTCCTACAGAAACTGCCATTGCGCTCTGGTGGGCATATAGTGTAGACCTGCCGTTGCCGTGATTTATCACAACGTAGTTTCCGTAAGAGCTGCTGTAGGTTGCGATCGCAACTGTTCCGCTGTCAGCGGCATAGATTGCCGTGCCGGTCGGCGCGCCGATATCTGTGCCGGCGTGGAAGCGATTTTCATGGAAAATCGGGTGCATACGCCAGCCGTATGAGCTGCCGCCGGGATATCCCGGGCACGGCCACTTATACGTTCCTGTTCCCGTAATGTATGAAGTGTCTCCCTGCTGCCTCTGCGCTTCCATAGCTGCGAGCGCGCTCTTTACCTGAGCGTCGATCGCTGCCTCCTCGGCCTCTTTCGCAGCAAATTCTTTCTTGTAACGCTCAATATCATTTTCGAGTTCATCTATGTATACTTCGGCTGCCTTGATTTCTGCTTCAAGAGCGGCCTTCTTTGCTTCAAGCTCAATCTTTGTCGACTCATGCTCTGCAAGAGTAGCCTCATATTCTGCCTTGACAACCTCCACATGCTCGCGGGCTGCAATATATGCATCTTCAAGCTGCTTGTCCCGCTGCATGATCATGTTGATAGAATCGAGACGGGAGAGCAGGTCGGTAAAGCTGGTCGCCTTGAAAAGAATTGATATGTAAGACAGGCTTCCGGATTCCTCCATCGCCCTCATACGGACGCGGAGCGCTTCCTTCTGCTCGGCCTCTACCTTTTTCGCTTCCTCAAGCTCCCTGGCCTTGGTTTCGATCATGTCCTCATAGAGGGCAATTTGCTCGTTGATAAGCTCTATCTCCTGACGGGCAAGCTCATTTTGCTCATCAAGCGCGGTCTTGACCACCAGAGCATTTTCCATCTCACCCTGAAGATCGTTGATCTGTCCTCCGAGAGCCTTCTTCTGCTCCGCAATCGCGGCCTGCTGCTGCTTTAGCGCGTCAACCTGCGACTGAGAGGTGGCCAGAGCCGTTGCAACAAGCCCTAAAATCAGGACGAGAACCAGAACAACACAGATTACTGCTACTACTCTTTTAGTGTTCATCATTAATCTCCTATACATTGTCACCACACGGTGGTGACGGGTGGATGTATCCCTTCCGCCTGCCGCTCTCGCCGCGCCTGCGGCTTGCGTGTCGCGGGGCGTCACTTATACATTTGTCACCACACGGTGGTGACGGGTGGATGTATCCCTTCCGCGTGTTTCGGGGCGTCTATACCTTCAGGTAGTTCCGTATGGCGATGCTTCCGCCAAACAATCCAATAAAAACTCCGACTGCCAGGAATACCAATCCCACCGGCAGAGCGAGCACAGCGAAGGGAATGACTGTAACAAGCGACTGGGAAATTCCCGCCATGACCCTGTCACAAACCAGAGTATAGAGGCCCCACTGCGCGAAGAACGCTATGGCTGCTCCTGAAATGCCGAGGAACAGGCCCTCAATAATGAACGGCGTTCTGATAAAACCGTTGGTCGCGCCGACCATCTTCATGATGGCAATTTCCTCTCGTCTGCTGAAGGTTGTCAGCTTGATGGTGTTAGACATTATGAATACTGACACCACAAAAAGGATAACTATAAGTATTGCGGAAACGGCGCTGACAATATTGCGGACTGTGACGAAGCCCCTTGATATTTCGAGCTGAGCGGAAACATCCGCGATGCCCTCTACCTGTTTGAGATTTTGCTGTGTTTCAGCCATATATGCTATATCTTCAAGATATATTACATATCTGTCGCGAAATACGTCAGATTCGATCTCAGTAAAAATAGATTTGTTTTCGAAGTCCTCTTTATAGTCTTGCAGTGCTTCTTCCTTCGTGATAAACTTCACGTCCGCGACGTTACTCTGAGCGCGCAGGTAGGGCTCAATTGCCGTTGCCTCGTCTCTGTCCAGAGTTTCGTCCACAAAGGCGAGCATTTCGTTCTGACTTTCCAGGTCGGCAATCAGCTGGTTGATATTGACCGCAAGCAGTGAAAAACTTCCCATAATAAGGAGGCAGGCTATTATTATTGTGACTGAAGCAAAGGACATAAATCCATGCTTGAACACACTTCTGAAGCCTTCTCCGATAAGATATCCTGTTTTATTCATGAATCCCATAGCTGTAATACCCATCCATTCCGTCGCTGACTATCGAGCCGGCGTCAAGTGCGACAACGCGCTTTGAAAACGAGTTAACAAGCTCCTTTTCATGGGTCACAACAAGAACTGTTGTCCCCAGCTCGTTTATCTTCTCCAGCAGAAGCATTAGCTCAAGGCTCTTGACCGGGTCAAGGTTGCCCGTCGGCTCGTCCGCAATGATGATCCGCGGACTGTTGACCAGCGCCCTTGCAATCGCCACCCGCTGCTGTTCGCCGCCGGAAAGCTCCGGAGGAAGGCGGTTTTCCCTGCCCTCCAGCCCTACAAGCTCAAGAACATAGGGAACACGCTTGTTGATTTCTTTTTTTGTCGCGCCCACAACGCGC
This sequence comes from Oscillospiraceae bacterium, assembly GCA_031552685.1. Lineage (GTDB taxonomy): Bacteria > Bacillota > Clostridia > Oscillospirales > Oscillospiraceae > UBA2658. Next base: position 74,407 of record JAVBMI010000012.1, read on the forward strand.
ATAGCAAACGCCACGTTCTCATACACGGATTTGTCATCAATGAGACGGAAGTCCTGGAAGATAACTCCCAATGTCCTGCGAAGCCGGGGAAGCCTTCTGCGCTTGATTTTCCTCAGGTCAAAGCCGTTAATGATGATTTGACCGTCTGTTGCAGTTACTTCGCCCGTGAGGAGCTTGATAATAGTTGTTTTTCCTGAGCCGGAGGGGCCAACCAGAAAAACAAACTCCCCGTCTCCTATTTCAATGTCGAGCCCGTTGGCGGCAACCGTGCCGCTGTTCTCGTAAACCATTGAAACATTTTTCATCTGAACCATTGGTGATTTCCTCCATTATTCCGCGGCTGTGCCGCTTCGGAACAGGGCGCGATTTCGTTGCATGAACTAGTTGCCCAGTGTCTTGATATTCTGTGAATTGAGATACTTTTTGACCATCAGCGCAACCTTGAACACGATTGCATGATCAAACTCGCGCAGATCAAGACCGGTAAGCTTTTTGATCTTCTCAAGCCTGTAGACCAGAGTGTTTCTGTGTACAAACAGCTTTCTGGATGTTTCAGATACATTGAGATTGTTCTCGAAGAACTTGTTTATCGTATAAAGAGTTTCCTGATCGAGAGACTCAATGGGGTTCTTCTTGAAAACCTCGCCCAGGAACATTTCGCAGAGCGTCGTCGGGAGCTGATAGATGATGCGGCCTATGCCAAGACTTTCGTAGTGAATAACAGTTTTGTCCGTTTCAAATACTCTGCCCACTTCAATTGCGACCTGAGCTTCTTTGTAACGGTCCGCAAGCTCGCGCAGATGCTTGGCAACGGTTCCGATGCCAACAACGGTTTTAACGATAAGCTCGCTGGCAATTGCGTCACTGATGTCTTCCGCAAGGCGGGTGACTTCTTTCACATCGGCGGAATAATCCACTTCCTTAATGAGCACGATGTCTGTTTCGCTCATGCTCAGGACAAAATCCCTGTGCTTGTCCGGGAACATTCCCTGAATAAGCTCAAGCGTGGCGATGTCGGTCTTTTCCGTCTGACGGATCAGAAGGACAGCACGCGGCACGTCCGTAATGAAGTCGAGCTCCTTGGCACGGACATACACGTCACCGGGGAGGATGTTATCCGAAATGATGTTTTTGACGAAGGTTGCCTTGTTGTACTTTTCGTCATAATTCGACTTCGCTTCGTTAAACGCGACTGTCGCCATGACGCAGATGCTTTTGGCGATTGAGTCCTTTCCGTCAACAAAAACCGCGTAGTCAAAGCGGGAATTTGCACTGCCCAGAATCCTATATGTACGAGTGCCGGTCTGGAAAAACTGCTCCGGCATGTCCACTGCTATGCCTTGAATGCTCTCCAGCTTTGAGCCGATCAAAGACAGCTCACTGCAAGCAACAACAAACCCTTCGGAATCAATAACTCCGAAGCATCTATCAGTCGCTTCCTTCATCTGGACAATAACACTTTGATAAATCCTACTAGACATAAATTCGCCTCCCAAAATAAACGGTGCAATCATGGTTTACATGATACTCTATTCTTTTGCTTTTTTCAATAGTTTTTGGGAGGATTTTTGTAAATAATTTTATATACGCGTTATATTATTCTCTGTTTTTGCCAGTAAAACCCTATTTGCATGGTTCGAAATGACAACAAAAACACATTGGTAAATTTGACGAAACGATTTAAAAGCGTCTAAAATGCTGACTATTTTTCCATCGGCCACGGCGTAATTCAACTATTATACAGTAGCACAAATTGGACATTCTGTATATTCTCGATATAAACAAAGCTCTGTATTGATTTTTGTAATTTATTATTACTTTTATTTCTTTTTTGTAATTATTTGTCAAAAACAAGCTCCGCTTCCTTGGCGCTCATCTCACGAAACTCGCCCTGTGCAAGACTTTTGTCGAGTTCCAGCCTGCCTATCGCCGTACGGTGGAGTTTTGTCACCGGCTTCCCACGGGATGCGAACATTCGCTTCACCTGATGGTACTTCCCCTCGAAAATTTCAACGGTTGCGCGGTTCGCCTGCCCGTCCTCCACGCTCAGATACGCAGGCAGGCACTGCGTTCCGTCCCGCAGGACAAGACCCCCTGCAAAAGCGCTTATGTCCTGCAAATCAATACGGCCGTCCGCAACAACCTCATAGCGCTTGGGAATCTGCTTTTTCGGTGATGTCACTTTATGGCAGTATTCGCCATCGTCGGTTATAATCAGCAAGCCGGTCGTATCCTTATCCAGCCTGCCCACCAGGAAAAGGCTTCCGCGAGGATATTTGTCCGGGAGCAGGTCAAGAACCGTCTTCTGCTCTTCGTCACGTGTGGCGGAGAGAACTCCCGCAGGCTTATTGAGCATGATGTACCTGAAGCCTCCGCCACCCAGCCTGTTGCCATCCAGACGAAGTACGGCACTTTCATCACAGCGCACATCCGGCGACTTTGCCACTATGCCGTCCACCGAAACCCTGCCGCGCTTAATACGCTCCCGCGCCTGAGAGCGCGTGAGCCCAGCTGCGTCGCAAAGTAATTTGTCAAGCCGTACCTGCGCCATAGTTTCGCCTCCAAAGCATTTTTACCAGTATAGCATATCCGGCCGCCGAACGGAATAACATTTAGCGGAGAGGAGGTGTCCTATGTTTGTTTATACGGTAAAATGGAATCGGGCCACAGCGCTCATTATCGTAATCGTCGCGGCGCTTGTAATAATCGGAATTGTTCTTGCGGTCGGGGCAGCCGGGAGGGGCGGAAAAACAACGACTGTCAGAGACAACGCTGACAGGGTGAGTTTTTTACAGAGCTGCGGCTGGGAGGTTGAAGAAGAACCTGTCAGCGAACGCACGATAGTAATACCGAAGGACTTTTCGGATATTTACACTGAATACAACAAGCTCCAGATTGCCCAGGGCTATGATCTTTCGAGGCAATGCGGACTTGAGGCAACAATTTATACATATCGCGTGCTCAATTACTCCGGCTATTCCGGAAACGTTGTGGCAGAATTATATGTGTTGAATTTCGAGATCATCGGCGGCGATGTACATTCGCTTGAACTCGACGGATTTATGCACGGGCTGAGATTGAAGAAATAGTAGCATTATTCCAAATGTCCCCTCGCAGGGACTGGCGTGCAATAATCTACATTATTCCAAACGTCTTTCAATCCCAAGCGGGATTGGCGGCCGCGGGAGCTTCGCTCCCTGCCGCCCCACGAAGAGAGGTTTCTTTTCTTGCGAGAAAAGAAATCCCTCTTCACTCCAAAGAAAAGAAGCCCAAAGGGAGTACCCTTTGGAAACCCCGCCGGAAGTCGTAAGTGCAAGCAAACAATCCGCTCGCAACTGCGTACCGTGCCACAGGGCAGATTACCACTGCACCACTGAATCGCTCGCTGCTCCGCACTGGGAGCGGAGCTTGCATAAAATACTAACTCCCGTTTGTACAATCTAAAAGCGGGCGAGCTGACTTTAGTAGCCCGCTCGCCCGCTTAGAACTTTAATGTTGGACGCCCTCCGGGCGTCTTTTTCTCTTTCGAATTGTTAAAACGGTTTCTCTTTTTGTCGCTATCAAAAAGAGAAATGGTTTTGACTTAGGGCGGCAGGGAGCGAAGCTCCCGCGGCCGCCAATCCCCGCCGGGGATGGAGCGGGTGCAGGGTACAACATGCCCGCGGTCGCCCAAGCATTGGACGCTTGAAACAATAAAAAAAGGCTTCCGTATTGCTACGGAAGCCTTTTAATCGATCAATTATTCGATTTCGATAACAACGCCTGAACCGACAGTACGTCCGCCCTCGCGAATAGCGAAGCGAAGTCCCTTTTCGATTGCGATGGGAGCAATAAGCTCAACCTTCATGTCAATGTTATCGCCGGGCATGCACATTTCAACACCGTCGGGAAGGCTGATGACGCCTGTGACGTCAGTGGTGCGGAAATAGAACTGGGGACGATAGTTATTGAAGAAGGGGGTGTGACGGCCGCCCTCGTCCTTGGAAAGGACGTAAACCTGGCCGACAAACTTGGTCAGGGGCTTGATGGAGTTGGGAGCCGCAAGAACCTGTCCGCGCTCAACATCACCCTTGCCGATGCCGCGAAGAAGAGTACCTACGTTGTCGCCGGCCTCTGCGTACTCAAGGGTCTTATGGAACATCTCGGTACCGGTAACTGTGGTTTCCTTGGTTTCATCGGACAGACCAACGATCTGAACCTTATCGCCAACCTTGACGCGGCCACGCTCAACACGGCCTGTGGTAACAGTGCCGCGGCCTGTGATGGTGAAAACGTCTTCAACAGGCATGAGGAAGGGCAGGTCAGACTTACGCTCGGGGGTGGGGATATACTCGTCAACAGCGTCCATGAGTTCCTTGATGCAGGCATACTCAGGAGCGTTGGGATCGGAGGACTCGGAAGCAAGAGCGTTCAGAGCGGAGCCCTTGATGATGGGAATATCATCGCCGGGGAACTCGTACTTGGAGAGAAGCTCGCGAACTTCCATCTCAACCAGCTCGAGGAGCTCTTCATCGTCAACCTGATCGCACTTGTTCAGGAAAACAACGATTGCGGGCACGCCGACCTGACGGGCAAGCAGGATGTGCTCGCGGGTCTGGGCCATAGGACCGTCGGAAGCGGCGATAACGAGGATCGCGCCGTCCATCTGAGCTGCGCCGGTGATCATGTTCTTGATATAGTCGGCGTGGCCCGGGCAGTCAACGTGAGCATAGTGACGGGCATCAGTCTGATACTCGACGTGTGCGGTGTTGATGGTGATGCCGCGCTCGCGCTCTTCGGGAGCCTTGTCGATTGAGGAATAGTCGGTGTAGTCAGCCTTGCCCTGCATAGCCAGGTACTTGGTGATTGCAGCGGTAAGAGTGGTCTTGCCGTGGTCAACGTGACCGATGGTGCCGATGTTTACGTGCGGCTTGGATCTATCAAATGCTTGTTTACCCATTTTGGAAAATCCTCCTTAATTATGTGACAAATAAATTAATTTTAATGTTTTGCCGGGGCAATATCGAAACAATATTACAGTATCCTGGCAAAGTTTGCAACAGGAAAATGCAATGTTTGATATTATTGGTTGCGTTTACCTGCGATTTCTTCCTGAAGCGACTTCGGAAGCTCAACATAGTGGCTCGGCTCCATGGTGTAATTCGCGCGTCCCTGAGTCTTGCTGCGAAGGTCGGTTGCATAACCGAACATTGAGCTAAGCGGAACGTTAGCGTCCACCTGAGTGGCACCGCTCCTGTTTTCCATGCCGAGGATCTGTCCGCGGCGGGAGTTCAAATCTCCCATGACGTCGCCGGTGTAATCATCCGGCGCAGTGACGCAGACTTTCATGATCGGCTCGAGCAGGACGGCGTCCGCCTTGCGGCAGGCTTCCTTGAAAGCCATTGAACCGGCAATCTTGAAGGCCATTTCAGAGGAGTCGACCTCGTGGTAGGAACCGTCGATCAGAGTTACCTTGACGTCAACAACGGGATAGCCCGCGAGAATACCCGCCTGCATTGCTCCCTGGATTCCGGCATCGACCGAGGAAATATATTCCTTCGGAATTGCACCGCCGACAATCTTGTTTTCGAATTCGTAGCCCTTGCCGGGTTCGTTGGGCCCAACAACGATCTTAACGTGACCGTACTGACCCTTACCTCCGGACTGACGGGCATACTTGGTGTCCTGAGTGACTTCCTTGCGAATTGTTTCCTTATAGGAGACCTGCGGCTTACCTACATTTGCCTCAACCTTGAACTCACGAAGAAGTCTGTCAACGATTATTTCAAGGTGGAGCTCGCCCATTCCGGCGATGATGGTCTGCCCTGTCTCCTCATCCGTGTACGCCTTGAAGGTGGGATCTTCCTCTGCCAGCTTCGAAAGAGCGATGCCCATCTTTTCCTGACCGGCTTTGGTCTTGGGTTCGATGGCAACTCTGATAACCGGCTCGGGAAATTCCATGGATTCAAGGATAACGGGGTGCTTGTCGTCGCAGAGCGTATCTCCTGTAGTGGTGTTTTTCAGGCCAACCGCCGCTGCGATGTCGCCGGAATAAACCACGTCCAGATCTTCTCGGTGATTGGCGTGCATCTGAAGGATGCGGCCAACGCGCTCTTTGTGACCCTTGGTGCTGTTGAGCACCTGAGTACCTGTCGGCAAGGTTCCCGAGTAGACACGGAAGAACGAAAGACGCCCCACAAAGGGGTCTGTGGCTATTTTGAACGCCAAAGCTGAGAAAGGAGCGTTATCATCCGAAGGACGGGTGGTCTCCTCATCACTGCCGGGGAGCGTGCCCTTTATGTCGGGAATGTCCGTCGGCGCAGGCATATAGTCCACAATCGCGTCAAGGAGCTTCTGAACGCCCTTGTTTTTGTAGGATGTTCCGCAGACGGCGGGAACCAGCTCGTTGTCCAGTGTGCCGCGGCGAATCACCTTACGGATAAGTTCTGTGGGGATTGCTTCTTCTTCAAGTGCAAGCATCATTATCTCATCGTCCAGATTTGAAAGCGCATCGATGAGCTTAATGCGGTATTCTTCCGCCAACGCTTTCATATCCTCAGGGATCTCTTCGACTCTCATGTCCTTGCCGATGTCATCATAATAGATATCAGCCTTCATTTCAACGAGGTCGACTATGCCCCTAAACGTATTTTCGCTGCCGATGGGAAGCTGGATTGCGACCACATTGCACTTGAGTCTGTCATGGACCATGTCCAGGACGTGATAGAAATCTGCGCCAGTGATATCCATCTTATTGACATATATCATTCGTGGCACACGGTAGTGGTCGGCCTGACGCCAAACAGTTTCAGACTGTGGCTCAACGCCGCCCTTGGCGCACATAACGGTAACGCTGCCGTCAAGGACGCGCAGACTGCGCTCAACCTCAACTGTAAAGTCAACGTGTCCCGGTGTGTCGATAATATTGATGCGGTGTTCTTTCCAAAAACAGGTGGTAGCGGCGGAAGTAATCGTTATTCCGCGCTCCTGCTCCTGAGCCATCCAGTCCATGGTGGCTGTGCCGTCATGGGTTTCACCGAGCTTGTAATTAACTCCTGTGTAAAACAGGATACGCTCTGTGGTGGTGGTTTTTCCGGCATCGATATGCGCCATTATACCGATATTTCTGGTTTTATCTAATGATACTTTTCGTGACATATACTGGTACTCCTAAATTTGTGGTTTGCAGACTAAACTGCAAACTACCAGCGGTAATGAGCGAAGGCCTTGTTGGACTCTGCCATCTTGTGTGTGTCTTCACGCTTTTTGACGGATGCGCCTGTGTTGTTGACCGCGTCCATCAGTTCGCCTGCGAGACGTTCCTTCATAGTTTTCTCATTACGCTTGCGGGCATACGCCGTTAGCCAACGCAGACCAAGTGTCTGGCGGCGTTCGGGTCTGACCTCAATCGGCACCTGATAAGTGGCGCCGCCAACACGACGTGCCTTAACTTCAAGTGAAGGCATGATGTTGTTGAGTGCTTCTATGAACACTTCCAGGGGATCGCGGCTTATTTTCTCCTTTATGATGTCAAATGCATCATAAACGACCTTTTGCGCGACACCCTTCTTACCGTCCAGCATAATACTGTTTATCAGCTTTGTGACCAACACAGAATTATATACGGGATCGGGAAGAATTTCTCTTTTGGGTACGTTACCTCTTCTGGGCACTATACTTCCCTCCTTCATACTAAAATGAAAATCATCGGTACTCGAGACGGCTTCTGCCATCTCGCATATGCCTGTTGAAGCAACATACATCTAAATATATGTTAATGCTTCGAACAAGACATAGTCTTGCGCCAAAGCGCTGATTTACTTTTTGGGTCTCTTTGCGCCGTACTTACTGCGGGACTGCTTGCGGTTCGCAACGCCCTGAGTGTCCAGTGTGCCGCGAATGATGTGGTAACGGACGCCGGGCAGGTCCTTTACACGTCCGCCGCGAAGCATAACAACCGAGTGCTCCTGAAGATTGTGACCGATTCCGGGGATATAGGCGATAACTTCATAGCCGTTTGTCAGGCGAACACGGGCGATCTTACGCAGAGCGGAGTTCGGCTTCTTGGGGGTTGCTGTACGAACTGCTGTGCAGACGCCTCTCTTCTGGGGTGAGGACATATCTGTTTCTTTGTTCTTGATGGTGTTCAGACCGTGCTGCAGTGCCGGTGAGGCGGACTTGTAGGTAGGTACCTCTCTGCCCTTTCTGACCAGCTGGTTAAATGTAGGCATAGTTTTCCTCCTTTCTTCTGTATTCATTTATTTTTAGCGGAAAGTCCAAGGGATATTCCGTAAAAAACACTGTAATTTCAAGGGTTTTCCTGGAAAATATAAATAATGCCCGTGCAAATTGATATTTTAGCATAATGCACAGATTTCGTCAAGGAAATTTTGTGTTCACAATATGTATACATTATTATTGTTTCGCATTGTTCCAAATGTCCTGCGTTTGAGCAGCCGCGTAACAGTTAACACTTTAAAACGTCCGACGTTTGGGCGACCGCGGGAGCTTCGTTCCCTGCTGCCCATGTCAAAACCATTTCTTTGATGTAATATATATTAATTTATTATTCATTTCCTGCTACCCGCAGGGGGCAACTCATTATTATTTATTTTCGCCTACCCGTCGAGGGCAAAAGAGGGCATTCTTTTTAAAAGAAATGCCCTCTCTTGACTCTCCTAAAGAAAACATAACCTCGCCACAAATACAAGCAACCCATCCGCTCGCTAACTGCGTTCCGTGCCACAGGGCAGTCGACCACTGCGCGTCTGAACCGCTCGCTTAGCTTAGGTGGGGGCGCAACTTGTTGCCCGTCGCATAATGCAGCCGCGCTCCGTAGGCAGCGGCGGGGATATCCGCCGCTTGCGGCGGCCGTATATAGAGCGAAGCGTTAATAACTCCTTTTCTGGGGCTTGAATTGTCAAATCAAGTGCAACGCAACCTGAAAGAAGGCCTCAAACGGAGATCTCCAATGTAAGCATTTGCGAGGGCGGCAGTTGAGTTTTTGAACAGCCAGCGCGATTTTATCGTCAGC
>JAVBMI010000020.1:0-13559 GCA_031552685.1 Oscillospiraceae bacterium
GGAAAACTACCTGTCGTTGACTATGCCCTATCAAATGTGGGAGCAGTTTTCAGTGGATCTGGATAAAAGCTGCCTGACTTCACACAGTTGGAGAAAGATCGAAGCAAGGCTGAATTAGATGTTCCTGTAATCGTTGGCTGCCATTTGGTTCTATCAAACAATACATATAGAAAAAGAACCGACAAGCTGAATCTTGTCGGTTCTTTTATCCTGTCAACAGAATGGTAGACAAATTTTACCATAACATGCTACAATGACATGTCAAAAGCCGTATACGCCTAAAGGTATAATCAACTCATGAGGAAGGAAGCTGCCTGTGTCAAACGAGATATTAAATGCGATTAAACGCCGCCGGAGCGTTCGGGAATTTAAGCCTGACGCGATCAGCAAAGACGACCTTCGCCAAATTGCGGAGGCAGGACTTCACGCGCCCAGCGGCGGCGGAAGTGAATCATGGCGGTTTACCGTTATTCAGGACGGGGAGATGCTTGAGCGCATAAACCGGCTCGCAAAAAAATACGCCGCAAGCTGCGGTGTCCCGCATTTGGAACAGCTCGGACAAGACGATGCCTTCCACTGCCTGTACCACGCCCCGGCTCTTATCTTCGTTTCTTGCGACGGCAACGGATATTGCGGGGAATATGATTCATCCGCGGCAACGCAGAATATTCTTCTTGCCGCCGAAAGTCTCGGTATAGCCTCCTGCTGGGGCTATTTTGCCACGCAGGCGTTTCTGAGCGATGAGGGCGGCGAGCTTAGCCGTGAGCTTGGTATCCCGGACGGATACCGCGTGTATACCTCCGTAATGCTTGGCTACAACGGCGGCGAGGTCCCGGCCGAAAGGCAGGTCAACCCCGGATTAGTCAATTTTGTATGGTAGAATTGGTTTAAAATACCAAGTGAGAAAAAATCGTATCACTTGCCGCGCCGTGTCTTATGCTTTCAGGACGGCAGCGAATAATATCTTCAGACTGTGACAAAAGAAAGGAAGAGAAACAATGAACGAAACACTTAAAACTATTTCTGAGCGCTACTCCTGCCGCTCGTTTAAAGATGATATGCCGGGCGACGAACAGCTGCAGGCAATTGCCACTGCAGCCATTCAGGCGCCAAGCGGCATGAACCGCCAGGCCTGGCGCGTCATCGTCGTCAAGAACAAAGAGCTCATCGGTGATATAGAAGCCGAGGGCATGCGCATTTTGTCTGCCATGGAAGACAAAACCATGTACGAGCGCATGATGGCGCGCGGTGGCAAGCTTTTTTACAATGCGCCATGCCTGATTATGCTGCCTATTGACCCGACGAATTATGTCGGGGCTGTTCTTGACTGCGGTATCCTGTGCGAGAATGTCACGCTGGCTGCCACGTCTTTGGGGCTGGGTAATCTAATCTGCGGAATGGCCGGCCTTGCCTTTGCGGGCAATCGTGCCCGGGAATTCAAGGAAAGGCTCGAATTTCCGGCAGGCTTTGAATTCGGTGCTGCAGTTCTTGTGGGCTATGCTGCGGAAAAAAGCGCGCCGCATGAGCCGGATCAGGCCAAAATTAAATTTGTACTATAGGGCGGATATTGCAAAAAATATGTCTAATTAAGATTAATAGACCATAAAATATTAAGATGCAGCAGAAAGACTTCTGCTGCATCTTTTGTGTGCGGATCATTTTTTGTTGCTTTCTGTCGCGGCCGTGAGGGACATAGTGCAGGTTAATATATTGGCAATATTCACTTTCATCCATATTGACTAGAAATAATTAGCGGTGCTATAATTGAAATGAAATTTATGGCTTTTAATCCTGCAGGAGGTGTGCACTTTGAGCGAATCCAGCTTGCTGTCAATCAAATCTCTTTCAAAGCATTATCGGGCGCTGAAGGCAGTCAGTGAATTTAATGCGGAGCTTGAGGGCGGAAAAATCTATGGTTTAATTGGTACAAACGGGGCGGGTAAAACCACCGTTATCAATATGATATCCGGTCTGACAAAGCCGACCTCCGGCAGTATCGTTTTTGACGGCAAGGAGCTTGTGGGTCTTACGCCTGAACGCGTTGCCCGCCTTGGCATCGCCAGAACCTTTCAAAATCTGCGTCTCTTTTCATCCATGACAGTTTTGGAGAATATCATGGTATCCGCGCAGATTGACAGGCACTACAACCTCTTGCAGGCGGTAATGAGCACCCCTTCCTACCTGAAGGAAGATGAGCAGGAACGTGAAAAGGCCGCTCAGCTTTTGTCGATTCTCGGTCTTGAGGGCAAGGAAAACGCAATTTCAAGCTCGCTGCCCTACGGCCATCAGCGCAAACTCGAAATCGCAAGGGCGCTGGCCACAAATCCTAAGATGCTGCTGCTTGACGAGCCGGCTGCCGGCATGAATCCGCAGGAGGGCGCGGAGCTGATGAGCATCATCGCCCGCATCCGCGATGAAATGGGCGTGACCATTATCCTGATAGAGCACGATATGAAGGTCGTCATGGGCGTGTGCGAGTACATATACGCCATGGCCTTCGGCGAAATCATCGAAAAGGGTGTGCCTTCCGAGATCATAAAAAGCGAAAAAGTCATTGAGGCTTATTTGGGAGGTGCCGCAAAATATGCTTGATATCAAGAATCTAAGCTTTTCATACGGCGCCATCTCGGCAATCAGGGATGTGTCTATGCACATTTCCGAGAGTGAAACCGTGTGTCTTATAGGCTCCAACGGAGCAGGCAAAACAACTACTCTCAACCTGATTTCACGTCTGCTCAAGCCGTCTTCCGGAAGTATCAGCTTCTGCGGAGAGGAGATCACAAACCTTCTGCCAAGCAAGGTCGTTGCAAAAGGAATAGTTCATGTGCCGGAGGGCCGGCAGATTTTCGCAAAAATGACAATAGAGGAAAACCTGCGTTTAGGCGGATACCTTGTCAGGAATTCCGCGCAGTATAATGAGCGGGTCGATTATGTCTGTGACCTGTTTCCGATCCTGAAGGAGCGGAGAAAACAGAGCGCGGGCTCACTGTCCGGTGGTGAACAGCAAATGCTTGCGATAGCGCGCGGACTTATTTCCAATCCCAAAATGCTTCTGCTGGATGAGCCGTCGCTGGGTCTTTCTCCCGTTATGACGCAGCAGGTTTTTGAGGTTATTGCCAATCTCAAGGCTCAGGGAATGACTATCCTGCTGGTGGAGCAGAACGCATATGAGGCGCTGCAAATTTCAGACAGGGCTTATGTCCTTGAAACGGGAGAGATAACGCTGGAGGGACCCAGTGCGGAGCTTATGGGTAACGATGAGATTAAAAAGGCTTACCTTGGTGGTGTGTAGATGAGTTTTGAATATATAGTTAACCAACTTATTAACGGGCTCAAGCTGGGCAGCGTATACGCGCTTGTAGCCATCGGCTACTCGATTGTATACGGAATACTGAGACTGATAAACTTCGCCCACGGCGATATTTTGACAGTCGGAGCTTATGTCGCTCTCACCCTGATGGTTTCCTTCGGTGCGCCAATCTGGCTGACAATTATTCTTGCTATGCTGTTCGCTGTTGTGCTGGGTGTGCTTATTGAGCGCGTCGCCTACCGGCCGCTGCGCACCGCAACCGAGGAAACGACCCTGGTATCCTCGCTGGCAGTTTCAGCCTTTATTCAGAACTTCATTCTGGTTTTCTTCTCTGAGCAGCGCAAGGCGTTCCAATTCCCCGAATGGCTTACCAACATTCATACATATGGTTTTGTTCGGCTGTCGAATATGAACATAATCATTTTTATTTCGACTTTTGTCATTCTTATCGTGCTGAGCCTTGTTATCAAGAAGACCCTTATCGGCATGGCGATGCGCGCCTGCTCGGACAATCAAAAAGCTGCCGCCCTGATGGGTATCAACATCAACGTCGTTGTTGTGTTCGCGTTTGCTGTGGGTTCCGCCCTGGCGGCGTTTGCTGGAATCATGCTCGCCGGCGAATACAAGACAGTTGACCCGCTCATGGGCTTTGCGCCGGGACTTAAGGCCTTTGTCGCAGCAGTAGTCGGCGGCATCGGCAACCTCTCCGGTGCGGTGTTGGGAGCCTTTATTCTCGGTATCTCGGAGATGCTTTTTGCAGGACTTTTGCCCACCAGTGTTACGCCTTACAGAGATGCCTTTGTTTTTGTGCTCCTGATCGTTGTGCTGCTGGTTCGTCCCAACGGAATTTTGGGTAGTGATGAGGGGGGCAGAAGCTGATGAAACTCAGAGATAACAATATTTTCAGATTCTGGTGCTATGTAGGTATACCGCTCATTATTATTATACTGGCGGGCATGAACCAGTCTCACTACTACGCGGGGCTTGTCAGCAAGTTCGGAATCTATATTATTCTTGTTTCCAGTCTGAACCTTGTTAACGGCTTTTCCGGCATGTTCTCTATGGGACACGCGGCCTTCATGGCAATCGGAGCATACGTGGCAGCGTTCTGCACACTTACCTCCGCTGCAAAAGAGGCGGCTCTGCCCGGTCTTCCGAAATGGCTTATGCACCTGGAAATCCCGTTGGCCCAGCTGCATTTGCCAATGGTTGTGGGAATGCTGATGGGCGGACTTGTGGCCATGCTTGTGGCGCTGGTGGTTGGTGTCTGCGTACTGAGAATGAAGGGGCACTATTTATCAGTGGCAACACTCGGGCTCATAGTGATTGTCCGCTCGGTACTCGATAACGAGGATGAGATCACTAACGGTGCAAGAGGAATTTCCGGATTGCGCGGCGGATATTCCGACACGTTTACGATTTTCATTGTGGCGCTAATAGTTTTATACATTCTATACCGAACCATCAACTCCGGCTTCGGCCGCGAGCTCATTGCCATTCGGGACGACTATACCGCTGCGAGAAGTATGGGCGTTAAGGTTACAACGCACCGCATTTTTGCTTTCGCGATGAGCGCCTTTTTTGCCGGTGTCGGAGGAGCGCTGTGGGGACATATGCAGACGGTTATTTCAGGGAAGTTTTACTACTATGATCTGAGTTTCCTGATCGTTCAAATTTCCATCATCGGCGGCATGTACACCCTGAGCGGCGCCGTAATAGGTTCATTGTTCATGACTATCGTTCCGAAAATTCTTGAGCCTCTGGAACAGGGCATGGTTATTTTCGGCACAAGACTACCCGAAATGTACGGCCTTTCAACTCTCATTCTCTCCGCGTTTCTGGTAGTGCTCATCATCTTCAGACGGCAGGGCATTGCCGGCTACAGCGACAATATTGTCAAAAGCATCTTCAGTCCGGGCACATACAAAGCGCTCTTTGACGCAGGACAATACAAAGAGTTCTGGCAGATTATTATCTCAAAGTTCAAGCGCAGAAAGAAAGTGTAAACAAGCCTCATAAAGAGGTTTGGACAGCAGCGTCAATAATCAAGGGGGTTATTGATAGCGCTGTCAATAAAAAAGGAGGAATTATATGAAAAAGATCGGAAGAATCACAGCTCTCATCCTGTTGGCTGTAATGGTCCTCTCACTGGCTGCCTGCGGCGGCGGTGGCGGCGCTGCCAACGCAGACAAAATCAACATTGGCGCACTGTTCAATCAAACCGGAGGCCAGGCCTCACTCGACAAGCCGTCTTACAACGGCTTCAAGCTGGCAGCTGAAGAGATCAATGCCGCAGGCGGAATCAACGGCAAAATGATCAACGTGGTTGCCTATGACGGTAAAACCGATCAAACGACCTGTGCAGACGCGACAAAGAAGATGATAGACGTTGACAAGTGCGTCGTAGTTGCCGGCCTGTCCGACAGTAACTACGCCCTCGCTGCCGGCGCGATTTGTCAGGAAAAGAAGGTTCCCTTTGTAACCTCCGGCGCCACCCTGCAAACAATCCCCGACCTCGTAGGCGACTATGCCTTCCTGGCTCCCTTCGGCGATGACATTCAGGCCTACGCCTGCGCAGACTACATGCTCGACGACATGGGCATGACGAAGTGCTACCTGCTCATCGACCAGTCCATGGAGTTTACAACAACGCTTGCCCGCTGCTTCAAAGAGCGTTTTGAGGCAAAAGGCGGCACCATAGTTCTCGAAGACAGCTACATGAACAAGGACCCCGATTTCTCAGCACAGATAGAGCGCTTCCTCGCTGAAGGCAAAGACGCTGAGTTCCTGTTCGTTTCCGGTGTTCCGGATGATGCCGGCCCCGTTGTTAAGCAGTTCCGTGACAAGGGTGTTGACCTGCCGATAATCAGCGGCGACGGTTATGATACGCCCCTGATCGCAGAGATTGCCGGCGACCAGAGCCATGACGTCATCGTTGCGACTCACACCTCTCTGACAAACGAGTCCGAGAAGGTTCAGAATTTTGTCAAGGCTTACAAGGAAGAGTATAATACAGATCCGGAGAACGCTTTCGCAGCCCTGGGCTATGACTGCATGTACCTTATTGCTGACGCACTCAAGCGCGCTTCCGATCCCACTGACCCCACCGCTATCCGTGACGCAATTGCCGCTACAAACGAACTTGAGGTTGTAACCGGCACCATCACATACAAGGACGGAAAGCACGTTCCCAACAAGTCTGTCACCATCAACGAAATTGTCGACAAGGTATTCGTTTTCCGCAAGGAAATTACCCCGTAACAGCAAAAACAGTTGAAGACAGAGCTTCACCAGTGTAAGACTTTTCGCTAATATGTTGCACGCAAAGAATCAGGAGGTTCAGATAATGTCACACGAAGTAATGAAAATGACGGCAAATCAATTTAAAAAGGGCGGATATGACAAGGCTATCCTTGCGCTTGGCTCCTGCGAATGCCACGGAAACCATCTTGCTCAGGGCACAGACACACTGGTTTCCTACATGATTTCCTGCAGGGTTGCCGACAGGGTTCCGGGGCTTTTGGTGCTGCCCCCTGTCGCTATTGGCTGCAGCGAGCATTACGCAACGTTCCCGTTCACCATATCCCTGAGCTTTGAAACCATGATTACTGTCATTAAGGACATCCTTCGCACTACCTACAATAACGGTATAAAGCACATATTCATTATGAACGGCCACGACGGTAATATTGCTCCGGCGGAGATAGCCACTCGCCAAATCAAGGTTGAGCTGCCCGACATCCGCATTGCCTCTATGCCCGAGTGGTGGATAAAGGCCGGTGAGCTGCTGCCTCCGGATACCTTCGAGGTTTGGAACGGTCTGGGCCATGCGGGAGAAGGCGAATCATCCATTGCATACTACCTCTACGAGCAGTGGTGCGAACCCGAACTTGCTGAGGGCATCGTCCCCGACAATCTGCCTTCAAACGTGAATATCCAATGGACCTTCGGCGAAATCACGTACAGCGGCGCAACAGGAGATCCAACCAAGGCCACCAAGGAAAAAGGCGAGAAGATGGCGAATGCTCTAATCGACTGTGTCGCCGGGGCAATTACCGACCTTGACGCCCGCGACTGGAAATATAATTCCAGCAGATCCGCTCTGTAGGTAACTGCAAGAGTTTCAAGCGGGTATCCATTCAACAAAAAAGCGGTCGAAACGTTTTGTGTTTCGGCCGCTTTTGTTTGTTTTTAGGGGATCACTGATGCGCTAGATGTTGCTGTTCAGATCCTTTTTTTCAAAGCTGATAAATGCGGCAACCAGAAAGACCGCGCAAAGAATAACGGAAAGCAGGCAAGTGCCGAGCTCCAATCTGTTATTCAAAATATCCTGAGGAAGGAAGTATTTCAGCGGTGTGAAAAATCTCAGAGCGGCGACGCCCGACATATCGTAGGCCACACCGAGTGCAAATACTGCTAGGAAACACAGGTTGCACATGGCGGCGCCCCGCTCTGTGCGACGGACAGTTGCCGAGATAAATGCCGACAGCGCAAGAAAGAGGCTGCCGATGATAAACAGGGCAATAGAAAACAGCACGGGTGGTATTTCAAAATCTATTTCAAGCCCGAGTCCCGAAATCGCGAAGACTGAGAAAAGGTAACTGAACAAAGCGAAAAGCGCCAGATATGCCCAATTTGCTATTAACTTTAGCGCCAGAATTTTTGAACGGGAAATGGGCTTTGTAAAGACAAACTCGTAGGTTTTATCTACAGATTCCCGCGCCACGGCGCTCCAGCCAAGGTGGCAGGCATATAGTGCGGCACAGACGATTGCAAAGAAAAACAAAACTGCATAGTACCCGCCGAGAGATGTGATGTCCACATCCGCCATGCCGAATACCGCGAGGACGATTCTTGGGAATTTTGAGAGCATATCAGTCATGCCGCCGCCCTCAGCGGCGCTGATCCCCTCGAATTTCATCGTACCGGCAAAGACGAGGATGAAAAGCCCGATAAGCCAGAAGATAAATGGCTTAAGACCTGTTTTTAGTTCTTTCCGAATGATATTCATACAAGCCCCCCTCAAACCGCGTGGGCGTCGCTTCGCGTGAACTTTAGGTAAGACGCGGATAAGCAAACTATCACGACAGCCACCGCAGTAACAACGAACTTGGTGTCGTATCCCGCTCCGGAGAAAACACCTGTCGGGTCAAAATATTTCATCGGGGCGATATACAGCAGCGCGTCTTCTTTTATCAGGTTGGGCAGGACAGAGAGAATAAAGCCCGCAAAGCCTACCGCAGCAGCGGTTCCCGATACGGAGCGGATTTTCTTCGAAAAAACTGCAATCAGAATGCCCACTGACATGAAAACAAGCTGTGTGAAAAACAGTGAAGCCGCAGCAAATATAAGTTCCGGCAGTGTTTCTCGCGGCTGACCGGCTGAGAGGTACATGACTGCGCAGACCAGGATATAAACGGCATTGAAGAGGATTAGCGAAACCAATACAGAGAGGAATTTTTGCAGAAATATGCTTTCTCTGGCAAGCGGCTTTGAAAAGAGGAAGTCAACGGATTTTGACCGCTTTTCCCGCGCGAACACGTTCAATGCAAAGCTCGCCGCCATTATCGCGCCGAAAAGGGAAATATAGGTGTTGATAAACATATAAAACCAAGAAAAATTGAAAGTATCAACATCAGTAAGTCCAAACACAGCCGCAAATTCCGGAGGAAAGCCCTTGAGAACCTCCATCATACTGTCAATGCTTTCATTGAAGGCCGGAAACACGGCTGAAATAAGTATTACGACAGCAGCGCAAAGGCCAATGGCCCAGACAATCAGGCTTCTTACCTGAAACCTCGTTTCTCGCCAAAATATATTCATGGCTCAGCCCTCATCCGCATAGTAGTGCATGAATATCTCATCGAGCGACGGTTCGGTGATTTCAATGTCCAAAAGCGGATATCTGCCGAGCTCCGCAAGCAGCCCGTTGCAGTCGCCTTGGAAAATAAAGCTGACCTGCCGGTCACTGACCTGCAAATTCACCGCTCCGTCAAGCACAAACCCTGCGGACTCGAAATTGTCGCGCGTTGTGAAGGAAACCTTTTTGTATGAGTCCTTTTGGAGCTGGCTAATCTTCTGCGTATCCACGATTCTGCCCTCGCGTATGATCGCGACGCGGTCACAAATGCGCTGGACCTCGCTTAAAATATGAGATGAAAACAGAACGGTCGCCCCGCGCTTGTTCTCTTCCCGAATCAGGTCAAAAAAAGTCTTTTGCATCAGCGGGTCCAGGCCGCTGGTAGGCTCATCCAGGACGATAAGCTGCGGTGAGTGCAGGAGACCCTGAATGATTCCAACCTTCTTTTTGTTGCCAAGGCTCATGTCCTCAATCTTCCGGGTCGGGTCGAGCTGAAGTATTTCGCAGAGCTCAGCCGTCCGCTTTGAGCAGTCCTTCTTGTAGAAGGATTCCGAATACTTGAACAGATCCGAGGCCTTCATGTTGTCGTAATAAAACACTTCGCCGGGCAAATAGCCGACATTCTGAAGGATTTTGACTCTGTCCTTTTCGCAGTCAAGACCGAAAATACGGGCCTCTCCGCTTGTTTTGTAAATAAGGGCAAGCAGAGTTCGAATAGTGGTAGATTTTCCGGCCCCGTTTGGCCCGATAAAGCCGAAGATCTCACCCTCGTTTACAACAAGGTCGACGTCAATGATTCCCCGTGATTTTCCATAATATTTAGTAAGCTTAACTGTTTCGATTACCGGCTGCATAATTACAATCCTCCTATCGTTCAGGCTTATATAATTATACAACCGGAATATACAAAAAGAAAGCGTAATTATTAGAAAAATTTGTATCTTAGCGATGTTCTGGGGCAAGCTATAGCCGAGGTGATCAGAATGCCGAAAGACAGTCAGCCCGATAACAAAAAAGCCAGGATGGAAAAATCAAACGGGCAAACTCCGATAACCCGCGAAAACCAGAACAAAAACCCGAACGCCAAGAAGAAATCTGTCAAAAACAACGACGTGTGAGGTATCTATGGGCAAGAAGAAATATACTGACAACATTAAACCGCCAACCGATCCTGCGAACCTGAGCCAAAACACAGGTGATATGCAGAACATCCCCGCCGGCGCGAAAAACGGAGCCGGTCAGGGAGCGGGCAAAGGCACAAAAGGATGAATCACTACGCCGCCTGAAAAATGGCGGCGTTCATATTTCTTGTATTCCGAGGAATTATTTATTATAATGGTTTAAATTCAAGTTGACCGGGGGAACACAGATGGATACATCAATTGAAAAGGCAGTGCTTGTGGGGCTTTCCGCAAACAGCATGGCGCCGGACGAGCGCTCAACGGAAACAAGCATGGAAGAACTGGCTGCCCTGGTCGAAACCGCAGGCGGACAGGCTGCGGGCTATGTACTGCAAAACAGGCAGACTCCTGACGCAAGGAGTTTTATTGGTGACGGCAAGGTTCAGGAAGTAAAAGAATTCATTACCGCAAACGACTGCACTATGGCAGTTTTTGATAATGAGCTTTCCCCCTCACAGATGCGAGTGCTCTCGGGAGATCTGGGGGTGAAGGTGCTTGACCGGAGCGGGCTGATTCTGGATATCTTCGCACAGCGCGCTCAGACGCGTGAGGGGCAGCTTCAGGTAGAGCTGGCGCAGTATGAATATCTTCTGCCGCGACTTACCGGAATGTGGCAGCATCTTGTGCGGCAGACGGCCTCCGGCGGTTCTTCACCGATAGGTACCAGAGGCCCCGGCGAAACGCAGCTGGAATCGGACCGCCGCCATATCCGCAGAAAAATACAGAAGCTGAAGGATGAGCTTCAGGAGGTGCGAAGGGTTCGCGGAGTTCAGAGGCAGCGCAGGGAGAAAAACGCGATGCCCGTGGTTTGCCTTGTGGGCTATACAAACTCCGGCAAGTCCACGCTGCTCAATTGTTTGACCGATGCCGGGATTCCTGCCAACGACAGACTTTTTGATACGCTTGACACAACCACCCGACGCCTGAATATCAGCGAGACACAGGAGGTCCTGCTCTCGGATACGGTCGGGTTTATCCGCAAGCTGCCGCACCATCTGGTGTCGTCTTTCAAGGCGACCCTGGAGGAGCTGAGCTATGCCGATGTGCTGCTGCACGTAATTGACATTTCCAATCCGGACTGGGAGAAGCAGGCGCAGATAGTCGATGAGCTTATTATTCAGCTCGGCGCGGAGCATACACCCTGCATAAAGGTGTTCAATAAGTGCGACGCCTTTTCAGGTGAGCTGCCGCATGGAAAAAACATTGTTTGCATCTCCGCAAAAACAGGCGAGGGCACTGCGGAGCTGCTGCACTGTACAGCCGAAATTATTGAAGACGGAAAAAAGCATCTGTCCCTGAAAATCCCTTATGAAAAAAGCGGCGTGCTTGACATACTGCACCGTGAGGGAGCTGTGCTCTCGTCAGAATACACGGATGAAGGCATTGTTGCTCAGGTAGTGGTGAAGCCGGAGCTTTGGGGGAAGGTGCGGGAATTTGCGCTGGAGGATATCCGTGACAATTGAGACTGAAAGACTAATAATGAGACCCTGGCGCGAGGATGATGCCGAGCTGCTTTTCGAATATGCGAAAGACCCGCGGATCGGCCCGATAGCGGGCTGGACGGTACATACTTCGGTTGAAAACAGCCGCGGGATAATCCGTGACGTGCTATCTGCAGAGGGGACTTTTGCCGTTACGCTCAAGGGCGACGACAGGGCAATCGGCAGCATCGGAGTTTTTCCTGTCAGAGGACTCCCTCGGTATGAGGGAGAGAGTGAAATAGGCTATTGGATTGCGCCTCCGTTTTGGGGCAAGGGCTATATTCCCGAGGCTGTGCGTGAGTTTTTGCGCATTGCCTTTGAGGAAAAAAACGAGGAGCGCGTCTGGTGTGGGCACTACGAGGGCAATGATAAGTCGCGCCGCGTAATTGAAAAATGCGGCTTCAGGTTTGTTCTTAAGCAGGAGGCGGATGTGCCACAGATGAACGAGCGCAGAGTGGAGTATTTCTACTGTCTTACACGCGAGGATTGGTTCAAATGAGCGAGGCGTATTTAGTTCCGTTCGAATACGGTGAGGCTGAATATGTGGAGAAAAAATCCCGCTTTATCGCGCATGTCTGGCGCACGGACACCGAAGCGGAAGCGCTGGAGCGTCTCAAAGAAATTCGGGAGAAGTGCCGGGATGCCTCGCATAATGTTTATGCCTACATGATTCGGGAGAATAATATTACCCGCTATTCTGACGATGGCGAGCCTTCAGGCACTTCTGGAATGCCAACGCTTAACGTGTTTGCGTCTGAGGGCGTTACAAACGTATGCTGCGTTATCACGAGGTATTTTGGCGGGACACTGCTGGGAGCGGGCGGACTTGTTCGCGCATACACAAAGGCGGCGAAGATGGCGCTGGATGCCGCGGGAATTGCGCAGATGGACGCGTGGCGCAGCTTTATTATCTCTTGTGACTATGGTTTTTTTGAGAGGGAAAAGAGGCTTCTGGAGGAATTTGACGCAGTCATTCAGAACACTGATTTTGGCGCCGATGTTGTAACGGAGGTCCTTTTGCGGCACGATAAAGCTCAGGAGTTTTTAGCAAAGCTAACCGATGCTTCAAACGGAAAGGCGATTTGCGAAGGAGGAGAAGAGAGCTTTCTCGGCGTGAGAATTAGATAACATTTCAACTTATTTATTACCTGCTTTCCGCGCAGGGGCAACCCATTTTAATTATTTTGCGCTTCCCGCGCAGGGCAGGTATTTTTCAATTCTACGCATTTTATATGGTGTTTTCCAACGTCCAACGTTGGGGTGCCGCGGGCGCTGCGCGCCCTGCACCCACATATAAGGGGGAACCGGTTCTTGCAAAGAAACGGTTCCCCCTTATGATCCCCTTCCGAAGAAGCCCAAAGGGAGTACCCTTTGGAAACCCCACCGTAAGCCACAAATGCAAGCAGTCCAACCGCGAGCTAACTGCGTCCCGTGCCACAGGGCAGGTAAGCACTGCGCCACTCAATCGCTCGCTACATTTTAGTGCGGGCGCTTTCTTGTTGCCCGTCGCATGATGCAGCCGCGCTCCGAAGGCAGCGGCGGGGCTATCCGCCGCTTGCGGCGGCCGCATACAGAGCGAAGCGTTCATAACTCCTTTTCTGGGGCTTGAATTGTCAAATCAAGTGCAACGCAACCTGAAAGAAGGCCTCAAACGGAGATCTCCAATGTAAGCATTTGCGAGGGCGGCAGTTGAGTTTTTGAACAGCCAGCGCGATTTTATCGTCAGC
>JAVBMI010000007.1:0-76465 GCA_031552685.1 Oscillospiraceae bacterium
GCGAGCTTATGCACGGCGCGTCCGGCATCGTGATATCGCAGCCCATTGGTATTAAGCGCATTTTTGACAAAGGGTAAAAAAGCATCAAAGGCAAGAGGCTTGTCAAGATATCCGTAGCGTCCCATACCGAAAGAGGCGCCAATTTTAGAGATTTGTGTTTCGCTCAAATAGCCCTCCGGACAGATTCCGAGAGTTTGCGCCAAAGTGTCGTTTACGCCGCCGGGGGCCTGATCGAGATTTGTGTGTAAGCATAGGGCTGAAATCCCGTTTTGCACAAGTTTGATAATTTTTCTGCCGATAATCGTTTCGTCACCCACTGCATTCAAATCGAAGAACAGAGGATGATGGGAAATGATTAGCTGAGCGCCAAGGGTCACAGCCTCATCAATTACTTCGTCGGTAATATCAAGTGCAACAAGCAGCTTGGATACCTCTGTGTTATGTAAACCAACAAGCAGACCTACATTGTCATTTTCAATACTCATTTCACTTGGGGCAATGGTTTCAAAATAGTCCACAATTTGTTTAACAGTTGCCATATTGACCTCCGGTTTTCAGGCGTTCTTGCATAGAGCGCAATTCTTTCAAGAGCTCCGGGAACTGATGCTTTTTTTCTGAACCATCTGCGGCTGAAGAATGGGAGAGCCCTTCTGCGGCGCGGAGGTTTTTCTCAATCAACAGCTCTAGTTTCTTTGGAAAAAGAGGACTTGCGGAAATTTGCTCAAAGCGCCCGGTGAAAAGCTCGGCAGGGGAAAGCGGCCTGTCCTGTCCGCCAACTGCTACTATTATTTCATAGAGCGCACCGTCAAGCACGAGAGCTTCATGTACGATAAAGTAATGATTGCTGTTTAGCCAGCGCCGAAGCCTGTCTGCCTTTGACATGGGCTGCAAGATCATTACGCGGCCGGTTTTTGTCCAGGGTGCCGCCTCAAGTATGGAGGCAATGTTTTTTCCGCCCATTCCGGCGATAATAATAGTCTGAACCTTCACGGCATCTACCGATTCAAGGCCGTCACAAAGATGAAAACAAATTTTGTCCTCCAAGCCCAGAGCGCGGGCAGACGACCTGGCGGTTTCAAGCGGGCCTGTCTTGATGTCAGTGGCACAAATGCTGCCCTTGAATCCGTTTTGCAGCAGCCAAAGGGGAATATAGCCGTGGTCGGTACCGACATCCGCGAGTCCGCCGTATGGCGGTATTAACTCGGCAATTGCACCCAGTCTGCCGGATAGCTTGATTTCTTCCATTAATTCTCCAAAACACAAAAGACCGCCGGATTCCACGCAAAGCACGGCAAATGGCGGTCATTTCGCTGATTTATTGTTCCTGCTCGGCCTGGGATAAATCCTCTTCGGGGGCTTGAACTGCCTGAGGATTTTGGAGCTCCTCCTGCTGCTTCAGGTAATTGTTGATCTGAAGCAAAAAATCGTCAACGTCAAAGCCGTGTGCGGCGCAGGCTTGTTCGACATTCTCAGTTGAACCGAGAACACAAGTCAGGCAGTGCATGCCGATGGCGTTAAAAAATGGAGCTGTCTGCGGAGCGTTTTCCAACACTTCGATAATGAGTGATTCTTTTCTTACAGTATACAAACAGCATACCTCCAATTTGTTTTGTCTGCTTGTCATTATACTTAGTATGTCCAAAAAAATCAAGGGGTTTTGCAAAATCATAGAAAATTAATGGGATATTCACAATTTAAGAAGAAACGGAAACCAAAAAGGTTCCCGTTTCTTATGGAGGCGCCTTAAGGGATTCCGTCAGTATTATGCGCTCAAGTCTTTAAACCTCCGGCCTGGCCGGGAGTTTTAATTTTGACAAAACAGAGTTATTTTGTAACCGATTGCGTAACCGATTGTGTAAAGCAAGTGCATTTTACAAGTGAAATCCTGCATTTCACAGGAGATTAGAGAAAGCATTCAAATTGTGTGGTAGAGTAATGTAGATTATAGTAGGGCAAAAAATTCGGCTTTATGATAAGTGAAGGTGATGTACATGACAGAAAAACGGCGAGAGAAACAGACATTTTAATGCGCTGAATAATTTATAAACACGCCCGGGCGGGCGTGAAATAATGTGTGGGGGAACACTTATAGTGATTAGTCTGAGAACTGGAAAATCAATCAAAAGAATGCTTTGCATGGTGCTTGCCATGGTGATGGTCTTCGGACTGCTGCCGATGCATGCGCTGGCAGAAGGTCCCGGCGGTACAGATCCCGCTCCTGTTCACACGTGCCATGTGCTCGGTGAACGTGAGTATAACGATGAGTGCGAATATGTGGAGCCGGTGACTGAACCCAGCTGCGCGCATATTTGCGGCGTTGATCCGTGCGCATTTGTCGCGGGCGACGAGGAAAACGATATTGAGACCGTAGCTTGCGACCATGACACAACTGACAATTGCGGCGGCGATGTGATAGTGCAGGAAGGCTACTACAATTGCAGCCACATCTGCGAGGCATGCGATGCGGAAAGTGGCACGATACTTCGCGCGCTTGAGTCAGACTTTAACCTGACGGTCAAACTGCAATACAAGAAGCCGAATGAAAGCACTTGGACGGATATTACAGACGGCACTGTGATTGGCGGCGATGTGGAAACTGAGTCGTCATGTCAGATTTATATCCAGTGGAGTGTGCCGAATGGTACTGTAATAGAAAGCGAAGATTATTTTGACGTAGTTGTTGATATCAGCAACGCTTCATATATTTTCAGCAGCGCGTTTGCAGGACTTAAGCAGTGGTTTGACTGCGGCTCGGTAAATGACGCCGGATATTTGCAAGTTCGCGATGTTGTTGAAGATGATGAAGGCAATGTAGAATCTTTCACAATCCGTTTCATGTTTGATAAGACTCTTGATGGAATGAATATCAACGGTTATGGAGCAGTTGGATTTACTTATATCAATGAAGAAGAGGGGAGGGAAACTGTATGGACAGTTACATATACAGGGGGACCTCTTGTAGTTACGGTTGAAGAGGGAGAACCGTATGTCCCTGGGAACGCCCCAAGAAAAGACCCAGTCTTTTTGCGGAAGAATTCGAGTTACTCTGAGTCGATTGGAAAGATTCGTTGGAGTCTTGTTCTCAATGAGGCGGGATATAAAGTCAGTGGCAGCGCAATTACTTTGACTGATAGCTTTGCCGGTAGCCAACAAGAACACTTGTTAACGCCGCTGAGCAAACACATCTTTTATGGCTACGATGCTATTATGACCAACGATATCTTCAAGGTCAACGAAAGTAATGGCATATTCGGAAAAAGCATGAGCAGTTCCGCCGCGGATGACGCTTTTTTCAAGATTTACCGGTTCAATATGCGAGAGGTATACAACTACTACGTAAACGAGCGAGGAGGAACAGACTGCAGCGTGCCCCCTGGCACGCCATACGACCACACATTCATGGATGGCGTATTACGCTGGTTTATGACCGATTACTATATTGATTTGCAACCTGACGCGTTTACTTCGCAATATAAGACTATCGCGGATACGTTTATGGAACCCGTACCTGAAGAGTACATCCAAAGTATTTCGGTTAATTCAGCCGCAACTGGTTTTACAATCGTGCTTGATTCTGACGCCGTCAATGCTTGGACTCCCGGTGAAACAGGCTCGACACTGCCTGCAGAGGACGATGGATATGCTATAGTCGTTTCCTACAATACGGCGCCGCCCGTCATTGTCAATGGAAACGAGTATCGTTATAGTAATACGGCGACTGCAAACGGATCAAACGCTGCCACTGCCAGCTCATGGGCCACATGGGCAGTTGCGGGCGCAAGTATGACGACCGGTGCGCTGAAAATCATCAAACAAGATGAAAATGACGCGCTGGAATTTTTGGAGGGCGCGGAGTTCGAGGTTTATAGAAACGGAGTGAGTCTCGGAACGTTCACCACAGACAGTGACGGTGAGGCGACAACTCCTCTGCTGACACCGTTCGTCTCCGGAACTGATATTTTTAAAATCGTAGAAACTGAACCGCCGGACG
Source organism: Oscillospiraceae bacterium (assembly GCA_031552685.1). Lineage (GTDB taxonomy): Bacteria > Bacillota > Clostridia > Oscillospirales > Oscillospiraceae > UBA2658. The sequence continues at coordinate 3,992 of JAVBMI010000007.1, forward strand.
ATTATACACTCGGTGGCGAGATTACATTCAAACTTACGTATGACAATGAAGTTATTAAAATCACTAACTTAAATGGCGATAACGCGAGGGTCGGAGTAATTGACGATGATGTTTCCGACTATTTGGTCATCACTAATGCGAAGAGCCCGCCTGATAAGCCGACCCCTGTAACGAAGGCGCTGAGCGGAACAAAGACACTGACAGGCGCAGCGATAGCGGCCGGCCAGTTCAGCTTTACGCTGACAGCAGCCGCCGGGAATCCCGCAGGAGCAACGCTCCCTGCGACGACGACAGTTTCTGCCGCGGCGGTGACTGGAGCCTTTGCGTTCGGTAATATCACCTTTACAAAGGCGGGAACGTTTACATTCACAGTAAGTGAAGTGATCCCGAACCCGGTCCCGACCGGCTATACATATGATGAAAATCCTGTTACAGTGACGATAACAGTAACCCAGACAACAGACGGCACGAATGCGCTGGAGATACTTGCGGCGAACGTAACATATGCGAAGGCCGGTGTATCACCTGCTCCGACAGGCATCAGCTTCACCAACTCATATGCGCCGGATTCGACAACATTCGATATCGATATAACAAAGACTGCGAATGCGGATATGACGGCTGATCAGTTCAGCTTTGAGCTGTATAATATCGGCAAGGGTGCGACAGCGGAAACCTCTGCACGGGCAATCACAACGAGGAGCGCGCTGACAGGCCTGACTGCGTCAGATACAATCAAAAATACAGCGACAGATGCCGGCGACACATGCACGATGCAGTTTGAAGACCTTGATTTTGATGAAACGGGCACATACTACTTCATAATCGCAGAGAAGGCTCTGACAACAGAAGCGGCGGCAAATGGAGGCAACGGCTGGACAACGGATGACTCGATCTATCTGGTTAGTGTCACCGTTACAGACCAAAGCGGCACTCTTACTGCGGGCACGCCCGTGTTCGAGAAGTACGACACGAGCGATTCGAGCTGGGAGACAGCGGCAGGGGGCGCAGCATTTGCAAACAAGTACACAGTGTACGATGCGGCGCTCATCAAGTGGGTGAGCAGTGTCGACAGTTACACGCAGGATGGCAGCCTTGAAAAGAACCATTACATCAGTGTAGCCCCGAACACGGATGTGCCGGCGGTAAAGGCGGGCGACTATGTCGAGTTCACCATCCGCGTATACAATCAGGGCAACCAGGCGATAACGCTGACGGAGATCGTGGATTACCTGCCTGCGGGCTACGAGTTTGTAGAGGCAGTCTCCGGCGGAGTAAACGACGGCTGGGAGATTGAAGGCGGGAAGCTGAAATACATCGGAGCTGACGGAGCGGGCATTGAGCTGCCGGCGGCAACATTGGGCGACCCGACGGATAACAGATACAACGGCGCGGCATCAGCGGATATAAAGCTTGTAGTAAAGGTATCCGACACGGCAACAGGCACAAATCTAATTAACTTCGCGGAGATTGCCGGGATAACGGACGAAGACGGCACCCCTGTCGAGGACATCGACTCGACACCGGACGATGATGATAGCAACGACGGGTATGACGACGGGGACGACAACGTCATCGACGAGGACGGCAAGAACGATGACGGCGAGGACGAGGACGATCACGACCCGGCGAAGGTAAGCCTCGGCTCATCCATCGAGATCGGCAAGTACTATGATCCTGACAGGACTGTCCTTACAGAGCTCGACACTAATGCAACATATAACTTCACTTTCCTTCTCGAAAAAGCCAACGCGCTTACGCCGGATGGCTGGGACACGGTCGGAGATGTCGAGATCGAGGTGGCGTGGAGCGCTGACGATGAAATGTTCATCGGGACCGAGATGTTTGAGCGTCTGGTACCAGGCACATACCGCCTCAGCGAGGTGGCGGCAGCCGACCCTGGATTTACCTTTATGTGGGATGACGATACGCTCAATACATACAATTATGATCCGGATACGGGAATGCTTGTTATTGAGTTCACAGCGGAGAACGAAAGAGCGATGGTCACAGGATTGAACCTCGCAGACGTGCCGCTCTTCCCCGAGGAGGGTACAACGAAGCTCATCATCGGCAAGACATATAACCTCAGACGTACGATCAGCGAAGGAGAAAAGAACGCGACGTATAACTTCAACTTCAAGGTCGAGCGGAACATGGGCTCGCAAGCGGACCCGCAGTGGATCGTTGTCGATAAATATGGCAAAGCGGATCCCACAGGTGCGGCCAGAGTAGAGGTGATGGTACCTTGGAACGAGACAAAGAATGCGTTCTACGGCGAGGTAACGCTCGAAGGTGCTGATATGTCTGTCGGCGAGTATCGTGTGAGCGAGGATGTTGAGGACAATGCACCGTATGTGTTCACATGGGACCAGGATACACTGGCGCAGGACTACATTGTGGCAACAGACGAGGGAATCATTGTCGCGGCGTATAAGTACAGCGATGATGACAGCGTGGCGCTAGTGACAGGCACAAACACCTTGCGTCCGTTCACACCCGAGCTGCTGACAGGACTGGTCGTCATCGGAAAACACTATGACATCGGACGCACAGATCTGACAGACGAAGAGAAAGCAATGACCTATGACTTTACCTTTAAGCTTGAGCATCAGGATAAGAACACCGGCGCCTGGAGCACTGTCTCCAGCAATATCGTCGTTCGGGTTAATTGGAGCGAGAGCGAAGGTGAGTATGTCGGAGTGACCAACCTGCCGGGGCTTGAGCCGGGCAAATACCGTGTCAGCGAGGTCATTCCCGAGAACGCTTCCTATAAGTTCGACTGGGATTCGGCTACAAAGACAGCGTACGGTACAGGTCTGAACAGCAACGGAACTCTGACATTTGACCTCGCAGAGAAAGACACTGTAAAGGTCACAGGCGTAAATACAGAGCCGGTTACTGAGGGATTGGCAACTATCGTTATTGGCAAGTACTATGACATCGGCCGTACCGACCTGACAGATGAGGAAAAGGCACTCACCTACAGCTTTACCTTCAGGGTAGAGAAGAAAAATGCAGATAGCAGCTGGAGCATAGTAAACGCAGCTGTACCGGTCACGGTTTCGTGGAGCGATGCTGAGGGCAGGTATGTCGGAAAAACAACGCTCGAAGAGCTTGAGCCGGGTGACTATCGCATCAGAGAGGTGATCCCTGCAAACGCCAAATTCACATTTGACTGGGATTCAGCCACAAAGTCGGCTTTTACGGTTTCAGGCGGCACAGTGACACTGTCCGCGGAAGAAGACAAGGTAGCGATGGTCACAGGCGTTAACACCGAGTACATGGCATCGATCGTACTGACCGGGAGGAAGACAGCGGAAGGCCGCAGCCTGATAGCCGGAGAATTCAACTTTGCAGTGTTTGCATTCGGAACAGACATGGTAGTATCCAGAGGCACGCATGATGCGCAGGGCGATATCACTTTTGAACCCATAGGATACAGCGATGCGGGAACCTACAAGTACACAGTTAGGGAGACGTCAAAAGGCGGCAATGGCTGGACAACAGATACACGGTCATATGACGTCACAGTAGTGGTTACAAGGGGGTTGGACGGCAAGCTCACAGCGGCGCTTGAAACAGGAGCTCCCGAGCTGAACTTCCACAACGTGTACACTCCGCCCACGACACCTTCGGACAGCGCTGTGTCACTTGTTCTGAACAAGAGTCTGACAAATCCGGACGGAAGCATCGGTGAAAGCGGAAAACCGTTTGCAGTAAGAGTATATGACGAGGCTATGAACCTCATCGACCGTGTGATACTATATTCAAACTCCGGCTCGGTGACGATAAGAGGACTGAGCCATGGCAAGACATACTACATTATGGAGGAAGCCTCTGACGCGTTTACGGTCTTGGGCTATAATGTCTCAGGAGCGGGCTTCACGGCATCAGACGCAGTAGGGCTGCAAATGCCGCAAGGCAATACAAACCTGACTGTCAGTGTGTCCGTACGGAACCAGACGATACCAGATATGGAGATCCCTGACGAGCCACCCCCACTTGGCCCCTACGACCCTCCGGAGGATCCGCCGGTGGTGGAAATTCCAGACGACCCAACACCACTTGCCCCCGGAGATCCCGGAAATCCGGAAACAGGGGATGCGTCGATGATAAGTGCGTGGGCAGCTTTGATGCTGGTATCAATAGTGGGACTTGTTGCGCTTTTAATGACAAATAAGAAAAAGCGCAAATCCCGCTAAGCGGGGGCAACGCACCTCCAAAAATGTACAAAGAAAGGCGACGGGCAGATTCAAATCAGCTCGTCGCCTTATTATTGCGGGTAGCAAAGTAAACCACCGGCCAGGCGGTCGGAAAAGAAATGGCTTCAAGCGAGAGTAGCAGAGAAAGAAAAAACACCAGTTAAAGAAGCAATGGTTTGCCGGCCATAAAACAACAAACGCAAAAATAAAAACCCCTCAGAGCTTGTATTAAAACAGCTTTGAGGGGTTTATCTCTGGAGGCGCCACCCAGATTTGAACTGGGGAATCGCGGATTTGCAGTCCACTGCCTTACCACTTGGCTATGGCGCCGTGTCGTCGTCGCAAGCTTCATATCGCCGGTTTCCGGCTGAAGCCGAAAAGCCCGCTCATTCCGCTGCTCCTCCTCTCAAAACAGAAACAGGTTTCAGTTTTGCAAAGGGCGGGTAGGACAAGAGAAACGTTTTCCCCAAACATGAGCCCAACGCAGTGGGTCGTGTTTGGAAAAGGAAGAATACACGCTGCTAGCGTATGGAAGCCGCTTTGCGGCTTTCGGAGCGTTAAGCGTGTATTCTGACGCTGGAGCGGGCAACGAGATTCGAACTCGCTACCTCCACCTTGGCAAGGTGGCGCTCTGCCAAATGAGCTATGCCCGCAAGTATTTTATTATATTCGGCTGTTTTTTGTTATGCTACCCCATCGGACGAGTTAACACCCGATGGGGTTGGTGCCTCCGGTCGGAATCGAACCAACGACACGCGGATTTTCAGTCCGCTGCTCTACCAACTGAGCTACAGAGGCATGGCGTAAGAGAAAGCTCGCTGCGTTAAGCTAGGGCATAGGGAAAGTACTAACTTTCCCTATCCTTAAAAGTGGCGACCCAGAACGGGCTCGAACCGTCGACCTCCAGCGTGACAGGCTGGCGTTCTAACCAACTGAACTACTGGGCCATACGTCTGAATGGACTCTCTCCACTCCGCTTTTGTCCAAAGGAGACGACAAAAGCTGCGTATCCGTTCCTCCATTCTTCCTTTGTCAAATCAAACCCGCTGCGCTGGGCTTTGATTTGATTTAGTAAAACGCAAAGTGGTGGTGGGAACAACAGGGCTCGAACCTGTGACCCCCTGCTTGTAAGGCAGGTGCTCTCCCAGCTGAGCTATGCTCCCCCAAACTCACAATTGAACGGCTTTGCTATTGTACTAAAATACAGGTGGAATGTCAAGACACATTTAACAAATTTTTCTCTAATTGCTGATGTTGATCATTACTCCCAGCTCGTCATGCGAGAAACTGTAGGCGGTGCTGCAAAACTGGCAGCAGACTTCGGCAGATTCGCCGCTCGCGTACATTTCCTCCAAGTCCTCACGGCTGATGCTCTCAACTGCTCTCTTCACACGCTCGCGGCTGCAATAGCAGCGGTACTCCACCGGGCTGCGATTGAGCACCTCGGGGGAGAGATCCAGAAAAACAGCATCAATGAGATTCTGCGCATCGTTTTCCTCCAGAACACCTGTTACATGGCCCATGAGAGCGATGTTCTCCTCAATTGTTTCAATTAACGAATCCGGAGCGCCGGGAAGGAGCTGGACAATGAAGCCGCCGGCGCACTTTACGGACAGATCCGTGTCCACCAGCACGCCCAGACCCACGGCGGAGGCGACCTGCTCACTCTCGTTGAAATAATATGCCAAATCCTCGGCTATCTCGCCGCTGACGAGCTGTGTCGAGCCGATGTACGGCTCCTTGAGTCCAAGATCGCGGCTGATCGTGAGCATTCCGTCAGAACCTACGGCAGCGCCAACATTCAGCTTGGCGTCGCTGCGCTTTGCAAGGTCAACCTGCGGATTTTCGGCGTAGCCGCGCACGTTGCCGCCGCTGTCGGAAACCGCGATGATTGTCCCGATCGGTCCGCCGCCGTTAATCCGAAGGGTAACAGTGGCATCGTCTTCTTTCAGCAGGTCTCCGAGCATGGAGACAGCACAGAGGCTGCGGCCCAGAGCTGCCGTCGCAACAGGGCTTGTATCGTGTAGCTCACGCGCGCGTTCAACAAGAGTGCGCGCGCTGATAACCGATATTTTTGCAAGTCCGTCACCTGTGACGGCCCGGATTATTTCGTCCATATTCAGACCTCTTGTGAAGTGTTTTTAGCAATGAAAAAAAGCCTGCCAAGCTCGTTTTGCGGACCGAAGGCGTTGATTTCAACATCTGCAAATCCCGCAGAAAGCAACTGTTGCTCAAGCGTTTCCGGCTCATGTACATATTCGATGTGCTCCTCACTGCTGCGCTGCCAGAAGCGGCCGCGGCGGGTGAAGATATCAAGACCATAGAAAAGTGCGTTTTCCTGCTCGTCAAAATCAGCGCGCCAGAGACAGAGTGTGTCCTCGTCCTCGTCGACGGAGGTGTAGCCGTCCATCGAACGCAGCCAATCAGGTGAGAGACTGTCAAAAATCAACAGACCATCGGCTTTAATAAAAAGATGTAGCAGACGCAAGCACTCCGGCAAATCCTCCGGAGGAAGGTAGTTTATCACATCCAGGCTGGCATAGGCAGCGTCTACCGTTCCGTATAAATCAAGCTCAGTTGCAGACTGGCATAAAAACAGTGGAGCGCAAACGCCTGTCAGGGCAGAACACTTTTCCTGAGCGAGGCTGAGCATTTCTGAAGAAGAGTCCGCAGCAATCAGCTCATAGCCGCGCCGCGCCATGATTTCTGTTAAGCTGCCAGTGCCGCAGCCTAGGTCTAAAACCGTTGTAATGTCGGTTGTTTTTTCCCGAAATACCTTTTCATAAAAATCGGCAAAAGCGGAATAATCGACATCATAGGTGAACTTGTCATAAACGGTGGAAAAAGGACCATAGGATGACATCAATCCTTGCCCTCCTGCTCCTTAAGGCGCTCAAACACAATTGAATAACCGCCCTTGCCGTATTGCAAACTGCGGTTGACGCGGCTTATCGTGGCGCTGGAGGCACCCGTTTTTTCGAGAATTTCGTTGTAGATACAGCCATTATCCAGAAGTCCTGCCACCTCGAAACGCTGTTCGATAGCCTGCAGCTCTGTGATAGTGCATAAATCTTCGAAAAAATCTCTGCACTCATCCGCCGTTTTTAGCAAGGAAATGGCACGATAAAGCTCCTCACTACGAATTTTTTTGCCCTGTTTGTTCATATGTTATACCTGCCTTGTAGTATTATAAAGCGTCATTTAGCACAATAGTTCGTGAAAGTATACACATTTTACAACATTAGTCTGATAAAGTAAAGCTATATTTTTTCTTGAAAGTGTCCGCCTTATAATATAAAATGAAAGTGAAATGCAAATAACAATATCAAATTATAAGGGGTGAGTTTTTATGGTGAAAGCCGTTGTAGGAGCTAACTGGGGCGATGAGGGAAAAGGCAAAATTACCGATATGCTTGCGGAAAAATCCGATATGGTCATCAGATTTCAAGGGGGCGCAAATGCTGGCCACACAATTATCAACGATTTCGGGCGTTTTGCGCTCCACACGCTGCCTTCTGGAGTATTCTATCCGCATATCACAAACATAATCGGCAACGGCGTTGCCATGAATATCAGAGTTTTTATTAATGAGATGAAAAGTCTGGAGGAAAGCGGTGTTCCGGCGCCTAAGATTGTAGTTTCTGAGCGTGCTCAGGTTGTTATGCCGTACCATATCCTCCTTGACGCTTACGAGGAGGAACGGCTCTCGGGCAGCGGAAGGGCCTTCGGCTCGACAAAATCAGGAATTGCTCCGCTCTATTCCGATAAATTCGCAAAAATCGGATTCCAGGTCTGTGAGCTGTTTGATGATGAACTGCTAAAAAGCAGGCTTGAGAATGTTTGCATATTAAAAAACGCGCTGATTGAGCATCTTTACCATAAGCCCCGCCTCAATCCTGAGGAGCTTTACAACGAAATGGTGCAACAGCGCGAGCTGATAGCTCCTTATGTCGGAAATGCCGCTTTTGCCATACATGAAGCGCTGAAAGCAAATAAACAAGTGCTTATTGAGGGACAGCTCGGCACGCTTAAGGACACAGATTTCGGAATCTACCCCTTCGTTACCTCATCCAACACACTTGCGGCTTATGGCACAATCGGCGCCGGCATAGCTCCAAATCAGTTTGAGAGCATTATTGCGGTGACAAAAGCATATTCAAGCGCGGTAGGTGAGGGGGCGTTTATCTCTGAGCTGTACGGCGAGGAGGCGGAAACGCTGCGCCGTCTGGGCGGAGACAAGGGCGAATATGGCGCGACCACCGGCAGACCAAGAAGGGTCGGCTGGTTTGACACTGTTGCAACAGCTTACGGCTGCCGCATGCAGGGGGCAACTGAAGTTGCGCTGACGGCGGTCGACGTTTTGGGGTACTTGGATGAAATAAAAATCTGCGTCGGATATGAGATCGACGGGAAGGTAACGGACGAATTTCCCGTAACGCCCCTGCTGAACCGCGCGAAGCCGGTGTTTGCAACACTTCCCGGATGGAAAACTGACGTGCGCGGCACTACGAATTACAATGAACTGCCTCAGGAGCTGAAAGATTATGTAAACTGCATTGAAGCGAAAATCCAAGCCCCGATAACAATGGTATCCACCGGGCCGAAGCGCGGGGACATTTGCTTCAGGTAAATGATTTTCACAGTCCCCGCATAGAAATATACAAGTAAGGAAAAAACCGGCTTACGAGATATCATCAGTTTTTGGCAGCAGCGTTTTATGTTGTAAAGACAGTTACAGTGTGATAATATATAAGAAGAAACAAAAAGTATTTCCGCCGAAGGAGGGAATTGTTTTGGATACTATTGCAATAGTTTGGATAGCACTCGTTGTTGTGTTCCTCGTTGGCGAAGCTGTTTCTGTGGGACTAACCTCAATTTGGTTTGCAGCAGGTGCCGTTCTGGCCTTGGTTGCGTACTTTTTGGGCGCAAAAGCCTGGCTGCAGATCGTGATTTTCATAGTTGTGTCTGTAACAACGCTACTTCTTACAAGACCGCTGGCAAACAAATATATCAACTCCAGGGTGCAGGCGACAAACGCCGACGCTGTGATTGGGCAAACAGCCACCGTTACTGAGCGTGTAGACAATGTTGCCGGAACCGGAATGGCATCAGTCGGCGGCCGTATGTGGACAGCGAGAAGCGCGGACGGCAGCGTGATAGAGCCGGGCACGCGCGCTACGGTTAAGACCATAGAGGGTGTCAAAATTCTGCTTGTACCTGTGATGGCCAATGCGGTAGTGGAGTAGTACCAGCAGCTTTGCTGATTGGGTTTTATGCCGCTTTACGGCGGCGGAATGGAGGAAAAAATGGAATACATTATCCCGATTGCTTTGGCAGTTATCGTCTTTTTTATTCTGATAAAAAACATCAGAGTAGTACCTCAGGCAAACGCCTTTGTCATTGAGCGCCTTGGCGCATACAGCGCGACCTGGCACGTTGGTCTGCACTTCAAAATTCCCTTTATTGAGAGGATTGCCAAGAAGGTTTCTTTGAAGGAACAGGTCTATGATTTCCCGCCGCAGCCGGTTATTACCAAGGACAACGTTACCATGCAGATCGATACGGTTCTGTATTTTGAAATCACTGACCCGAAGCTGTATACCTACGGTGTTGAAAACCCGATAAACGCAATTGAAAACCTCTCCGCGACAACGCTTCGTAACATCATCGGCGACCTTGAGCTTGACCAGACGCTTACCAGCCGCGATGTTATCAACACCCAAATGCGTATAATTCTGGATGAAGCGACAGACCCGTGGGGGATCAAGGTAAACCGCGTTGAGCTCAAGAACATTCTGCCTCCCAGAGAAATTCAGGACGCGATGGAAAAACAGATGAAGGCCGAGCGTGAGCGCCGCGAATCGATTCTTCGCGCAGAGGGCGAAAAGAAGTCGGCAATCCTCATCGCTGAGGGTGAAAAGGAATCGGCAATCCTCCGTGCGGATGCAAAAAAGCAGTCGCAGGTTCTGGAAGCTCAGGGCGAGGCGGAGGCTATCCTGTCAGTCCAAACGGCAACGGCAGAGGGAATCCGCCGCATCAATGAAAGCAGCCCCTCTGATGCCGTTATAAAAATTAAGGCGCTTGAGGCATTTGCCGCAGCCGCAAACGGCAAGGCGACAAAAATAATCATTCCCTCGGAAATACAGGGACTTGCCGGACTCGCGGCTTCTGTAAAGGGCATCCTGACAGACGAAGAGCCGGAAAAGAAATAAACGAAAAAACATTATATAATCGCCCTGCCAAATGGCAGGGCGATTATATTATGTCAACTAAGTGTGGCTGAACATATAAGTTTTAATTTTCAAGTACTGCGAGCTTAGGATGTGGATGCCGTCACTCATGCCGGCGCTTGGCGGAAGGTAGCCGTCGCTGTCAACCAGCAGGTCAAACACATTCAAGTAATATGCTTTCTTTTCCTTGCACAGTTTTTTAACAACAGCGTTGAAAGCTATGATATTGTCGCGTGTGAGGTCTGAGCGTCCCTCCGAGCAATTCTGCGAAACAGGGGTGAGGGAGAACAGGTAGATCCTGGCGTTTGGCTGGGCGGTGCGAACCATATCGATCAAAGCGCTCATTCGGCTGTAAAATGTGTTCTGATGGGAAACCTGATTGCCCACCTCGTTAGTACCGAGCATTATGTAAACCTTACCGTAGGTTTTTTTCTTAATAGCTTCTGCGAGTGTTCCTGTATTCTTTACTTCTTTCCCGTTTTCATCGGTATGAGTTGTTCCTAAATCAAAACCGGCATACTCCTGAATTGACTTGGCGTGAGCTCCGCTGAAGCAAAGAAAATCTGCATTAGGAAGATTAAATGAATTATTCATACCAACAACAATCGAGTGTCCTATAAAACAGGCGTCGTCAAAATAGGAGACGGAGGCAGCAGCGCCGGCAGGGACCTCTGTGCCCCAGATGTAGTTTCCGTTTGCATCGACAGACGCCTCAATAACAGGCTTGTAGCCTGTCGCGAAAATAAAGCGCATGAGCATAATCGAAACCTCTGCTCTGGAGGCGCTGTTTTTCGGTTTGAAGGTGCCGTCCGGGTAGCCGTCTATAACGCCGATTTTCTGCATAGCCGAAACTGAGGAGGAATAAGAAGAATTGATCGAGCCTGAATCGGAAAAGGTCTTTGCGGCAACTGTCGCATTTAGCGCAAGATGCTTTAATCCGGCGTAGTTGTATAGCATGGAGCAAATCTCTTCACGAGTTATGTTAACCTCCGGCGAGAAGGTGCTCTCACCGGTCTTTCCGGCAATCGCGTTGCTGTATGCCCATTGGACGTAAGGCGCGTAGTACATTTCCGCCGGAACGTCGGTGAAGCTCACGCCGCTTGGCGACATCATGTCTTCTCGTATGTATCCGGTGAAGCTGCCGAATTTGACCTTGTACCACATGTAGCTACCGCCGGATGAATCGGCAACTTTTTCGATGATTTCTACCGGCGTGTTTAATTTGAGCGTAGCTAGAACCGGACTCTCAGAGGTGGTCGGCGAAGTTCTGAGGTTGACATCAGTTTTGGTTACGATTCCGGAGTTTGCAGAAATACTGGTCGGCGCCCTGCCGTGACGGCCCAGCACAGTGACAAACATTCCGCGGGTCATTGTACCCTCAGGAGAAAAGGTGTTTGCGCTTGTGCCGTTGAACATACCCTTATCTGTGACAAAACTGACGGCGGAATAATACCAGTCGCCGGACCTGATGTCGGAAAAGTCGGTAACGCTTGCCGCGGTGGCAAAGGGAACGCTGCTGAGCAGCAGGCAAATTATAAGTATTGATGCAGCAATTTTTTTCAAGCTATCACCTCACTATGAGGCATAATACCAAGTTTGTTGAATTATGTCAATCTTTGTAGTATTTTGTAACGAAAATGAAAGAATTATTTGCCGAGTATTTCTCCCAACACATCGTTCATGTCGTACATCCCGGGCTGAGTTACAGACGAGATCCACGCAGCGGCTGCAACAGCGCCGTTGGCAAACACATTTCTGGAGAGCGCGGAGTGCCTGAGTTCAAGTACTTCGTCCGGACCGGCAAAGATGACTTCGTGCTCGCCGACTATGGTGCCGCCGCGGACGGCGGAAATTCCGATTTCGTGGTCACCGCGCTTTTGCCTGACACTGTGGCGGTCAAAAACGTAATCCGGCTTTGAGGGGAGAACGGAGGCCGCCGCGTCAGCAAGCATGAAGGCAGTGCCGCTTGGGGCATCCACTTTCATCCTGTGGTGGCGCTCAACTATTTCAATGTCAAAATCTTCGCCAAGCACTGCCGCCGCCTTTTTTACAAGCCCGGTCAGCAGATTGATACCCAGCGACATATTTCCGGAGCGGAAAAGCGGAATGTTCTTCGAAGCACGCTCTATTTGCCTGAGCTGTTCGTCTGAATATCCGGTAGTGCACAGAATGCACGGCAGCTTGCGCTTGATACAATATGAGAGAAGGCTCTCCAAGGCCGCGGGGTTTGAAAAGTCAATAACAACATCTGCGCTGCCCGAAAACTCCATAGGATCAACATAAACAGGAAAATCACTCAGTTTTACGGGGTTGGCGTCGAATCCCGCAACAACCTGCATGTCGCTTTTTGCGGCACAAAGAGCGGCTACGACGTTTCCCATTCTGCCGTTGCAGCCGGAAATAATTACTTTTGTCATGGCTTGTCCTCCGTTTATATCATATGTATAGAAGATGAAAAGAAGGGGCGAACAGGTCGCCCCTTTGATTATTCGGTTATTTTCCCGACGTCGGCAAGCCGACCGCTTCCATGCTAGCCTTGAGTTTTGCAAGCGTTTCCGGAGCCATATCAACCAGGGGCAGACGCAAATCGCCCACATCCATGCCCATAAGGTTCATGGCTGTTTTGACCGGAATCGGGTTGACCTCGATAAAGAGGTTTGCAAACAACTCCGAATATTTGAAGTACAGCTCAGACGCGGCCTTGAAGTCGCTTTTCAGACAAAGCCCGCAAAGGTCGGAAACGACTCTTGGAACGATGTTTGATGCAACGGAAATTACACCAATCGCGCCGAGGGCCATCATGGGAACGGTGTTGTCGTCATTGCCGCTCCAAATGAAGAGGTCGTCGCCGACGAGAGCGCGGGTGCGCCCGAAAAGTGAAAAATCGGCGGAGGCTTCTTTAATCCCGTTGATATTCGGGTGCTTTGAGAGAATCTTATAAGTATCGGCAGTGAAACCGATGCCAGTTCTGCTGGGTACATTATATAGAATCATCGGCACATCTACCTTGTCGGCAACGGTGGTGAAGTGCTGCACCAAGCCACGCTGAGAGGTCTTGTTGTAGTAAGGGGTGACCATGAGGATTCCGTCCACACCGGAATTCTTCGCGCTGGTTGCCAGACGGACGGAGGTCATTGTGTCGTTGCTGCCGACACCTGCGATGACCTTCATACGGCCTGCGACCTTTTTAACGCAAAAGTCAACGAGTTTTTCGTGCTCGTCAAGAGGCTGGGTTGCGTTTTCACCAGTTGTGCCGCAAACCAGAAAAGCGGATACGCCGCCGTTATACTGCTGCTCGATAAGCTCTGCCATCTTGTCGTAATCTACCTCATAGCCGCGGTAGGGTGTAACTATCGCTGTACAGGCGCCTGTAAAAATTGGCGTTTTCATGGTTTTTCCTCCTTGTTTATTTTGTGTGGGTTATATAACCCTCGGCGCAGAGCAATTCGGCGAGCTCAACCGCACCGCCGGCAGCGCCTCTAAGAACATTGTGGGAAAGGCAAATGAATTTGTAGTCGTACTGCGTATCTTCGCGCAGACGGCCTATGGACACCGCCATGCCGCCTTCCAAATCGCGGTCCAGCTTTGTTTGAGGACGGTTATCTTCGGTGAAATAATGCAGGAACTGCTTAGGAGCGGAGGGGAGCTCAAGCTCCTGAGCGCGGCCCTTGAAGGCGGCCCAACGCTCGAGTATTTCTTCCTTTGCGGGCTTCTTTTCAAAATCAACAAAAACCGCGGCCATGTGTCCGTCGGAGCAGGCAACGCGCACGCACTGAGTAGTGATGCTCGGCGCCTTAGCGGAGACTATTTCGCCGTTTTCAACAGTTCCGAGTATCTTCATCGGCTCGCGCTCAGACTTTTCTTCCTCGCCTCCGATGTAGGGAATGCAGTTGTCAACCATTTCAGGCCAGCGGTCAAAGGTCTTTCCGGCGCCCGAGATAGCCTGATATGTGCAGGCGAGAATGTTTTTAATTCCGAACTCGGCGTGAAGCGGGGCGAGAGCGGGAACATAGCTCTGGATAGAGCAGTTTGACTTTGTTGCGATAAAGCCGCGCTGAGTTCCGAGCCTCTTTCGCTGGGCGTCGATAACCTTGATATGGTCGGCATTTAGCTCAGGGATGATCATGGGAACGTCCGGTGTCCAGCGGTTTGCGCTGTTGTTGGACACAACTGGGCACTCGCATTTTGCGTAGGCTTCCTCAAGCTCAATGATTTCGGGCTTTTTCATATCGACCGCGCAGAAAATGAAATCAACCGCATCGGCAATTTCCTTCATATCCGCGGCGGCGTCCTTAACAGTCATGTTCTTGACATCTTCCGGAATCGGGAAGGTCATTGCCCAGCGTCCGTCAACAGCTTCTTCATAGGTTTTTCCGGCGCTTCTGGAGCTGGCCGCAAGAACCGAAAGCTCGAACCAGGGGTGTTTGCTAACAAGGTCAACGTAGCGCTGACCGACCATGCCTGTTGCTCCGACTATACCTACTTTATACTTTTCCATTTAATATCATCCTTCCGCGGTTGAGACGAAGGGGGTATGCCTTTGTTCCAGCCGTTAGTTCTTTTTTGCACTTATGAAAATATGTGGCAGCGGCAAATTGACGCTTAATGCTTGAAATGAGAGACAAGATTGTATATAATATGAGCAATCGGTCGAATCCGACCTGCGAGGAATAAAAATCTTGTTCCCTGAATCGTATCACAGCCAATCAGCGACTGTCAATAAATGTTCGCTATGAATTTTATTCTTATGGCCTGATAATTTTTGGTACTTCTGTGTTATTGTGGCAGTTTTTGAGCTACACTTAAGCAATATACGCAAGGCTTCTTCGAAAGGAAATACATATGAATTTAAAAACAAGGCAAAGCATTACGCTTATCGTTGTCATTGCCCTTGCGCTGACGGCACTTGGCATTTCGGGGTCGGCGTTTGCGGCATCGAACATATATGTTAACGACTCGAACAATACCCTTGGGGTTGACCTCGGCTCAGCTTACGCTGTCGGCAGCGGCGGAAATGTTTCGGTAATCGGAGATACATACGCATTAACCGGAAATGGAGTTGTGAAGATAGGCCAAAGCGGCAGCACGGCTCTTCCTAGCGGCGAGGATGACGGCACAACGATTGCAGTGAAAGCTACAACTTTGAGAGTCGGTCTCTACTGGGCGACTAAAGCGCTTGAGAGTGCGAACCTCGCCAACAAAGTCGGCAGCGGCTATAAGTTCGGCTACTACGATTCCAACCGCAATTTCAATGAGCTGGGTTCAACCGCGCAGAATGCGATAACCATGAAGCCCACCGGCACAGGCCGCGAGGTTTCTGTGTACGCAACGGGTACGGACACTCTGCTCTACAAACACACAAATCAGAACATCAGCTTGGCCGTACGTCCCGTGAGCAGCAGCGGAAAGGCTATTACGCTGTTTAAGGATAACACCTATTACGGCGACTTTGAATATAACCGCAATACCAGCACCAGTTCAAGACTTACAGTAATTAACATTGTCAACATTGAGGACTACCTCAAGGGCGTAATTACATATGAGATGAGCTCCTCCTGGCCTCTTGAGGCTTTGAAGGCTCAGGCTCTGTGTGCCAGAACCTACGCTATGCGCAAAATAAACGCATATCCCACATATAACTTCGACCTTACCAACGACACCACCTGTCAGGCCTACGGCGGGACAGGCCGCTCAACTGCAAACTCCGATGCCGCGGTTGACCAGACGGCGGGTCAGTATGTCACTTACAACGGCGCCCTTTGCGACACGCTTTATTACTCCTCAAACGGCGGCGGCTCGGAAAACAGTGAAAACGTATTTTTGAGTGCCATTCCGTATCTGCGCGGCGTTCTTGACCCGTACGAGAAGGACGCAAACAGCATTAACCCGACGTACAGTTTCTGGACAAGGAATATCAGCAAAGCAACTCTTGCGGCGAGAATCGTTGCCTCCGGCAAGCCCTTCGGCACATTTTCCACAATGAAAGCCACTTATTCAGCCACCGGCAACGTGATTGCCGTCACCTTTACAGATACCACAGGAAGAACCGCAACCTTTACCGGTAACGCTTGCTGGAATTTCTTTTACGGCGGAGGTGACGACAGGCTAAACAGCATACACTTTACCTTCAAGGACAACGGAGACAGAATTTACTTTGAGGGCAGCGGCTGGGGTCACAGTGTGGGTATGAGCCAGTTCGGCGCCTATGCAATGGCAAAATACCATGGAGCGAACTACCGTCAGATAATTCGTTTCTACTACACGGGTGTAA
Source organism: Oscillospiraceae bacterium (assembly GCA_031552685.1). Classification (GTDB taxonomy): domain Bacteria; phylum Bacillota; class Clostridia; order Oscillospirales; family Oscillospiraceae; genus UBA2658. Next base: position 20,698 of record JAVBMI010000007.1, read on the forward strand.
ATATCTCAAGAGGGATATAATTATTCTATGAAGTCATCTGATTTTAATTACCATTTGCCGGAGGAGCTTATTGCACAAACTCCGCTTGAAAGGCGCGATTCATCGCGCCTTTTGCACCTGAACAAGCAAACAGGTGAGGTTGAGCACAGGCATTTTTTTGACCTGCCGGAATATCTGCGGCAAGGCGACTGCCTTGTTTTGAACGATTCCCGTGTGCTCCCTGCCAGACTGTTCGGAAAACGCGAAACAGGTGGAGCAGTAGAAGTAGTGCTGCTGCGCGATATGGGCGGCGGCGCCTGGGAGTGCCTGACGCGCCCGGGACGCAAGTCACAGCCCGGTACCAGGCTGATTTTTGGCGGGGGTGAATTGACGGCAACGGTCACACAGTCGCTGGACGAGGGAAACAAACTGCTGCAGTTTGAATATGAGGGTATTTTTCTTGAGGTACTCGAGCGCCTTGGAAAGATGCCGCTGCCTCCATATATAAAGGAGGAGCTGCAGGACAACGAGCGTTATCAAACGGTTTACTCCCGCGATGTAGGCTCTGCCGCCGCGCCCACAGCGGGGCTGCATTTTACACCGGAGCTGCTGGATGTGATTCGCAGCAGAGGGGTAAATGTGTGCTTTGTCACTCTCCACGTTGGGTTGGGAACGTTCAGACCGGTCAAATGCGAGGATGTGGAAAGTCACGTCATGCACTCAGAGTTTTGTACGATTCCGGAGGAGACGGCAAGGCTGATTTCACAAACCAAGAGAGCGGGCGGGCGAATTGTGTCGGTCGGGACAACGACCTGCCGCACGCTTGAAACCTTTGCAAACGCAGACGGAACGATGGAGCCTAAATCCGGCTGGACAGATATTTTTATCTATCCCGGCTATAATTTTAAATGTATAGACGCTTTGGTTACCAATTTTCATCTGCCTGAGAGCACACTCGTTATGCTGGTTTCGGCTCTCGCGGGCAGGGAGAATATTCTCAATGCCTACGCAGAAGCAGTACGGGAGCGTTATCGCTTTTTCTCCTTCGGCGACGCCATGCTTATTGAGTGATTAATATTTATGAGGGAAAAAATTTGTATAAACTGATTTCGACGCAGGGCAAGGCCCGCAGAGGCGAATTCTCCACACCACATGGTACAGTTCAGACACCTGTGTTTATGAACGTGGGCACTCAGGGCGCCATCAAGGGCGGAGTGTCCGCGCCGGAGCTGAAGGAACTTGGCTGCCAGATCGAGCTTTCAAACACCTACCACCTGCATGTTCGTCCCGGAGACGAACTTATTAAGCGCAGGGGAGGGCTGCACAAGTTTATTAACTGGGACGGACCGATTCTGACCGACAGCGGCGGATTCCAGATTTTTTCGCTTGCGCAGCTTCGGAAAATCAAGGAGGAGGGCGTCAACTTTAACTCCCATGTTGACGGGCGAAAAATCTTCATGGGACCCGAGGAGAGCATGACTATCCAGTCCAATTTGGGCTCGGACATCGCCATGGCCTTTGACGAGTGCGTTGAAATCCCTTCGACCTACGACTATGTGGACAAATCCTGTGAATTGACGTATCGCTGGCTCGTGCGCTGCAAGGATGAGCTGACAAGGCTTAATAGCCTGCCAGACGCTGTTAATCCCGGTCAGGTGCTTTTCGGCATAAACCAGGGCGCGACCTTTGCCGACCTGCGCGTGCGGCACATGAAGCAGATTGCTGAGCTGGACTTGGCTGGCTACGCCATCGGCGGGCTTGCGGTAGGGGAAACTCATCAGGAAATGTACGACACCATTGAAATTGTTGAAGAACATATGCCCGAGGACAAGCCTCGTTACCTCATGGGCGTGGGAACGCCGCAGAACATCATTGAGGGGGTTCACAGGGGAATTGACTTCTTTGACTGCGTGATGCCCACAAGAAACGGACGCCACGGTCATTTCTTTACATGGGAGGGCGTGCTCAACATCCACAACAATAAGTATGCTGAGGATGACGGCCTGATCGACCCGAAATGCGGCTGTCCGGTTTGCCGCAACTACTCCCGGGCGTATGTCAGACACCTCTTCAAGGCCGGCGAGGTACTGGCTATGCGCTTCGGAGCAATACACAACCTATATTTCTATAACAACCTGATGCTGAGGATCAGAAATGCACTTGATGATGGGAAGTTTGCGGAATTTCGCGGAGAATACTCAGAAAAGCTCGGAAGCAGAGTATAAAAACCTTGCAATTGCAGGATAAGGCATATATAATGAATGCCATCGGACAAAACCTTAGGAGGAAAATTATTAATGAATAAAGCTACAGTAAAGAAAATTCTTGCTGCAATCTCTTTGACCCTGGTGTTCTGCATGAGCTTCGCCGGCTGCGCGATGCTGGGCGGCGCACCTGCGGAAGGTGCTGAAGGCGGTGGCACAGGCGGAACAATTCAGCTTGTTATTTCAATGGTGGTTCTTGTTGCTGTTTTCTACTTCTTCATGATTCGCCCCGAGCGCAAGAGAAAAAAGCAGACCGAGGAAATGAGAAGCTCTCTTTCAGTGGGAGATCCCATAGTCACCATCGGCGGCATGGTCGGTAAGATCGTTGAGATTTCCGCAGACGAAATCGTATTTGAAACCGGTGAGGACAGAGTTCGCATCGAAGTTAAAAAATGGGCTATTTCTAAAAAGTCAAAGTAGTACCTAAAAAAATCAAATAAAGTCATTGAGTAGGCACCCGCCGAATAAGCTATAACAGGTTTGTTCGGCGGGGCTTTTTATGCTCCTTGAAAAATGCTTTCCGATAACGGAACAAAAAAGAAGAAGGAGATGAAATAATGACATCAACTAAGGAAAAGAAAGCAGGCGCGAGTGGACTGATAAAAACCGCAGCAAAAAGCGCCGTGCTGGGAATTGTTATTACGGTGTTGCTGTTGCTCGGAATTTCCGCTCTGGCTGTAGCTGGAATTATATCGCTGGATATGTCAGACGAATATGTGATTTGCAGCGTTATAATCGGCTCGGCTGTGAGCGGAGCAACATGCGCGAAAAAAATGGGCAGGGGGGTAATTACGGCAGGACTGACAGCTGCGGGCGTTTATCTTGTGGTGATTCTTATCGGCTCGATTTTCACAGTAAAACCCGCAAACGAGGGAACGATAATTATCAAAATTATTATCGCCTCGATGTCAGGGGGGTGCTTCGGCGGAGTACTGCGACTGTACAGAAAGACCAAAAAATCAAAAATAAGGAAAAGAATATAACAAATAGTAATCATGCAGGCGAGTTTACATAATGATGAAATGATTACCCATATATAGTGGAAATGGCAATATTGCTCACAAGATATGCAAAAATTTGCCCGTTTTTCATGGTGTAATCAAGTTGGAGTTTACAAGGTTTACATAATACGGTTAACATAATAAATCGTCATAATTAACAAAAATCAACAGTTTTTTCTTTTTCTCTTGATAACTGTATGAATTTGTATTATGCTGTCAACATCGGGTGTTATGTAAATTGTATTATTATTCTCATTTTTGCTTCGGCGAAAAAATGGTGCTGATAATGCTAAAACGAATTTATCTCACATCCGATAAAACGAACATGACGAACAGTGTGAGGTCTCCGCGTACAAACCTTTTGTTTGCCTTGTTTATGATAGGCTGCCTTCTCGGAGCCTTTTTCGGATCGAGCTATTCATCCGTCAATATTTTCGGTTTGAATCTCTTTGAAACTGCCTCGGCGGACGGGAATGTTTTTGCCCAAGCGTTCAATTTCATAAGGTTTCATCTTTTTGCGATTTTACTGGGGACATCCTTTCTCGGCATACTTTTTGTCCCCGCGTTGACCCTGCTAAAGGGTTTTGCTCTTAGTTGTGCTTCGGCTACCATAATTTTGTCTCAGCCCTCGGGCGGCATAGTTATGGCCCTGATTATTCTCGGAATTCCGTCAATATTTTCGATTCCCTGTTTCATTGCTATCAGCGATGACGCACTTGACCGTTCGATCAGACTCTTTTCTCTCCTTCGTGGAAACTACTCTGCGCCTCTAGAAAAGAACGGAAAGAAATGGCTTTTTATTTTGCCGGCGATGATTATTAGCGTTGCAGTGGAAATGAAACTGGTTCCATATTTGTTGACTTTACTTCGATAAACTACCGAAAGGAGGCGTGTTAATGGACAATTCCAAGTTATTGGAAATGTATGAGGAATACCTGCGCGATGTAAAAAAATCCTCGGACAACACCCTCTTCTCATATTTGAGAGATGTCAGACAGCTGGGGGATTATTTGACAGGCCATACAAGTGACAGCTTTGTGACTGCGAGCGATGAAGAGCTTATCGCTTACACTGCCTGGATGAAAGCCCAGGGTAAATCCGTTCCGACAGTCGCCCGTGGAATTGCCTCGATAAAGAACTTCTACCGTTACCTTATTTCCCAGGGAATTGTAGAGGATGATCCGACAACGGGGCTTGTGCCGGAAAAGGCCGAGCATAAGCTGCCCCAGATTCTCACAGGTAAGGAAGTTGAGCTGCTCCTTGAGCAGCCCGAGTGTACCGACCTGAAGGGCTACCGCGACAGGGCGATGCTGGAGCTTCTCTATGCAACGGGTATCCGTGTCAGCGAGTTAATTGCGCTTGAAATCAATGACATAAATATTTCCGCCGGCATAATTCGATGCCACAACAACGGAAAGGAGAGGGTAATCCCTCTTTATCCGGCGGCTGTTCGCGCTCTGAAGGAATATGTTGAGTTTGTCAGACCTCAAATGCTTGCGACTGTGGAAGAGTCCTCACTCTTTGTCAATGTCAGCGGTGAGAGAATGTCGCGCCAGGGCTTCTGGAAAATAATAAAGACTTACCAGACCAAGGCCAAGATCGAAAAAACGATCACCCCGCACACGCTCCGCCATTCTTTTGCTGCGCATTTGCTCGAAAACGGCGCAGATTTGCGCTCGATTCAGGAAATGCTCGGCCATGCCGATATTTCTTCAACACAGGTTTATTCACAGCTTGTGAAAAAGCAGTTGAAGGATGTTTACAACAAGGCCCACCCCAGAGCCTGAACAAGTTTTTATTCGGGCGTGGTCAATAGCGCCCGATGAGCCGAAAACTCCTTAATAACCATTCCCTATATCCAAAGAGAACGAGCAGGCAAGTGCCTGCTCGTTCTCTTTCGCTAAAAAGGTGTTGGATTCTTTCCCCAAAAACTCGTTGATAATGTAAATTGATTATGATAAAATCAATTGAATTGTGAATTATCGGAGGCGGTTATGCGGATTTTGGGCATCGACCCGGGTATTGCTACCGTGGGTTTCGGGGTTATAGACAGCGACAAAGGCAGTATGTCGGTTGTCAATTACGGAGTTGTTACTACGCCCGCTGGAACAAGTCTTTCCAGTCGTCTCGACCATATATACGACGATGTCGCCACCTTGTGCTCGACGTTTAAGCCCGATGCCGTTGCCTGCGAAGAACTTTTTTTCAACACGAACATCACAACAGGCATCTCAGTGGCCCATGGCAGGGGAGTTATCCTGTTGGCGTGCTACAAGATGGGCATACCTATTTTTGAATATACGCCCCTGCAGGTAAAGCAGGCCGTTGTTGGCTATGGCCGCGCCGAGAAAAATCAGGTCATAGACATGGTCAGACGGCTGCTGAAAATGGACAATGCGCCAAAGCCGGATGACGCTGCCGACGCGCTCGCCATCGCAATTTGCCATGCACGAAGCGCAACGTCGCTTCTGACAACAAAGGGAGGTGCGAACCAATGTTCCACCACTTAACAGGTAAAGTAACGGAAATTGAAGCTAATCTTGCGGTTTTGGACTGCCATGGGATCGGCTTTGCGCTGAATATTACAACAAACACAGCGTCCCGCCTGAAGCTGAACGAAACGGCGAAGCTGTATATTTATGAGAATATTCGTGAAGACGCCTTCGATCTCTTCGGTTTTGCCGACAGGGGAGAGCGCCGCAGCTTTGAAATGCTTATAAGTGTTTCGGGGGTCGGACCGAAGGCCGCTTTGTCGATTCTTTCGGCAACAACGCCGGAATCCTTCGCCATGGCGGTTATCAGCGGCGACGAGAAGGCGCTTACCTTAGCGCCGGGAATTGGAAAAAAGATCGCCCAGCGCGTTATTCTTGAACTAAAGGACAAAATCAGCAAAGAGGCGCAGGGCATCAGCGGAGGTGCCATGCCTGCCGTATCCGGAGGCAGTGGGGTTTCAAAGCTCTCAGACGCCGCGTCCGCTCTTGCGGTCCTGGGCTATGGAAACGCTGAAATATCGCTCGCAATCAAGGATATTGACATTGAAAATACCGCGCTGGAAGACATTATTCGCATGGCGCTTAAGAAAATGATTAAGTAGGGGGCGGCATTTTGAGCATAAACTTTTCAAGTCCCGAAGAGGAGCATATTGTAACTTCTGCTGCGATTTTGCCGGAGGACAGCAACGAAGGCTCGCTCCGTCCGAGATTCCTGTCTGAATATATCGGACAGCATAAAGCAAAAGACAATCTGAGTATTTTTATTCAGGCTGCGAAAATGCGCAACGAACCTCTTGACCATGTTCTTCTGCACGGCCCTCCGGGTCTTGGCAAAACAACGCTCGCTGGGATAATTGCCAACGAAATGGGCGTTAATATGCGAATCACCTCCGGTCCTACCATAGAGAAAGCCGGAGATTTGGCGGCGCTGCTCACGAATCTGCAGGAGAATGATATCCTGTTTGTCGATGAGATTCACAGACTTAACCGTGCGGTGGAGGAAATTCTCTATCCTGCCATGGAGGACTATGCAATCGACATCATCATCGGTAAAGGACCCTCCGCAAATTCCATCCGTCTCGACCTGCCGCACTTCACACTGATCGGTGCCACTACCCGCTCCGGACAGCTCACAGCACCGCTTCGTGACCGCTTCGGCGTTACGCTGCGGCTTGAATTGTATTCGCCTGACGAGCTTCAGCTAATCGTTACGCGCAGCGCAGACATATTGGGAATTGAAATCGAAGAAGACGGCGCGAGGGAAATCGCGCTGCGCAGCCGCGGAACTCCGAGAATCGCCAACAGAATGCTTCGCCGTGTCAGGGATTTTGCCCAGGTAACAGCAGACGGAATTATAACCCGACAGCTTGCGGATGAGGCGCTGACTCGCCTGGAAGTAGATAAACTTGGCCTGGATTCTCTCGACAGGAGAATGCTGCGGGCAATAATCGAGTTTTACGGCGGGGGACCGGTGGGGCTGGAAACACTTGCGGCAACAATCAATGAGGAATCTGTCACTTTGGAGGACGTTTACGAGCCGTATCTTTTGCAGCAGGGCTTTCTCACGCGCACGCCCCGCGGCAGATGTGTAACCAGGCAGGCGTATGAGCATCTGGGAATGGAATACCTGGGACAACAGCAGATCGAAATCTAAAATAAGACGGCGCGTGCGAATAACCGGCATGCGACCGGATTATATTGCTTAGGCTAAGGGGAAAATGAATGGGAAAATATTTTGGTACTGACGGAATCAGAGGCGTTGTCAATAAAGATTTGGGTGTGGATCTGGCATTTAAGGTCGGTCAGGCGGCTGCCATGGTTTTGGCGAAGGGCGTAAACAGAAAGCCGATTTTTACGATAGGAAAAGACACCCGCATTTCCGGCGACATGCTGGAAGCGGCACTCACTGCGGGGCTGAACTCAGCAGGAGCGGACGTTATGCACCTGGGCGTGCTGCCAACTCCGGCAGTTGCCTTCATCACAAAGGACTTCGGCGCAGATGCCGGAATCGTTATTTCCGCCTCGCACAATCCATATGAGCATAATGGTATAAAAATTTTTAACGCCAATGGTTTTAAGCTGTCCGACGAGCTTGAGAACGAGATCGAGGCATTGGTGGACGCTCCTGAAAAGCTTGAAAAGAAGATCAACGGAGAAATCGGACATGAGCTTGACCGCAGCAGGGAGTATGTTGACCGGTATGTGGAGCATGTAGTCTCCGCAGCGGAGGGGCCTATTTCCCGCATGAAAGTAATGATTGACTGCGCAAACGGCGCCGCCTCACGCACGGTCAACGATATTTTCGGGCGCTTTCCGCTAGATTTGGAGCTTATAAAAGACCATCCAGACGGGATAAATATCAACGACAAATGCGGCTCCACGCATATCGACAACCTCGGCAAAATGGTCGTGGCAGGCGGTTTCGATTTAGGCATTGCCTTTGACGGTGACGCCGACCGCTGCCTCGTAGTTGATGAAAACGGCGCTCTTATTGACGGCGATAAAATCATGGCCATCTGCGCGAAGAAGATGAAAAAAGACGGCAAATTAAAAAATAACGCCATAGTTGCAACGGTTATGTCTAACCTCGGCTTCCATGAATTCTGCCGGGATAACGGGATTAATCTGCATTGCGCCGCGGTCGGCGACCGAAATGTGCTGGAAATGATGGTGGAAAAGGGCTTCAATCTCGGCGGAGAACAATCCGGTCACCTCATTTTCCTTGACAACGAAACCACCGGCGACGGACAGCTCGCCGCCGTGCGCTTTTTATCTGTTCTCAGCAGCAGCACAAAAAAAGCCTCCGAGCTGGCAATGGAAATAAGTACATATCCTCAGGTTCTCAAGAATCTTGCCATCGAGGGCGGCAACGACGCAAAGGCGCGTATTATGGATGCGGCGATACTCAAGGAGAAAATTGAGGAATACGAAAAACAAATGGCTGGAACTGGAAGAGTTCTCGTGCGCCCCTCCGGAACTGAGGCGCTGATCCGCGTAATGGTTGAGGCAAAAGACGAGAAAACCGCAGATGATGTCGCCGATTCTTTGGTCCTATGCATTAAAAGCCTCCAAAATCCTTGAATTATCTGTATTTTTGAGGGTTTATTCTTGACATTTTACAATAAAAGTAATATAATCACCTTTGTTTAGGGTAATATGGAATTTATGGATGTATTTAGTGAACTTGATGACAACCGACTTGTCTCTTTAGCCAATTCGGGTGACAAGCTGGCGGAAGAGCAATTAGCCCTTCGATATACCCGCTTGGTCAAGATATGTTCCCGTCCGTTTTTCCTCGTTGGAGGAGACGGGGAGGATCTTATTCAGGAGGGCATGTTTGGTCTGCTTTCCGCAATTCGTGAGTTCGATCCGGCCATGAACGCCAACTTTAAGACTTACGCAGAAATTTGCGTTAAGCGGCGCATCTATTCAGCGATCAAAATGGCGTCGCGAAAAAAGCATGAACCCTTGAACGAAATGGTTTCTTTTGATGATGTTCTCTCTGATGAAAGCCTGTCCGCAGGCAGAGCTTTCCGCCGTATTCCCGAGGAGCAGGTCCTTGCTCAAGAGAGCGCTGACGAGATTATTCAAACCTATTCACGGTGTTTGTCAAAGTTAGAAGCAATAATTTTGGAACTATATCTGAGCGGACTTTCCTATTCCGAAATCGCCGATAAAACCGGCCGGTCGGAAAAGTCTGTAGACAACGCCGTTCAGCGCATCAGGCGCAAGCTGGCGCGAAACCTTTATCTCGGCGAATTCAGCGAAGGCTGACGCAAAATAAATGCCCAACGGGCAAGTCTTTTTCAAAAAGAGAGGATCAATCACATGTTCGAAGACAAAACAATGGTATGCAAGGAATGCGGCAACGAGTTCATTTTCACTGCCGGTGAGCAGGAGTTCTACGCTGAGCGTGGATTCCAGAATGAGCCCCAGCGCTGCAAGCCCTGCCGTGACAACCGCAAAACCGCTGCTCGCGGACCCCGTGAGTATTACACAGCAGTTTGCGCATCCTGCGGCAAAGAGGCTAAAGTTCCTTTTGAGCCCAAGTCTGACAGACCTGTCTATTGCAGCGAATGCTTCGCTAAGATGAGAGAGGAACAGGCATAAGTATATAGCTCTCCGGCACTCTCCGCGGGTTTGCCGGGCAGCGCGGCTTTTCATCATTCGCTCTTGCATTGCGACATGTTTTCGCTTCATGTACGGGGATAAAAAGCAAATACTTTCAGAGCGCTCAAACCAAAAAAAGAGGCTTCCCAATCGGGAAGCCTCTTTTTTTCATTAGTTTCACTGAGGAATACTCTCCAACCAGGTCTGTCCGTCCTCGAGCTCTTGGGCAAAAATTCTTCCGGAGTCCTTCGAATTCTTTGCCTGATGGTATTTGAACAGCATCTGTCCGTTGCCTGCTTCGCCGACTATTTCGATTTTCCCGGTGATATGTGACATGATATATTTAAAGCACTTTGCCGGGCCGCAAAGCAACGCTTTTGCATTCTCAACAATTTTGAGTCCCTCGGCAACAGGTACCTGGAACTGCGTTCCAACGCCGCTGACGGGGCGGCACTGAAAAACGTAGTAGGGGGAAACCCCAAAGCGCGTAAGTCCACGCATAAGCTCAGCCAGAATCTCCGGTCTGTCATTGATGCCGCGCAGCAAAACAGTTTGGTTTTTGACTTCCATACCATTTTCGTGCAGTGCGTCAATTGCCGTTTTTGCTTCAGTCGTCAGCTCTTTCGGGTGGTTGAACTGGGTGACGATTTGGATCTCTTTTTTTGCGTCGTATTTATTCAAGATTGAAAGGAGCTGCTTGTCCTCATAAATCCTCTGCGGAAGCACGACCGGGGTTCGGGTGCCAAAGCGGATGAAATCGAGGTGGCCGATATCCTGCAGCGCCTCAAGATAGCGCTCAATTGTTTCGTTGCTGTTCATAAAAGCGTCGCCGCCGGAAATCAGGATATTGGAAATCTCCTTATGTGCACGGATATAGTCGACCGTTTCGTCAAGGTGGCGAAGTATCTCTTCGTCAGCCAGACCGACAAGCCGCTTGCGAAAGCAGTGGCGGCAATACATTGCGCAGTTGTTCGTTGAGAGAATAAGGGCAGTCTGCCCGTATTTGTGCTGCAATCCGGTTAAAACTGTGTTCTCACCTTCACCGCTCGTGTCAAAACGGCCGGTCATGTTCAGTTCGGCAAGGGAGGGCATGCACATCTTTCGTATGGGGTCGTTCGGGTCGTTCTGGTCAATAAGTGAATAGTAGTAGCTGGGAACAGACATGGGGAAGGATTTGAGAATAAAACGATATTTTTCCTGTTCCTCGGCAGACGAGGAGAGCGTCTGAATGAGCTGCTCATCGTCGGTTATTTTATCTTCCAGCCATTTTTTCCATGACATCGCATAACCTCCTTTTTTAATAGTGGTTAGAACACGAACGAGAAATGCCGCAAATAAATTGCGGCACGTCAGATTATGTACGTAGCAAGTTGTAACCGCTTTTGTAATTCTAGCATAAATTTATGAACAAATTATGGCGAAAAAAGGGTTTTCTTTGATTGGCAATGTCAAAAAAACAGTGTAAAATGAATATAAGGCATGAAGCTTCGTACAACTGTCAGCAATCTAAAAACTGCTTTGCCGCCGCTCTCCTTAAATAAATTATGAATTCTATACCAGAGAATCGCGGAAAAGTACATATGATATTGCATGTTGGGAAATAATGGTGTATTATATATTAAATGTGTGTTTAAGCATACTTTCGCGCATGAACTAAGATTCCCCAAAAAATCCTTGAAGGGAGAACAGAACATTGGGCGGGTCAAAGAAGATACTGGTTGTCGAGGATATCCCGATAAACAGGCAAATTCTCTGCAAGATCCTGGGCGATACCTACAACACGATACAGGCGGAAAACGGTCAGGAGGCTCTCGAAATCCTTCAGGAGCAGAGCGAGGATATTTTGCTTATTCTGCTCGACATCGTTATGCCTGTTATGGACGGGTACACCTTTCTGCAGGAAGTGAAAAAGTACCCGATGTGCGATGGCATTCCCATTATCGTCACAACCTCCAACGACAGTGAAGAGGATGAGGTCAGGGCTCTCTCTCTAGGAGCGACGGACTTTATTCGCAAGCCGTACAGGCCCACTATCGTAAAGCACCGTGTTGACGGAATCATAAACCTGCGGGAAACCGCGGCGATGATCAATCTGGTAAAATATGACCAGCAGACCGGAGTTTACGGCAAGGAGTACTTCTACAAGCTGGCAGATGATATGATTCACAAGAATCCCGACAAGAAGTACGACATCATTTGCAGTGACGTTGAGAACTTCAGTCTGATCAACGACATTTTCGGCCACAGTGTGGGTAACGAGCTGCTGCGCATCATAGCAGATGCTTTGAGCGACTATGTTGCTGACACCGGTATTTGCAGCCGCATCAATGCAGACACCTTTGCGCTTTGCGTAGAACGGCGCTCAGGATATACCGAGCAGGAGTTTGAAGAAGTCAATGAAGTGGTTTCCAACCAGTTCGGCCGCAGCCGTCTGCGCATGTTCTTTGGAATCTATCCCTGCGACGAAGGGGATGTAACGATCAACGTTTGCTGCGACCGTGCGATGTCCGCGATTGAGAGCATAAAGGGGAAAGTGACGACCCGCTTTGCTTATTATGACGACAACATGCGTCAGCAAAAGCTCCGTGAACAGGCGCTTGCGGAAAGTATGGAGGAGGCTATAGTAGAAAAACAGTTTCTTGTTTACTATCAGCCGAAATATGCGCTTAGAACGGAAAAAATTGTCGGTGCGGAAGCGCTTGTGCGCTGGAACTCGCCAAAGGAAGGCTTTCTTCCCCCCGGTATGTTCATTCCGGCGTTTGAGAAAAACGGTTTTATTACAGAACTCGACAAGTATATCTGGGAAGCGGTATGCATCTTCCAGCGCCGGTGCATTGACGAGGGAATTCCTCTGGTGCCGATTTCGGTGAACGTTTCCCGCACAGATCTGCATATTCCGGATTTGCCGAATATTATCTTTGACCTAACAAAGAAGTATGGTCTTTCGCCGGAGCAGCTCCATCTTGAAATAACTGAATCCGCATATACTGACCAGCCTGAGGTGATTATAGACACCGTTTCAAAGCTGAGCGATCTCGGATTTATTATTGAAATGGATGACTTCGGGACAGGGTATTCCTCATTAAACATGCTCAGCGAGCTTCCGATTGATGTCTTGAAACTTGATATGTCGTTTGTTCAAAGCAACACGGCGGATCAAGCTGAAAAGAACATCATTAGCTTCATTGTTGAGCTTGCCAAGTGGATGGAGCTGACAATCACTGCCGAGGGAGCTGAGACGAAGGATCAGGTCGACAGGCTAAAGGATATGAATTGCGACGCGGTTCAGGGCTACTATTACTGCCGTCCGATTCCTGAAGCCGAATTTATTCAGAAATTGCGCGAGGACGCCGAGCATCCTTCGCAATTACCATCCAATTAATCGTTCATTGAAATGAGGAAACATTATGTCGGTATTAACAGAAAAATTGGCTGCCTATGGCGTAGATATTCCAGTTACGCTAGAGCGCTTTGTCGGTGACGAGAACCTATATGAAACCTGTTTCAAGATGCTTCTGAATGAAAAGGGCTTTGATGAGCTCGGCAGGAATATAGCTGACAAGGATTACGAAAAGGCATTTAACTCGGCGCATGCTCTGAAAGGTGTTGTGTCAAATATGGGGCTTTCGCCTCTGCATCATTCAATTGCGGTTATGGTTGAGGCACTGCGTGCCCGTGACTATTCTAACCTTGATGATCAGTATGCAGAGATGCAGCGCCAGCTTGAAATTGTCAAGGGTATGATTTAAATGATAAATCCGCTGCCTCCGGGCAGCGGATTTATCATTTATCAACACAAACTCAGGATGGAATTGTCCGCTTTTGTTTGTGTCAGGAAATAATAATGAGGTCAGAAAATTGAAAACTGAAAGAAAAAAACAGCTGATTGAGGACTATAAAAACAGAAAGCCCGAGATGGGCGTTCTGGCTGTGCTCTGCAAGGAAACAGGGGAATCCTTCCTCGAAATATCCAAGGACACAAGGGCAGGGGTCAACGCTATGAAGGCCAGAATTACAACAAGCCATCCCAACAAGCATTTTCGCGAGCTGGTAGAAAAATATGGGCCGGACGGCTTCGAAATCAGTGTGCTTGAAGTCCTTGATTATGAAGATCCTACCGAGGATCAAACAGCGGATCTCAAGGCTCTGCGTGAGCTTTGTCTGACAAGAGACGAAAAGGCCTTCAAACTTTGGATGTGACAATAAACCCTTTACGTCTTCGCCGCAATCATGTATAAGTATATTGATAGGGCAAATACATTTAGGGGAATTGTAAAATGAATTTTGTTTCCAAGCTGATTATTTGCGCGGTATACGCAGTGTTGCTTATCGTATACTGCGCGTACGAAAAGAAAGATGACTTCAAGACAGCAACTGCGCTTAAGGTAATTCTCTCGGCGATTGCTTCGGGTCTTTGCTTCTATGCAGCCATCTTTTTACACAGCACTGTGATGTATATCTTCGCGACAGGAATGCTCTGCGCTGTACCGGCGGATTATTATCTGCAGTTTATCAAGCTGGATATAAAAAAATACCGCATCGGTATTTTCTTCTTCGGCGCAATGCATTTTTTCATTCTGATCTCATACTTCATGAAGTGGGGAGTACACTATTATGAATTTGTCATCCTGGTCCTTCTTCTTGCTATTCTCTTGATATTCCAAAACAAGCAGCATTGGAAAATGGGGCCTGAGAGGGCGCAGCTTACGGTCTACACGCTGTTCGTAGCCCTGATGGCGGCAAAGTCGATGTCACTTCTGTTCATAGAGGTGACGCCCTACACGATCGCGGCGGCAACAGGTGGGCTGTGCTTCTTCGCGTCAGATGTATTTTTGGGCGTTTGGAACTACTACCGTGACAAGTTCGTATTTCTCGCTGCAAACAGAGCTATTTATTTCACAGGACAAATGGCGCTTGCGTTCTATCTGGTTCTTATGCCGCGATAGGAGCACAGTAAATTGAAATAAAGTGTACGCCGGGGCAGGACGCCCCGGCGTACACTTTTATATTGTTGAATCAGTTTTGCTTGAGTGATTTAAAGCCACCGAGAATATTGGTCATTTGCTCTTTGAGGTCAATCAGATGCTGCGCGTCGGCTTTCAGAGAGGGATCCAGTGAATCCACCGAATTCTTCAGAGCGTCCATGAAATGGTTCATAGAAGAAATTTCCCTTGCAGAATCGGCTGCGTTAGTATGAGTGCCCTTGGCGAGATATTCCTTGTGTTCCGCTTCAAATGACTGCTCTGCCGCATAAAGCGTGTCGTCCAGCTTGCCCTCGGCATGAAGAGACTCCATCAGCCCAATAACCTTATCAAACTCGGGATTGAAATCCGCTCCTGCCTTTGCCGCTTCCGAAAAGCCCTTGATCAGATCGTGAAAAAAACCCATGCGTAATTCCTCCGTACTTATTATGTAAGAATATATTTTTCAAAATGCCCGCGGCTGACAGAAAAGCTGCGGTTTTTTTATTGTATGGGGTGGCTGGAATTGTTCAGATAGCTCACTAAAGTAAAATCAGGCAGGGGAGTGCTGAATAGTGGTATCACCATTTTCCGCAGTGCCGAAAATAGTGCGGTCCGAGAGCAGCGCGTCAAGTCTTTCATCTATGAGCAGAGAGGCGGCGCCCTTCGACGACGCATTTTCGCAAATAGCCCCTGTGACAAGAATGTCATGAAGGCAGAGCTCACGCAGCCGCTTATTTACCAGCTTGATAAGTGAAAAACCGAACTTCTCAAACACATAGCCCCCGAGAACGAAATTTGATATGTCAAGGCTGTTCGCAAGGTTTGCAATCATAAGCGCAAGCTCCTTGGACATGTGAACCACAAGATCGTGCGGGAAGGTTGAGGGGCCGTCTTTGACAATGTCTACGCCGAATTGCTCGCGGGTGTAGCTGTATAGCTCCCACTCCATATGTCCGGGCTCTCCTGCCCGCAGCGAATATGCGTGGTCGGTAACCATGAACCCCACTTCTCCGCAAGAATAATGTGCGCCTCTCCGCAGTTTTCCTTCAAGTATCAGCCCTGCGCCCAGACCACTGCCAATCATAAGGTAGACAAAATCATCGTCGTCACCCAGCTCTCTGGTCCTAAATTCGGCAACAGCAGCACAGTTGACATCGTTCTCAAGAAGAACGGGCAGCTCCAGGTTTTGCTCAAGTAATGCGCACTCATCCCCGAGATTACCCTTGGACTGCTTTGCATCAAGAATAGCCAGCGCCGGATGCCTAATGCTTTTTCTTACCGTATCAACAATTGCGGGAAGCGAGATGCCAATTCCCAAAATAGGACCAAAGCCGTTGGTAAATGCGGCGACTCTGTCCGGCAGCAATTCGCTGAGGAGATGCGTAATGTCCGTTGAAACAGGCTCAGATCTGCGCAGAACGGTTTCATAATTGAGATTAACAAGGGAAATATCCAACATCTGCCCATCGTAAGCAGCCCCAAGCGCAAAAGCAGCGTTTGGGTTGAAGCGATAGAGATTTGACCGCCTTCCACGCTCGCCACTCCGCTCCTCACCGTTTGAAGAGATAATCCCGCGTCTTTCAAGAAAGTCAAATATCTTTAGCATTGTTGGAGTGGAAATGCCGGTGTGATCCGCAATTTCAGTTCGCGTTACTGTTCGCCCTGTCTTGGAAAGAATGTACTGATACACCAGCGCACGATTATTCTCTTTCATATCCGCTGATAGAAGCGGCCTCATATTACCCCCACCTGTCATTAATATTTTGTTGTGCAGCGGCATTCAGATGCTGCACAACTACTTACTAAAGATTGTTATTTATTTGATTATAATCTATATTCCATTTCTTGTAAAGGTCTTTAACAATTGTAGTGAATATACAAGAAAATATTGTAAAAGGTATATTGACTTATACAATGTGAAGTGATAATATCAAATTAATTAAGTTAATTAATTAAAGGCGGTTAAAGATGAGAAATCTCCAAATAACAATTATCGGCGCAGGAAGCACGTACACTCCGGAACTTATTCGTGGCTTTATTGACCGCAAGGACAGCCTCGCCGTGAATCGCTTTGTATTCTGTGACATTGACGACAGACGCAACAATATTCTGGGGGGTCTGTCAAGGCGGATGCTGGACCGTGCGGGTATCAAAGCGGATATAGTACTCACGAATAATATGAAAGAGGCAGTTAAAGGCGCGGACTATATTCTTGCACAGATCCGTCAGGGCTGCATGGACGCGCGCATTAGAGACGAGAAGATTCCGCTGAGACATGGACTTCTGGGACAGGAAACCACGGGAATCGGCGGCATGGTCAATGCTTTCCGAACCATACCTGTGATACGGGAACTGTGCAGCCTTGCACGAAAGTTAGCGCCCGAGGCTTGGACAATAAACTTCTCAAACCCCTCCGGTCTTGTTGCCGAGGCATTAGCTGACGAGTTTGGATCGCGCCTCATAGGGCTTTGCAATATTCCGGTGACGATGTCGTCGATGGCAAAGAGCCTTTTGGAAGCCGGAGACGATTTTGATTTTGACTACATAGGACTGAACCATCTCAGCTGGATGACAGAGGCCTATTCCGCAGGGAGAGAGTGCCTCAACGAGCTCCTGATGGAACCGGCTATGGGCAGCGTTATGGCAAATATACCCGGCGTTCCGTTTTCACAGGAGTTACTGCGGGCTGTCGAAGGTTTTCCCTGCGACTACCTCAAATATTATTATTTCCGTGACGAAATGTTGAAAAAGTGCCGGGATGCCGAAAAAACAAGGGGCGAGGAATGCCTAGAACTGGAGAGAAAGCTCCTTGAAATATACGAGGATGAAGCGCTCGATGTAGCTCCGCCTGAACTTGAAAAGAGGGGCGGATCAAAATACTCGGAGGCGGCAGCTTCCCTTATTGAATCGATCGAAAACGACAGGGGAGATGTCCAGGTAGTTAACGTAAGATCCGGTGGTGCGGTGCCGTTTCTTGGAAGCGGTGATGTTGCCGAACTAAAATGCCGGATTACCCGTGGCGGTGCTGAACCGCTGCCGCTTCGCCGTGACCCGGGCGTGCACATAAAGGGATTCATTCAGATGATGAAGGCATATGAAAAGCTCGCGTCCAGAGCAGCGCTTACCGGGCATTTTTCAGACGCTGTAGCTGCGTTGATGTCGAATCCGCTCACACAGAATTACGCTGGCGCGGTGTCGGCTCTCAGGGAAATGCTTGATGCAAATCGCGAGTTCCTGCCCCAGTTTAATAGTTATTTTGCTGAAAGAGAAGGTGATACACATGGATAAGCCCCGCTTTTTTCTTGGCCTTGACGGAGGCGGGACAAAAACCCACTGCGTACTTTATGATGCGATGACCGATACTTTGAATTTCATTTCCGGCGGCCCGACCAACCATGAGGTTTTGCCCGGAGGAATGGAAGATCTCGCAGGAGCGATAGGAGAGCTGGTGTTTCCCCTGCTGCAAAAGGCGGGAATAAAAACCTCCGACCTTGCGGGCGCGGCCTTCGGAATGGGCGGGATTGACATGCCCATACAGTACGAGGCAATCCATGGAATCCTGGAAGAAATGGGATTTAAGAACTTCGGTCTGTCAAACGACGGCTATCTGGGGATTCACGCTGAGTGCGCCTCCGGCATCGGTATTGGCGCGGTTAATGGAAGCGGATGCTCCGTAGTAGGCATAGGAGCAAAAGGAGATACATACCAAATAGGCGGCCACAACGACATGACCGGCGACAAGGGTGGCGGCTGCTATCTGGTTCCTGCAACCATACGCGCGGCCTATACCTCGCTTTTTAAGCGGGGCGAACCAACAATACTCGCTTCACTTCTTGAGCAGTGGCTTGGAATCAGTGATAAGGCAGATTTTTGTCAGGCTGCCGGGCTGCGCATCATAGGCGACCGAACAGATGCAAATCACAGCATTTCACAAATCCTGTATGAGGCGGCAGGCCGTGGTGACCCGGTAGCTTTGGGGATACTAACTGAATGCGGCGAGGACTACGCGCTCTCGATAAGCTGCGTTGCGGAGGCACTCGAACTGCAAGCGCCTGTGGATGTTGTGCTGATTGGTTCTCAATTCACAAAAGGCGAGAATGATCAGACAATCAAAACAATAGAAAGAATTCTGAACCCGGCGGGCGGGGAAAGCGCCTATAGACTGAAAGTGATAAGCACGGCGCCGGTGGCGGGTGCGCTTTTGTGGGCGATGGAGATTGCAGGCTGCCCTGCTGATGAGCAGCTCAGAAACGGCTTAAAAGCAAGACTTGCATCAAATGAAGGGAGTGCGGACTGATGGATGAAATTCTCAAGATGGTTACAGCCCCACCGGACCTTTCCGGGATTGAAAAAGCGCTGTTCATACAGCCGCACCCTGACGACAACGAAATTGGTGCCGGGGGCCTTATGGCAAAGCTGGTTGCTCAGGGAACACAGGTGTTTTGCCTTACCGTGACAGACGACCATGCTGTTTGCCCGAAAGAAGCGTGGCAAAACGGCAGAACAGTCCGGCAAAATGAGGTTTTTGCAGCAGCGGAAGCACTTGGAGTAACGAATCTCGGTTTTCTCGGCTTTGAAGATAAGACAGAGGCATCTGTTAAAGAAATCAGTAAAAAAATAGTCCGAGTGATACGGGATATTAAACCAAACGCCGTATTCTCTGTAGACCCGACGCTTTCAACCGAGTGCCATAGCGACCATATAAAGGTCGGCTGGGCGGTGAGATACGCGGTAATGGACGCAATTTGTGACTTTTATCCGCCTACAGAAGACGGTTCAAGGCACGATGATGTTTGGCAGGTAGAGATACTCGGACAATACTTCACAGATGCCTTCAACGAGATTATTGACATCAGCGAGTATGCGGCTAAAAAGCAGGAGGCGATTTGTTGTCATCAGTCGCAGATCAGCCCGGAGCTTTTGATGCTGCTCGAACTTCAGGCAAAGCACTTCGGAGACAAAAGAGGTTATGAGTTTGGGGAACCATATAAATTAAACTCTTTTTTACAATTGCACTGCTTCAATTTGCCAGTAGAACATCTTGAATAGGAGGAAAAAATGAGGAAATACACTGGGGAAAAACAACCCTTATGGCGCGAAATCTGCTATGGTGGCGGAAACTTTACAGCCAGCCTTTTTGGAACAATAATCGGAACCTGGCTAAGCTTTTTCTACATTGATCATCTTGGATTCAACGCAAAAGCAATCGGCATGGCAATGATAATCTACTCTATTTGGAACGCGATAAACGACCCTGTCATGGGCTACCTGTCAGATCGTACCCGCACGAAATTGGGCAGGCGTTTGCCATATGTTCTGTTTGGGGCAATTCCGCTTGGCATCAGCTTTATTTTCATATTCTCTCCGCCAACGGCAAGCCTCACGACTCCCACATCGCAGATTCTGTACTACACGCTTTCACTTTGCGTGTATGACTTCTTCTTCACCACAGTTCTTCTCAACTGGGAATCTGTAGTACCGGATATGTATCCGAAGGAGAAGGACAGAGGACGCATTCTCGGTATTGCACAGGTGTTTGACATTCTCGGCGGCGTTATTGCATCGCTGGCAATTCAGCCGGTATTTGAGAAATTCGGCTGGTCGGCAATGGCTATTATCTTCGGCTGCATAGGCATTGTTACAATGCTCATCACGGTCTTCGGAATTAAGGAA
Source organism: Oscillospiraceae bacterium (assembly GCA_031552685.1). Lineage (GTDB taxonomy): Bacteria > Bacillota > Clostridia > Oscillospirales > Oscillospiraceae > UBA2658. Next base: position 41,181 of record JAVBMI010000007.1, read on the forward strand.
AACCCCAAGCACGCCAAGGTCGAGCCGCTCAAATTCTTTGAGTCATTTAAAATGACCTTCAAGAGCCGTTCTTTCATAATTATGGTAGTAGCCGTTCTTTTTGTTGAGACAGCGCGTCTGCTGCTGATGGCGAGCATACCCTACTACGCTAAGTACACATTCCCTGATGTTGAAATGGCGGCGACACTTATTACCGCCTCGGCCTTTATTTCGGCCCTGATTTTCACACCGCTTATAATTTTCATCTCAAACAGACTGGGCGTAAAAAAGACCTACCTATTCAGTCTTGGCTGGTTTGCGCTTATTCTTATCTGCCTTTTCTTCAGCACAAACTTCACATTAAGTGTGGTGCTTGCAGCATTGCTCGGCCTCGGTATCACCGGCGGCATCATCATGCCGAAGCTGCTTGCTGCAGAAATAATAGACGAGGACCAAACAGTAACGGGACAGAGACGTGAGGGAGCATTCTTCGGAACGCACGCTTTTGTCATCCGCTTTGCTGCAGCTCTCCAAACGCTGCTACTGACCGGCGTTATGACATACTTCGGATACGTAGAGGGAGCTGAAACCCAGGTGGCAAGCGCCATAACCGGTTTCCGCGTATCAATGAGCATTGTGCCCGCAGTTCTCATTGTGATTGGTACCCTCGTAATTACCCGTTACCCCCTGCACGGCGAAAGACTGGCCGCCGTGAAGGCAAAAATAGCTGCAATGGATGCAGAAAACCCGGGAACAGATGAAACCGAATAATAAGCAATAAGGAAAAATCGAGTATTATGGAGGACTCTTACAAATGAAGTTTAAAAAATACTTATCATTGCTGCTGGCCCTTGTAATCGTTCTGGGTGCTGCGGCTCCCGCATTTGCCACAGGTGAAGGTCAAGACACCTTTACACTTATGGACAGCGGCAGCCTGGACTTTACGATCACCAGCGCCTATGCAGGTGTCAACTGGGACACCTATGGACAGTACAAAGGCAATATCCACACACATTCAACAGCCAGCGACGGTGTAGAGACGCAGGCCGTTATGATTAAAGCATACTACAACAAGGGCTACGATGTTCTTGCTATGACGGATCACAGCACCTTGAGCCCGGAGTGGTACAAGGCGCCCACCGGTCCCAAAGGCCCGATTACGATTACAATTGGCGCATTGGCGGATATACATGATATTACTGAACAACAAGTAATAGCTAAAGGTTTTGACCCGGATGCCCCCATTGCAACTATGAGGGAATTAAATGCGGTATATGCGGCATTCGGCGCACCACCGTTCAGCAGTGAGCACCTTGATGATCCGCTTCAGGATGAGTTTTTCTGCGGGAAGCCCACGACAACTCTAACTGAAGCAGAATACAATGATATAATAAACGGAAACAATATATCAGGCGGTATAGACCGCGGCGGCCGCAAAATGACGCAGGTCATGTATGGCAACGAGCAAAACTTTATCAGCGGCAACCATGTGAATACATATTACGTTAACGATGTCTTGCCCGGAATGGGCGGCAAGCATACAGGTCTGGAAAAGGCTATCAAGTTTGCGCATGACAATGGCGGCCTCTCGCAGATCAACCACCCCGGCCGGTATACCGGATCGCCGGCAAACCCCTCCGATGAGGTCGTTAGCATGTACACCAACCTGTTCATGAAATACGACAGCTGCATTGGTTTTGAGATTATCAATAAGGCTGACAGTCATGGAAATGACAGAATCCTGTGGGATAGAGTTCTCATGAAGGCCGCCCCTCAGGGCAGAAATATCCACTGCTTCGGCAATGACGACGCGCACAAGCTCACGGACGTAGGTCGTGCATGGAACATGATGCTCATGCCGGAAAACACTCCTGAAAACGTGAGAGCGGCATTGGAAGCCGGCGCATCATATACTTCCACAAGAATAGCAAAAGCCGAGGGCGTGAACCTATCCGGTTCCACCGCCTCAACGCCGATCATTACGAAAATTGCAGTAGACGAAGCAGCCGATACCATTACCATTAATGCGACGGATTACACTTCCGTTGAATGGATTGCGGACGGGACGATTATTCAGACCGACGCAGTAAACGGTACGAATAGCAGCACACTTAACTTAAGAGACTATGCAAGCCAAATAGGCTTCTATGTCAGGGCTCAGTTAAAGGGCGCCGGCGGAATCAGCTTCACACAGCCCTTCGTTTTGTCAAGAGAAGGACTCGAACTGATGGTTCCTGAAAACTGGGAGCTTGAAGTCGGCGACAGCAGAACACTTGACTATGTATTTGCTGATCCGGCGGTTACAACCCGTAAACTTGAATGGGTTTCAAGCAACGGCAACGCGACCGTTGACAAATGGGGCCGTGTAACAGCGGTTTCCACCGGAACGGCGCAAATAACTGCAATACAGAGAGATACCGGTCTTGCCGACACGGTAACGCTTAACATCGTTACTGCTTCCACCAAGGGCGCTTCCCACGGCGCTGTTGTCAACTACGCCGGAACGGCCGTTCCTGAGGTTGAAAACCTGCAGAAGATCGTAACACGCTGGACAAAGGCTGAGGCACAGGCTTCCGCCGACGTCCCTGACGATGTTAAGGCAGCTATTACAACACCAAGTACAGCTCCGGTCACCACAGCCGACGGCGCGACATGGACAATAAAGAGCTACGGCGTACTTCGTGAGGATGCTAATGCACTGACCGCCCGCGATGAGGAAATGCGCTTCATGGGTGACAGATACTTCCACTATAGCGGAACTGCCACCGGAACAGCTTATCCGACAGTGCTTTCAATCCTTTCAGATGGTGAAAACGGAATCTGGACAATTACCGCATCCGGCGTTACCCATATTGCAATGGTCGAGATGACCGCGACCCAAAAGGCTATCCAGATGAGCAATACCTCGCAGGAACTGGTGTCCCGCCGCGGTATGGTGTCGGAAGCCAACTGGAACGGCAGTGCTTGGGTACCCGCCGAAACAGATAACGACGGACTCTGGACCGCAATGTACGGCGCGGGAGAGCTCTTCCGCTACGCATCACTGAAGCAGGAGCTTGCAGCTAACCCGTTCAGCACCGAGCTGCAGCAGATGGTAGCAGATGCAAAAGCAGTTGCAACTAAATCTGTTGAAGCTGTGCTGCTGCTGAGCAACATCTCGATGCGTCAGGGAACAACACAGGCAAATATTCACTATATGGGTGATATTGATGTCAGCTTCCCGGTGGGTCCCCAATACCCGGTATTTGCTGAAACATATAAGGATATGCCCTCTTATGTCCTGAAAGCGGGGGGAGACTATTCAGTAAGCGTACCTTCCGGTTCTCCCTACGAATACAGTTTCTTCACTCCGAATCGTGAAATTAAGCCTTTTGTTTCTGCTGACTGGATAGACATCAGAGGCAATGCAAATCCGCCGGCTCTGGAAAAGCAGACCCGTCTTCTTGAAGGCTGGTGGGCAAGAACATATTCGCTGAAGAATGAACCCAGTGATGCTGGAAACGGCGCGCTGTCATCCAGTGGCAGAATCTATTATGAAGTTAATGGAGATGGCACGGCTACCGGACGTTCTGCAAGCCAGGGTGTGGTCAATGGTGAAAACCTGAAGGGCATGACAGTAGACGCAAGCGGCGAAATACCCGCTCGCCTCAAGGCACTCATCGGAACCCATCCGGTCACGGATATTATTTACAAGGGCGATACCAGCATGGATGAAGTTATAGGCCATTTGTTTATATATAAAACTGCCTATGATATTCTCGGACCGGAAGACCCCGAGCTTGCCGGAATCATTTCCAGCACAATGGAAAGATTTGCCCAGCATCTGACCGATAACAGCTACATGATGGTTGACGCAGCCGGTCAGCCCAGCACATGGGGCAAAGTAAGCCGTGAGTATTTTTACAGCTACCGCTGGGGCGCTCCCGCCGGCCCGATGAACAGCTCCGTACTTCTCTGCGCTTTAAAGGTTGCCGCCTATGTCACCGGAAACCAGAAGTGGGAAAACGAATACCGCATGGCGGCAAAAACTGCTCCCTATGAGTATAAAGAGCTGATGAAGATATACGAAGAGAGAGGCGAAGAGTTCCTGAACATTTTTGCGGCGCAGCTACTTGTTCCGCTAGGCATTACTCAACCCATTTACAACATTTTACAAGATGAAGAAGCAAACTTCCTTACCCGCTCCTTTGCCCAGTATTCTGACGAGGAAATGGCAATGCTGGCGTTCTATCTGCTGTTCCAGCTAGAGAAGGATTCTGCGCTTCTTGCAGACTACCGCGAAGCCCTGGACTTTTGGTGGGAATCATCTTACCAGTATAGTGAAAACCCGCTTTGGTACTACATATATCAGCTGGCAAATCCGGGTAAGACAATAACTGACTATTATGGCAATAACATTCTGGAAACCGCCGCATGGTCACTCAGCCGTCACCCTGTTGATACAAGGCTGTGGAATGCGTCGAATACCGCGCGTGACGATATTATGAATTTCAATATGCAGGATTACGGTGGAAACAATCTCAAAACCAGAGGCGGAGTGTCAATTAAAAAGACTACTTTACCTCCAAACCCCGGTAACCCTACAACAGGAACTATGATAGCAGTTGGCGTTCTTCTCGTTGGCGGTATTACAACTGGTCAATACAATCTTCAGTCGCTTGGCCTGCCAATATCCGGAACTCTGGATATTGAGTATGCAGTTGCAGCTCCGGATGAACGTGCAATGCACAAGTACAACAACTCTTCCTACAAGTTGGACGACGGAAACAACCCCAACCAGATGGAAGGTTCAACGACCTACACTCTGCCATACTGGATGGGCGTATACCACGGAATGCTCGATCCTCTGCCCGCAACCGAATTTGTCAATCCTCCCGTAGGTCCTCCTGTTGATCCGGACACGAACCCGACGCCTGCAAGCGAAATCTTCACAGACGTACCTGCAAACAGCTGGTTCCATGATGCGGTTACCTATGTTGTAGACAAGGGCCTCTTTAATGGCGTTACCGCAACGCTGTTTGCGCCGGATTCAGAGATGACACGCGGCATGGCGGCAACTGTTCTGTACCGTCTCAGCGGATCACCCGCTTACGCTGGAACATCACCGTATACCGACGTTAAAGCAGGATTGTACTATTCGACACCCATTGCATGGGCGGATGCCAACAAGCTCATCAACGGCTATGGCAACAACCTCTTTGGGCCGGAAGATTTCATAACCCGCGAACAGCTTGCGGCCATCGTATACAGATATGCAAAGTTTGCAGGATATGATATCAGCGCAAAAACCAGCCTTTCTGCCTTTACCGATGCGGCACAGGTCTCCGACTATGCCCGCGAGCCGATCGAATGGGCGGTAGCAAACGGTCTGATTCAGGGTAAAGGAGCTGGAATCCTTGACCCGAGGGGTCTGACAAACCGTGCCGAGGTAGCGATGCTCTTCATGAGACTTGACGCAAAATTCGGCAAATAAAAAATAGTTTTACAACGCAAATACGGGGAATGGAGAAACTTTATCTCCATTCCCCGCAGCTAATATTTGCAGTGTAATCAGACTTATAGTATAATTTTTATAGTCAAAACTTCAAGCTGTTATGCAGCAGGGACAGGTGAAGGGTATGAAAAGAATCGGAATTGCCGTATATCCCGACTTTATGGACGCTGACCGTCAGCGCGGGTATCTCATGCTTGCCAAGGATCTTGGTTTCACAAAAGTGTTTTGCTCATTGCTTTTGGGACAGATGGGGTTTGAGGGCTGCAAGAGTGATCTGAGGGCATCTGTGCATGCGCTGTCGGAGCTGTGCTCGGAGTTGGGACTTCAGCTGTGCGCAGACGCTAATGGCGCAGTTTTTGAAATGCTCTCGGCATCGCCTGATGACCTCTCACCCTTTCATACGCTGGGACTTGCATCACTGCGTGTAGACGGCGGATTTTCAGCGGCTGAGCTTGCGCGAATGAGCAAAAACCCATTGGGTATCAAAATAGAGGTGAACGCTTCGGGCGTATACTTGAGCGGGAGCAGAGATTCCCGGGCGCGTGTAGAGCAGATTTTGGATGAGCTTGTTTTTAACGGCAATCAGGAAATGCTTTGCGCCTGCCATAACTTTTACCCGCTTCCTGAAACGGGACTTGAAATCCGGCGTACGGCGGAAATCACCGACTTAATACGCGCGAAGGGAATCAAGGTGGGAGCCTTTGTCGCCTCGCAGAGCGCACCGCCGTGCCTGTACGGCGCGGGCCACGGCCTGCCTACTATGGAGGCACACCGATATTTACCGCCGCATATCGCGGCTTGCGAACTCTTTGCACTGGGCTTTGATGAGGTCATTATCGGGGACGCTCCCGCGTCTGAAGAGGAACTGCGGCGAGTTGCGCAAGCCGCTTCGGGTGCGATTGATATACCGATTGTGCCGAGTCCCGGCGCTGACAAGGGAGTGCTTGAGTCCCTTTACAGGCTTGTTTTTCTCTCACGCACTGACCAGCCGGAGCTGATAATCCGCTCGGAAATTTCAAGAGGAATTTTGGTTCCGCCGGGCAACGCAGAACCCCGTCCCACCTATACAGTTTGCATTTTGAACAGCGGGGCGGGTCGCTATATGGGTGAGCTGCAAATATCGACGAGCGACCTTCCGCCCTCCGGGACGCACAATGTAATCGGCTGTGTTCATCCGGACGCGAGGCGGCTTATAGAGTATTTGAAGGGCGGAGAACGTGAGTTTACAATCTCGCAGCACATAGGAGGTGCCGATGAATAAACCAGTTGTGATACTTGCGGCGGGACGGGGAAACAAGATGCACCCCTTTTCGTCAGTGCGGTCGAAAACTGCAATCAAAATCGCCGGGATACCGCTGATTCTCTACAATATTGACAGCCTGATCAAACTTGGATGCAAGGAAATTATCATTGTGACGAGGAGTGAGTTTGAGCGTGAGCTTACAGCGCTGGTATCCAAAAGACCCGGGGTTAAAGTGACTGTGTTTGACACGGGATTGGGCAGCGCCGACAGCTTTATCGCCGGAGCTGCAGCAGCGTCCGAAAAATCAGAAGGGCTGCTCGCGCTTTATGGCGATACCATTATCGGCTCAAGCGACCTTGAACGACTTTGGAGCTTTGATGGAACATGTGCTTTGACGGCGGGACTTATGGAGACTTCGCGAAATTGGATAGGAGCGTCGGTCGATGGAGGAAAGGTCAGCCACATAGGCGCCCATGAGCGCGGCGACCGTGTGACCCATGCCTTTGCCGGCTTTTCGATTTGCCCTGAGCACCTGCAGCTTATCATAGAGACGCCGGACTATTTTCCCGACGTAAAGGTAGGCGTTGGAACTCCGCGTGAAAGATTTCTTGAGGCAGGGCTTTTGCCGCTGGTTTCTGCGGGCGAGCTGAATGCGCTTGAATGCACGGAGCAGTTTTTGGACATTGATAAGCCCTGGCACATGCTTGCGGCAAACAGATACATGGTATCATTGCGCTGCGCTTCGCTTGCTGAAAACTCTCTTGGTGAAGGCTCGGCGGTTTCACCTGGCGCAGAAATCGAAGGTTATGTAAACCTGGGGAAAAACTCATATATCGGCAAGGGAGTTGTGATTAAGGGAAGTCTTATTGCCGGTGATGACACGATAATCGAAAACGGCACTGTATTTGAGGGTGACGCGGTTATCGGAGACGGCACGATAATTCGGAATTTCTGCAAGCTTGGAGACGGCGTCTCAATTGGTTCAAACTGCGTGATCGACCACGGAGCGGAGCTGATAGGCGGAATGTTTATGGACAAAGTGTATTTCTACCACTACGGCGAATTTTTCGGAGCAGCCGGAAACTATGTTGACTTTGGGGCGGGTACAGTGTGCGGTACTCTGCGTTTTGACGACAGCGAAGCCGCGCATAAGGTTGGTTCGCGCCGTGAAACGCCTCTGTACTACGCCAACGCCTGCTATGTAGGCGACTACTGCCGCACCGGGGTAGGATCAATGCTCATGCCTGGCTGCACTGTCGGACCGTATAGCGTTGTAGGGCCGGGCGTGCTGCTGGAGGACAATCTTCCCGAGCGCAGCATGGTCAGACTTAAGCAGGAACATATAATAACACCGTGGGGGGAGGATCGCTACGGTTGGTAAGACTTTTATGGAGAAATAAAATATGAGCCTTGAAAATGATTTTAATTATTATGCACTTACACATTTGGAGCGATTCCGCAGTCAGTCGGAAGTGGCTGTCTTGGAAGCCGCGCAGATTATTTCCGAACGCCTGAAGTCAGGAGCTCGTTTCCTGGTTGCAGGTACCGGACACTCACATATGATTGCAGAGGAGCTATACACCCGCGCGGGAGGACTTGCCTGTGTGACACCGATTCTGCCCGCCGAATTTCAATTGTTCGAGCACCCTCTCAAAAGCACTGAGGTAGAGCGCTTGGAGACATACGCCGGCGTTATAATGAAGCTTTATGGCATAAGCGCCGGTGATGCCATACTCGTTGCCTCAAACTCAGGCAGGAACGCCATGACGGTGGAACTCGCGCGGCTGGCAAAAGAAGCGGGAGCGGCCGTTATTGTATTCACCAGCGTATCAAGACCTGAGGGCGAGCGCTCCAGACATTCAAGCGGCCTTTTCCTGAAGGATTTTGCCGATGTAATAATCGACAGCTGCACACCTCCGGGAGACGCAGCCTTCAACGTGCCGGGCGTGGATGCGGGGATGGGAGCTGTATCCAGCTTTATTGGCGTCTATATGGCGCAGCTGCTCTCTATACAAATAGCCCGCCTGCTAGCATCGGACGGGCAGCGACCGCCTGTTTTTATGAGCTCCAACGCTGACGGCGGCGATGAGTGGAACAAAGAACTCTTCCGCCGTTATCTCGGTGTCTGATATAATTAGAAAAGCTGAATACAACCAAAGATTATAAAAAGCCTTGAAAACTTTTCGTTTTCAAGGCTTTTGGCACCCCCGGCGTGACTCGAACACACTACATTCCGCTTAGGAGGCGGACCCTCTATCCCGGTGAGGTACGGGGGCAAATGCTTTAATATACTACATCAGAAATCCATAAGTGTCAAGGCTAAGAGCAGGGGAAGAAGCGTTACAACATCAGACACTCATCGGCACGCCGTAGGTTGAAAAACGCACCGGCTGCGTGATGTCAAAATTGTCAATGGCCTTTATCAGCCCGATACATCCCACCTGAAACAAATCGTCTACATTTTCGCCGCGGGATGAGAATTTTTGTATTACTGAAAGTACCAAACGCAAGTTGCCGGATATCAGTTTTTCCCTTGCCTGCTTGTCGCCCTCCTTGGTCTTTTTTAATAGTTCCATAGTCTCGTCATTTTTTAAAACTGTCAGCTTCGCAGTGTTTACACCGCATATCTCAACCTTGTTCAGCAATTGTATTACCTCCCCGGTGGATGATAGAAATAGTATTTCCCTAATTCTGCCGCTTCATTCCCCAAATTTTTCAAGTAAATAGTCAACCAAAGAAGAAATATAGGTTGACGATGACGGCCTAAGGCTGTAAAATCAATGGGAAAGGTGGCGCTGACGAATGTCTACAAAAAGCAGAATAATTGAAATATTAGAAGAAAACAGAAATGAATACATCTCCGGTCAAGAGCTGGCGCAGCGCCTTGGTGTATCGCGAAATGCCGTGTGGAAGACAATAAAAAGCCTTGAAGAACAGGGTCATAAGATTTCCGCCGTTCCTAACAGAGGCTATAAGCTTGAGCTTGGAAGCGACCTGCTCTCGCGCGAGGGCGTGATTCTTGCTCTGCCGAAACAGTGGCAGAATTGCGAAATATTTGTTTATGATTGCTTGGATTCAACAAACTCCGTTGCAAAGAAAATGGCACTGGAGGGCGCGCCTCACGCAACTATTGTTTTGGCGGAGGAGCAAACACACGGACGCGGACGAAGCGGCAAGAGCTTTTATTCACCGGCGAAAACCGGACTGTATATGAGCTTGCTTTTGCGCCCATCAAGGCCGCTTGCAAAGCCGCAAATGCTCACGGTAGCGGCGGCGGTCAGCGTCTGCAGGGCAATTGAAAAACTTACAGGACTATCTGCGCAAATTAAATGGGTGAACGACCTGATTCTGGAAAACAAAAAAATTTGCGGGATATCAACCGAGGCGTTTACAGACTTTGAAAGCGGCGGAATCGACCATATCGTGCTTGGAATCGGAGTTAATTGCACTCTGAATACGGAGCTGCTGCCGAAAGAATTGCAGGATATTGCAGGTGCCCTGAATGTATCCGGCTTATCCCGAAACAGGCTTGCCGCCGGGATTGCTGCGGGAGTTCTGGAGGCTATTGAGAATCTGGATAGCCGCGACTATATTGACGAATATAAACGCCGTTCAATGATGGCAGGCAAGCGTATCTTCTTTTCCAGGGACAACAAAAAGATTGGCGCTGTTGTCCTTGGGATAGATGATGACTGCGGACTGATTCTGAAATGCGATGATGGCCGCGAGATTGTATTGTCCAGCGGCGAGATATCAATCGGCAGCGATTATCGGTGAGGCGATGATGAAAAAGAAAACTAGAACACTAGATGCTCGAAGTATGGTGCTCTGCGCGCTTTTTGCGGCGCTTTCGGCGGTGGGTGCGTTTATCAGGATCCCCATCGGAATCGTTCCGATCACATTGCAGTTTTTGTTTACGAACCTTGCCGGAGTGCTTCTCGGAAAAAAAAGAGGACTGATCGCTGTCGCGCTCTATATTTTTGTCGGACTTATCGGCATTCCTGTTTTCGTTGAAGGCGGAGGCCCTGCATATATTCTCAAGCCGACCTTCGGCTACCTTACAGGAATGGCGCTTGGCGCATATGCCGCAGGGTGGATAGCCGAGCGTGGAAAACCGAATTATGTAAACTATTTTCTTGCGGGATGCGCCGGAATAATTGTCACATATTTTATTGGTGTTTTATATTTTTGGTTGATAAGCTCACTTTATCTGGGAAACACAATCTCCGCAAAAACGCTGATAATTTCCTGCGCGCTCATTTTCATTCCCGGGGATATCATTTCGGCTGCCTTGGGAGCGGCACTCGCCGGACGCCTTAGCCCGCTGATCGCCAAATCTTGACAAGCAGATATTATTGGCGGATAATCAACATATTGCGATAATTCTACAGGATACACCCCTGTTTAAAGGTATGATATGCAAGGCGCGGCGCAGAAGCAACGCGATTGTTGAAAGGAATCGAAGATATGGAGAATGCTGAAAAGGTCATAGGCTTTTTCAAGGAGTTCAGCGCAATACCTCACGCGAGTTATGATGAAAAAAGGGTAAGCGATTACCTTGTGAGTTTTGCAAAGCAGCGCAATCTTGAGGTGCTGCAGGATGAATACAATAATGTGCTGATAAAAAAACCGGCTACTGCTAAGGACTGCAAATGTGCGCCTGTAATCATACAGGGACACATGGATATGGTTTACGTGCGCACCGCCGATTGTAAGCACAGCTACGAGGACGGCATTTTCGTAGTCGAGCGCAACGGCTGGCTTTGTGCTGAGGGGACGACCCTCGGCGCGGACGACGGTCTTGCCGTGGCCTATGCTCTTGCGCTTCTGGACAGCGATGACGTCCTTCATCCTGATTTGGAAATTGTTATTACTGTTCAGGAGGAAGTCGGGCTCACGGGTGCCGAACATTTTGACTGTTCTCGGCTGAAGGGAAAATATTTTTTAAACCTTGATACTGAGGATGAAGGCGTGTTCTATACGAGCTGCGCGGGGGCCTTCCGCAACGACCTGAGCGTTCCTGTCACACGCGGACTAATCAGCGGCAAGGCAGAGCTGATAGTCAGTTTGAGCGGGATGCTCGGCGGCCACTCGGGAATCGAAATTCATTATGGCAGGGCGAACGCCATCATTCTCATGGCGCGTTTGCTGACCGATCTGGACTGGGACGGAGTTTATCTGAGTTCCCTGAGCTGCGACGGAAAAATGAATGCAATTGCCAACCGCTGTGAGGCAGTTCTGTACATCGATCAGGAGAAGCTTGACGAGGTGCTCGATCGTCTGAACAAGTCGGTGGCAGTATTCAACCATGAGCTGAAAGGTGTTGACTCGGTTGAGCTTCAAACCATGATGGGTGAGCAGGAATCCATGCTCTGCTATGTGAGGGCGAGCAGGGAGCGCGCGCTCAATTCAATTTTGCTCATACCAAACGGAGTGCTGGGCATGAGCGCTGTGGTTCAGGGGCTTGTTGAAACCAGCGCCAACCCCGGCATCCTTACGCAGCACGACGACAAGCTTGTTATTTCCTCCTCCGTCAGGAGCTCTGTCGGCACGAGAAAAAGAGCGGTAGCAAAGCAATTGGAGGCAATTGCTGCGCTGTCCGGCGGAACGAGCGTTTGTTCAAATGACTACCCACAGTGGGAATATGCGGAGAAATCCCCCCTGCGTGAGCTGGCTCTTGAGAGCTATCATGAGCTTTTCGGTGTTGAGGGGAAAACGCGGGCAATCCATGCCGGGCTTGAATGCGGCTACTTCGCGGACAGAATAGAAGGGGTTGACATAATATCTCTCGGGCCTAACCAGAGAGATGTTCACACGCCTAATGAAAAAGCGAGCATTAAGTCAATCGGGAACGTGTGGCTGCTGATTCAGCGAATTCTGCAGCGCCTCTCTGAACGGTAAAAACAGACGGGGGAGCGGCAGCTTCTCCGTCTCATTTTTTCAATCTGCTAAACCTTGCATGGCATGCTAAGAAGTGGTATAATACACCATTAGTGTTTTTTGTGTTTAAGGGGAATTGATGAAGTTAAAAAATACGCTTTTTTTAGTATTGGCATTTGTCATTTTACTATTTGCGGGGATAATCATTTATAATAACCTGAAACCGGAGGATAAGTCCCAAAATTCGGAAGGAAAGCCGGTTGTCGCGGTGAGCATTGTCCCGGAGGAAGCCTTCGTAAACGCCGTGTGCGGCGATCTTGCCGAGGCAGTCGTTATGGTTCCGCCCGGCTTTTCTCCTGAGAGCTACGAGCCCACGCCCAAAGAGATGGTGAAGTTTTCAAACGCAAAGATTTACTTTTCGATCGGCGTACCCGTTGAGGAAACCGCCGTATTGCCTGCATTGGGCGCTAATACAAAGCTCGTTTCACTGGACAAGGCCGCTGCCGCTGAATATGCCGAGCTGATGATTGACGGCGGCCGTGACCCGCATATTTGGCTTTCGCCTAAAAGAGCGATTATAATGGTTCAGACGATTTCCGATGAAATGTGTTTGCTGGACCCGGATAATGCTGACATCTACAAGACCAATGCTGCTTCATACATTGAAAAGCTCCGCGCAGCAGATCTTGAAATCAAGCAGATTCTCGAAGGAGCTTCTCAGCGTGCGTTCATAGTTTTCCATCCGGCCTTCGGCTACTTCGCCGACGAATATGGACTGACAATGTATGCCCTTGAGGAACACGGAAAGGAAGCCACCGCCGCAGGGCTTATGGCGATGACTGACTTCGCCAAAGAGAAAGGCATTAAGGCCGTTTTCTATCAGGCGGAGGTTGACAGCAGCCAGTCCAAAGCGTTTGCCGAGGAAATCGGCGGCAAAACCGTAATGCTCGACCCGCTTTCGGGCGACTATATTGATAACCTCATGGTGATGGCGAAAGCCATCGGGGAGGGAGCAAAATAATGGCAAGCAATGCCACGCATAACGCGATCCACATAGAAAACCTCAATGTTTCATACAGGTATACACCCGCACTTTCGGATGTGTGCCTTGATGTTGCGCCCGGAGAATTTCTCGGTATAATAGGGCCGAACGGCGGGGGGAAGACAACTCTGCTCAAGGCGATTCTGGGGCTTGTGCCTGTCAGCTCAGGAAAAATCAGCATCTTTGGAGACGGGAAAAGTCCCCCGTCCGATATCGGCTATGTGCCGCAGTTTTCAGTTGTGGACAGAAGCTTTCCCATCTCCGTGCGCGAGGTCGTAATGACCGCCTTTCTGAAAGGTCCGCTGCATCCGTTTCTAAGATACTCTGAAAAGGACAGAAAAAAAGCGGACGAGCTGCTTGTGAAAGTGGGGATCAAGGAGCTGTCCGACAGACAGATATCCGAGCTCTCAGGTGGAGAATTCCAGCGGCTGCTCATCGCCAGAGCTTTAGCTACCGACCCTAAAATCCTTCTGCTTGACGAGCCCACCGCCAGCGTTGACCCCTCGTCGCGTCAGCGAATTTTCGATTTGCTTGCCGAACTCAACAAGACAGTCACGATCCTGCTTGTAACTCATGACATGATGGCGATTTCTTCTCAGGTCAGGTCGATTGCCTGCCTCAACCGCACCCTTATTTACCATGGTGACCCGGAACTCACGGAGGAAACTGTCAACCAGATGTATGGCTGTCCGGTTGAGCTTATAGCCCACGGCGTTCCGCACAGGGTGCTTGGCGAGCACGACGGATGCTGCGGAGCAGGGGAGGATGGCAAATGCTGAAAGAAGTATTGAGCTATGATTTCATGCAAAATGCAGTCATCGCAAGCGTTCTGGCCAGCATTGTCTGCGGAATGATCGGCGTGATGGTCGTTGAAAAGAAGCTGATAATGATGAGCGGCGGCATAGCGCACACGGCTTACGGCGGCGTGGGGCTCGGTTATCTCTGCGGTTTTGAGCCGCTTATCGGCGCAATGCTGTTTTCCGCGGGGGCTGCTGTGGGCGTAGGAGCTATCCAGCGCAAAGGCGGCGTGCACACCGATGTTGTCATTGGCCTTCTTTGGTCTTTGGGCATGGCGCTCGGAACGGCCTTTATAGGATTTATGGACGGTTATCCTCCAGATCTTAACTCGTATCTTTTCGGTAAAATCCTTGCTGTTACAAGGCCTAATATAATTATGATGGCGGCGCTCACGGCGCTTGTTTGCATAGCGGTCATTGTCTTTTTCAACGACTGGAAGGCTTTTATGTTTGATGAGGGCTTCTCCCGCATCCTTGGCGTAAAAACAGCTTTTCTTGAATACCTATTACTAATACTGATCGCGCTTACCGTAGTTGTTCTTATCAGAGTTGTGGGCATTGTGCTGGTAATTGCCCTTTTGACTGCCCCCGCCGGGGCGGCCTCACTGATTTCCAACAAGCTTTCTGGACGCATGATAATCGCCGTATTTCTGGGACTTTTCAACTGTCTGGCCGGACTCTGGCTCTCGTATGTATTAGAAATAGCCAGCGGCGCGACAATCGTAATATTTTCTGTGCTCGTGTATTTAGTAATATATTGCATTAGAATGCTTTCCGATAAAAGACTGCAAAGGATAAGCGATGTCAGCCAAAAATACCCACAAAATTAAGAAAAGACTGGGCAGAGCTGAAATAGTGTGTTACAATAATTAATCAGAGTTATGTAAATCTGCAATTGCGGGTTTTATATACATGATCCGAAGGGAATGGTCACTCGAATGGGCTATGTTGTATTGGATATGGAATGGAATCAGGCCATGTCCTCTCAATCTGCCGTGTTTAACAGACTCCCCATACATCTAAGGGGGGAGATTATACAAATAGGCGCAGTAAAAATGACGGACGACCTCCAGCCTGGGGAGGAATTTCAAATCGACATCAAGCCGGTATATTTCCGGAGGATGCACTATAAGGTAGAAAAGCTCACCGGCTTTGACAAGATGAGGTTGGACGGCGGTGTGAGCTTCAAGGAAGCACTCGAAAAATTCCGCGAATGGTGTGGAGACAACTGTACTATCCTTACCTGGGGAAGTGACGACCGCGCCATTCTGGAGCAGAACATCATCATCCACGACCTTGACTGGGACTGGATTGAAAGATGGGTCAATCTCCAGATCATATATAACATTCAAACTAAGGCCGGAAGAAATCAAACGGGCCTGTCCCTTGCGATGGAGCACTTCGAGATTGAACAGACGCGGGTTGCTCACGATGCTCTGGGAGATGCCTATAACACAGCGCTGGTGTGCTCGAAGCTGGATCTTGAGGAGGGGCTGAAGGAATACGACAATGCCCTTTCAAATCTGTCAATACGAAACGGCCCGAATCAGGATGCTGATGAAATAAGCCCGTTGGAGCACAGCGCTTTGACAGGCTTTGAAAACAGGGAGGACGCCTTTCGTGACAAGCGCATTTCCGCTCCGCCCTGTCCGGAGTGCGGGGAGAGCATGAAATGCGCGCGCTGGATAAATCAGGGCGACAGGCGCTATATGTCGCTTTGCTCCTGCAAGGCACACGGGAAGTTTCTTGTCCGTATCAGGTTTCGCAGCAGTCAGGACGATACATGGACGGTCAACCGCATCATCTACAAGGCCGACGAGAAAATGGAGGCTTTTTATAAGTCCAAGGCCCATCCCGAAACCCACAGAAAGCGCCACAGAAGAAAGAAAAAAACTGATCCCCGCAGCACCCAGCAAACGTAACCGGATTTTCCGTTAGGAGTAAAACTATGTCAATTCTTTTTGCTATAATTCTAGGACTCGTTCAGGGAATAACAGAATTTCTGCCGATTTCCAGCTCCGGACACCTGTCTGTGATTCAAAATCTGCTCGGAGTTGAGGAGTTGGCAACGAGCGATATGCTGTTTGAGAGCCTGCTTCATTTGGCAACTTTGATTTCAATCTGCACAGTCTATTGGAAAGACATTGTGGGCATGGTCAAAGAGGTTATCGGTTTCTTCAAAGATGTGCGCCATCCCAAGCCTGACGACAAAGAGCCCAGGCCTCAGCGCAGACTGGTTCTGATGATAATAGTCGCTACGCTGCCCCTTTTGGTCGCCCTGCCGTTTTCGGACTCGGTGGAAAAGCTCTATAACAACACCTTGTTTATTGGAATAGCCTTTCTGATAACAGGCGCGATGCTCTATATTTCCGACAGGCTTCAAAACGGAAAAAAGAACGCGGCGACAATGACTGTCGGCAATGCACTTGTTATCGGCGTCTGCCAGGCAATTGCCACGCTGCCCGGAATTTCCCGCTCCGGTACTACCATCACGGCTGGCATGGCAACAGGTTTAAACCGTGAGTTCGCCGTTAAATTTTCCTTCCTCATGTCAATTCCGGCGGTGCTGGGCGCAACGCTATTAAGTGTAGTCAAGGCGTTTGGAGAAGGCTTTGACTCTTCAAAAATAGTTCCGTATCTTATCGGAATGGTTGTTGCGGCGGTCACAGGATATTTTGCGATCAGGCTTGTGAAGATGCTCTCACAGAAGGGAAAGTTCGGAAAATTCTGCTACTACTGCTTCGGCGCAGGTATAGTTACAATAGTCCTTTCAATCATTTTCTGATCTGGAGTTGAATAAATGGCACAAACGACAAAGAAGACAACAGCAAAAAAGAATACTACCGCAAAGAAAACCACCTCGGCGAAGCAGTCTGCAAAGAATGCTCCTGTGGTGCCGGAAAAAAGCAAAAACACAGCGCTGCGCCGGGGTATAGGCGCGGTACTGTGTCTGTTTCTAAGCCTTTTTGCATTTATCGGCTATGCTGATATCGACGCATGGTTTATTACATATTTCTGCGGGTTTATCAAGGGAATTATCGGCTGGGGCTACTATATTTTCCCGCCGATGCTCCTTGTGTGCGCCTGCACGCTGATTTTAATCAAAAATAAAAGCACCACATGGAGAATTGTTGCCGCCTTGCTAACACCGCTTTTTTTCGGCGCAATCTGTCATCTGTTCTCTGAAGGGGCGAACTGGGAGTTTACCAAAGACATTATCAAGCAGCTTTATACCAGCGGAAAGTTGATGGAAAGCGGCGGCGTGCTCTCCGGCATTCTCGCTATGGGAATGAAGGCGGCCGTCAGTATTTATGGTGCTGTTCCTGTTTTCCTCTTTGGATTCATCTTCTTTGCCATTAACGGCTTTGGTCTCACCATTCCGCGACTTGCAGCCATGATTAAAGAACACCGCGCGCGCAATGCAGTGGATGATTCACTTCCCGCGCCTGCCGATCAGAAAGCGGCCAGAGCCGCGGCGGATATACCGGCTACCCGTACTGCCCCGGAGCAGCCTCAGGCGGCTGCGTCGCACGGAAGACGTCACCGTAAGGCGATTGACATTCCGATAGACGAAGTAAATGTGCCGGACGAAAACTATGTAGAGGAGCGCGTCGGGTTTTTCAATACAAAACCGCGTGTCAGAACTCCGGACCAGGTGCTGGGCGTGAATGAAGCTGCCATGGCAACGGAAAATGTAGCGCCGCTTTCTATTGATGAAGCGGCGGCCGTCGCGGGCGTTTCTGTCATCTCCAGCGAGAGCGCGAAACAGTCCGCGCCCTCAAAGAAAATTGTTCACGATGAGGTCGTGGCGGAAACCGCAGAGATAACAAAGTCGATTGAAAAAGAGATGGCAGAGGATCCTGACGAATACAAGTTCCCGCCGATCGAGCTTTTGCATACCGGAAAAGGCACAGGACCCGTGGATGGCGGAGAAGAGGTCGCCCTCAACCGCGAAAGGCTTGAGAGTACGATCCGCAGCTTTGGCGTTAATGGCACAATAACCGGGATAACACGCGGGCCTACGGTGACACGCTTTGACCTTGAGCTTGATCAGGGCGTGAAGCTTGCCAAGCTCACAAACCTTGCTGGAGACCTGGCTCTCTCGCTGGGCGTTGTCAGCGTTCGCATCGCTCCGATTCCCGATAAGATTTCTACAGTCGGCATTGAGGTGCCGAACAAGCTCGTGAGCACAGTGTATCTGCACGATATCGTCGACTCGCCGAGCTTTAAGACGGCGCCCTCAAAGCTGAGCTTTGCGATAGGCAAGGATATCGGAGGCAACGCGATTGTCGGCAATATAGCGAAGCTGCCCCATATGCTGATTGCCGGTACAACCGGCTCCGGTAAGTCAGTTTGCATGAACTCGCTTATTCTGAGCATTCTTTACAAGGCGACACCTGAAGAGGTGCGCCTGATTATGATAGACCCCAAAATGGTTGAGCTGGGTATTTATAACGGTATTCCGCACCTGTTCGTGCCCGTGGTCACTGACCCCAAAAAAGCTGCCGGAGCGTTGCAGTGGGCAGTTGTTGAAATGCTCAAGCGCTACAGGCTCTTTTCCGAAGTCGGTGTGCGGGATCTGGGGGGATATAACACCCACCAAAAGAGCATAGGCGAGCCGACTATTCCGCGGGTCGTTATTGTGATCGATGAGCTGGCAGATCTGATGCTTGTGGCCTCAAAAGAGGTTGAAGAGAGCATTTGCCGCGTTGCCCAGATGGGCCGTGCCTCCGGAATGCACCTTGTTATTGCAACTCAGCGCCCCTCGGCGGATGTTATCACCGGCCTTATGAAGGCGAATATCCCCAGCCGAATCGCCTTTGCCGTTTCCTCCGCGATGGAAAGCCGCATTATTCTTGACAACTCCGGCGCGGAAAAACTCATCGGCGCGGGCGACATGCTCTATTCGCCGCTCGGAGCAGGAAAACCCATCCGCATTCAGGGAGCCTTTGTTTCCGATGAGGAGAGGGAAGATGTCATTGCCTTCGTCAAAGAGGGCGCGCAGGTGGAGTACAGCGAGGATATTCTCGCCCAGATCGAGAAAGCAGCCGAAGAAAAATCATCATCGGGCGACGACTCGGGCCCGGAGAAAGAAGGCGGCTTTGGCGCCGATTATGACGAGTTGCTGCCACAGGCGGTGGATGTAATTTTTGAGACAAAGCAGGCCTCCGTTTCAATGCTTCAGCGCCGCTTGAAGCTCGGATATGCCCGAGCCGCGCGAATTGTTGACCAGATGGAGGAATTGGGGGTTGTCGGGCCGTTTGAGGGCTCAAAACCGCGCCAGCTGCTCCTCACCAAACAGCAGTGGCAGGAGATGCAGACTGTTCAGGGGACGGCCCCGATCGGGAGCGCAGGAGGAGACCAGGTGAGCTTTGCCGAGTATTCTGACGCACCCGCAGATGACTGGAAGGACTAAATATTAGTGGGGCTTTCAATTTCTGAAGGCCTCATTTTTCGGAGGAAGAATGACGGATTATTTTAGCGCAAGTATGACAGATGACGAGCTCGCCAGAATCAGCGTTCTGGGGCTCGCCCATATTGGCGACGGCGTTTATGAACTGCTTGTGCGCACTTGGCTGTGCAGACACGGCAAAAGCACCTCAAAAGGACTTCACCGTGAAACCGTCAGCTATGTCTGCGCCCCTGCGCAGGCTGCGGCAATGGGCAGACTAATGCCGCAGCTGTCAGAAAATGAGCTTGCGGTATATAAGCGCGGGCGTAACGCCAAGGTCAATTCCGTCCCCAGAAATGCGCAGATATCCGACTATCACGCCGCAACAGGCCTTGAAACACTTTTTGGTTATTTATACCTTAAGGGAAACACAGACAGGATAAATGAGCTTTTTGCGCTCATAATGGAAGAACAGCATAGCTAAACACACTTGAGGAAAACAATATGCCGCTTGACGCAATTTGTATAAACGCCCTTTCCGCAGAGCTTTCACAGACAGTTCTGGGGGCGAAAATTGATAAGGTTCAGCAGCCCGCCCGTGACACTGTTATTCTGACTGTGCACGGCAGCGGGCGAACATCGCGCCTGCTTATCTCAGTAGGCTCGGGAACAGCTAGAGCGCACTTGACAAACGAGAGCTTTGAAAACCCACAAGCTCCGCCGATGTTCTGCATGCTGCTGCGCAAGCATCTCGTTGGAGCGAGGATAACGGCTATAAATCAGCCGGATTTTGAGCGTATGCTGCAATTTGAGCTGGCTGCCTTTGACGAAATGGGAAGCGCAGTTCAGCTACAGCTTATTGCGGAACTCATGGGCAGAAACTCAAACTTAATTCTGGTTGGACAGGACGGTCGCATAATCGACAGTCTGCGCCGGGTCGACAGCGATATGAGCCGCTCGCGGCAGGTGCTTCCCGGTCTGTTTTATCAAATGCCGCCAAAGCAGGAAAAGCCCGTATTTAACAATGAATCAGTTGACATAATACAAAATCTACTAACCGACACAGCAGAGAGCAGAGCAGTCGATAAGCTGCTTCAGGACAGTTTTTCGGGTCTTTCGCCGCTGATTTGCCGCGAGCTTTGTTTTCGCTCTACAGGAGAAGTTTCAAAGCCTGTTTCACTGATGACCGGGCGGGAGAAAGCCGCTCTTCTCAGTGAAATGAGAATGCTGAATGTCATTGTGGAAAAACAGGAGTTTCGGCCGACGATGCTGTTGCAGGAGGAGAGAGCGGCTGATTATTCTTTCCTCCCAATTAGGCAGTATGAGAGTCTTATGCAGCTGCAGCAATACGAGAATTTTTCGAGCTTACTGGATGCGTTTTATTCACGTCGTGACAAGCAGGAGCACATGCGCCGCAAGTCGCAAGGCCTTCTTAAGCTTGTTAAGAGCGCGCATGAGCGCTCGCAGCGCAAGCTGGCGGCAAGGCGACAGGAGCTGATAAAGTCAGCCGAGCGAGATTTGAACAAAAAGCGCGGAGAGCTGATAACAGCAAACCTCCACCGCATGAAAAAGGGCGACCGGGCGCTGATCACTGAGGATTACTATGAGCCTGACTGCCCGCAGACAGAGATAGCACTCGACCCACTGAAGACACCGCTGGAGAATGCCGCCGCCTATTTCAGAGAATATAACAAGGCAAAAACGGCAGAAAAATATCTGGGTGAGCTTATCGAAAACGGCGAAAAAGAAGAAGCCTACCTGGCCAGCGTGGTTGACATAATATCACGCACAGAGAATGAACGTGAACTTGCCGAAATACAGAGGGAGCTCGTTGAAACCGGGTTTATCAGACAGCAGAGATCCGCAAAAAAAGAAAAGATAAAGGAATCTTTGCCGTTAAGTTTCATTTCAAGCAGCGGTTTTGAGATTTTAGTGGGCAGAAACAACAGTCAAAACGACAAGCTGACCACAAAGACAGCCATGCGAAACGATGTTTGGCTCCACGTTCAGAAAATCCATGGCAGCCATGTTGTTATCAGCTGCAAGGATGCCGTTCCGGATGAGCAGACTCTGCGTGAGGCGGCAAGTCTGGCGGTGTATTACTCACAGGCGAGAGAAAGCGGCAAAACGCCGGTGGATTACACGCAGATCAGGTATGTAAAAAAGCCCTCGGGTTCAATGCCCGGGGCCGTGATTTATACTGATTATAAGACGATTATTGCGCAGCCGGACGAGAGCTTGGCTGAGAAGCTATTAAAAAGCTGATTTGAATCGCAAAATGACAGGGTGGACAATTGCCGCCCTGTCATTTTGCGATAAATTCTATCTGTTGTCGAGAACTCTCATTGCTTCGCATAGAAGTTTAGCGCACTCGCCTCGGGTCAGTGCCTCATTGCTCGCGCCAGTGGCATAAGTTGTTATCCTGCAGGCGGAGAGGTTGGCGCAGGCTTGGGCAGCCCAGACTGGGGCGCTGTCGCCGTAGCTGGATGCGTTTACGTCAGTCAGGTTCATTGAGCGGTTGAGCATAACTGCCGATTCCTGATAGCTGATGCTGTTGTTGCTGTTAAACACTGCGGCGTTTACTCCGTTTGAATATCCGCTGACAACACCTGTGAGCAGGGCAGTGGAAACATAGGGCTTCTGGTATGCGGGAATGCTTTCATCGTCTGAAAAGCCGGTGGTTATTACGCCGGAGAGAATGTCAAAGTCATTCATTTTCAGACACATGGTAAGAAATTCACCACGGCTCACGGGTGCGTTCGGATTAAATACATACTGCCCGCCGAGGCATTCGCCTATGAAAATATTCTTTTCAGCGAGCATTGTTGCGGCGTAGTGGGAGCTGTTACCGGACATGTCCGAATAGAAAACAGGGGTCTTCTGCTTTTCAATCTTGATGATTACCGTTGCCTCAGCTGAGGAGTTGCCGTAGCTGTCCGTTGCCTTGTAGCCAAAGTAGTCGCGTCCCTTTTTCCCTGCAACAGGCGTATAGGAGAAGCTGCCGGTGTCCTTGTCCAACTCGATCGTTCCCTTTACGGGGCTGGTTGTGATCTCAAAGCTGAGTACATCCCCGTCAGGATCAACTGCTTTCAGCTGTCCGCCCACACAGGTGTCGCGATAGGTGCAGATTTCAAGATTTTCTGCGATGGGCGCGCTGTTGTCGCTCTGAGCGTAAACAAGACTCAAAGTCAAAACGGTTGCAAGTACTACGCAGGCAAGGCTGATATAAAGATTATTACGTTTCATTATGGATGATACCTCCGAGCAAAATATGGCGCATGTGCGCGTTACTGCTATTTTGCACAGAGTATCTCTGCTTTATTCCACCAAATAAGGAAAAAGAATCCTTAAAAAACTATGCCGCCGTTTTTTGACGGCGGCATTTCCTTTACGGCTGGTTTACTCTGCCGCAGCACAGACACCGCAGGCATCAGAATCGTTGCTGGGCGGGAAGAAGTCATCAACAGGGAAAGGTATGCAGCTAAACAGTGTGCAGGGGTCATCCTCGCTGCTGACGCATTCCTTGTCGGGGATGCAGTAATCGTAAGCAGGGATGAGAAGCTGAGTGTCTCTCTCAAGCCTGATTATGGAGAACTGGCCCAGGGTGACATACAGCTGCTTGCAGGTGCGGCTTGTAACAAGCTCATCTTCGAAGCAATCCGCTATGTCATCCGGAATCGTGCGGCCGATGCAGTCGTTATTGTGGCGGTGTTTCTCATCAACTATCTTCATAGACAGTGCGAGCGGGTCAACTGCCTCAACAACGCAGACCGGAAGGCTTCTCTCGCCGTGCCTGCAGCCGCGGTCTTTGGACGTAAAGACCTTGGCGCTTCCTTCGCTGCCGAAGAGAATGGCTCTCTTCTCGAAAATTGCAAGTCCTGTAACAACATTCTCGCCGGGGAAAGCAACGCCCGTCACCTTGTAGAAATAGGTTACGTCGCAGGCATAGCAGCCCTTGTTAAAGCTCAGGGCTTCCACTCTTACATCTGCGCAAAGCAACCGTGCGCTGCGGGGTCTGACGCTGAATGCAGAATCAATGATTGGCTGGGAACCGTTTGTTGGGATTACCAGAAGATCCTCAATACAATCTTTATCTTTGCAGCTGTCGTAAACCTTGCTCGTGTGTATGCAAACCGCCTCGCGGATACAGCCCGGATTTGCCGCCGGAACGGATGTAGTATTTTCCGCCATTATTATACCTCCTGGTAAGAAAATTTGAATTTCTTCGTTACAGTCTATGCAAGCAGGTGTTTTTTGTGTGAATATCATTTGACGATAGAAAAAAAAGACTGTATAATTGACAAATAGATAAATCCCGGGTAAAACGCCACAAGTGCCACGCAATTTCTTAATAGAGGGGGAGCAGGTTTTGGACAGATTTGGTTTCATTCACGAGAAGCTTGATATAAAGATTTTTATACTGTTCGTTCTCAATCTCCTTCCTGACGGGGTAAGCGCTCATCAGCTGTCGGACCTCGTAATGATTGATGACGGCTTCGACTATTTTGAATACAGCCAGTGCCTTGCTGAGCTGGTTGAAACCGGCCACATAGAGCAGGAGGGCAATACCTACAAAATAACTCCGATGGGCTCCGATCACTGCAGCACGGTTGCCAGCAGCATTCCTTATTCTGCGAGATCCAAGGCGGAACGGACAGCTAAGCCGTTGGTTGAGAAGATGAAGCGGGACGCCCTGATAGGAGCATCTCATAAAATAACCGCAGACGGCGCCTGCCAGATGCGGCTTTCCCTTTCTGACGGTGTGGGCGACATATTAAAGCTGACCATCCTCACATCCGGGGAGGAACAGGCGAGTGAGATGGAGGCGTATTTCCGTAAAAATGCAGAGGGGCTCTACCATGAAATCATCCGGATATTGACCCCGGAAAAGTGAAATTGGAGAAAAATTAATGAACTCTTACGTACCTGAAGGATATAAAAGCGCTCTCGGTATATATGATACGCAAAAGGCTATTGGGTTGCTAAAACGCATATTTGCGGACAGATTCTCCGGATCGCTCAATCTTTACCGCGTTTCCGCGCCTCTTTTTGTTCCAGAGAAAACCGGGCTTAACGACGACTTGAACGGCATCGAAAGACCGGTGGACTTTGACATTAAAAACACTGAATACAGAGGCCAGGTCGTCCAGTCGCTCGCCAAGTGGAAGCGACTCGCGCTCAAGCGCTACAATTTTTATCCCGGAAAAGGCATTTATGCCGATATGAACGCGATAAGGCGCGATGAGGACATGGATAACCTCCACTCGGTATATGTTGACCAGTGGGACTGGGAGAAGGTAATTGAGAGGTCGGACCGCACGACAGACTACCTCAAAACCGCCGTTATTAATATTGTAGACGCAATCTGCGATACTCAGGACACGGTTCATTCCATTTATCCCGAGCTGGCTGCGGCGGGAAAGCTGAACCGCCGGGTAACCTTCATTACCGCTCAGGAGCTGGAGGATAAATACCCCGGTATGAGCCCCAAGGAGCGTGAAAACGCAATCACCAAGGAAAACGGAACGGTGTTTATCATCGGCATCGGAGGGGCGCTCAAGTCCGGTAAGTCTCACGACGGACGTGCCCCGGACTACGATGACTGGACGCTTAACGGCGATATTCTGTTTTGGTATGAGCCGCTGGGTTGCGCAGTTGAAATATCCTCTATGGGAATCCGTGTTGATCCCGTCAGTCTTGACAGACAGCTGTCGGTTTCCGGCTGCGATGACAGAAGGGGATTGATGTATCACAGAATGCTCTTGAACAACGAGCTCCCGCTATCAATCGGCGGAGGTATAGGTCAGTCAAGGCTTGCGCTGTTGCTGCTCGGTAAGGTGCATATCGGCGAGGTTCAGGTGTCAATATGGGATGAGCAGACCGTTTCTGTCTGTGAATCCGCAGGAGTTATGCTGCTGTAAAAAACGCCCCAAAACACAAATGTGGTTTGGGGCGTTTTTCGCTTTGTATCGGCAGATATTTTGAGTAAAATATTCTTGTGTGACAAAAATAGGTGGTGAGTAAACAGTGTATGTAAAGGAGGAAAATGATGAAAAACAAATCAAAAAAAGTCTTATCAATTGCTATGATATTAATTATCGCATTAGCACTTTTGCCCAGCATGGCATTTGCGGCGGAGAACCTGACTGTAGACGATTGGACCGAGACCTTCATCCAAGGCGGAAGTATTACGCTTGATGAAGACGGCGATGAGCTCACACTGCTGGCTGATACAGGTCCGGCTTCAGCAGTTAAGATTATTGTATCTGCACCGGATGGATCGAGCGTTACCATCAGGGGATGCGCCGGAGTAATATATGAAGACCTATATATTGAAGTGAGAAATAACAACATAACCTTAAATCTTGAGGATTTGAGTATTGTGGCGCCGGAATTTTCCGATTTAAACAGGAAAAATGCTGTTTTCTTTGTGAAATGGATTGATAATTCAACTCCTGTATCCGGAACGATTAACGTCACAGGCGCATGCAGTTTGGCCGGCGGCAAATCAACTCATGCAAGCGGCCAAGGCGGTTATGCGGTTGCGGGGAACAGCGCACTGCTGACAAATATCAACATTTCCGGATCGGGAACCCTTATGGCGACAGGCGGAGAAGGTCATTACGGCGGCTTAGGATTTCATGTAAGGGATTTGACAATTGGTGCAGAAACCACAGCCGTTGGAGGGGAATCTACCCAGGGAAGTAATGATGCTGCTCTCGTTTCGGGAACATTGACGGTAAACGCTGCGCTCCTTGCAACTGGTGGCAATTCTAGTAATCATGTTGGCGGACAAGCAATTGTGACGAAAAACGGCATTGTTGCAAATGCACCGATTATCGCTGCCGGCGGCAACGGCGTGCAGGGGGGGATGGCAATATTCCTGGGTGATGCCCCTCTGTCAGGCAGCTCCTCCATCACCGCGACCGGCGGCAATGGCACAAGCAGTTTAGGCGGCAATGGAATAGCTGTAAATGCGCTGACGATAGACGGACTCTCGATCACGGCGACCGGAGGAAGCGGAGGCGTTGCCGACGTGAGCGGCTTTGGTGGACGCGGAATACAGGCAACGAATCTGTCGATCATTTCCGGCACTGTTATAGCAACAGGTGGTGACGGATTGGGCGGTGGCGGTACCGGTATTAACGCATGGACTTATATGCAGTCCGGCGGAACCGTCACCGCAACCGGCGGCAATGGAACCGCGGACGGGTTTAGCGGCGGCGCCGGCCTTTATGTATATAATGACGATCCGGCGACTCAAGGTGATGTGGACATTGAGATAAGCGGAGGTACAATTACTGCGCAAGGCGGCGACGGTGTATTACACGGGGCTCACGGTATTTTTTCTTATTACGGCCCAGTCGAGATTAATAATGGCGCTGATGTCATCTCCACCGGCGGAGACACAACCGGAACAGCTGCCGGAAATATGGGCGGTGTCGGGCTGCGCGCCTTCGGCTGGGATGGTGCTGCGGCAATCGGTCAGACTATAACGATTGAGAACGACGCGGGTGATATCTGCATCCGCGGCGGTACCGGGTCCACAACAAACGGGCAGCGACCGTCTATGATGGGTAAGGATATCTATATTGCAACAGGAAATATTGGAGTCATTGCAAAGGAAAGCGGCGCGGCAGCTCTTACAGTAAAGAACATTCCGGGCGGAGATGAACTTGCGATGCTGACAGTAACCCTTAGCCCTGCAGCGGATAAAATAGTCACATCAACAGTAACAACCACTGCGGCGGGTCTTGCTCCGAACTATTCCTACAGCGCGTCTGCAATGTCTGACGGCATTGCCTCCATGTGGCTGCCGAGAGGTAGTCAGACCGTTTCAGCTGATGGCTATGCCAGCGCATCGAAGCAGGTGACAGCAGATAATCTAGCGGAGTTGACACTTACTCCACCCACCTATATATCAAGCCACACTGTTACTTTTGACTCAAATGGCGGCAGTGCGGTAGGCAGCCAAACGGTAACACCGGGTAGCATGATGACAAAACCCGGCAACCCGACACGGGAGAACTACATATTTGCAGGCTGGTACACTGACGAAGCCTGCACAAAGCCATTTGACTTCAATACAGCAGTAACCGGCAACTTTACGCTCTACGCAAAGTGGATTGCGAATTTCTTCACAGACATCAACAGTCACTGGGCAGAGGTCTATATCAATTCCCTTGCCGGACAGGACTATATAGTCGGTATAGGGGGAGGCAAATTCGATCCTGAAGGACTGCTGACGCGTGCCCAGCTTGTGCAGCTTATTTTCAATGCGTTTGCAGATGATATCACATCCTATCCAGCAGCTCCGTTCACAGACACCGATCCCGGCGCATGGTACACAGCGGCAATAAACTGGGCGCATTCAAAGGGGCTTATAACTGGCTACAACGCAGTTAACTTTGGGCCGGACGATTATGTGACGCGTGAGCAGATGGCGGCGATGTTCATGAGAACTGCCGAGACGTTCAACATAGCATTTACCGAAACAGCAGCAAAGAAGCTGTTCGCTGACGACACAGAGATTGCACATTATGCGAAAGACGCAGTATATGCTATGCAGCAGGCCGGAATTATTCAGGGCAAGGAGAACAACCTCTTTGATCCGCAGGGTAATACCAAACGCTGCGAGGCCGCAAAGGTGTTCCATGGTGTACTGGAAGCAGCCGGAAAGATTGCTGATGAATATAAGTAAGATAATGATAATAGAATCAGGGGCGCTCATTTCGAGCGCCCCTGATTCTTCTTACTGTTTTACTATTCAGCGGTTACAGTACTGCCGGTGGGGATTATTCCGATATAGCTTTTGCCAACACCTAAAGTCAGCGGCGAACCGTCCTCAAAGAAATATTCAAAGGGCTGGGCGTCGCCGGCTCGGCTCCATGTGATGCTGACCATCTTTCCGTCACATAAGAAGTAGCCGGTGCCGGTTGTGTTGAGCGTAACTTCTCTGCGGCCTTCATTGTCGAGCACTTTGTGATCGGCAAAGAGGATAACCAGATTTCTGAACTTGAGCGTCTCATTATTGTTGCCGTCAACGAGAGTTTGTCCGTATTGCTCGGCAGTGTATAAACCGTCGGTATAAGTGAACTTTGTGTTCTTCAGTCCGCCGAAACTTACATCAATTTTTGTAGCAGGGGCGTAGTTTTTCATGGAAACTTCGTCCGCAAAGCTCAGGTTGTAATCAAAGTCCTCAGTTTCATGCTCGGTTCTGTAGTTAAACTTGGGCAGATATTCTGCAATCAGATCACTGGTAGTAATAAGTCTGTGTTCATAAGCCCTATCCTGGCGGGCGGGATCGCGAAAGAAAATCTCGCCGCCGTAAGCGCCGCGGACACCGTCGATGTTATTGACACCCTTTGCGGAAATATCGTAATAAGCTTGGTCACTGCCGCCTGCGTGGACATATATAGCGTCAAAGCTGCGGGCAATTTCAATGTAATATGGGCGCGCCGAGCGCATACTGCCGATTTTTTCAATACCGGTTATGTCTGAGAAAATCGCCATCATACGGGTAATTTCGCCTTCGGCGAGGACTTCATAAATAATGTCAGCCTGCGAAATGCCCATGTGGGGCAGCGCGGCCTTGTAGTTGTTGATCATTACTGCGTAGGGGCGGAGATTACCGGGATCTTTGTCCATTACTTCGCCGGTCAAGGGATTTCTGATAGGCTCGGGGGTAGGCGTGGGTTCCTCAGGTGTGGGAGTTG
The DNA here is from genome assembly GCA_031552685.1 of Oscillospiraceae bacterium. Classification (GTDB taxonomy): domain Bacteria; phylum Bacillota; class Clostridia; order Oscillospirales; family Oscillospiraceae; genus UBA2658. The sequence goes on from JAVBMI010000007.1 coordinate 70,724, forward strand.
CGGATGTGCTGGGAATAACAGGGGATTCTTCCGGGGGAATATCGCTGATACAGCCGGACAGAAGCAGGACTAAAACGAGGAAAAGCGGGATAAGCTTTTTCATGGTGACCTCCGAAGAAAAAACACATAGAAATGTGTCGAATACGATGTTTATGATACTACATATTGTGGTTATTGTCAAACATCAATAATAGTGATAGAATAAACCTACAATGGTTTGAGGAAGTGTTCATTTTGATCGAAAACATAAAAAATCAGGCTGCGGACGCGATGAAAGAATTGCTGGAAGCGGCATCACCTAAAAGCGGTGAATTAGTTGTTGTCGGCTGCTCTTCGAGCGAGATATCCGGCGGGAGCATCGGTAAAAACTCGAGCCCCGAAATAGCGGAAGCAGTTTTGTCTGCAATTCTGCCAATGCTGAAAGAAAAGGACCTGTATCTGGCTGCACAGTGCTGTGAGCACCTTAACCGCGCTCTTGTGGTGGAACGTGAGGCAGCCGATAAATTCGGACTTGTAATCGTTGCGGCCGTTCCTCAACCGAAGGCAGGCGGTTCGTTTGCTTCGGCCGCATACGCAGCATTTAAAGAACCGGTGCTCGTTGAAGAAGTCAGCGCCGTTTGCGGACTTGATATCGGATGTACACTTATTGGAATGCATCTGCGCCGGGTTGCTGTACCCGTTAGACTGAAAGCAGACCATATAGGTTCCGCTCTTGTTCTCGCCGCAAAAACACGTCCGAAGTATATCGGCGGTATCCGCGCCAGGTACGAATAGTATGTTCAACCCGGCAGGCATCTTATTTGTATCATATTTCGACATTATTTCGCCGCTGCAAATCGCAGCGGCGAAAATGTTAATGAATGGTAAATATTTTCAAATAATTTGAAAAATATATAAATAAGACTTGATTTTCTCTTTAAAGGGGCTATATTGATTACTGTATTAGTTAAATAGAGAAGGAAAGATGTAATGCTTCAACTGTCAAACATATCAAAAACCTACAAGGTCGGTGAAATAGAGACCGAAGCGCTGAAAGAGGTAAGTGTATCCTTCAGAGAAAAGGAATTTGTCGCCATCCTCGGCCATTCGGGCTCCGGCAAAACAACCTGTCTGAATATTATCGGCGGTTTGGACAGATATGACAGCGGAGACCTGATAATTAAAGGCAAGTCAACAAAGAAATTTACCGACAAAGACTGGGACGCATACCGCAATAACTCGATCGGCTTTGTTTTCCAGTCCTACAACCTGATAACGCACCTGTCCATAGTTGCCAATGTCGAGTTGGCGATGACGCTCTCCGGCGTTTCGCGTGCTGAAAAGCATGCACGCGCGCTTGAGGTGCTCAAAAGAGTTGGGCTTGAGGAGCATCTGCACAAGAAGCCGAATCAGCTCTCCGGCGGACAGATGCAGCGTGTGGCAATCGCAAGGGCCTTGGTAAATAACCCCGAAATTCTGCTCTGTGACGAACCCACAGGCGCGCTGGATACTGAAACCAGCGTTCAAATTCTGGATTTGATAAAAGAAGTTGCCTCCGACAGGCTCGTTATTATGGTTACGCATAACCCGACTCTTGCCGATCGTTATGCCGACAGAGTCATTAATTTTCAAGACGGCGTAGTCGTTTCGGACAGCAATCCCTATGACGCTTCCAAAGAGGAAGACAAGTTTTCACTCAAGAAGACCAAGATGAGCTATTTAACAGCGCTTGGCCTGTCCTTCAATAACCTGCGCACAAAGCTGGGCAGAACATTCCTTACCTGTTTCGCCTCAAGTATCGGCATAATCGGCATCGCGGTTATCCTCAGTTTGTCAACGGGCTTCCAGAAGCAGATCGACGAGTATCAGGCGAATGCACTTTCCGAGTTTCCTGTGATTATTTCCCAGAGCGCAGTCCAGATGGACGAGGAGCAGATGCGGGAAATGATGAGCGAAATGCAGTCAATGGTGACGAAGGAATTTGCCGATACTGACTATGTCTCGCTCTACGATCCGGCGGATTTCATGAAGACGCACGAAAATGTCTTTTCCGACGAATTCCTGAATTATCTGGCTGATATTGACCCAGCCATCTGCAAGGGCGTCGGAATTACCCGCTTTGTCGGAATGAACCTGCTGCGCGAGACTGACAAAGGCATCGTTCCTGTTTCCATGGCAACCGGCATGACCGGTAGCATGGAGGGCGGCATCACCGCGATGAGCACATCCGGAATGACCTCTTACCCGGAAATCCTTGACAAGAACTCGCCCAGCTATGTTGAAGATAACTACGACGTCTTGAGCGGCGGGTATCCGAAGGAAGCAACCGACATAGTTTTGCTGATCGACAACAAAAACCGCATTGACCTGAATGTGATGAAAAACATGGGCTTTGATGTTTCCGGCGTTGACAGCATAGATTTCGACGACATTGTCGGAACAGAGATAAAGCTGATTTCCAACGACGACTATTATGTAGTCAGTGAATATGGCAACTATGTTCCTTCCTCCGATTATGAGAAAATTTATAACGCGCAGGATAGTATAACTCTCAAAATCTGCGGTGTTATTCGTCAGAAGGAAGATGTTGACGTCGCGGTTTTGGGCAGCACCTTCGTATATAGCGATGCGCTGGCGAGAATGGTTGTTGAGCGCGGCGTCGACTCACAAATCGTGAAGGCTCAGAAGGAATCCGACCTCAATGTTATCACCATGGAGCCGATTGACGAGGAAGCTAAAACGGGCTTCATCTCATATCTGGGCGGCGACACCAAACCTGCCATGCTGATGCTTTATCCTGTGAACTTTGAGAGCAAGGATGAGGTTTTGAACTATCTTGACGACTACAACCGCGGCGTTGCGGACAAGGACGACATGATAGTTTACACTGACCTTGCCGCCACCATGACTGAAATGACAGGCAGCATTATGGACGCAATAACTATAGTCCTCATCGCGTTTGCGGCGATTTCGCTCTTTGTAAGCCTTATCATGATTTGCATAATCACATACACCAGTGTTCTTGAGCGCACAAAGGAAATCGGTATCCTGAAGGCCCTCGGCGCAAGGAAAAAGGACATCACCCGCGTTTTCGACGCAGAAACCTTTATGCTCGGCGTGTTTTCGGGTACGCTGGGTGTAGTGATTGCCTGGCTGCTCACGATTCCGATCAACAACCTGCTTGAGAATCTTTCCGGACTTGCCAATGTTGCAACGCTGCGGCTTGACCACGCGATTTATCTCGTCATCATCAGTACAGTGCTGACCGTCCTCGGCGGACACATACCCGCGAGAATGGCGTCACGCAAGGACGCAGTGGAGGCGTTGCGCACAGAATAAGTCAAACTGTACAAAATTATGGAATTCGAATATTTTTTCTCGCATAAGGCTTGATTTATGCTATAATAATAAACAAGCGAAATAAGACACGCGCTTGCTCGCTGTTGAGCAGGCGCGTGTTTAATAAATTATTCTATACCAAAATGGGGGATAGCCCTATGTATAAAATCGTAAAAAAAAGAATGCTCAACGAGTCGGGGACGACAGTAGAAATGGTCGTTGAGGCTCCGCTTGTCGCGCGCAAATGCCTTGCGGGACAGTTTATTATTTTCCGCGCGGATGAATTTGGAGAGAGGGTTCCTCTCACTATTGCAGACTATGACCGCGCATCCGGAACCGTGACTATCATGTTCCAGCCGGTGGGGAAGGCGACGATGCGTCTTGCCGCCATGAATGAAGGAGAATATATTCTCGACTTTGTCGGCCCCCTCGGAAAACCAACGGAGATTGAAGGGCTGAAGCGTGTCGCAATTGTCGGCGGCGGCGTCGGCTGTGCGATTGCCTACCCCGTTGCGAAAGCGATGCATGAAGCGGGAGTTGAAGTGGACATGATTGCAGGGTTTCGCAGCAGCGATATTGTGATTCTCGAAAATGAAATGCGCGATAGCTCAACTAATCTTTACATTACAACTGACGACGGCAGCTATGGGGAAAAGGGCTTTACTACTGATAAGCTCAAATCGCTTATTGACTCCGGCAGAAACTATGACGAAGTGGTCGCAATAGGCCCCGGCGTGATGATGAAATTCGTCTGTGCCGTTACCAAGCCTTACGGCATCAAAACGATTGTTTCGCTGAACCCGATAATGGTCGATGGCACGGGTATGTGCGGCGGCTGCCGTGTTTCCGTTGGCGGGGAAACCAAGTTTGCCTGCGTGGACGGCCCTGAATTTAACGGGCATCTTGTAGACTGGGACGAGCTGCTAAAGCGCGGCGCTTTTTATAAAAGTGAAGAAGCTGATATGCGCGAACATGAGTGCAAACTGACGGGAGGAACGCAAAATGGCTGATATGTCTCCCATAAAAAACCCGATGCCTGAACTGCCTCCCCTAGTGCGCAACAAGAACTTTCTTGAGGTTGCAACAGGCTATACGGCTGAAACGGCAATGAGTGAAGCAAAGCGCTGCCTCAGCTGCAAAAACAGACCCTGTGTTGCAGGCTGCCCTGTTAATGTACAGATACCCGAGTTTATAGTGAGAGTTGCCCAGGGCGATTTTGAGGCCGCCTACAGGATAATCACCGCCACAAACGCGCTCCCGGCCGTTTGCGGCAGGGTTTGTCCCCAGGAGAGCCAGTGCGAGGGCAGGTGTGTCCGCGGCATCAAGGGAGAACCGGTAGGAATCGGGAGACTCGAAAGATTTGTCGCCGATTTTGCCCGCGAGAATGCAAAGTGCGAGCTGACGGACAAGCCCTTGCTGCCGAACGGTCGCAAAATCGCGGTTATTGGTTCCGGCCCCGCCGGACTGACCTGCGCGGGAGATTTAGCGCGCCTAGGTTATGACGTTACGGTTTTCGAGGCCTTCCACAAGGCCGGAGGCGTTCTTGTATATGGCATCCCGGAGTTTCGCCTTCCTAAAGACATCGTTCAGAGCGAGATTGACAATCTGGCTGCCATGGGGGTGAGATTTGTTTTGAACGCCGTCATTGGCAGAGCACTGAGTGTGGACGAGCTTTTTGATGACGGCTTTGAGGCTGTTTTTATAGGCTCAGGCGCGGGACTGCCGCAGTTTTTGGACATCCCGGGGGAAAACCTGTTGGGGGTATATTCCGCCAACGAGTATTTAACGCGCATTAATTTGATGAAAGCGTATCTTCCTGAATATGACACTCCTGTCAAAGCCGCAAAGCGAGTCGCTGTTGTCGGCGGCGGAAATGTGGCCATGGATGCCGCGCGTTGCGCAAAGCGTATGGGTGCGGAGGAGGTTTACATAATCTACCGACGCAGTTTGGATGAACTTCCCGCACGTAAGGAGGAGGTACACCACGCGATGGAGGAAGAGATTATTTTTAAGCTCCTCAATAATCCTATTGTAATTCATGGTGATGAAAACGGATATGTGAGAGGAATAGAATGCCAGCGCTGTGAGCTGGGAGAGCCGGACGAGAGCGGTCGCCGCAAACCTGTTGATATCGAGGGCTCAAACTTTGTACTTGATGTGGACGCTGTAATAGTCTCAATCGGAACAAGCCCGAATCCGCTGATAAAGTCAACAACCCAAGGCTTGGAAACAAACGGACGCGGCTGCATTATAGCCGATGAGTGCGGGGTAACCAGCCGCGAGGGCGTGTTTGCCGGGGGGGATGCCGTTACTGGCGCCGCAACAGTTATTCTGGCGATGGGTGCAGGGAAAACCGCTGCTGAAAGTATTGATAAATACATTAAAGGTAAATGATAGCTTTTGTGTAAAAAGAAGCGGCTGCCT
>JAVBMI010000023.1:0-40805 GCA_031552685.1 Oscillospiraceae bacterium
TTTCGACTAGGTTTGCGAATTTGATGCAAATATGGTATAAAACTGGAGAAGGCCATCATAGGCTAGGCCAGAATTACTTTAACACGATACTATGATGTGCAGTTTGAAGTTCAATATCCTGAAAGGTTTTCTTATGAAAAAATACAGCGGCCTGAGTATGGTTATAAACATATTGCTATTGACGGCAGTCCTATTGACGCTTTCCTCCTGCAGAAAGGAGGAATACGACCCGCATGAGGGGATGGTGCAGGTACCGAACGGCGCAGGTGATATGATATGGATCGTGCCCGAGGAGGAACTTGAAGTTTCGGCATTTAAGTCTTCGGAATTTGTTGCAGCCGGAAAATTTGTTGACTATGTAGGTCATGGCTATACCGCTAAGCGAGGCATCGACGTATCCGAGCATCAGCTGGAAATCGACTGGCAGGCTGTTGCGGGTGACGGGATCGAATTTGCCGTCATACGAGCGGGATACAGGGGCTACAGCTCCGGCGGCCTGAACGAGGACAGGTTCTTTAGGCAGAACATTCAGGATGCTCTGGCAGCCGGGATTGAGGTCGGGATATACTTCTTCTCTCAGGCGGTGAGCAAGACCGAAGCAGCGGAGGAAGCGAGATATCTGCTAACGCTGATCGAAGGCTATGAAGTATCGCTGCCTGTGTTTTTCGATTGGGAACCGGTTGACGGCGTGGGGGAGACCCGAACAGATACGATGACGGATTCAATTACCGACTGCTGCCTTGCGTTTTCTGAGGTTATCGCCGGAGCGGGTTACGAGCCGGGTGTGTATTTTTACCGCAGCCAGGGCTACCATGATTATGAGCTGGGCAGGCTCTCGCAGCTCGTGCTGTGGTCTGCGGCGCCGGGAGCATATCCCGACCTCTACTATGCACATGATTTTTGGCAGTATTCATACACTGCCAAGGTTGCGGGAATAGAGCCGGATGCCGACCTGGATTTAATGTTTGTAAAGATTCCGGAGCCGGATCTTACGCAGGAATAAAAAAAACATCGCCACCAAAACGGTGGCGATGTTTTTTTGTCTAGTTTTCCTTGTGCTCGGAGCAGCCGCAGGAGCAGTCGGAGCTTTTCTCCTCAGCGGGAGCGTCGGTTTTTTCGAATTCGTCCTCAGATATTTCGGAGAATTCCACCTCTATGCTGCCGTCAGAATTCTTGGAAGCGGCCTTTATGCTGGCTATCTCTTCCTGAAGTTCAGCGATTTTTTCCTTGCCGAGCGTTATTTCGTCACACAGCTGAACGAAGAAACTGTCCGGATTTGTGCCGTTGGTCTCATAATAGAGCTTGCCGATTTCCGTGTAGGTTTTCTCCATAGTGGATTTCTCGGAGTTGAGCTCCATGTTAAGCTTTGTGATGCGTGCCATTTCTTTTGCCTTGTCCATAGCTTTGTCGGTCAGGTCTCCGACCTTTCCGGCAACTGTCCCCAGTGTGTTGAGAACGGTATCTTTGATGTTGTTGATGTCTGCCATAGTAATTTCCTCCTAATGTAATTGGGTAATTTCATACATATTAATATGTTTGCTGATTAGTCTTCGCTTTCTACAGCGGTTTTATCATCACCGGATGCCTGCGGCCTGTTAACATACAGCTTCTCAGGAGGGTGCTCCTTTGAGCCGTTGTAGGCAAGAAATGCAGCTGCGATGATGAAGGTCAGGACTGCCAGAACCTGCGAAACCTTGAGGCTTGTGCCAAAGAGCTTGAGTGTGTCTGTGCGGATGCCTTCGATAAATGCGCGGCCCAAGCCGTACCACGCTATGTAAATAGCAAACACTTGACCGTCGTACTTGCGTTTGCCGTGCTTGGTGAAAAAATGGATCAGCAGCAGCCCGATAAGATTCCATATCGATTCATACAGGAAGGTCGGGTGCACATATATCGTTTTTCCGGCGGCGTCGGTCAGACCCATGCGGCAGAAAATGTCCGTTTCGAAGCCAAAAACCTCACGGTTCATGAAGTTTCCCCAGCGCCCGACGGTTTGCCCTATAAGCAGACCCGGCGCCGCACAGTCCAAAATCGCGGCAGCGGGGATTTTTTTGTGCCTTGCAACGAGAATTATCGCGATTGCAGCGCCTATCACGCCGCCGTATATCGCAAGTCCGCCGGCCCGTGTATTGAATATGCCCCACAAATTGTCCTGAAATTGAGAGAAGTTAAAGATGACATAGTATATTCTGGCTCCGACTATGCCGGAGGGAACTGCCCAGAGCAGAAAATCCAGATAATCGTTGGCGGACAGGCCGACTTTTTTTCTGTAATAATCGACATAGAGGTAAGCCAGCACGAAGCCGACCGCGATAATAACGCCGTACCAGTATATTTCGGGGCCGGACGCCCATAAGCGGAAGGAGGACGGGGGATTGAGGGAGAAGCCCTCGCCGAACATGGGGAATGTTATTATGCCGTTGGGAACACTTTCTACCATACTGTTTCCTCCTTTATTCCGTGGTATTCGGCGTGATGACCGACAGGGCGATTTTGTCGTCCGACATATTCGTGCTGATGAAGGCGAGAACGTCGGCAGCTGTGATTTCGGTCAAAATATCAAATGAATCCAGCGGGCAGAAATTCGCAAAAGCACCGGCCGACAAGGCGTGCGCCAGAGTTGAGAAAGATGCCGCCGCGCGCAGCTCGTTGCCGTATTTTGCTTTCATTATATTCTCAAAGGCGCCGCTGTCAATGCCGTCCCGGCAAATCGTCGAAACATATTCGCGGAATCTCGCCATCAAGGTGTCCACATCGCGGCTCTCACCTCCGACCATGAGCATGGCGGTGCCTGCTGTGTAGTCAAGCTCATAGTCAAAGCCGCCGTTTATCAGACCCTCGGTGTACAATGCGTTAAAAAGCGGGGAGCTCCTGCCCAGCAGCAGTTTCAGAGCGATTTCACCGGTGAGCATTTGCTTTAGCCGATCGCGTCCGGATTCCGGCTTCATAACACAGCCGAACAAAAACTGCGGAGCGGATACCTCCATGGCAACAGTTTTTTGTTTTGGTTCCGGTATGCCGGTTTCCGGCTCACCGTAGTCACGCTTTGGAACTTCTCCGCCCTCTGACGGGAGGATATCGCGAGCCATTGCAATGACCTTTGACGGGTCAACATTGCCGACCACTGCAAGGGTCATGTTTGACGGATTATAGAACATGCTGTGGCAGTGGTTGAGAGTTTCATCGGTTATTTCGGCAATACTCTCAACAGTTCCCGCCACTGAGTCGCGAACAGGGTTGCTTGCGTAGAGGCAGCGCAGGAGATTGTTGTAAACCACATAACCGGGGGAGTCCTCAACCATGCGTATTTCCTGACCGATAATACCCTGTTCCTTTTGAACGCTCTCCGCAGTGAAGTAGGGAGTGGAAACAAATTCGAGAAGAATTTTGAGATTCTCATAAAAAAGGTCAGTGCACTCAAAATGGTAGGCGGTGATGCCGGAGCTGGTAAAAGCGTTGGGAGATGCGCCGTTGGCCGAGAGCTCGTTCAAAGCGTTGCCGTAGGGCATGTCGAACACTTTATGCTCCAAAAAATGCGCGACGCCAGCGGGGGTGTCGATCCACTGACCGCCCAGCTTGAAGCGTCTGTCCGCCCCGCCGTAATTTGTTGCGAACATGGCATAGCTCTTGTTGAATTCCGGGCGCGGAACGATGTTTATTGTAAGCCCGTTGGGCAGAGTTTCACTTATCAGAGTTTCTGCAATTTTGTCAAAGCGTTTTGTTTCCATCAGGCATCCTCCTGTGACTGTTCAGAGAGCGCCTCGCCGTTTTTCGGCCCGCGCAGAAAATATACGGCATCGCACTGTACACCGGCGGCGACATCAATGACCTTTTCCCGCGTGACCTCCTCGACCAGCAGGGCGAGCTCCGATGGTGAGCAGCCGGGACCTATAAGCATCTGGTTGAGATAATAGTCGTCCAGCGCGCGGGGACTGTCCTCAATTGACCTGTAATCACCGGCGATTGAACGCTTTACCGCATCAAGCTCGTCATCTGTGAAATCTCCGGATTTTACAGCCTCAAGCTGGAGGAATATTTCATTGAGCGCATCATCATATTTGTCAAACTCAATGCCGGAAGATACGGCAAGAATACCCTTATGCAAATCTACGAGCGAGCTTGCAAAGTAAGCCAGGGAGAGCTTTTCGCGCACGTTCATAAATAGCTTTGAGGTTACGCAGCCGCCAAAAATGCCGTTGAATACCTTGATCGCAGCAGTGTCCGGCTCCTCCATACAGTCGCCAAGACGAAAGCCTATTGCGAGCTTGCCCTGGGTTACCTGCAAAACATCTTCAAAATAGCGATAGTTTTCCTCAAGGGGGGTTAGCCAAACGTCAGTTCCGATGTCCGGCTCCTCATTTGTGCGGGGCAGCGCTGCGAAAGATGCCTTTATCGCGGCCTTTACCCTGTCGGGCTTTGCGCTGCCGCAGTAGAAAAACTCGATCGGGGCGTTTGCCAGCAGCTCGTGATAATGGCGTGTCAGAGCAAGGGGAGTTATACTCTCGGCGGTCAGCTCGGTTCCGAGCTTGTCCACGCTGTAGTTTTCCATGACGCACATGTTCTCAAAAAGTTGGAGAATCGAGTAGGCGCGCTTATCGTTAATACGGCCGCGTATCTGGTCAAGCAGCTGTTCCTTTTCACTTTCGACAAATTCACGCCTGAGCAGACCGCCGCTCGTGTTTGGCATCAGCAAAATCTCACTCAACAGCGCAGTCATTTCTTCCAAAGTATTGCCTCCGGCAGGAATGAAGGCTTCATCCGCAAAATCCGCGAAAAAACCGATGGTCTGGATTTCGCCTTTCTTGCCCACAGTCGGCTTAAGACTCGCGCCGTAGAGCGAATCGAGCTTTGAGGAAATTGCCTGCATGTCGCGATAGGTTATGCAGCCGCGGCGCAGGACGCTCGGAATGAGCGCGTTCATGGACGCGGTTTCACGGCTGAGCGGGGCAAGAAGGTTGACGCTCAGACTGCCGGTTTTGAATTTATCGGTCGTGAGGCAGGTAAGCATCACATTCGGCATGATGGTTTCAGTGGTTGATTTCAATATCTGACCCCTCCGTCGTCGTCGCGGACTGCGTTCACCGCTTTCCGGCTGAAGCCGAAAAGCCGGCTCTTTCCGCTGTTCCTCCTCAATCGAACAAGACCCGCTTCGCTGGGCTTTGCCTCGGTGAAAGACGGGAGCTGCGAAAAGCTGTTCCGTAATATCCTCATTTTCTCTGTGGTAAAGCTGTGCTTCGCTTCGAGGGCTGGAAATAATATTTACCTATTAATCCCAATGATTGTAACACATTTGCTAACGTTTGAATACAACAAAATTATTAATTATTTGCATCTTTGCTGTTTTGCTGCCAGATAGTTTTACCGTCCATCTCAATTGATAAAGGAAGCGATGCCCAGGCATCCGGCAAGTTTGGCCGCACGGATACAATGCCCTTATTCATTCTGATGCCGAAAAGCTCTTCAGTAATGACCCGCCAGAACCAGCCTGCAGCGCCGGTGTACCAGCTCCAGCCTGCCATTCCGACACAGGCGGGATTTGAGTAAATATCTGCTGCCAAAACATAGGGTTCCGCCTCGTAGATCACGCCGGGCTTGTCCTCAGGAATCAGCGCGGAAATGAGCTCCAGTGCCTCGTCCAGGCGGTTCTCCCTCAGCATTGCCATCATCAGCCAGACAGCAGCATGGGTATACTGTCCGCCGTTTTCGCGGAAGCCCGCGCCATAGCTTTCGATATAGCCGGGATAGGGGTCGGAGTTTTCAAAGGGCGGCTCGAAGAGTTTGATTATCCTGTTTTCATGGTCAAAGAGGCGTTGGGAGGCGCTCGTCAGACCTTGATTTACGCGCTCTTTGTCGGCTTCAGGGCAGAGCGAGGCAAAGCTCTGAGCTATCGAGTCTATTCGGCAGTGCTTCTGAGATTCGCTGCCGAGCGGGGAGCCGTCGTCATAGTAGCCGCGCAGAAACCACTGGCCGTCCCAGGCGAGATTGGCGTGCCTGCCGATTTCGGCCGCCTTGATTTCAAGGCTTTCGGCGGCGGAATCCTCTTCGGCTCGCCTGAGAAGTTCGGCAAAGCGGTGGGCAGTGTGTGAAAAAAACCAGCTGAGCCAAACACTCTCACCCATGCCGTCCCCGCCCACGAGATTCATACCGTCGTTCCAGTCTCCGCCGCCGATTTTCAGCAGTCCGTGTGCGCCCGCGCCGCGGAAGCAGATGATTTCCAAAGCGCGTTTACAGTGCTCCAGAACACTGTCGGAGCTGTCGGAATAAACTGCCCTCTCATAGCGGTCATGCTCGCCGTCCTTGAGCGGAGGAGAGCTGAGCCACGGAATAAGAGTGCCGCCCATGCTCTCGTCTCCGGTTTTCTCGATATATTCGCACAGTGCCCACGGCAGCCAGAGCAAATCGTCACTGCAGCGGGTGCGGACTCCGCGAACCTCGCTCTGCAGTCTGTGCCACCAGTGCATGACGTCGCCCTGTTCATACTGATGACGGCAGCATTCCAGAATCTGCTTACGGGCAAGGGCAGGGTCGAGTAAAATTAGACTCACCGCGTCCTGCAGCTGATCCCGAAAGCCGGTTGCGCCGCCGCTCTGATAAATAGAACAGCGACCGCGCAGTCTGCAGGCCAGCGTCTGATAGGGCAGCCAGCCGTTTATGAGCCTGTCCAGAGAGGGCAGCGGAGTATTCACTTTTATTCTTGAAACACTGCTGCTCCAGAACTCCTGCGTGCTCTTGAGCAGAGAAGCAGCTCTTTCATAATCGCACAGCTCCCTCAGTTTTTCCGGCTCGTCGCAGCCGCAGACGAGGATAAAGGGGCTTGTGACCTCGCAGGAAATACCTAGGCTGTCAACTGCGTTGCAATCAGCATGTCTGTCACCGCGCAGCCACTTTTCTCGGAGAGTGCAGGGAGTACCGAAGCTCGTGTTGGCGCAGACGCGGAAGGGAAAATCCGGGTACGGGCTGTCAATGTTTCGGGAGGTGATCATGCCGTCGTCAAGTTCAACGCTCAGTCCGCGCCCCGGCATGGCGGCGCCGCCCATAACAAGGTCGGTAAACCATGTCATCGGCAGACTCCCCCCCTCCCAGGTGATGATGAAAACACGGGCGTTGGTATCCTCGGGAACAAAGCCTTCAGTGGTTATTAGTGTGCTGCCGAGCTCCTTTTCCCAGCGGGCGAAGCCGAAGCCGTAGGTCACGCGGCAGTCATCCTGAGCATCGGCAAAAACAGTTTTTCCGCCGAGTGTAAGCTGCTCTGTGCCGACGGTGGTCTGAGCATCGCAGAGCCATCGGTTGATATGATATTCGCGGGCGTTTTCAAACCACATATGCCCAGTGCCGCAGTCCGTTGCAAAGAACCCGAAGTGCCCGTTCGAGAGCATGTTGCCCCAGGCCCTCGGCGGCAGAGATTTTGCTATATCAAAGCTGAACGACAAATCCTCCGACCAGTTCAGGTCTGGGTAATCCTGAACCGGCGCAAGTTTGTCAGCAGGCATGAGATACTGCAGGCTGCGTCCGCTGATGGGACGCTCTCTGCCGGAAACGGAATATGCAGTAAGTGCCTCCAAATCCTGTGAGCGATCCGCAGCGTAAATCAGAGAACTGCCGCCACCAGGGCCACGGCGCAGGTTTTCTATGCTCCCGGCGAGCGGGCGCATGTAGTCGCCACCCTCATCGGTGATGAAAACCAGAGCGAAGGGTCGCTCAAGAGCGCAAAGCAGATTGTGTGCAAGCACCATTGAAGCAGCCTTGTCGAGGTCATCGCTGCTGTTTATGCACTCGGTAACAATCGGCAAATCACCGGAAACACCAAAGCGCCAAAGCTCGCTGACAGGCACGTTGACAGTGCGCGGGGCGGGATAGGTGATGGTTTTTAGCAGCTCTAGAGCAAGCTCAAGCTGCTTTTCGTTCATTCCCATGCTCTTGGCGTAAGAGGCAGTGAAATCTGCAGCGCGGACTTCAGTCTCAATCAGGATCCTGTGCGCCGCATCAAATGCGCCCTTCTCGTCGCTTGAGACTGCCAGAGCAATGCTCACTGCACTGTCTGTGCCGGGGGCGAGACGCAGCTCGATGCTTGCGCAAACATAGGGGTCATTGAGCGCGCCGAGCTCGCCGGGGAGATTTTGCTCAACCGCGGCGGCCATACCGCCTCTGCCGGGGACAAGGTCGCGGCGCGCGGAAAACTCCGCCTGTCCGGAGCAGGCAAGACAGAGATAACACTCTGGACTCTCATTTCGCCTGAGCCGGTGAATCATCAGCGTTCCATCAAGCTCATAGGCCTCCAGACCCAGTCCATAGAATGCGGGATGGTTTACATAATCATAATACGATGCCAGAACCGGTCTAAAGCCGACAATCAGCTTGCAGGTCTCCTGCATGTCGGCAATCGGACTGACGGCTATTTTCCGCCTTTCGCCGATGTTTTCCGCGGAAACCGCGATTGTCGTTTGGCAGCGGATGTCCTTTCTGACCGTTGAGAACCTGGCACCGGAAAGGTTAAACTCCCATTGATTTTTGCAGCTTTCGCCCGCCGACGGATCTGGGAGCAGTGAAACCAAATCGCCGCCGCGCAGAAGCCACAGATCCAAACCGTGGCTTTCCGCAGGCGTTTCCTCCGGCGTGAAGTAGGGAATAATTCCCTTCCAACGCGGGAAGGAGGAGCCCGAATCGGTTAACATAAGATTGTAAGAGCCGTTTGAAAGCGCACAGCATTCAGGTGCGGAAAAGTCGGTAAAATCTCCGCGTTTTTCCCAAAAAATGGACCCCGCGCGAGGCGGCTTTTCGGGGGTTTTGGCTTCCCTGCGCCGCAGGACGAGGCCGCCCAGAGGCAGCTTTTCCTCCAGCAGACAGGAGTAAGCCGACATTGCCGGGTCGCGCATCAGGCGGCGCGGCATCGTGTCGCAGCACAGACAGTTTGCAATCGCCACGATGCTCATACCCAAGTGGTGAGCCATTGCGCAGCGGACGATTTCACCCTTTTCCCCATCGGTTCTGTGGCTGCTGAAGTCGACCGCGTCCCAAAAACCGTATTTCTCCTGAGGGGCAATCAAATCCAGCTCGTGAAGGTTCTCAATTGCCGATTTTGCTCCGCAGGGCAGCGCAAGAAAGCTGCTGTAGGGCGAAACGACAAGCTCTTTGTCCATGCCGCGCTTTAGTGCGAGTGTAGCGCAGCCATGTGCTTTGTAGCGATAATTGAGAGAAGAATCCAGACTGTAATAGGCGCTCTCGGAAATGCCCCATGGCAGCCCGCGCTTTTTGCACCTCTGTTTTTGAACATCAACGCAGAAGCGGTCGGTTTCGTAGAGCATGGAACCGGGCAAATGCTTGAAAAAAAGTCTGGGCATCAGGTATTCAAAGCTGCTGCCCGTCCAGCTGACCATACCGCGGCGCTGTCCGCTTTTTACTTGGGCGCGGCTGAGACTGCGCCAGTGCTTGCGCGGGACATCCCCTCGCGCGATGGCGATGAAGCTGGAAGTGCGCGCCTCGCTCGCGAGCAGGTCGTAGTAGCTCTTGGATATACCACCTTTGTCGGTGTCAACGCCGATGGAGAACAGACGGCGTTTTTTATCGTAAAGAGGCTCAAAGGACATGGGCGTCAAAAGGTCTTCGCACTGCTGAGCCAGCAAAGGCAGCTCGAGTTCCAGCAGTCCCTCGCGGAGGATAATCAGACAAACTGCGAGATTGCCGCTGTCAACCGTTGAAACATAGGCTGGATGCAGCGGCTTCAGACTGCGGGTGTCGTACCAATTGTAGAGGTGCCCGTTCCATTTGGGCAAACGGCGGCAGGTCGCCAGAACATTCTCGATGATGCCGAGCGCCGTTTCTCGCCTGGTAATACCCAAATCAATGGCGGCAAGACAGCTGAGCAGGCAAAGGCCGATATTGGTCGGCGAGCTGCGGTGCGCTATTCCCACGGGTGGGCGCTCCTGAAAGTTATCGGGGGGCAGAAAGTGGTCAACAGGGCTGCAAAACTCCTCAAAAAACGCCCATATCTTTGCTGCGGAGCTCAGAAGATAGCGTTTGTCCTCAGGGGACAACTCTGATGCCCTGTGTTTTGTCGGACGTGAAAGGGAAAGCGCCATGGCGGGAGTAAAAAGCCAGATGAGCCCGGCGGTTTTGCCGATAACTGACGGTGCCAGAAGCAGGATGGCAAGCCCCGCGACGGGCGCAAACCACATTGTGCCGTAGTATTTTTGCGCGCTTTGCCCCTTGCTGTCAAAGACTGAGGCGGGAGTCCAGTTGAGCATGTTTCTGTGCGTGATCAGCATCCGCCAAAGCGCAGTTACCGCCGCCGTCAGGCAGACATATGCTTCATAAGGCAGCAGCATAAGATAGATGAGCACCCGGAGCAGCGATTCGTTTACTCCGCGAATCAATCGGCTTCGCAGCCGCTGACGCGAGCTGCTCACATCGACAAAAAGGTTCTGTATGATGGCCTGCAAAAGCCGCAGGCATATTGTAAACAAAGCGGTTAGAGCAACGGTGCCCGCACCGCTGACGGGCATGAAAAACGCAAGGGCGAAGGCAACGAAATACGCCGGCGGGAGCAGGCTTCTTCGAACGCTGTCGAAGAGCCTGAATTTGTCGATGTGACTCAGGGCGCGTCCGCGCGAAAACAGCCAAGGGAGGTTTTGCCAGTCGCCGCGCGTCCAGCGGTGCATCCTCTTATAGTATGAGCTTATATCTGAGGGGTAGCTGTCAAGCAGCTCAAGGTCGCTCATCAGTCCCCCGCGCAGGAAACCTCCCTCAAGTGCGTCGTGCGAGAGCACGGCATTTTCGGGAATCCTGTCATCCAGGCAGGCCAGAAAAGCCTGCGCGTCAATGATGCCCTTGCCGGAAAAACCGCCGTTTTTGAAGGCATCCATATAAAGCTCACTGCAGTCACAGCCGTAGGGGTCAGCGCCGCCCTGTCCGGCAAAAACACGGGAGAAAGCGCTTTTCGCAACACAGGCGAGCTCTGTGCCCATGCGGGGTTGAATAATTGCGTGACCGGAAACGATTTTTCTGCTGCGCCTGTCCATAACAGGCTTATTTAGCGGGTGCAGCATAGCGCCGATGAATTCAAGTGCCGAGTCGGGCACGAGGCGCGTGTCCTCATCCAGAGTTAGGATATAGCGCACGCCTCGAAGCGCCAGAACGCTTCCCGCGGCGCAGTCGACAGAGGAATCACGCTCACACAGCAGGCGGGCGAGCTCCGTTATTGCGCCGCGTTTGCGTTCGTGCGCCATGTATTTTAGGTCTCGGTCATTATATTTTCGCGGGCGTATCAGGAAGAAAAATCCGCCGCCATATTTTTCGTTCAGAGCGTCAATAGCCTCCTTTGCGGAGGAGATTACGCCTTGGTCATTTTCAGCAGTTTCATCATCCGCATCCGGTAAATCTCCGAGAATGCCGAAGAGCAGGTTTTCACCCGCTCCGCGGTTTGCAAGGCGGTATTCCTCCAGCCGTCTGGCGAGCTTCGGGCCGCTCGTTTCATTTGTCATCAGAGCAGAGATAATACAGAGAGTACGCCCATCCTGCGGAACGCCGTTTTCCAGCTCCATGCGCGGAACATGAGCGGGAGGCAACAATGAGAGCATAATAAGATCGATCAGGAACTTGACTATCTCAGATATGGGGAAAACCAGCAGCAGAAAGAGAAAGGGCAGATCAAAACCCGACGCGATAAAAAAACTGACGAGCAGCGTCAGCAGAATATTAAAAATGATATACACCGTACCGTTTGCAGCGTAAGGCTTGCGGCCCAACGGCCGGGCGAAGAGCCAGTAGCCCATGTGCTGTCGCTCGTCGTGTACGCCCCTGCTTAGGAAAAGCACACGCTCAGCCACCCTCAGCTCGTTCACACGGCGTATTTTTGCCAGCCTCGCGGTTTGCTCCTTATAATATGCGCGGGTCTTTTCCGCCATCAGAGGATATACCCCCGCCGGATCCAGACGGTAGAGCTGCTCAACCTTGTCGATCTCCTGCAGAAGCTCGGAAAAATCAAAGGTGGAAACCAGTCTTAAGGAGGTGAAAAGTCTTTCGGCAGACACGGCGCTCTCATCAGTGAGCGTTCCCTCGCCGTATAGCGCCGCAAGCTCGGAAATAAGCGCTGTCCGTAGCATGGACACAAAGAGGGAAAGCTCTTTGGCGTTGAGCACATAGACTGTCTGGCAGCCCTGGAAGAACAGGCGGCAGCGTTCTGTGGTCACTTTTCCGTTTCCGCAGCGTACAAGGCAAAGACAGAGCCAGAAAAGAGCTGGGGTGCCCTTTTCACAATCCAGTTTTGCGCTTTGCTTGAGTTCGTCGGCAGCTTTCAAACCCTCGCAGCGGGCGAGCATAAAGTTATCCAGCAGCCATTCGGCAACAGGAGGGGTACCGCGGTTTCCGCCATAGATAGCGCCCAGCTCCTCATAACGCTTCTGAAGGCTGCTCATGTCATCGGACAGCGGCTTTGCCAAAGCGGAACAGCGGGTTTTGCCTGTAATCCGCAGAAGTCTTGCGACATTTTCGCCGTAAAGAGCAAGTCCGCTCTCGTCTATGCTCAGTTCGGAACCGTAAAGTGCCATTTGTGTACCTCTTTTCCGTTGATGATTTACAGTTTTTCCTATCTGGCATCGTATTATTCTTTTTCGGGTGGATAAGGCGGCGCGGCTTTGGTTTGCGGTGTCTTTAAGTGTAAAGTAAAAATACTTGACAAGGTCCTGCTTATGCAGTAAAATGCAAACTGTTAAGGGTTTTACCTTTACAGCTTCTTTTCGGGGAGGGTGGCAAATATGAGTGACAAAACCCATGAGATGACCATGCTGCTCGACTTTTACGGCGAGCTCTTAACACAAAAACAGCGCGAGTGCTTCGCCATGCACTACAATGAGGATCTGTCCCTCGCCGAAATCGCCGAAATCATGGGGATCTCCCGTCAGGGCGCGCGTGACCTCATCGTCCGTGCGGAGGCAACGCTGAGGGAAACCGAGGCGAAAATCGGGATTATCAATAAATTCTCCGAGCAAAAGAAGACTATCGAAGAAATGCGCGGCGACTTAATTGAGCTGCAAACCCTGTCTGAGGGCAGGGCGAGAGAGCTCTGTGAAGCCCTTCGCGGCAAACTTGAAAGCATTAGCTATTGAGGTATAGATATGGCATTTGAAAGCCTTTCCGAAAAACTTTCGGCGGCATTTAAAAAGCTTCGCGGCAAGGGCCGCCTCACGGAAGCGGATATAAAAGACGCCATGCGCGAGGTTCGCCTCGCCCTACTAGAGGCGGACGTGAGCTACAAGGTCGTTAAGGACTTTGTTTCCAAGGTCAGCGAACGCGCTGTCGGGCAGGATGTGCTTGAGAGCCTTTCTCCCGCGCAGATGGTCGTAAAAATCGTCAACGAAGAGCTCTGCGCCCTTATGGGTTCGGAGAATGTTAAGCTGAATATCTCCTCGCAGTCACCAAGCATCGTTATGCTGGTCGGACTTCAGGGCGCGGGCAAAACCACGAACGGGGCCAAGCTTGCAGGCCTTATGAAAAAGCAGGGCAAGCGTCCGCTTCTTGTCGCGTGCGACATTTACCGTCCCGCTGCGATAAAGCAGCTCGAAACTGTCGGTGCCCAGCTCGACATTCCCGTTTTTCAGATGGGTCAGGCGGAACCGGTGGCAATTGCCAAGGCTGCCATCGAGCACGCAAAGCGCCACGGTAACGATCTTGTATTTTTGGACACGGCAGGCCGCCTGCACATCGATGAGCAGCTTATGGATGAGCTAAAAGCCATCAAGTCAGCGACAAATCCGGCTGAAATTATGCTGGTGGTCGATGCCATGACAGGACAGGACGCTGTGAACGCCGCCTCCGCCTTTGACGAGGCGCTGGGCTTGACCGGCGTTTTGATGACAAAGCTGGACGGCGATGCGAGAGGCGGCGCGGCACTTTCGGTTCGCGCGGTAACGGGCAAGCCCATCAAATTTGTCGGTATCGGCGAAAAGCTTGATAATATCGAAGCCTTCCACCCGGAACGCATGGCTTCCAGAATTCTCGGCATGGGCGATGTTCTGACTCTCATCGAAAAGGCCGAGCAGAGCTTTGACGAGAAAAAGGCAATGAAGATGGCGGAGCGTCTGAGAAAGAACCAGTTCACCTTTGAGGACTACCTTGATCAGCTTGAATCCCTAAGGAATATGGGCGACATCAAGGACATTGCCGCCATGCTCCCGGGTATAGATTCCAAGGCACTCAAGGGTGCGACCGTCGACGAAAAGGGCATGGCACGAACCGAGGCGATAATCCGCTCTATGACCCCTTATGAGCGCGAGAACCCGCAGGTGCTGGGCAGCAGCCGCAAAAAGCGCATCGCCGCCGGCAGCGGCACAGAGGTGGTGGACGTCAACCGCCTTATAAAGCAGTTTGAAATGACCCGCAACATGGCCAAGCAGATGGCCGGCAGCGGCAAAAAGGGCAAGCATATGCCCAAGGGTATGCTGCCGTTCTAGTGCGGCAGCACGGCCGCAAAACAGTGTTTGCACCGCCTTACGGCGATTGCATATAGACAGACTATATATGGAGGTGAATATAGATGGTCAAGATCAGACTTCGTAGAATGGGCGCCAAGAAAAACCCGTTTTACAGAATCATTGTTGCTGATTCCCGCGCTCCCCGTGACGGCAAATTTATCGAGGAAATCGGCACTTATGATCCCCTTACCACTCCTGCGGGAGTTAAGGTTGACGCTGAGCGCGCAAAGTACTGGCTCTCCAACGGCGCACAGCCCACAGAGACAGTCCGCTCACTGCTGAAGAAAGCAGAAGTAATCTAATGACGGTGTCATGTAGTTTGGACAGCAATGTCCAAAAAACCCATTCAGGCTAGGAGACTCACGAGTATGAAAGAACTCTTAATCTACATCACAAAAAACCTCGTGGACAAGCCCGATGAGGTCAGTGTAACCGAAAGGGAACAGAACGGTGAAACCATCCTCGAGGTTCGTGTCGCTGAGGGTGACATGGGCAAAGTAATTGGCCGTCAGGGCAGGATAGTCAAGGAAATCCGCATCCTGATGCGCGCTGTCGCTCAGCGGCAGGGCAAAAAAGTGTCTGTGGAAATCATGGACTGATATGGTCTTTTGGGGGGCATTTTTGCCCCCCCTTGAACCATTTGTTAATGAAATGCCACAGACGCAGTTAAATTTATTTGCAGAGCAAATTATCTTAATCGGAGAACAAAGAATGGAAAAGTATCTCGAAGCGGGAAGTGTTGTAAACACTCACGGCATAAGGGGCGAGGTTCGCATTCAGCCGTGGGTGGACAGTGCCGAGTTTCTGCAGTCCTTCAAAAACCTGTATATTGACGGCAGGGCATACCGCCTGAAAAGCGGAAGGCCGCACAAGAGCTTCCTCATTGCGCAGCTTGAGGGGGTTGAGGACGTAAACGCCGCCATGGTGCTCAAGGGCAAAACGGTCTATATTGACCGGAGCGAGGCAAGGCTGCCGAAGGGACATTTTTTCATTGGAGATATATTGGGCGCTCAGATTGTTGACGAGGCAGGAAACAGCCTGGGCACACTTACAGATGTTTTGGAGCTTCCGGCGGGGATGGTCTATGTTGTAACAGGCCAGAGGGAAATCCTGATTCCCGCGGTGCCGGAATTCATCATCAAAACCGACGTTGAAGGAAAGCGGATAACTGTCCGCCTGATTGACGGGATGTGAGAATTTGGACGAAAACTCTATTGCAAGTGAACAAAAACTGCCTCTTATGAAGGTTGATATCCTCACCCTGTTTCCGGAAACCATGAGCGCCGTACTGGGCGAGAGCATTCTCGGCCGGGCTGCCGCGAAGGGTATAATTGAGATCAATTGCGTCCAGATAAGGGACTTTACTGAGAACAGGCAGGGTCAGGTAGACGACTACACTTACGGCGGCGGCTGGGGCTGCGTTATGATGGCGCAGCCGCTAAAGAGCTGTCTGGATTTTGTTTTGGAGTGCGCGCCGGACCGTAAAACGCGGGTGATCTATCTGTCTGCTCAGGGAGCGCGGTATGACCAGTCGAAGGCGCGGCAGTTGAAAGATGAATACGACCATCTGGTGCTTATCTGCGGTCATTATGAGGGCGTGGACGAGCGGTTCATCGAAGCCTGTGTGGACGAGGAGATCTCCGTGGGGGATTTTGTGCTCACCGGCGGCGAGATTCCCGCCATGGCGATTGCAGACAGCGTTTGCCGCATGGTGCCCGGCGTTCTTTCGGACGAGGAGTGCTTTACCGGCGAGAGCCACTGGGACGGTCTTTTGGAGTATCCGCAGTATACCCGACCGGAGATCTGGGAGGGCAGAGCAGTGCCGGAAATTCTCCGCAGCGGTCACCATGCAAACATAAATAAATGGCGGCGCAAACAGTCAATAATCCGCACAATGCGCCGCAGACCTGATATGTATGAAAAACTTGAATTTACTACAAAGGCTGATTTGAAGCTGCTTGCAGAGATTGAAGCTGAACTCGCAGCGCAGGAGGATACATTATGATCATCGGTCTTGACATAGGAGCGTCCGCCGTAAAAATCGCCGGATACAAGTCGGAAGAGGTTCTGTTTACCTACTTTCAGCTTGGCAGGAGCGAGGATTTCGGAGCATTGGTGCGCAGTGTTGTCAACAAATTCGGCTTCGCGGAAGCTGAGATCGAAACTCTAGCCGTTACCGGTGTCGGAGCAGAGAACTGCAAGGTGACCCTCGACGGTGTGCGTGTAGTGAATATACCGGAAATCGAGGCCACGGGTGAGGGCGGAACATGGCTTGCAGACCGACGGGACGCGGTTGTTGTAAGCCTCGGAACCGGAACGGCTCTGGTGCTGTGCAAAAACGGCGGATACAGACATATTGGAGGTTCCGGAGTGGGCAGCGGCACAGTCCGCGGTCTGGCGAAAAAACTCTCAGGCATAACCGATATGCCTGACTACTTTAGTCTGGCGGAAACAGGAGATTTATCTCACATCGATATTCAAATCCGGGATTTGTTCTCAGGCACAAACACCTTGCCGCCTGACCTGACGGCTTCCAATCTGGCGAAATGCGGTGACAACGGCTCGGAAGCCGACTGGGCTGCGGCTATAATCAACATGGCTCTGGAGGTTGCCGGTTCCCATGCCGCGCTTGCCTGCGGCGGTTACGGGGTGGACACTGTAATTATCACCGGCGGTCTATCGCAGACGAAAATTGCCGGGGAATGCTACGCAAAGTTTGACAGGCTTTATCAGCCGGAATACATAGTACCAAAGCATTCCGGATGTGCTACAGCCATTGGAGCGGCAAGGAGAGCGGAACATGGAGCATAAGCTTGCATATTTTGACGACCTGGACGAAATAATGAAGCTTGTGCGTCAGGCGCAGGAGTATATGAAGTCGAAGGGGCTGGATCAGTGGCAGGACGGTTACCCCCAGCGCGAAATTTTTGAGGATGACATCAGGCATGGCTTCTGCCACCTGTTCGTTGATGATGGGGAGCTTTGCGGGGCCGTTACTCTCTACGAGCTGAAGGACGAGTGTTACGAAAAAATCTACAATGGCAAGTGGCTCACAGACGGAGAAAACACCGCGGCGATTCACCGCGTGATGGTAGGCAACAATTCTCGCGGGAAGGGAATCGGGCGGCTGATATTATCCTTTGCGGAGAGTTTGGCAAAAGAAAAGGGTTATTCAAGTCTGCGTATCGACACGCACAAGGACAATGAATCAATGTGCGCTCTGCTGGAGAAGTGCGGCTTTTCTTACTGCGGAGTGGTTCATATGGACGGCCCTGAAAATCCCCGGATGTTCCGCATCGCATACGAAAAATTGCTCTGACGACCTGAAAATATATCGTTTATGATAACCTGACAGCCGAAGGAGACAGAATGGAACTTTGCGATATAAATCAAATAAAAAGTCTGCTTGGGCGCCACGGTTTTCATTTTTCAAAATCATTGGGACAGAATTTTCTGACTGCAGCCTGGGTACCCGAGGAGATCGCTGAGTCCGCCGGGCTTGATGAAACGATGGGTGTGCTTGAGGTCGGACCGGGAATCGGGTGTTTGACGCAGCAGCTTGCCCGCCGCGCGGGAAAGGTTGTCGCCGTTGAGCTGGACAGGGCTCTGAAGCCTGTGTTAGAGGAGACTCTCTCCGGCCTGAACAATGTAAGGGTAGTCTTTGACGATGTTTTGAAAACGGAGCTCTCCGCGCTGGTGAAACAGGAAATGCAGGGTCTGAAGCCCTGCGTGTGCGCGAATTTACCATATAACATTACCAGCCCGCTGATTTCCGCCTTTATAGAGGCCGGATGCTTTGAGAGTATGACGCTGATGGTTCAGCGCGAGGTAGCTCAGCGTATCTGCGCGAGGGCAGGGACCGCAGAATATGGCGCTTTTTCAGTGTACACAAACTGGTACACCGAGCCTGAAATACTGTTTGATGTTTCGCCGGACTGCTTCGTGCCCCAGCCGAAGGTCTGGTCAAGCGTAATCCGGCTAAAAACAAGGAAGACAACGCCGGTTGCGGTATACAGTCAGGAGCTTTTTTTCAAGCTGGTGCGCGCATCTTTCAATCAGCGGCGAAAAACGCTTGTAAATGGTTTAGCATCGGGTCTGCCGGGCTATTCAAAAGAGCAGCTTATTAAGGCGGTCACAGATTGCGGATTTGACGAGAGAATACGGGGAGAAACCCTTGATATTACTGGCTTTGCAGCAATTGCAAACGCTTTAGGCAAGAACTGATTAATCCGCCGCGGCGCGAACAGCGGGTCTCTCCCGCCGGATTTCGCAAAAAGCCTCGGGAATACACACAGTATTCCCTGCGTTTTTTATTTTTTCTGACGGAGAAAATCCCTCGCTGCCGCATTCACGCGGTTTAATCAGTGCTTACCTGAATCGGGGAAAGGAATGAAGAACATGGACACTTGCGATGCAAAAAAAAGGATAGTGGTCAAGGTGGGTACATCGACGCTCACTCACGAGGGAGGCACGATTAATCTGCGCAGCTTCGACGCGCTCGCCCGCGTGCTCTCCGACATACACAACATGGGTCACGAGGTCATTCTTGTCTCGTCCGGCGCAATTGCGGTCGGCGCGAATAAGCTGAGCATGAAGGAACGCCCCACGGACTTGGGTCAGAAGCAGGCGGCTGCGGCTGTGGGCCAGTGCGAGCTGATGCATCTTTACGACAAGTTTTTCGGCGAGTACAGCAAAACCGTCGGGCAAATTCTGCTCACAGGCGATAATGTCGAGGATCCGGTTATCAGAGAGAGCCTTATCAACACCTTCAACGCGCTGATGGGTCTGTCAGTCATCCCGATCGTCAACGAAAACGACTCTGTGAGTTTTGCCGAAATTGAAACCCCCGCAGGAGGTCACAAGGTTTTGGGCGACAACGACAAGCTCTCGGCAATCGTTGCCGCATTCTGCGGCGCGGATGTGCTGGTGCTGCTCTCAGATATTGACGGACTTTATGACGGCAATCCAAGTGAAAAGGGAGATTCGCGGCTAATCCGCGAGGTTCGTGTGATTGACGACGAAATAATGTCCCTTGCCGGAGGCGTGGGCTCAAGCCGCGGTACAGGTGGCATGATAACGAAGCTGGAAGCCGCAAAAATAGCCATGTCCAACGGCATCGACATGGTGATTTCAAACGGAGCAAAACCCGAGCTTCTGTACGAAATAGTTGCGGGCAGACCTGCCGGGACGCTGTTTGTAGGAAAGCGAGGGAAATAAGCAATGACAGATATTGAAAGGCTTGGCGCAGCCGCAAAAAGTGCGGAACGCCAACTGGCAATTGCCGATGCGGATAAGAAAAATCTGGCTTTGCAGAAAATAAGCGAGAGCCTGCGTGCAAACGTCGATAGAATCCTCAAGGCAAACGCGCTGGATATGGAAAATGCAGAGAAAAATGGCCTGAAAACCGCTTTTATGGACAGGCTTTTGCTCACGTCCAAGCGCATTGAGGACATGGCTGCCGGCGTCGATCAGGTTCGTGCGCTGCCGGATCCTGTTGGTCATGTATTGTCCGAGGTTGAGCGCCCTAACGGACTGAAGATAACAAAAATCTCCGTACCTCTTGGAGTCATCGGCATTATATTCGAGTCACGCCCGAACGTCACAGTCGACGCGGCGGTGCTTTGTCTGAAATCCGGCAACGCCTGTATTCTGCGTGGCGGAAAAGAAGCGATCAACTCCAACGCTATGTTGGTTGACATAATGAAAGATGCGGTCGCCGCGGCAGGCTTGCCGGGGGACTGCGTCTGCCTGGTGAAGGATACCTCCAGAGAGAGCGCCAACGAGCTGATGTGCCTGCGCGACTATCTGGACATCCTCATTCCCCGCGGCGGCGCCGGACTGATAAAAGCAGTGGTTGAAAACGCCAAAGTGCCGGTTATTGAAACCGGCAAGGGCAACTGCCACGCTTTTGTGGACGCCTCCGCCGACCTGGAAATGGCGATTGGAATCGTCGAAAATGCCAAGTGCTCCAGACCCTCGGTCTGCAACGCGATTGAGACTTTGCTCGTCCATAAGGATGTTGCAGTAAGCTTTTTGCCGATGCTTTCGCAGCGTTTAGCTGAGAAAAATGTCGAGCTGAGGTGTGACACAAAGGCTTTGCAAATACTGGGAAGCCGCGCAGTTCCCGCCTCCGAGGAGGACTGGGAAACTGAGTTTGACGACCTCATTCTCGCGGTCAAAGTAGTGGACAGCTCGGACGAGGCTCTTGAGCATATCAACAAGTACGGAACCAATCACTCAGAAGTCATCGTGACTGGCAATGACGCAAACGCCGCGCGTTTTCTGAACGAAGTTGACTCTGCCGCAGTGTATGTTAACGCGTCAACGAGGTTTACCGATGGCGGTGAGTTCGGCTTGGGTGCAGAGATCGGAATTTCCACCCAGAAGGTGCACGCAAGAGGGCCGATGGGGCTGGCGGAAATGACAAGCTATAAGTATGTTATTAATGGCGATGGACAAATCAGATGAGTAGACATAACAACTACCTCTAACACGGCAGCCCTGCAGTATTTCTAAAGCGATTCAATGCTCCGCTATTTCATATGCCCTGTCCGGATAGAGTTTAAGGGGGTGCTTCTTTGCAAAGAAGCACCCCCTTAAATGCGTTCCAGAAGAAAGACGGAGAGCGGCTGAAGGAAATAAGTTTAAATCAAAGGAATGAATTATTCTATTATTTAATTTTTATTTCAATGGGAGACACAGGTGTGAAAATATCCGTAAAATAGGGTGACATCCAGACTTCATCATAGGGGTAATTTTCAAACTTGTAGATTGATGTGAAGCGGGTGTCTTCTTCGACGGTTATTGGGTCTGGTGCAAGGGTGGAGTAACCTTCAAGCTCGAAGATCTTTCCGTCTGTATTATTCCGATATCGCATATCCCAGATAGCATATGCACCTTTCCAGTCGAAACTTTTGCCGGAGAAGGTGACTTCCCAGTCGTCACCCACTTTTTCGCACGATACCAGAAGCACGCCGTCCGGCAGGATTTCGGCGCTGTTTTCGGCCAGATTAATATGCAAAAAGTCAATGCCTTTGTCGAGCCATGAGCTGCTGAGAATACATAAGGTCAGCTCTTTGCTATAGGAATAATAGGGGCTTTCCAGAATATAGCTGCCGTTGGCGGCAAGCGCTCCCGAGGCACCGGCGGTGTAGCGCGTGCCGTTTCCGTCTTCGGCATACAGATTGATATCTTTGAGCATGAGAGTGTTTTTTGTATCCTCTTGAAACTTGACTCGCATGTGGGTGGGAAAGATTTCTACAGTTGTGAGAGTGAGTTTCTGCCCGTCTAAGTAGAACACTTTATTCAGCTCTATTGCTTCGCCGGGGGACACGGACTCAAGATCAAGCTCCACTAAAAAGTCAAAGCTGCAAAGAGGAGCGCTTTCCCTGTCCGGCGATTGACCGTTATAAACATCGAATGTGATTGTCAGGTTCTCCGGAGTATCGGCAGTGCAGTCAATACTGATTTGTCGAAGGCTCTCATTTGAATCGCCGCTGATATCAGCAGTTGCTGCAAAACCCCTGCCGAAGCGTGTTACCTCAGGCGAAGCGGACAATTCAAAATATCTGTCCGAGCGGAAGGAATAGAAAATGTGAATCTGCTTGCTGTCTACAATGGCGTATTCTACAAGGACTGTTACACCGTCTTTTGTCTGCTCCAGATTCAGCTCCTGAACGTAGCCTCTGTCCACCGCAGCCGACAGCGAGGGCGAGAAGGAAACCGCCTGCGCCAGTTTCCCGAAAAAGGGAACGCTGTTGCAAGCCGCGGCAAAGGCGGGGGACACGTTGACCAGCAGTACAAAAACAGCGAAAGCTGAGGCAAGACTGCCCAGGGGAATAAAGACAAATCTTTTAGTGCGTTGCCTTGAGCTGCGCCGTGCCTGTGCGCGCTCAAGTGTAAAATCCAGCCGCAGGGGTGTATCGTCAAGTGAGCTTTGAAGCTCTAAAAATTCATCGTTTCGGCTCATTTTAAAACCTCCTCTTCTGAGAGTTCAAGCCGGAGAAGCGTTTTTGCCCGCGCGATGCGGGTCGCCGCCGTACCTTGCGGAATGCCCAATGTCTTGGCAGTTTCCTCGGTGGTGAAGCCGGAGAAACAGCGCAGAATAAACGGCTCCTTCAGCTCCCTCGGCAGTCTGGAGACCGCCTCCTTCAGTGGCAGGGAATCGAAATCCTTAGCCGCCGTTTCCGGAATTTCCTCCAGCGGAATAGTGCGTTTTCTCCGGCGCAGCTCGGATTTGCACTCGTTAATAAGTATCCTTGTTATCCATGTACCAAAAAACTCCGGCTGCCGCAGCTTTTTCAGCGAGATGAGCGCCTTGTAAACCGCTTCATCCACGGCGTCCAGCGCCTGCGCTACGCCGCCGAGATATAGATAAGCCGTGCGGTATAAGCTGCCGCGCATTGTCTGGATTCTCTCGGCAAATTGGTTTTGATCCATGGAGCTACTTCCTTTCCTGCGTCATGACACTTATTAGACGTATCAGAAGGGCAAATTTATTTAGGGTAAAAAAATAGTGCCGGAAAAATCCTAGCACCTTACGACAAGAATTGCAAATACCGCCGCAACTTTTTGTGCAGCGGTATTTTTGTTTTACTCTTCCATCTGCTTTCCGAGGAAAGTCGCAACCGTGGAAATCAGTTTGGTTTGCACCTCTGTGGGAGCTTCGCCCCCGCGCTTGGTGATAAACACAGCTGCGCCCATGATGTCGCCCTCGGAGAGGATCGGGGCGGCAACGCTGACGCACAGCTCGTCATTACCAAGAATAAGCGGGATGTTTGCGCCATTTTCAGCGCGGTAGAACTTACGCAGCTCCATGAGCTCGGTCATTTCCTCGCTTATACGTTTTTCGCTCAGCTCTCTTGTCGCTATGCCGGCGGAAGCGATAATGCTGTCTCTGTCACAGATGACAGCGATGCTGTCGCCGGATTTATTCAGAGCATCACAGATTTTCAGCGCGAAGTCTGACAGTTCGCTGACGGGGGAATACTTCTTGAAGATAACTTCTCCGTCTTTTTCGGTGTATATTTCCAGTGGGTCGCCGTCGCGGATATGAAGGGTACGCCGAATTTCTTTGGGGATTACAACTCTCCCGAGATCGTCTATTCGGCGCACAATTCCCGTTGCTTTCATATATTCAAATCTCCTTTTTTCTTTGATCTGACAAACATATTATTTGGCAAAGCGGTCAAATTATCCAGAAGTCTTTTTGGATTATTATGGAGAATTCTGTAACTCTGTTTTTTGAGTATCATTTTTCTGAGGGGTATGATACTATTATAAAAATCTGCGGACTTACATAAGGGGAAAGTTAATATGAATGTTGAGAAAATCGAAAAAGAGGGACAAGTTATCGCCTCCGTGACCGGTGACGAGCCGGTTATTGCAGATGTGCAGACGGCTCTGGACTTCATTATGTCGGTCAACTATGAAACAGGCAGCCGCCGCATCGCGCTGAACAAGGCGGCGGTATCAGAGGACTTTTTTATTCTGAGTACCCGGCTTGCGGGCGATGTTTTGCAGAAGTTCGTCAACTATCATATAAAATTTGCGGTCTACGGAGATTTTTCCGCTTACACCAGCGGGCCGCTCAAGGACTTTATGTATGAGAGCAATAAGGGTGAAAGTGTGTTTTTCGCGGCAACGCTGCAGGAAGCAATCGACAGGCTGGCAGCGGCAAAAGAATGATTCACAATGGTCGCTAATTTTATTTTACATCGACCATTTTTCCGTTTTTAGCGCAGCGAAGCGCCGTAACCTTCAAGTATTAAAGAGCTTTTTCTTGCTTTTTGTCTGCTAATCTTTTATAATGCTGAAATAAAGTGGGGTCGATAAGCCCCTCTGAAATTCTGATGCACTTTGCCGCACAGAACCCCCGAGAGATTATTTTAAGAGAATACGGAGGAACGAACATGGATTCTAGCACCATGCAAATTCTGATCGCAATGGTCGTGTATATGGCCGCGGTCGTCGTTATCGGGTTTGCCTTTGCCAAGAGAGCAAACCGAAGCTCCGAGGATTATTTCCTCGGCGGGCGCAGTCTCGGCCCCTGGGTCGCCGCAATGAGTGCGGAGGCCTCCGATATGTCCGGCTGGCTCCTGATGGGTCTGCCCGGTGTTGCCTACTGGTGCGGCCTTGCCGATGCTGCCTGGACAGCTATCGGACTTGCTGTTGGTACTTATATCAACTGGCTGTTGGTTTCAAAAAGACTTCGCCGTTACAGTATCAAGGCCGGCAACTCCATAACCCTGCCGGAGTTTTTCTCCAACCGTTTCAAGGAGAACAAGAAAATCATCATGACCGTGGCGGCGCTGTTTATACTCGTGTTTTTCACAATTTATGCCGCCAGCTGCTTCGTGACCTGCGGAAAGCTGTTTTCCACACTGTTCGGCACGTCCTATGTTAGCATGATGATTGTGGGCGCGGTTTTCGTGCTGCTCTACACTATTCTCGGCGGATTTTTGGCTGAGAGCGCGTCCGACTTTATGCAGGCCATCGTGATGATTATTGCGCTTGTTGTAGTTGTTGCCGTAGGCACATCCAACGCGGGCGGACTTGGCTCTGTAATCGACAATGCCAAGAGCATCCCCGGCTTTTTCGAATTTTTCGGAATTGCAAGCCCCACCGTCACCGACGGCGTTCAGGCAGTGCAAAACGGAGCTCCCGTTTTCGGTGACGCCGGGAGATATGGCTTTATTACCATTTTATCCACCACTGCTTGGGGTCTGGGATATTTCGGAATGCCTCAGGTGCTTCTGCGCTTTATGGCTATCCGCAGCGAAAATGAGCTCAAAAACTCCCGCCGCATCGCGACGGTTTGGGTCATTATCTCACTGGCAGTTGCAGTGTTTATAGGAATTGTAGGACGCGCTCTGTTCCCTGCCGCTTTGGGGACAGCCTCCGAGTCGGAGAGCGTATTCATTCTCCTGTCCACCAATCTGCTGCCGCCGCTGCTTGCGGGCTTCATCATGGCCGGAATTCTGGCGGCCACAATCAGCTCCTCCGATTCCTACCTGCTGATAGCCGCGTCCGCATTTGCAAAAAACATCTATCAGGGACTGTTCAAAAAGAACGCGCCCGACAAGCATATACTCTGGGTTTCCCGCATCACACTTATCGTAATTGCGATTATCGCGGTGTTTATCGCGAGGGATGAGAACAGCGTTATCTTCGTGATTGTGTCCTTCGCCTGGGCGGGCTTCGGCGCGACCTTCGGCCCGCTCATGCTCTTCTCCCTGTTCTGGAAGCGCATAAACCGCGCCGGCGCTATTGCCGGAATGGTCGGAGGAGCGGGAATGGTCTTCTTCTGGAAGCTGGTGATTCGTCCTCTGGGCGGCGCGTGGAATATCTACGAGCTGCTGCCGGCGTTCATCTTCTCCTGTCTGTGCATTGTGGTAGTTTCCCTGCTCACCGCAGAGCCCTCCGAGGAAATGCAAAAAGAGTTTGACGAGGTCAAGGCAGGCGTATAAAAGCCAAAAAAGAATAAAAAATCCCGCACTCTTTTCGGAGTGCGGGATTTTCTTGTAGTTAAATAAGGTTTTCCTCAGTTTCCTTGTTGAACAGGTGAATGAGGGAACCGTTCATTGTAAAGAAAAGTTTATCGCCTGTCCTGTAACCGGACGACTGCGCTTCGCTGATATCACCGATGGGTTTGATAATAACAAGCTCCTGCTCACCGGCAAGTACGTGAAGGTGGATGCTGCTGCCCATCATCTCGTTGAAGCTGACAACTGAAGAAACCGCGCCGTCACCTTCGGGGACAACATCAACGTGCTCGGGTCTGACTCCCACTGTGACGTCCTGGGGCTTTGTGCCGGCAGCGGTAAGAGTCGCTTGCTTTTCTTCCGGCAGCTCAACTCTTGCGCCGAGAACGGAGACGTAATAGGTATTACCGTCTTTCTCCAGCTTCCCGTCGAAGAAGTTCATCTGCGGGGAGCCGATGAAGCCTGCAACGAACAAATTATCCGGATGGTGGAAAACCTCCTGGGGCGTTCCGATCTGCTTGATGAAGCCGTCCTTCATGATGACTATTCTGTCACCGAGTGTCATGGCTTCTGTCTGATCGTGGGTGACGTAGACAAAAGTCGTGTCGATGCGCTGGCGCAGCTTGATGATTTCTGCGCGCATCTGGTTGCGCAGTTTTGCGTCGAGGTTGGAAAGAGGCTCATCCATCAGGAAAACCTGCGGTTCGCGGACAATTGCGCGGCCTATGGCCACGCGCTGGCGCTGTCCGCCGGAGAGCGCCTTGGGTTTGCGGGCGAGATAGTCGGTGATGTCCAGAATTTCCGCCGCTTTTCGGACGGCAGCGTCAATATCCGCCTTTTTCATCTTGCGCAGCTTAAGCGCAAAGGCCATGTTGTCGTAGACAGTCATGTGGGGATACAGCGCGTAGTTCTGGAAAACCATTGCAATGTCGCGGTCCTTGGGGGCAACTTCGTTCATGAGTTTGTCGCCGATATAAAGCTCACCCTCGGTGATTTCCTCAAGTCCTGCGATCATGCGCAGTGTGGTGGATTTTCCGCAGCCGGAGGGACCGACCAGGACGACAAACTCTTTGTCCAGAATTTCAAGGTTGAAATCCTGAACAGCCACCACTTCGTTGTCGTAGATTTTCTTGACGCCTTTCAGGGTTA
Source organism: Oscillospiraceae bacterium (assembly GCA_031552685.1). GTDB lineage: Bacteria > Bacillota > Clostridia > Oscillospirales > Oscillospiraceae > UBA2658. The sequence goes on from JAVBMI010000023.1 coordinate 27,098, forward strand.
CTGTTGCCATAGTATCTCGGCTTTAATATGTGAGCCTCTGCTGCACATACCTCGCTCTCGCCCGCACAAAGTGGCGGGAGCATTACGACAGGTCTCCACTCTGCCGCACCGCAAGCCAAACGGGATTATCCTCCTTTTTTTCGCCCGGCAATCAATAAAGTGGAGTTGCAGAGCCGAACGAGTTATGATGGATACACTGCCCTCATTATTCCAGAAAGAATGCCATTTTTCAAGAAAATTTTAATACTAAACAATATCAGACATTTTTTCACTGTTTTGTGCAATGACGAAAAAGTACCGCATAACTGCTTGCGCCTGTAGATAAATACGTGTATATTTATAGAGACGAACAGTCGGAACCGGGGCAAGAGAAGGAGTAGATAAATGGACAATAATAAAAAACCGGAGTTGACACCACGGCAGAACAGGCTCGTTGCGCTGAAGTTCTTTCTGTTTTCAATCTCCGCCGGAGTAATTGAGCTCGGCTCTTACACATTGCTCCACGAGTTCACGAGTATTGATAAGGTCACGCATCTGGACAAGATTTTCGGCAATGAGTACGGGCTTACATACTTTATTGCGCTTGTGCTGTCGGTTCTGTGGAACTTTACGCTTAACCGCAGATTCACCTTCAAATCAGCTGCCAATGTGCCGATTGCCATGCTGAAGGTTTTTGCCTTCTATGTTGTGTTTGCGCCGCTGTCCATTTGGTGGACGGTGCAGCTGACAGGCATAGGCTGGAACGAATACATTGTTCTGGGGTTTACGATGATCTGCAATCTTGTAACTGAGTTTTTGTACAACAAGTACGTAGTTTACAAGGAGCAGATGTACACCAACGAGCAGGGGCAAAAGGAGCTGGAACAAAACAGAGAGGCCGAATAACAAAAGAGACCGCTGACAGGCGGTCTCTTTTATTATAAAATTGTGCTTATGCCGCGTCTTTCTTTTTGCTTACTGCGCAATAGAGAAGAGCTGCGACAACTGCGCCCACGAGCGGAGCAGCAATGAAGATCCAAACGTTTGAAAGTGCGTCGCCGCCGGCGAAAATTGCGGGGCCGATGCTCCGTGCGGGGTTGACGGAGGTGCCGGTCAGGGGAATGCCGATGATGTGGACCAGCGCCAGTACAAGACCGATCACGATTCCGGCAACGCTGCCTTTGCTCTCGTCGGCAGTGACACCAAGAATGGTGAAGATAAAGATGAAGGTGAGAATGACTTCTGCAACAAGAGCGCCGGCAACAGTGAGGCTGCCGAGTCCGTTAGCGCCGAAGCCGCCTGTGAGGTCGGCCATTCCAAAACCTGTCATAAGTTTGAGCAGGGCTGCGCCCGCGATTGCTCCGATGACCTGAGCGATAACATAGCAGATGAAATCTTTTGCGCCCATGCGCTTTGTTACGAGCATTGCAAGAGAAACTGCGGGGTTGATGTGGCAGCCGGAAATGCCGCCGATGACGTACGCAGTGGCAACGATTGCCAGACCGAAGGCAAGAGCGACCGCAAGATGACCGCCGGCGGCGTCACAGCCCAGAACCATTGCGCTGCCGCAGCCGACGAAAACCAAAATCATGGTTCCAAGCAGCTCGGCAAAATACTTTTTGACACTATCCATATTTATTTCCTTTCTCACAAAAAATTTTCCCTTAGGAAAAAATCTTTCCAAATTATAACATAATGCGGACAAGAGTGCAAGCGTGAAGCCGTAAAGACCGTATAGAACATGTGAAATGCAAAAGAGGCAATCCGGAGCGGATTGCCTCTTTAGTTTTACTAAACTATCGCCACGCTTACGATTTGAAAACCGTAGCCGGAGAGAAGTCTCAGGCTGGGGCTGCCACACTTATGGCAGACATATTCCGGGCCGGGGCTGTCATATTCGGTGTTGGCCCCGCACTCAAGACAGAGGTAAACGGCAGGGTCGGTCTCAATTTCGATAACAGCATCTTTGGCGATGGTGTCCTTGGCGATCACTTTGAAGAAAGACTGCACATATTGGGGCATTACCCCGGACATAGCACCGATTTTGAGAGTGATTTTCGTGACCTTTTTGCCGCCGTTTTGCCCGGCAACGCGAAGCGCCGTCTCGAGCACGTCGTTCATAATACCAAGCTCATGCATGCGCCGCCGTTCCTCCTTCCTCCGACAAGAGAACTTGTCCGGGATAATGATTTGCGGTTGCTTGTTTATACAAGCAACCGCAAACCAACTTGTTTGCTGTGTATTATTGACCCATCTTTGCTTTCAGTTCTCTGATGTTGAAGGGAGATTCGGGATCGGTGAGCTCAAGAGTGATGGCATCCTTCTTGCAGAACTGGAGGCAACCCTCGCAGCCCATGCAGAGTTCTTCGTCAACAACCGGGAAGCCGTCCTCGCCCTTTGTGATAGCAAGGAAGTTACAATGCTTCTCGCACATTCCGCACTTGATGCACTTTTCCTGATCGATCCTTGCCGTGTAGCCGGAGCGGGCCATCATCGGCGCGCCTATGTAGTTTTGCGCCTGCAGAGCGGTGCAGCAGCAGGGGCAGCAGTTGCAGATGCTGTAAATACGGTCGGCAGCAACGTCTTTGAAGAAGACAGCGTGAACATTGCCGCGCTCATGAGTTTCGCGCAGGATGGTGAGCGCCTCTTCCTGGGTTATAAGACGACCGTTGAGCTGGTTGTCGCGCGCAAGGCACCACGAAACCCAGGGCTCGCCGATAACAAGGCAGACGTCAAGCGGCTTGCAGCCGGCATCGCCGTGCAGCTTGCGGCAGATGCAGTCGATAACCGCAATTTTGTCCGGGTTCTTAATAACGGCCTGCTTGGCGTGCTCGTAGGGCATTATGGTTTTCGGCAGCTCGCCGAGATTGAGATCCTCAGTAAGTGTGAGAATCTGCTCAGCCTCTTCCAGACGGACGACCTTTGCGTGATATGTATTGGTTGCAATGTCTGCTGCACCGTGCGCACAGCGGTTAACACCGCACTTGACCATATCCTCGATCATTTGCATCTCTATTCCCTTGGGATATTCGGGCTTATAGATTTCCTTCATGTCGGGGATCATTGTTGCCATGCCTGATTTCATGAAGTAGATGTAAAGGGGGATAAATCCGAAATATAGCTGTGCGTGCAGCATTGCGGCAAGGCCCTCTTCTGTACGGGGGAACTCACGGGTAAAAGCCTTTTGAGTTGCGGCCAATACCTGAGGATCGTTTGTTGCCATAATTGTAACTCCTTTTTTATGTTGTTTTATGCGAATAAAATCAGTCTTCCGCCATTAAATCGCATTTTTCGACGCCGCAGCGGACGGTGGCGCCGTCAAATCTCACAGGGTAATTATACTTTAAACATACATAAAAAGCAAGGAGATAAACCGTTCCAATTTGTAGAAAATGGCAAGTGAAAATAGGTGAAAGGGCATGAAGCTGGTCTGTATTTTACGTACCAAAATGCCCATTTTCCGCAAGTCGGAAAGGGGCGAAAAAATACAGATTTCGGATAAAAGAATTCACCGCATTGTAATGTGTAAAAAGTTGCTCAAACGTACCAAACAACCCTACGACTACATGTTGTGGTACTTGCGGAATATGAACACAAGAGCCTGAAACTAATGCTTTAAGATGAAAAGAGGTATATTTGAACAACTTTTTTAATCTTTTGGAAAAACTCGGGAATGTTATGTAAATCGCCAAAAAATTACGCGCGAAAATATGCGAAAAAAGACCCCAACAGTACGTCAATATGGCGAAAAAAAATGGATTTATTATAAGTATTTAACAAAAGAGAAAGCAGCATCTTGCAATGGCATGACTCTTGCTTGTATAATACCAAGTAGGAGTCCGCGGCCTGTCCGGTTGCGGACGCTAATACACATTCTTTTTGATCAGAAAGGACAGTAAACATGGAATTTACCAAGGTTAAGTACGCAGTTGACGAGAGAGTAGCAATCATTTCCATGGATGGCGCCGCAAACATGAACGCATTTGACGAGGTTTTGATCGATGAGCTGGTTGCAGCCTTCGGCATGGCTGATGCAGATGCAAATATTAAGGCAATTCTCCTCAACAGCACTTCCGACAAGGCCTTCTCCGCAGGTGGAGACGTTGCTGCCATGTATGACGGCATCAAGAACCACGCTAAGGAAGAATTCATTGTTGAATTCGGCAAGACCATTGCAAAAATGGCAGAGGTATCCAAAGCTATCCTTAAGAGTCCGAAGCCCGTTGTGGCTGCAGTTCAGGGCGCTTGCGCCGGCGCCGGCATCGGTGTCGCTCTCGCTTGCGACTACACAATGGCAACCCAGGCATCAGTCTTCATGACCGCCTTCTCAAAGCTCGGTCTTATCCCCGATGCTGGCGGAATCTATCTGCTCACCCGCGCAGTAGGTCTCAAGAAGGCCAATGAGCTCGCCATGGATGGCGGCCAGATGGTCTTTGCTGATGACGCAAAGGCTCTGGGCATGGTCAATGAAGTTATTGAAGATGACGATGCGTTTGCAGAAGCAACCCTGAAAAAGGCTAAGAAGCTCACCTATGGTCCTTCCGCTTCCTTCAAGTACATCAAGGAGCTGGTTTGGGAATCCGAGTTCAAGGGCTTTGACGAATTCGTGAAGAAGGAAGTTGACGCTCAGATGGCATGCGGCGCTACAGACGACTTCGCTGAAGGCGTTTCCGGCTTCGTAGAGAAGAGAAGAGCAACCTTCCAATAAGAACATACCGGGTTTTCGAGAACTCGAAAATCGCCCAGTCGGAGTAACGCCCCTACCGTTTAACGGTTCGGGCGTTCCCGCCTGTTATCCTTGCGCTTTTGTCGGTTGGACCATTAAACCGGCAAGAGTTAAAGCTGAAATCACACGCCGGGTATATCCCCGCGTTGAGTAAAAGAAAGCAAAAGGAGAGAAGCAAATTCATGAGTAATCTTATTAACAAAGCTGTCATCATGGGCGCAGGCGTCATGGGCGCATCAATTGCCGGACTTCTGGCAAGCGTAGGCGTCGAGGCCGTCCTGCTCGACATCGTTCCTCCTCAGGGTTTGACCGACGATGAAAAGGCCGCAGGTCTTACAGAGCAGAGCCCCGAATTCCGCAACCGTTTCGCGCAGGCCGGTCTTGACCGCTGCAAGAATCCCCGCAACAACATTATGTATTCAAAGGGCGCAATCAAGAACATCCGCATCGGCAACACAACCGATAACATGGATGAGATCGACACAGCCGACTGGATCATCGAGGCAGTTTCCGAGCGTATCGATGTTAAACAGATCGTTCTGAAGCAGATCGCTCCCCACTGCAAGCCCAGTGCAATAGTTTCTTCCAACACCTCCGGTGTAAACGTGCACAACATAGTTGACGGTCTGAGTGATGACCTTAAGTCCCGCTTCATGGGTACTCACTTCTTCAATCCTCCCCGCTGGATGGCTCTCTTTGAGATGATCCCCACAAAGTGGACAAACATGGATCTTTACAAGTCCATGCAGGACTTTGCAGAGAACTCTCTGGGCAAGGTCGTTGTCCATGCTAAGGACACCCCCAACTTCGTCGGAAACCGCATCGGCGTTTACGGCGGCGTTGCAGCCCTTAAGCTGGGTGAGAAGTATGAATATGACGTTCCCACTCTCGACCTTCTGACCGGTCCCATCATGGGCCACCCGAAGAGCGCAACCTGCAAGACAGCCGACATGGTCGGTCTGGACGTTTTCATCGCTGTTGCCGGTAACGTTCTTGCGTCTACCACGGACGCGCGTGAAAAGGTCGAGTACGATCCTCCCCAGTACCTGAAGGATATGGTTGCTGACGGAGTGCTCGGCGACAAGGTCAAAAAGGGCTTCTACAAGAAGGAAATGATCGACGGCAAGAGAACCACTCTCTGCTATGATTACAAGACCAAGACCTACATCAACAAAAAGGCAGATCCCCTGCCCGCAATTGACGAGGCTAAGAGCTCACCGAACAAGTATGAGTACATGACCTATGGTGATTCCAAGGAGCAGAAGTTCACATACGAGTTCAATAAAGCGCTTCTCCTTTATTCCGCACGTCTCGTTCCTGAAATCGCCGACGATTTCAGAGAGATCGACAAGGCACTCGTAGCAGGCTTTAACTGGGACCTCGGCGTATTCCAGACATGGGATAAAATCGGCGTAAGGCGTTCTGTTGAAGCATGGCAGGCAGACGGCGAAGAGATCCCGAAGTGGGTTCTCGACATGCTGGCTTCCGGCAAGGAAAACTTCTACGAGGGAGTTACTGAAGAGTACAAGTTCCTTTCTCTCAAGAACACGAACGTCGTTTCAGAAAATGATGACGCTTCCATCCGCGACCTTGGCGACGGCGTTCTCTGCGTTGAGTTCCACGCTCCCGCAAACGCAATCGGCGAAGCTATCGGCGAGAAGCTTCTTGAAGCGACAGAAATGCTCAACGGTGACAACTGGCTCGGCCTTGTAATCGGCAACGAAGGTAAAAACTTCTGCGCCGGCGCTGACCTGTTCACCATCCTCGCTCTCGCGCAGGATAAGGAATGGGACAAGCTCGACCAGCTTATCCGCGGCCTGCAGCAGGGCACCAAGGCTCTGAAGTATGCCGCCCGCCCCACCGTTTCCGCTCCCTTCCAGCAGACTCTCGGCGGCGGCTGCGAAGTTGCAATGCACTGCGCTGCTTCCGTTCCTCACACAGACACCTTCATGGGTCTGGTTGAAGTCGGTGTCGGCCTGATTCCTGCAGGCGGCGGCTGCTCTGAGCTGCTCGTTCGCATGATGGACCGCTGCTACAACACTCAGAAGAAGTCCCGTTTTGACGCTATCACCTCTTGCTGGCAGAACATTATGACCGCCAAGGTCAATGTCGGCGGTGACGCAGCTGTTGAAGCCGGATATCTGAGCAAGGGCACCTATGTTGAGCGCAACAAGGCAAAGCAGATCCAGTCTGCCAAGGAAACCGTTATCTGGATGGCTAACCACGGTTACCGTCCCGGCGCTGAAGGCACCGTCAAGGTTATGGGTGAATACGGCTACGGCGCGATCGCCTATAACATGCTGATGATGAAGAACGGCGGATTCGGTTCTGATCACGACATCAAGATCGGCGAAAAGATTGCTACAGTTATCACCGGCGGCAAGGACCTGCCCTGCGGCGTAGATGTTCCCGTTCAGCAGATCCGTGATCTCGAGCGTGAAGCATTCCTGTCCCTCGCCGGCGAAGAAAAGACTCAGGAACGTATCGTTGGAATGCTCTCCAACGGTAAGCCTGTCCGCAATTAAGGGGGAAATATCATGAGAGAAGCAGTAATAGTAGCATATGGACGCAGCGCTATCGGAAAATCTCCGAAGGGCACGCTGAAAGACACCAGACCTGAAGAGTTTGCAGCGGAAGTTATCAAGGGCACACTGGCGAAGGTTCCTTCCTTCGATCCCAAGCTGATTGATGACGTTATTCTGGGATGCGCATTCCAGGAGGCTGAAACGGGCACAAACGTTGCCCGCAACATCGCTCTTATGGCAGGTCTTCCCATCTCTGTTCCCGCACAGACAATCAACCGTTTCTGCTCTTCCGGCCTGCAGTCCATCTCTATGGGCGCCAACGCAATCATGGCAGGCCAGGCAGATGTTATTCTGGCAGGCGGCGTTGAGACGATGTCCATGATCCCCATGGGCGGCAACCTCAACGTTCCGAACGTAGTCCTCGGCACCGAGGTCATGCCCGAAGCGATGACCGCTATGGGTCAGACCGCTGAGAACGTTGCTGTTAAGTACAACATCACCCGCGAAGATCAGGACGCTTTTGCCGCAAAGAGCCACGAAAAGGCAATTGCAGCTGTTGATGGCGGCAGGTTCGACGAGCAGATCATCCCTGTAACAGCAGTGAAGTTCAAGATGGACCACTCCACCGGCCATGTCGTGAAATACACTGAAAAGTTCGACAAGGACGAGGGCTTCCGTCGTGGTCTTACAGTTGAAGACCTCACAAAGCTCAAAACTGTTTTCAAAAAGGGCGGCACAGTTACCGCAGGTAACGCTTCCCAGATGAACGACGCCGCTTCCGTAGTCCTCATTATGGCTAAGGAAAAGGCCGAGGAGCTTGGACTCAAGCCCATCGCAAAGTTCATTTGCTATGCAGTTGCAGGCTGTGAGCCCGATTACATGGGCATGGGACCTGTTTATGCAATTCCCAAGGCTCTTGCAATGGCAGGCCTCAAGCAGGATGACATCGACGTTTGGGAGCTCAACGAGGCTTTCGCGGCTCAGGCCTTAGCCTGCATCCGTGAGCTGAACCTTGACATGGACAAGGTCAACCCCAACGGCGGCGGAATCGCTCTGGGTCACCCCCTTGGCTGCACAGGCTCAATGCTGACCTGTAAGCTCCTTGCTGAGCTTGCCCGCACCGGCAAGAAATACGGTGTAGTCAGCATGTGCATCGGCGGCGGAATGGGTGCGGCCGGCGTGTTTGAAATGTGCTAAACTGTTAGCATGATTCATCGCAATATTCATAAAAAGAGGCAGCCTGTCGGCTGCCTCTTTTCTTATCAAAAAAACCAAAAAAATCATAGGCGGTCAAACGACCGCCTATGATTTAAATAAGATACTGAGAACGGGGCATTAAATGCTAGAGTGCGGTTAATCCTTCGGAACGGTTGGAAGGCTTTCCGCTCCCGGAGTGCCGCCGCTGTCAGGAGTACTGAAGTTTTCTGAATTATTACTGCCTGAACCGGAAGTTGAAACCGGGCTCTCCTCGTCAAAGGTCAGCTCAAGTTCAAGAGATTCTCCCTGGCGGTTTATTGTGACAGTGACCGTTTCACCGGCTTTGTAGCCGCGCTTTGCATTTGCAAGATCATCGTAGGTTTTAATTTCTTTGTCGGCTACCTTAGTGATGATGTCACCGACATGTATGCCTGCCTTCTCGCTGCAGCTGCCTTCGGCTACGGTGTTGACATATACTCCCTCAACCATGTTGAAATATTCCGCATACTGAGTTTCAACTGTTCTGCCGGTGATGCCAAAGCTCGGTCTGCCGGAGATGTAGCCCTTGTCAACCAGCTGGTCTATCATATCCAGAACGTCATCGATTGGAATTGCAAAGCCAAGGCCTTCGACGCCTGCGTCAGAGTATTTCGCCGTAACAATACCGACAACCTCACCCCTGTCGTTATAAACAGGGCCGCCGGAGTTTCCTTCGTTAACTGCAGCGTCAATTTGGAACATATTATTTGTGATCGTTGTTCCGGTGCTGGAGTCGTTTGTGCTTATCTGTCGGTCCCGCGCGCTTACACTGCCGCTAGTGAGCGAGAAATTAAGCTCGCCCAGCGGATTTCCGATTGCAAAAACAGTTTCGCCTACCAGAAGATCATCGCTGCTGCCCAAAGTAGCCGCTGACAGCCCTTCGGCATTAATTTTCAAAACCGCGATGTCGTTATTCTTTTCAAAGCCCACTATTTCGGCTGGGTAGCTGTCGCCGTTGTATAGCATAACCGATACTTCATAGCCGCCCTCGTGGGCAGCCTGAATGACGTGGTAGTTAGTAACAATGTATCCGTTGTCCGTTACAATGAATCCGGAACCGGAGACGGCGGAAGAGGTCTCGGAACCGAAATAGTTGCGGTAAGTTATAGCCGTTGTGATGCCTACTGCCTGCTGACAGCCCAGAGCATAGATTTGAGAGCCGGTCATGACCTCGCCTGTCGAAACGGTAGAGGGTGAGGGAGTGGTTTGAGAGCCTCCGTTGCTGATATTTAAACTGCCGCTGACATGATCTGAAGCTGCGCTATCAGGCAGTTGGGTTGCAACCAGAGCGCCTCCGCCGATGCTGCCGAGCAAAGCGCATACAAGGCATGCGGCCACCAGGCCGCCTCTGCCCACAGGCTTTTTCTCTTTTTTCTTTTTTTCGGGTTTGACGGGTGGGGTATAATAGAACCTCGGCTCGCTCTGCTCACTGCGCGGCTGGAAATTTGCGTCCACATATGAGCGGTGAGGTATATCCTCACGCTTATAGCTGAATTCACCTTCAGGGGCCCCGGACACTGAAGGTGTGGGTTCGGCGGGATTCATGCTGCCCGTATTCAGTTCGTTGTTTTCGTAATCGTTCAAGAGAAGACCTCCTCGTTTAGCTTTTATCTGCGGTGTCAGTAATGACATATTAGTATTTATTTGTGGCCTAATAATGAACAAATCTCAAAGAATATTTTAACTTTATCTTAAAAATCTGATAAAAGCAATACAATCCTGAGCTTCCCGGTATGAGGGGACACTATGACAGACAAAATCAATTTCTGTTTACAAATAAGCCGCTTACCATTATAATACAGAACGTAATCATATATACGCGAATTTCGGAAAAATTAAGAGGTGAAACATGGAAACACCCTTTGGCAGTATACTGGCGCAGCTCAGGCACGAAGCGGGTCTTAACCAGAGACAGCTTGCCGCGCAGCTGAAAATCAGCCAGGCCCTGCTCTCTCATTATGAGAACGGCAGCAGAGAGCCCGGGCTCGCATTTGTTTGCCGTGTTTGCGAGCACTTCGGAATTTCTGCGGACTATGTTCTCGGCCGTGATGCCCATTCAGGAGTGCCTGACGGTGGCTCAGCGGAGTTTGCGTCCCTCGCTCAGGCGGTTTCCGACGCGGATGACGCAGGCATTTCGAAGGCGGTCGACCGCTATATGGACGCCGCCGCAAGGCGCATGACAATCCGCATAAAGGGCAGGGACGCAGCCTTGCGTGCCGCCCAGCAGGAGCTGGAAATGTCCAAAGCCGAGCTGGAGCTCATCCAGATTCTTGGTGACTGAAATAGTATTGCCCTTTTCTTAAATTTTCAAAATCTTTCTTCGGAGTTATCATATGATCGAACAAAACAAAATTCGGAATTTCTCCATAATTGCCCACATTGACCACGGCAAGAGCACTCTGGCCGACAGGCTTTTGGAAAAGTGCGGCGCTGTGGACTCCCGCGAGGTATCCTCTCAAATGCTGGACAATATGGATTTGGAAAGAGAGCGGGGCATTACAATAAAGGCCCGTGCTGTCGGCATGTCCTACACCGCACAGGACGGCGTTACCTATACACTCAACCTCATAGACACCCCGGGGCATGTGGACTTCAACTACGAGGTTTCCCGCAGTCTTGCCGCCTGCGAGGGCGCTTTGCTGGTGGTGGATGCTACTCAGGGCATTGAGGCGCAAACCATGGCAAACACCTATCTGGCAATGGAGCACAATCTGGAGGTTCTGCCGGTAATTAATAAAATCGACCTCATTTCCGCCGATCCTCTGCGCACAAAGACCGAGATTGAGGACATCATCGGAATTCCGGCCATGGATTCGCCCGAAATCAGCGCGAAAAACGGCATCAATATAGAGGCCGTGCTGGAGGAAGTGGTGACGAAAATCCCGCCCCCCAAGGGCGATCCGGAAGCGCCGCTGCGGGCGATCATTTTCGACAGTCAGTATGACAGCTACCGCGGCGTTATTGTATATATCAGGGTGCTTGACGGATGCATTTCAAAGGATATGGACGTTCTTTTGATGGCGTCTGCTGCCAAATACAGAATCGTTGAAGTCGGGCATCTGCGCCCCTTCGGACTTGACCCCTGCGGGGAGCTGTCCGCAGGAGATGTCGGTTACTTCACCGCAAGCATAAAGAATGTTTCTGATACGCAGGTGGGCGACACTGTTACCGGGCGTGCCAATCCGGCAAAAGAACCCATTCCCGGCTACCGCCAGGCGCAACCCATGGTGTTTTCCGGAATATATCCGGCGGACGGAGCTGATTACCCCGATTTGAGGGATGCTCTGGAAAAGCTAAAGCTCAACGACGCCGCACTGACCTACGAGCCGGAATCATCCGCCGCTCTCGGCTTTGGTTTCCGCTGCGGCTTTTTGGGACTGCTGCATATGGAAATCATTCAGGAGCGTTTGGAGCGGGAATATGACCTTGATCTGATTACAACTGCGCCCAGCGTTATCTACCATGTTACCAAGACCGACGGTCAGATGTTGGTTGTTGACAACCCTCTGAACTATCCCGACCCGGTGCACATTGATATGGCGGAGGAGCCCTTCGTCAGGGCCAATATTATGACGCCGACAGAGTATATCGGCAACATAATGGAGCTTTGCCAGGACAGGCGCGGCGAGTACAAAGACATGCAGTACCTCGATGCAAACCGTGTTGAAATGCATTATGACATGCCGCTCAACGAGATCATTTATGACTTTTTTGACGCGCTCAAGGCCCGCACGAAGGGCTATGCCTCGCTGGACTATGAGCTCACCGGCTACCGCGAGAGCAATCTTGTAAAGCTCGATGTGCTGCTCAACGGAGAAATTGTTGACGCGCTGAGTTTTATAGTACACAGGGACAAGGCCTATCCAAGAGGCCGCAAGATCGTTGAAAAGCTCAAGGACAATATCCCCCGCCAGCTCTTTGAGGTGCCCGTTCAGGCGGCGATTGGCGGTAAAATAATCGCCAGAGAGAATATAAAAGCAGTGCGCAAGGACGTTCTCGCCAAGTGCTATGGCGGCGATATCACCCGAAAAAAGAAGCTGCTTGAAAAGCAGAAAGAGGGCAAAAAGCGCATGCGGAGCCTGGGCACGGTAAGCGTGCCGCAGGAGGCGTTTATGGCGGTGCTCAAGCTGGATGAGTAATATGGACAGAGTAGAATATATGCGTGAGGCAATTGTTCTTGCCCACGAAGCAGCGCAGGCAGGGGAGATTCCCGTTGGTTGTGTTGTGGTTGACGCAGACGGAAGAATCATCGGACGCGGGAGCAACACGAGGGAGAAAAGCCGCTCCGCTCTCGGCCACGCGGAACTGATGGCTATCGATGATGCCTGCCGCACGATCGGCGACTGGCGTTTGGACGGCTGCACAATTTATGTGACGCTGGAGCCATGTCCCATGTGCGCGGGCGCAATTATTAACGCGCGAATTCCCACGGTGGTTTTCGGTGCGCGTGAGGATAATTTCGGTTCCTGCGGCAGCGTGATAGACCTGTTTTCCGAGAACTACGGACACCGTCCGGCGGTGTATTCAGGTGTGCTGGAAGATGAATGTGCCGCACTCATGCGGGAGTTTTTTGGGAAACTGAGATGATTACATTATTCCAAGCGTCCAACGCTTTAACGAGCTTTTCTGAATAGCAATATATTTCAATTTATTATTTTAATTCGCCTACCCGGCGGGGGCAAAAGAGGGCTTTCTTTTTGAAAAAGAAATGCCCTCTCTTGACTCTCCTAAAGAAAATACAGCATCGCCATAAAGGCAAGCAAACCATCCGCTCGCTGACTGCAGAGCGTGCCACAGGGCAGGCGACCACTGCGCCACAGAACCGCTCGCTTCGTCGGAATTGACTCCATATTCTTCGCTTCGCCGTAAACGGCAAAGCTCATTCATTTCGTCGTTCCTCCTCTTCAGAATGAAACCCAGTTCCTTGGGCTTTCATTCGGGTAAGACGGGAGATGCGTCGCACCGGGAGCGGCGTATGCACTAAACAGTTCTCCCGTTTGTACAAACTAAGAGCGGGGGAGCTGACTCAGTGTCATGCCGCACTGCTCAGAACCCTTAATGTAAGACGCCCTCCGAGCGTCTTTTTCTCTTTCGAATTGTTAAACGGTTTCTCTTTTTGACGCAACAAAAAGACTAGCGCCGCAGCGCTGTACAGAGCGCAACCGCGCGAAGCGCGGCTCTTAGCGCGAGTAAAATGGTTTTAACGTGGAAAGGCAGGGCACACCGTGCCCTGCCGCAAATT
>JAVBMI010000010.1:0-31568 GCA_031552685.1 Oscillospiraceae bacterium
AACCCCTTTGGAAACCCCACCGGAAGCCATAAATGCAAGCAGCCCATCCGCGAGCTAACTGCTGCACGTGCCACTGGGCAGGATAACACTGCGCCACAGAACCGCTCACTTCGTCGGAATGGACTCCATATTCTTCGCTTCGCCGTAAACGGCAAAGCTCATTCATTTCGTCATTCCTCCTCTTTCGAACAAGACCCACTTCGTTGGGCGCTTGTTCGAGTAAGACGAAAGATACGCCCGCCACTAGTGCGGCGCAGGCACAAAACATTTCTCCCGTTTGTACAAATCAAGAGCGGGCGAACAGACTATAGTGTGACACCGCACCGCTCAGAAGCTCTAACGTGAGAAACGCAGCAATTTTCTTTGGGAGAGTCAAGAGAGGGCATTTCTTTTTTAAAAAGAAAGCCCTCTTTTGCCCTGTGCGGGTAGCACGCCTGCCCGGCGAGGGCTCCCGCCCGGTGGGCGGAAAACCATCGTCCCCGCCGGGTAGGCGAAAAAATAATTAATTGATATATATCAGATAAGTGGTTTTGACGCGGGGCAGCAGGGCACGGAGTGCCCGCGCCTTCCCAAGCGTGCGATGTTTAAATAATGCAGAAACACTATCGATAATATAACTATTATTATATAAATCAATAACAAAAATTTTATAGTGTTATTAACAAAAATTATGCAAATTGCACAATTTGCTTGCTTTTTTATCCGGGGCATGGGTAAAGTGAGGGCAGGGCAACAATGTGTGTCCATATTGTTGTCTTTGGACTTAATTACCAAATTTAAGGAGGAGAGATATGGATTACAGCAAGTTGTTTGATGCAAGCATCTCTGCCGGCTCCATTAAAGAGTGGCGCGCTTCCGGGAAAAAGGCGGTGGGTGTTGTTTGCGGACATGTGCCAATGGAAGTATTTCATGCCGCCGGTGTTCTCCCGGTCAGACTGAGGGCCACCGGATGCGAGGACCACAGCGAAGCTGAATCCTGGATGTCCAGCTTTGGATGCAGCTTTGCAAAATCGATTCTGCAGTACCTTATAGACGGCGTTTACGAGCTCGACGGCCTTGTTGCCTCTGACGGCTGCATGCTTTCCGTTCGCATTTACGACAACTGGAAGTACATCTGCGATAAGGCGGGAGACGGGCAGATGGTTTATGAGCTTGGCGCTCCGCGCAAAGTATCTCCCACAACAAGACAGTTTTATGCGGAGGAGCTCCAGGACCTCATCGCCAAGCTCGAGGCGCTCTCCGGCAACAAGGTTACGGAAGAAAAGCTGGCGGCCTCCATCGAAACCTATAATGAGGCTCGCAGACTCCTCAGGCAGATTGAGGCGCTTCAGAAACAGGATCCGCCGCTGTTGACCGGAGCGGAAATGCTGGCACTGCATCTTTCGGCTACCAATATGCCCGTTGAGGATTACATCGAGCTGCTGAAAGCCTTCCTTGCGGATGCAGGAAACCGGGCGAAGCCCGATGGTCACAGAGCAAGGCTCCTGTTCATAGGTTCTGCGCTGGACAATCCCGAATATATTAGAATTATCGAGGGCAAGGGCGGTCTCGTTGTCGCGGACACAATATGTCTGGGCAGCATGATGTTCGGAGATGAGGCGAAGATCGACAGGGCCAACGTAATAAACAGTCTGGCAGATTACTATCTTGACCGCATCGTTTGTCCCCGCATGATAGACAACCGGGATAAGCTGCATCGGTATATTCTCGACACCGCCAAGGACTATAAGGTTGACGGCGTTGTATATGCGAAAATGCAGAATTGTGAGTGCTGGGGCGGAGAGAACGTGTTCCTGGAGCAGGAGCTCAAGGACGCCGGCATCCCGCTGCTCAACGTTGAGAGAGAGCAGAAGCTGGCAAACGCAGGACAGCTTGAGATCCGCGTTGAGGCATTTGTTGAAATGATTGAAAAGGAGGGCTGAAAAATGGCAAGAGTAGATAACACCCCAAAAGTTTTGGCGGGCGAGATGGACGTGATGGAATACATCTGCTCGCTGATTGAATCCAAGCATGCTCACGTCGCGGAGAAAAACCCCGATGTGCTCTGGACATACGATATTCAGGTGGCGCAATGGTGTCAGATCCGTGACGCGCAGGCGGCGGGCAAAAAGGTGGTTTTCTTTGGCGGCCCTGTTCCTGTTGACATTATTTACGCCTTCGACTGCCAGCCCTATTATCTGGATCAGCTTCCATTGACGATCGCTCCGAACCCGGCGATAACCTCGAAATACATAGACCTGTGCGAGCGTGTTACAAACCAGAGCATGTGTGCGTTGGACAAGATCGAGCTGGGCGTTCTGCTGGCGGGCGAATACGGCGTTGAGCCGGATGCGTTCGTCTATTCAACTCTGCCCTGCGACTCCTCCAGAATCGCTTATCCGAATATGGAGAAGATCCTCAACAAGCCCACATTCACCATAGACACTCCGTTCCGCCGTGATGAGCGCGGCAAGCAGTATCTGGTGAAGCAGGTTAAGGAATTCATCGCCTTCATGGAAGAACTGACCGGACAGAAGTTCGATTGGGACAGGATGAAAGAGACAATGAAGGTTGCTAACCGCACCAACGAGCTGCTGGTTGAGCTTGCCAATCTGCGCAAGATTACGCCCTGCCCGCTGCCGGGACAGCTGCTTATTGCAAACTGCAATATGAGCGGTATGTCTGCCGACCCGAAAATGGCCATATTCCTTGAGAAACAGCTTGAGGCAGGGCAGATGATGGTTGATCTGGGTATGGGCGCCTGCGATGAGGAAAAATACCGCATGCTCTTCCTGCAGAACATGCTCTGGACCAGCATCGGAACCTACGGACGCATGGAGCGTGAGTTGGGCGCAATAGCGATCATGGACGTTCTCGGTCACTATTCCGGAGACTTCTATGAGAACATGGACGACGAAGAAGCCTGCTATATCATCATGGCAAACAAGATGCAAAACTTCCCGATGATTCACGGCGCCGCCGGGCCTGTGGAATTCTATCAGGACAGAATCAGGTATCTCATGGATAACTTCAATATTAATGTATCTGTCTTTCTTGGACACGTCGGCTGCAAGCATACCTGGGCGTCCACAAAAATCCTCTCCGAATTCATTTACAACAACTGGGGCATCCCCACGCTCAACATTGACGTTGACTGCATAGACAACCGTTACAAGTCCGGTGATGAGGTTTTCGACCAGATAAAGGAGTATCTGGAAACGGTTGTGAAATAGTCAAGAAATTGGCGAATAAGGGGACGAGAAAGTATCTTGTCCCCAATATTCGTACAAGCAAACTGGTTGGTATTTTCGAACCATAAAGACGCAATTTCAAGGAAAAACCTAGATTAATTTACATAATTACGAATTAAATTTAACGGATTGCACAACAAATATTGACGAAATCCGTGACATTGCTAAAAAAATATCAGATAATTGACACTGGGTCGTTTGGGCTGTAAAATGAACCTGTGGCGTTTTACATGAAGGCTTTCGATTCATGTGTCGAGATGCCGCTTTTTTAACTCTGTATGTAACGCCGATAACATCTGATTTGTATACATATGTGATATCGGCGGTTTTTTTGTCGCGATTTTTTGGGCGCGCCTGTTCTATGTATTCTGACTTTCGCGGACGGAATTTTTCCTCCGCAGGAAGTTTGAAGTTATGCCCCAAGAATATAAAAGGAGGAGACTCATGAGTTACCAGAAACTATTCGAAGCAGGCATCAACAAGGAGCCTGTTAAGGCCTGGAGAGCACAGGGAAAGAAAGCAATCGGAGTGATTTGCTGCCACGTTCCTGTGGAAATCCTGTACGCACTTGACATTATGCCCGTGCGCCTGCGCGCAACAGGTATTGTCGAAAGCCCCGATGCAGACACCTGGATGTCCTCATTCAGCTGCAGCTATGCCAGAGGCATGCTCCAGTATTGGATGGACGGCACCTATGAGCTGGACGGCCTTATCACATCCGACGGCTGCATGATGTCAGCACGCGCATTTGACAACGCAGAATACCAGGATCAGGGCAAGGGCAAGTATTTCCGTGAGGTTGGCGCACCCCGTATGTACCAGGGTGAGCTTGAGCGCGACTACTATGTCGGCGAACTCAAGGATATGATCGCCGGTCTGGAAGAGTTCACCGGAAATAAGCTGACCGACGATAAGCTGAAGGCTGCGGCAGCAAAATACAACGAGGTTCGCGGTCTTATCCGTCAGGTCTATGAATTGCGCAAGGCTGAAAATCCCGTTATAACCGGCGAAGACTGCCTGAACATCACCATGGGCTACTGCGACTATCCCGTTGATGAGTATGCACAGATGCTCAAGGACTTCCTGGCAGATGCAGGAAACCGCACTCCTGTCGGCGACTCCCGCGCGCGTCTGATGATCATCGGATCCGCACTGGACAACCCCGGTTACCTGAAGGTTATCGAGGACAAGGGCGGCCTGTTTGTTAACGACGCTCTCTGCTACGGCAGCAGACCTTTCAACTACGATCTTGAGATCACCGGCGATCCTATCAACGACATCGCTGTGTACTATCTCAATCGTATTGTCTGCCCCCGCATGCTGGACAACCGTATTAAGCTTCAGAAGTACATCGTTGACACCTGCAAAGAGTTCAATGTTGACGGCGTAGTTTACGAAAAGATGCAATACTGCGAGTGCTGGGGCGGCGAGAGCCTGTACCTGGAGCCCGACCTGAAGGCAATCGGCGTGCCGATGCTTATCGTTGAGCGTGAAGAGCATCTTGCAAATGCAGGCCAGCTTGCAATCCGTGCAGAGGCCTTCATTGAAATGATTGAGAAATAATCGAGAAGGAGGACATATAAAAAATGGCAAGAGATACTAAATTAGAAGATGCCGTAATGGCTGGAGAGTTGTCCGTATTCGATTTCTGCTGCCAGAAAGTTGAAGGTCAGATCGAGCGCATGAAGGAAAGAAACCCCGATCTGCTCTGGACCCTCGAAATTCAGTCCGTAATGTGGCATAACTTCCGTGATGGACAGAAGCAAGGCAAAAAGCTTGTTTTCTTCGGAGGCCCTGTCCCCGTAGACATCATCGTCGCTTTTGACTGCATCCCCGTATATTTGGACACTATTCCCATCCGTCTTTCCCCGAACCCTGTTCTGACCGGTAAGTTTATCGACTCCGCAGAGAGATATGTTCCCCAGACCACCTGCGGTCTTTGCAAAACATACCTCGGAACCCTCCTCGAGGATCAGTACGGCTCCACCCCCGACGCATTCGTTTATTCCGCAGTTCCCTGCGACTCCTCCCGTGTTGTTTACCCCAACATGGAGCGTCTGATGAATGTTCCCACCTTCTCGTTCGACTATCCCTTCCGCCGCGATGCAAAGGGCCACGAATATCTCGTTCAGCAGACCGAAAAGTTCGTTACCTTCATGGAAGAACTCACCGGCACAAAGCTCGACTGGGATAAGCTGAAGGTCGCAATGCAGAACTCGAACAGAACATATGATCTTCAGGGTAAGTGCGCTGACCTGCGTAAGCGTAAGCCCTGCCCGCTGCCCGGACGTATGCTGGTTCTCAACGGCACCTCCAACGCCATGGCATGCTTCCCCGAAATGGCTGAGCTTCTCGAGATGGAGCTCCAGACCGGCGAGATGCTGTATGAACTGGGCATGGGTCCCTGCGCCAACGGCGAAAAGCACCGTGCAGCTCTTCTGCAGAACATGCTGTGGTCTTCTTCGGGCGTCATGGACTGGCTCGAAAAGGAATATGACACTTGCGCAGTTATGGACGCTTTCGGCTTCCAGCACGGCGACCTGTATGAGGATTTTGATGATCGTCACCACTGCTTCACCGTTATGGCGAAGAAAATGCAGAACAACCCGATGATCCACGGCGCGGCAGGACCGTCCGAGAACTTTGTCTACCTGGTAGACAAGATCTTCGCGGAGTATGAGCCTGATGTCTCCCTGTTCGTCGGACATATCGGCTGCAAGCACACCTGGGCATCTGCAAAGATGGTCACAGATATGATCCAGAACAAGTATGGCATTCCCTCCCTGTATCTTGACGTTGACGGTATTGACGGACGCTACAAGTCTCCCGACGAGATCAAGGTTTCCATCGCTGAGTACATGGACACTGTTGTCAACAAGTAAGATTTCATTTCACCAAAAAAGGGCGAAAGCAACCTGCGCTTTCGCCCTTTTCCCCGCAAAAGTTTTCACCTTGCTGTCGCAACAAGACACACAAATGAAACATATTATGACACAAAAGAAACAATTATTGTGTCATTTCTGCCCGTTTTTTGCGAAACAGAATCTATTCTTGTGATCTGGTCGGAATTTTTGTGACAGATGATTTGACTGACCTAATGTGTTGCACAAAAAATGCGCAGAATTTTAGATAAATTGAATAAAAAATGTCGGATTTGAGAAATTGGCATCAGTTTTGCTACATATATATGGCGTGTGATTTTATTCATTGCACTTTTAAAAGAGCAGCCAAGCATTATGATACATATCCGTGTTCGGACAATAATTCTTTGGCTCAAGCGAAATAATAGGGAGGACTAAACAAACATGATAACCGCAGGAATCGATTGTGGCAGTCAGAACACCAAAGGCGTTCTTTTGAAAGACGGCCAAGTAGTTGCAAAGGCTCTTTATGCAACCGAGTTCGATGCTGACCTTGCCGCTCAGAACGTAGTTAACAAACTTCTGAGTGATGCCGGCATCAAAAGAGAAGAGATTGAGTGCCTTGCCATCACCGGCATCGGCCGCGAAATCGTTACATGGGGCGACACGGAGGTCAACGAAGTGGGCGCTGCCGCCAGAGGAGTCAGATTCGTCGCTCCGGAAACCGATACGGTCATCGACATGGGCGCAGACAGCTGCCGTGTTATCCGACTGAATCCGGACGGATCTGTTATGAAGTATGAAGTTAACGACAAGTGCGCTTCCGGAGCCGGAACGTTCATCGAGGCAATGGCCCGTGCGCTTCAGATAACAACAGAGGAAATGGGCGAGTATTCACTGCGCCACACCAAGGATCTGGCAACAAACGCTCAGTGCGTTGTTTTCGCTGAATCCGAGGTCATTTCCCTTATCCACGCCAAGGAATCCCGCGAGGACATAGCCTTCGGCGTACATATGGGTATTTCAAACCGTGTAGCATCCATGATCCGCAGAGTCGGACTCACCGACCATTTCACCATGATCGGCGGACCGAGCTTTAACAAGGGCCTTGTTAGCTGCATGTCAAAAGTGTTTGAGCGCGAGATAAAGACTCTTGATGAGCCTCAGCTCATAAGCGCAATCGGCGCGGCGATCTTCGCTGCAGAGAATAAGTAGGGGAGGTTAACACAATGGCTGATATTGAAAAAGTTGAATATTGGAGATGGACGGAATCGAACTGGAGAAACCCCGACATCCCCGATTGGCACGGAAAGCTGATGACTGCAGGTGTTGACATCGGCTCTACCAGCACTCAGGCAGTTATTCTGGCTGACGGCGTTCCCTTTGCTTATTCCAACATGAGAACAGGCTCGAACAGCCCCGACTCGGCGATCAACGCCATCAACTGGGCGATGAAGGACACCGGCCTGACTCTGGATGACCTTGAGTATACCATCGGCACAGGCTACGGCCGCGTTAACGTGCCCTTTTCCAACAAAACGGTTACTGAAATCACCTGCCACGCAAAGGGCGCAAACTACATTTACGGGCCCACCGTTCGCACCATTCTGGATATGGGCGGTCAGGACTGTAAGGCTATTCACTGCGACGAAAAGGGCGCTGTCACATCCTTTATGATGAACGACAAGTGCGCAGCGGGAACCGGCAGAGGCATGGAGGTTATTGCAGACCTTCTGGCTGTTCGTGTTGAGGATATCGGCGAAATGTCCTTCAAGGTTGACGAGGAGCCGCCCCCTGTTTCATCCACCTGCGTTATCTTCGCAAAGAGCGAGGCCACAAAGCTCATGCGCACCGGCTGGACAAAGGAAAAGGTTCTTGCGGCATATTGCCACGCAATGGCGCTTCGTGTTGTCCGTCTGCTTGAGCGCAACGGCATGGAGAACGATTTTGCCATCACAGGCGGTATTGCAAAGAACGTTGGCGTTGTACGCCGTATCGAGCGCATCATGGGCGTTAAGGCCCTTCCCGCCCGTTTGGATACTCAGATTGCCGGCGCTCTCGGCGCGGCTCTGCTTGCAAAGGAATTTGTTGAGAAGAAAAGAGCAAAAGAAGCTGCTGCAAATTAGTAAATTTCACTATTTTGCATTGTCTACTGGAAAGTACCGCGAAAATGTGCTCTAATGGTCTTAAGGTGGGGGTATGAGAGATGCCCCTGACAAAGCTTGAGATAATGATGAAAAAGGAGGAGTACATTTATGATAGCGAATTATGGCTATGAGGATGGTTCCGGACACTATTACATCAAGATCGACACGGCAAAGTGCGCAGAATGCGCGGTAAAAAAATGCATTGAAGTATGTATCGAAAAACTTTTTGCAACGGAATTGGACGATTTTGACGATGAGGTCGTAGTTATCCGCGAGGATGTCCGTCACACGCTGCAAACCAACTGCGCGCGCTGCAAGGCAGAGGAAAAAGCCGAGCCTTGCGTTGCCGCTTGCGAAGCAAATGCAATAGCATTTTCCTGGTAGTACCAGGCGCAAAGGATTTTTCCTGCGCACCCGGGTCTGTTTGGCGGCAGGGTGCGCAGGCCAAAAATTATTTTCCCAACAATAATAAGGAGGAGACACATGAGTTACCAGAATTTATTCGACGCCACCATTTGTTCTGAGTCTGTGAAGGCTTGGAAAGCAAGTGGCAAGAAGGCAGTGGGCACTGTCTGCTGCCACGTACCCTACGAGGTCATTTATGCCGCAGGCATTCTCCCCGTACGCCTCAGAGCTACAGGCTGTGTTGACGCCAGCGAAGGCGAAGCATGGATGTCCAGCTTCAGCTGCAGCTTCTCCCGCTCCATTCTTCAGTACCTGATCAATGGAACATACGATCTTGACGGACTGATCGAGACCGACGGCTGCATGATGGCAACCAGAATTCTCGACAACTGGGATCACGTCAGCAAGAAGCAGGGAAAGAGCCCGTTTATTCACCAGGTCGGCGCACCCCGCATCTGCAATGAGCAGACAATCGGCTACTACAAGTCCGAGATTCAGGAAATGGCTGACGCGCTGGGCAAATTCTCCGGCCAGGCTGTTACCGACGAAGGCTTGAAGGCTGCAATCGCAAAGTACAACGAGATCCGCGCTCTCGTAGCGCAGGTCAACGAGCTTCGCAAGGCGGACAGGCCCGTCATCTCCGGCGCTGAAGCTCTTGCACTCATGATTAAGTTTGCCGACTACACTCCCGACGAGTACATAGCTCTGCTTAAGGAATTCCTGGCAGACGCTGCAAACCGCAAGCCTGTTGAGGGCAAGATCCGCGTTATGGTCATCGGTTCCGCTCTGGACAACCCTGAATACCTCAAGGTTATCGAAGAGAAGGGCGCAATCGTTGTAGCAGACGACCTGTGCTTTGGCGCAAGACATTTTGGCGGCCAGATTGAAGTTGATGACGCTGATGTTCTGGGCTCTATCGCAAAATACTATCTGACCCGCAACACCTGCCCGCGCGATCTTGACAATCGTCCCACAATGCACAAGGAAATCGTTGCAAAGTGCAAAGAGTACGGTGTTCAGGGCGTTATCTATGAAAAGATGCAGAACTGCGAATGCTGGGGCGGCGAGGCATATTATCTCGAGCCCGACCTCAAGGCAGTGGGAATCCCCATGCTGCAGCTTGAGCGTGAAGAGCATATGGCTAATGCCGGACAGCTTGCTATCCGCGCGGAAGCCTTCGTAGAAATGCTGGACAAATAAGAGAAGGAGGAATACAACAATGGCAGATACAAAACAAAACTTTGACCCGACGAAGCCGGTAAACATGATAGATTTGACCTGCGAGCAGGTTGACAGTATCTATCAGTACATGCTGACAAAAGACATGCCCGAAATTATGTGGACTGTTGATATTCAGAAGAGCACATGGGAAGAGGTTCGTGATGCCCGTAAAAACGGCAAGAAGCTGGTTGCTTTCGGCGGCCCCGTCCCCGTAACCCTCCTTCGCGCCTTTGACTGCGTGCCTTTCTTCCTTGACACAGTTCCCACCCGTATCGCTTCCATGGAAGACCTCTGCAGCCGCTATATCGACGAGACCGAAAAAAGCGCCCCCATTTCCATGTGCGCTATCGACAAAGCTCAGCTCGGCTGCGCGCTCAAGGGTGAATACGGCGTAGAGATGGACGCTTTTGTCCACGCTACCGTCCCCTGCGACAGCGCCCGTATTGCATATCCGATGATGGAGCGTCTGTTCGACTGCCCCTGCTACACCTTTGACCTTCCCTTCCGTCATGACGACAAGGGCTATCAGTATGTAGCAGACCAGATTCAGGCTTTCATTCCCTGGCTGGAAGAGCTCACCGGTCTTAAATGGGACGCAGACCGCCAGGCAAAACTCGCAGAGATCAACGAGCTGTCAAACGAGGCTCATGTCTATTTGAAGAAGCTCTCTGACCTTCGCAAGAAGACCCCCTGCGTGCTTCCCGGCCGTATGCTAGTTCTTAACGAGATGGCAGGCTTCCTGCCCGGAACAAAAGAGCTTGCAAGCATGCTGAAAACTCAGTTCGAAATGGGCGAAATGCTGGCCGATATGGGCATGACCGCTACCAAGTGCCCCGAAGAGCGTTACCGCGTTTGCCTGATGCAGAACATGCTCTGGTCGAACACCGGCATTATGGACTGGATGGAGAAGACCTACGGCGCTATCACCGTTATGGACGGCTTCGGATATCAGGAAGGCGTTATATTCGAGAATCTCAACGATTGGGAAGACATCAAGTTCCAGACCGCCAAGATGATGCTCCACGCTCCGATGATCCACGGCGCTACCGGACCGACCCAGTACTGGATCGACGTTATTGACAAGATGTATGACGAGTACAATGTCAACGTCTCCATCTTCATGGGCCACGTCGGCTGCAAGCACACCTGGGCATCCGGCAAGATCGTTACCGACATGATCCAGCAGAAGTACGGCATCCCCACCCTGTATGTCGACGTCGACGCTATCGACCCGCGCTACAAGAGCAACGACGAGCTGCGCGGACAGATCGGCGAATACATGGAGTCTGTTGTCGGCGCTGAAAACTTCAGAAAGTAAGACTTTTTAATAAAAAAGCAAGTATTTTCAAAGTTTTTCCTGAAATCTATTTACAAACTACTAAAGCCATAGTATAATTACTATGGCTTTAGTAGGAATTAAGGCCGAATACATCAAAGCGAGGAATTTATTATGGATAAAATCAAGTCAATAGCCGTAACAGGAAAAGGCGGCACAGGTAAAACAGTTGTTTCAACACTTCTTATTCGTCTGTTGGCAGAGCGTTTTCCCGGAAGAGTTCTCGCCATTGACGCGGACTCTGCACAGAGTTTGTGCTACACAACCGGTCTTAAAGTAGAAAAAACCGTGAGCAACCTGCGCTCTGAGCTTCTCGGAATGCGTCAGGCAAGGTCACAGCTCAATGACGGACCTACAAAGGATCTCATGCGCAGCATTCTCGCCCACGGGGAAGGCTTTGACCTTCTCACTATGGGACGTCCTGAGGAGCCGGGCTGCTTCTGCGCCTGTAATGAGCTTCTTCGTTATGGAATCGACACGCTGATTGACGACTATGACTACTGCATAGTTGACGGCGAAGCTGGCCCGGAGCAGCTAAACCGCCGCGTTATGAAGAGCGTAGACATGCTGCTTGTCATGGCGGATATGTCTGCCAGAAGCCTGCAGACCGCTGCCGGAATAATCGAGGTCGCCAATAAGGGCGAGAACAACATTGACGTTAAGAATGCCGGACTGGTTCTCAACCGTGTTCGTGACGACCAGCCGACAGAAGAGCTTCTCAAGAAGATCGGTCTGGAAGTATATGGACAGCTTCCGGAGGATAAATTTGTAAACGAGTATGACCGCGAGGGCAAGAGTCTTTTTGATCTCCCGCTTGATTCTCCGTGCCCGCAGGCTGTCAGGGAAATTATAAAGAAATTTATACCCGATTTTTAGTTTTATACGGATAAAAGATAAATTATGAGCAGGTGTAAGAGATGAGCAAGGCGGAAAAACCTACTGTACATGAGCACACCCACGCGGACGGTACGGTCCATGACGAGCATGGCAATCATATCCATCCCGAAGGCGTTGCGCATGCCCACATTCACTGCCACGACGATGAGGGACACCCCCATGTACACGGCAACAAGAAGGCCGTTTTGGGCCGTCTTGCCCGTGCAAACGGACATCTTGAGTCGGTGATCAGGATGGTAGAGGATGACCGGGACTGCTCGGAGGTCCTTGTTCAGCTTGCTGCTGTTCGTTCAGCGATAAACAATGTCGGAAAGGCTATTTTGCAGGAGCACATCAGCGAGTGCATAACGGAAGCCGTTTTTCATGAAGACAAACAGAAGATTGATGAGTTGAACAAAGCAATTGCACAGTTTATAAAATAAAAGATTAGATACAAAAAACGCTGCATTTTCGGATAATTAATCCGGATGTGCAGCTTTTTTGTATATTTAATGGTTATATTTGGATAAATGCTCCGACGCTTATAAATCATAATCTATATATTATGATTTATAAGAAATTTAATTATGATTATTTTTACAAGTTAATCCATTGCAAAGTATACCGAACTGACAAAGTTTTAACTAGGTGGGTTTGATAGCCCTTTAAGAGTTGATTTTGGCCATTTACTAGGTTAAAATTGACTAAACTGAGGGATTGAAATTGGCTTGTCTACAGCCTTGTCAATTCAGCAAATAAAATTTGGTTAGGAGAAAGAGAATGGCTAAGAGAAATCTTAACATTGATTGGCAACAGTACTACAAGGATCACACGATGACTTTCGAAGAGGCGGCCAAGTGCATCGTACCCGGCGATGTTGTATTCATGGGCCAGGCGACTCAGATTCCCTACGCATTTCTTGACTATCTCCATGAACACAAAGAAGAATATCATGACGTTTCCTTCTGGTACAACGTTATGAACTATCCTGCAAACATGGTCTTCGACCATGACGCAAAAAACAACTTCCGCCTGATGAATATCTATAACCTGCCGATCGACCGCATGGGCATTGAAGAGCACACGGTCTTCCCTCTTGGCGCCGGATACGATACATACACCTACTGCATGAAGGAAAATGGTGTAAATACTCTGGCGTTCCAGATTGCTCCTCCGGACGCTAACGGCTGGTGCAACGTCGGCGGTTACGGTGTTTGCACAAACGGCGTAACAAAAGAATCCCTTATGCCCGAAATCACCAAGAAATTTGCCTTCATCGATTCAACAGGTATTTATCCTGTTCCGACCACTGACATTGAGGATAGCAATATCCATATCACTGAGTTTGACTGCATCATCATGAACGACACCGATATGATGGCGCTTCCTCCCCTTGAG
Source organism: Oscillospiraceae bacterium (assembly GCA_031552685.1). GTDB lineage: Bacteria > Bacillota > Clostridia > Oscillospirales > Oscillospiraceae > UBA2658. Next base: position 13,475 of record JAVBMI010000010.1, read on the forward strand.
CCGACCCCTGTTGACGAAAAGATCGCTTCTTTCATCCTCCCGTACATTAAGAGCGGCGACAAGGTTCAGATCGGCTACGGCGGACTGGGTGAGGAGATTCTTGCAAACCTTAACAAGTTTGAAGGAACCTTTGAGGTATTCTCCGAAGTTCTTTGCGACAGTATGATCCCGCTGGTTCAGTCGGGCAAGATCACGAAGCTTCGTGCCTCCAGCCCCAGCGCCTGCTCTGAGGACACCTTCAGATGGCTGGCTGAAAACTGCGGTAAGTTCGACGTCGAGCTCACCCCCAGAACTCTCACCATTGAGCCTCTGGGCGTTATGGAGCAGAAGAACATCGTTGCGATCAACGCGACCTTCATGATGGACCTTCTCGGACAGGCTTGCTCCGAGGCACAGGGACTTCTGCCCTACACCGGAATGGGCGGCTCACTGGCATACATCTACGGCGCAATGCGCGCGCGCGGCGGACGCAGCTTCATCTGCCTGCGCAGTACATACACAGACAAAGCCGGCGTTCTGCAGTCCAACATCGTTCCCTGGCTGCCTGAGGGCTCCATAGTCTCCATGCTGAAGAACTACATCATGTTTGTAGTTTCCGAGTGGGGCATTGCGGATGTATACCTGAAGACATATGTTGACCGCATTAAGGCTCTGATTAAGCTCGCGCATCCTGATTTCCGCCCGATGCTGAAGGAGAAGATCCTTACCACGCCGCTGATCGAAGAGTTCGATTTCAAGGATTACGATATGTACGACAATACTCCGCCGGCAGTAAGACAACCCAACACCAACGTTCCTTTCAGAGAGTATCATTTCGGCGTAGGAGAATAAGTTTAGGAAAACGAAAAATAGCAATATATGCGATAGCAAAAGGGTGTGGCCTCACAGGTCACATCCTTTTGCTATTTCCAATAATCGCCTAAATTTGCATATCCGTATTGTAAAAAGGCGGCAGAGTTGGTACAATAACTGTTAAGCCAGTTATTGTCCGCTGCGGTGGGATCGGCGAAGCTGCTCCTTTGCTTTGCAAAGAACCGCAGCTATGCCATGTACCACAATGCCATGCGGCTGTGGTACAATAACTGTTAAGCCGGCTATTGTCCGCTGCGGCGGGGCTTATTAGCCATAAATATTTGAGGTGCTACACCAATGAGATTTGCTGCAAACACAATTCCGGACGAGACACCGCACAAGCAATTTGATGTTGTTATAATCGGCTCAGGTCTCGCCGGACTGTACACGGCGCTTAATATTGACGAGAAATACTCCTGCTGCGTACTCACCAAGGAGGAGGCCCGTGACAGTAATTCCTGGCTGGCCCAGGGCGGGATTGCCGCGGCTATGGCAACAGATGATAAGCCCATTTACCACTTTGACGACACAATGATTGCGGGGGCGTATCTCTGCGATCAGGAGGCGGTAAACGTTCTTGTTTCAGAAGGGCCGGACGACATTCGCACTCTTATTGATTTGAAGGTGCCCTTTGATTTGGATGAAGACGGTGACCTCGATATCACCCGCGAGGGCGGACACCGGCATCGCCGTGTTGTTCACGCGGGCGGAGACGCGACCGGCAGAGAAACGGTAAAGGTGCTCGCGCAGATAGTTTCACGCCGCAAAAATGTTGCATTTATGCCGCATAATTTCTGCATCGACATCCTGACCGACGAGAAAAACAGTGTCACAGGCTGCCTTGTTCTGGACGCAAAGGATGAGCAATTCATTATTGATTGCGGAAATATAGTTATAGCCACCGGAGGCATAGGTCAGGTGTATAAAACCAGCACAAATCCTGCAGTAGCAACCGGTGACGGAATTGCGGCTGCAATGCGCGCCGGAGCTGTTTTGAAGGATATGGAGTTCATCCAGTTCCACCCCACAGGTCTGTGGACCGACAAGGAGGAGAACAGGTCATTTCTGATTTCGGAGGCCGTGCGCGGCGAGGGAGGCTTGCTGAAAAACTCAAAGGGCGAGCGATTTATGGCAGGGCAGCATGAGCTCGCGGAACTTGCACCCCGCGATATTGTGGCAAGGGGAATCTTCCACGAGCTCGAACGCACCAGACAGAGCCATGTTTTTGTTGATATAACAGGTGAGAGCGCGGAGCATCTTGAGCACCGCTTTCCTACGATATATGCCGAGTGCATGAGCCGGGGGATTGACATTTCAAAGGACTGGATTCCGGTTTGCCCCGTTCAGCACTATCTCATCGGCGGGATAAAAACCGACCTCGAGGCCCGCACCTGCGTTGAGGGACTGTATGCCTGCGGAGAAGCCGCAAGCACAGGCGTCCACGGAGCAAACCGCCTTGCCTCAAACTCGATGCTGGAGTGCCTGGTTTTCGGCCGCCGCGCGGCAGCTGATATTAACTGCAGACTCGCAGGCGGAGTGAAACCGGAAAAATGCCCTTCGCTCAAGCTCGAGGCCAGACCTGTAAAAGATATCGACTTTGCCGCCTTGAGGGCAGAGATTCAGGATTTGATGAACGAGTACTGCGGCGTTTCAAGGAGTGAAGCCGATATGCAAAAGGCGTTGCACAGGATGGAAGAAATCGAGTCTTTGCTCGAAGGCTGCTACCATCCCGGCAAGGTATACATTGAAACGCTGAATATAGCAACGCTCGCGGTAGTCATTCTGAAAGCAGCGATAGCGCGGCGGGAGAGTGTTGGGGCGCACTACAGGGAGGACTAGAATGAATTTCATTGGACTTGATGACCTGCTATTGGCGGCGCTCAAGGAGGATGTGGGCACGGGAGACATCACCACAAACTGCTGCGTTCCGCATGAGAACAGCTCCTTTGGTGAATTTGTCGCCAAGGAGGATTTTGTCCTCTGTGGAGTAGAGATTGCTGCCCGGGTCTTTGAACTTGTTGACGAGCGTGTGCGCTTTGTCACGCTTAAAAAGGACGGCGACAACGTAAAGAAAGGCGATATTATAGCAACTGTTGAAGGGTGCTCCCGCAGTATACTGACAGGTGAGCGCGTTGCGCTCAACTTTATGCAGCGGCTTTCCGGTACAGCTCAGGCGACTGCAAAGGCTGCCGCGCAGGCGGCTGATACAGGAGCGAAAATTGTTGACACGCGCAAGTCCACTCCCGGACTTCGCGTGCTTGAAAAATATGCCGTGCGGGTTGGCGGGGGATATAACCACCGCTTCAATCTCTCTGACGGAGTTCTGATAAAAGACAATCATATAGCCGCCGCCGGCGGAATAGCAAATGCAGTATCCGCCGCGAGAGCGGCGGTACCTCACGTGATGAAAATTGAGGTGGAAACAGAGACTCTCGATCAGGTTCAGCAGGCTCTGGATGCCGGAGCTGACATTATCATGCTCGATAATATGACAAATGAGCAGATGGCGGAAGCTGTAAAGCTGATAGCAGGGCGCGCCGAAACAGAGGCCTCCGGAAATATGGGAGAGAAAAATCTCGCAGAGGTCGCTAAGACAGGCGTGGACTATATTTCAGTCGGCGCGCTGACGCACAGTGTCAAGGCAGCAGATATAAGCCTGAAATTCAGGCGATAACGCAGAATCAAAAAACAGGCAGGAGGAATGCTGATGCTGTATTTTTTTAGAACACTGCGAATATGCCTGTTATTGCTATTGATCAACCAGCCGTTTTTACCTGATGTGTTGCGCAGCGGCTGGCTGGTTGCTGTTTTGATAGTTGCCTACTTGTTTGTCAATATTCTGCCCAGATACAAAAAAGGCGCCGGTGCGAGGCTGAACGCCCTCATCGGAGGCTATGAGCTGTTGCTTGACGGAGTAATTGTTCTTACAATTGAGTTCGCAATTATTGCAATTTTCTGGAAGAAGATTCTTCAGGAACCGGACCGGACTCTGATCAATTTGGGCGGGGTAATGTTCCTGGTTTATATGGCGGTCATGCTGTTTAACGGCTTTGTACGGGTGCTGGTGACTTCAAAGAGTCTTAGGGTTATCTGGCGTGTGCTTTTTTTCCTGCTGTGGTGGGTGCCGTTATTCAATATCTACCTGTTTTATAAGGTACTGCACAAGGTGCGGCAGGAATTTGAGTTTTCCCTGCACCACGAAGCGCTTTTGGATGTGCATGCGGAGAATCAGGACTGCGCCACGCGCTATCCGCTGCTGATGGTGCACGGGATATTTTTCCGTGACTGGCAGCTTATGAACTACTGGGGAAGGATCCCCGGAGAGCTCAAGCGCTGCGGGGCAAAGATATATTACGGCAACCAGCAGTCGGCCGCGCCCGTTACAGAAGCAGGCGCAGAGCTTGCGGAGACAATAAAGAAGATAATCTCCGAAACCGGCTGCGAAAAAGTGAACATCATTGCCCACTCAAAGGGCGGACTGGACAGCCGTTTCGCCATTTCCCAGCTTGGAATGGCGCCGTTCGTGGCAAGCCTCACAACGATAAATACCCCTCACAGGGGCTGCGGCTGGGCGGAAACACTGCTCGGAAAAATGCCGAAAAGTGTGGTTTCTCATATCGAAAGTACATATAACTCGATGTTCAAGCGTCTAGGAGATAAGCACCCCGACTTTCTCGGCGGCGTGCGGGATTTGACCCGCAGCGCGGCGGAGGAGTTTAACCGTCTGGCGGTCGATAATCCTGAAATATACTATCAGAGCGTTATGAGCTCGATGAGCAAGGCTTCATCATCGCCCTTTCCGCTGGATGCGTGCTGGAGAGTTGTTAATCATTACGACAAGGAGCGCAACGACGGGCTCGTTACTGTATCCAGCGCGCCCTGGGGCAATTTTTTGGGTGAAATCAGAACGAAAAAGCGCAGAGGAGTGTCGCACGGTGACATTGTTGACCTCTTTCGTGAAGACTACGAGGGCTTCGACGTCCGGGAGTTCTATGCGGATATTGTTCGGGATCTGAAGCTGAAAGGGTATTAAAAAAGCGCTCCGTTCATGGAGCGCTTTTTTTGTGCGTGAAGTCTCTCACACGATAATTATTATACCATAGGCTGGTTCGGATTGCCAGAAGAAAATGCCATGAAAAGCCTCTAAATTGAAATTTCCACGGCAGCTACAAATAGTTGAGGTTAGATTTGTCTAATGTGTAAATTTAACGAAAACTGGCTTCGACAGCGTTGTTTTTGAGTGTAAACATGGTATAATGTATACAAAGATGGGGGAAGGGTTCCCCTGATGACAACACCCGAACCCCATTAATCATACGGCGTGAGCCGACAAAGGAGTTGGGTAATATGAAGTTTACCATCACCGAGAAGAAAATTCAGGTATCAGACGACATTAAGGAATATGCCGAGAAGAAAATCGGCAAAATCGACCGCTTTTTTAGGGGAGATACTGATGCCTTTATAACCTTCGGCTCCGAAAGGGGCCACTGCATCGCAGAGGTAACTATCGAAAACAACGGTACTTTCTATAGAGTCAGCGAGAGCACAAATGACATGCACGCCAGCATAGATTCCGCTGTTGCCGCAATTGAAAGACAGATACGGAAAAACAAGACCCGTCTTGAAAAGCGGCTTCGTGAGGGCGTTTTTGATAAAGAACCCGGCGCGAATGACTTTGTTGAGCCGGAGGAGAAGGAATTCGAACTTGTTCGAACAAAATATTTCTTCTTCAGGCCAATGGCGGTTGAAGAGGCGATACTGCAGATGAACCTGCTTGAGCACGAGTTTTACGCTTTCAGGAACAGCGATGAGGGAGATGCCTACAGCGTTGTATATCGCCGTAAAAACGGAGGCTATGGTCTGATTTGTGATGAGAAATAGTGATATTAATATCTCCTTATTCCAAACGTTCCAAGCTCGAGTACCGCACTTGTTTTAATATCGACACATGTTAAATCTTCTTAAATTATATTATGCCCTGCGCGGGCAGCGTTCAAGGGGGTGCTTCTTTTGCGAAAAGAAGTCACCCCCTCAAAACACCCCCGAAGAAAAGGAGTTATGAACGCTTCGCTCTGCATGCGGCCGCCGCAAGCGGCGGATAGCCCCGCCGCTGCCTACGGAGCGCGGCTACATCAAGCGACGGGCAACAAGTTGCGCCCGCGCCAAAGCTGAGCGAGCGATTCTGTGGCGCAGTGCTTACCTGCCCTGTGGCACGGTGCGCAGTTAGCGAGCGGATGGGTTGCATGTATTTATGGCTTCCGGCGGGGATTCCAAAGGGGTTTGACCCCTTTGGGCTTCTTCGGAAGGGGATCATAAGGGGGAACCGTTTCTTTGCAAGAACCGGTTCCCCCTTATACGGGCAGCAGGGCACGTAGTGCCCGCGCCTGCCCCAACGTGGGGCACTTGGAAATATTGTCATTTCGCGCATGTCCCCGCTGTGGGGACAAAAGAATAGTGAAATTATTCCTGAGCCGGAGACTGATATAAATTATCAATAAAGCAGTATGTAAAGGTGGCAATCGCAATGAGTTTGCCCCGCTCATCAGTAACCGAACATTCGACAACAGACATTTTTCTGCCTGCCTTTATTGGCTTGGCAACTGCCTTCAGATAGCTGCCCATGGCGGGACGAAGGAAGTTGATATTGCTGTTAGACGTTACACATTCACGGTCATCATCGTCGGCGGCATAGCCTGCGGCAACGTCCGCAAGCGCAAAAATCAATCCGCCGTGCGCAATGCCTTGAGAATTGTTGCTCTCAGGGCTCAGCTCCACGCGGCACTCGGCGTAGCCGTTGCTTATCTTAACTATTTTTATGCCGTTGTGATAGTTGAAGTCTTTCACATCGTTCATGTAATCAATCATTTTGCTGGTGAACTCGCCCATTAGTATTCCTCCAAAAAAAGAGTGGCAAAACTGCCCTCACCGGCTATTCTACCACTCTTCTTACGACAAATAAAGAGATAATTTGAGATTATTCTGCCTTTTGCAGGATGATTTTTCCGTCGCTGACCATTGCGAGCGCTTTATCACCGTTTTTCAGACTGCCGTCCAGCGTTTTTTCCGCTGCGGCATCCTCAATCGCCGACTGTATCGCCCGGCGCAGAGGTCTGGCGCCGTAAACCGGGTCAAAGCCCTTTTCGGCGAGCCAGTCAAGAGCGTCGCGGCTCACATCCAGATTGATGCCCAGACTGTCGAGCCGTCCACAGACGGTTTCAAGCATTTTGGAGGCGATCTCCCTGATGTTCTCGCGGCTGAGCTGGTGGAAAACGATGATCTCGTCAATACGATTGAGAAACTCGGGACGAAATACGTTCTTGAGCTCCTTCATCACGAGCTCGCGTATTTTCTCAACACTCTTGATACCGTCCTCTTTGTCGTCATTGGCGGAAAAGCCCAGAGAGCTGCGCTTTTCAGTGATATTCTTTGCGCCTATGTTAGAAGTCATGACGATTATTGTGTTCTTGAAATCGACCTTTCGGCCCTGCGCGTCAGTAAGTATACCGTCGTCCAGAATCTGGAGCATGATGTTGAATACATCCTCGTGCGCCTTTTCAATTTCGTCAAAAAGTATTACGCAATATGGTTTGCGCCGCACCTTTTCGGTGAGCTGTCCGCCCTCGTCATAGCCGACATATCCGGGAGGTGAACCGATCAGTTTTGAGACGGTGTGCTTCTCCATGAACTCAGACATATCAACGCGTATCATAGCGTTTTCATCACCGAAAACCGCTTCGGCAAGCGCTTTGCATAGCTCAGTTTTGCCAACGCCCGTTGGACCCATGAACAGGAAGCTGCCGACAGGCCTTTTGGGATCCTTCAGACCGACTCTGCCACGGCGGATCGCTCTGGACACAGCAGAGACGGCCTCGTCCTGACCTATAACTCTGCGGTGGAGAATATCCTCCATCTTAAGAAGACGCTCGCTCTCGGATTCTGTGAGGCTTGTAACGGGAATACCGGTCCAGCCGGAAACGACTTCCGCAATGTCCTCAGCGTTAACGCACTTTTGGTTGGCAATGCGCTTGCTGTCCCACTTTTTGCGGGCTTCTTCGAGCTCGGCGCGCTGTTCGCGCTCCAGATCGCGGATGCGAGCTGCCTCTTCGAAGTCCTGAGCAGCGATGGCCGCGTCCTTGTCGGCAGTGAGACTGTCGATGCGCTGCTCAATGGCTTTCAAATCAGGCGGCGCGGTATGCGTTTTCATGCGAACGCGGGAGGCCGCCTCGTCCATGAGGTCGATGGCCTTGTCCGGCAGGAAACGGTCGTTAATATAGCGTCCGCTCATTCGAACGGCGGCTTCGATCGCTTCGTCGCTTATTTGCAGCTTGTGGTGCGCCTCATATTTATCGCGCAGACCTCTGATGATGGCGATGCTCTCCTCCTCGGAGGGCTCCGCCACATTGACGGGCTGGAAACGCCGCTCCAAAGCGGTATCTTTTTCGATGTGCTTGCGGTATTCGTTGAGAGTTGTTGCGCCGATAATCTGGATCTCACCTCTGCCCAAAACGGGCTTGATGATGTTTGCGGCGTCAATTGCGCCCTCTGCCGCGCCTGCGCCGATGATAGTATGCAGCTCGTCGATAAACAAAATAACGTCACCCGCGCGCTGGGTTTCCTTGATAGCCGCCTTGATGCGCTCCTCAAAATCACCTCGGTATTTTGTGCCCGCGAGCATGCTGGTCAGGTCAAGAGAGATGATGCGCTTGCCTTTCAAATCCTCCGGCACCTCGCCCGCAACTACCATCTGGGCAAGCCCTTCGGCAATTGCCGTTTTGCCGACGCCCGGCTCACCTATGAGGACGGGGTTGTTTTTAGTGCGGCGGGAGAGAATTTGAACGACGCGTGCAATTTCATTGCTCCTGCCGATTACAGGGTCAAGCTGACCCTCAGCCGCCATTGCGGTGAGGTCACGGCTGTACTGGTCAAGCGTTTTGGTGTCGCTCTTTTTGGAATTTCCGCGCGTGAACATGGAGCTGCTTTGCTGCGGCTGGGGAGCTGAGGGGGCCTGCTGATAGTCGCTCCTGTCAAACATACCCATGATATCGGTGTATATCTTGTTGATATCAGCGCCTGTTGAGGCAATCAGCCTTGCTCCTGCACTCTCCGACTCGCGGAGAATACCCATGAGTAAATGCTCAGTGCCAATATAGTTATGGCCGAGGCGGTTGGCGTCGATAATCGCCAGCTCGATTACGCGCTTTGCTCCCGGAGTGAGTCCCTGCGCGGGCAGAGAGGGCGCGCCGCGACCGATAAAGCTCTCAATAAGCTCTGAAATCAGAGCTTCGTCCAGGCCGTTGTCCCGCAGAATTTTTGCGCCCAGACCCTCGCCTTCACTGGAAATGCCCAGCAAAAGGTGCTCTGTGCCGACGTAGCTGTGGCCCATTTTCTGGGCAGATTCCTGGGCTTTTGAAAGGGCAAGCCGTGCCCTCTCGGTGAATCTGTCTTGGTTTCTCATATTCCTGCCTCCCTTTGGAGATTATTAATTTTATACTTTAATTATGGCGGGGGCTTTGCAAAACAATACCCCCGCCGTGTTTCTGATAGCTTCTAAAAGGATTATTTCTCCATTTCCTTGATTTTATCCCTCAATTCAATGGCTTTCTCATAATCCTCCGCCCGAACCGCGCAGTGAAGTTGATGTTTTAAGCTGATCAGCTCACGTTTGGCGCGGATGGCGTCGCCGGCATCCTTTGGAATATTATCCGTTTTTTCCGCTTCGGTTTCTGTCGAAGTATCGGTTTCCGGAGCAGCGAGTCTGAACAACGGCATCACCATTGACGGAGCTGCCAGTCTGCCGAAAGGCATACTGAAGAAATTGCTCATAAGGCTTCCGAAGGGCGCGTTCATTAGACTCGCAAACATTGGCTCGGCATTAAAGGAAAACACCTCGTCTAGGCCCTGCTCCCTGGCACAGTCAGCGCACAGATGGTACTCGGTGGTTTCACCGTTGACTACTGATTTATAGTGGAAATTTGCTTCCTTTTCACAATTTTGACATTTCATGGCATTATCCTCCTTGAATTAATTACTAATTATCATTTAGCGTGCATATAAGCATCTGCTTAAAAATTGATGCACGTACAATGTCACGATGTTCGGGTGAGATAGGACGAAGTGCGTTTTCGCTGATTGCGGAAATAATCAGATTTGCAGATTTTTCGTCCATGGCATTCCCGCCCAAAATGTTGGAAATAAAGGCCGCGGCAGTGTGCAGGTCAAGTCTGTCGTCCACTGCGTTTACCGTATGCATAATCAGTTTACGCGGATCTGCGCGGACGCGTGTTATGCGTATATAACCGCCGCCGCCCCGGCGCGATTCAACAATATAACCGTGCTCAGGTGAAAAGCGGGTGGATATAACATAGTTAATCTGGCTGGGAACGCAGTCAAAACGCTCAGCAAGGCTTATGCGCTGGAGCTCGGCAATGCCGCCGGCATCGTCCAAAATCTCCTGAATAAAGCCTGCTATCAAATCACTTGTTGCCATGTCCAAACCCTCTTTCTGTGTCTTTGACCATATCTGACCTTTGATTTAATAATAGTCAGGAAAGGTCAAAAACGCAAATCCAATTCTGACCATTCCTGACCAATAGTGGATAATGAGTTTAATCTATTAAAGAAATTGCTCCGTTTTTCTTCAAATTTCTCATAAATGCTCGTTTTTTTCAAAATAACACAAAAGATTGATAATTTTCTTGCAATCAAATAAAAATGTGTTATAATGCTGTGGAGAGATTCTGAACAAGGAGGGTACATTAATGGCTTTCGTTATAACCAGTGACTGCATCGCTTGCGGAGCTTGCGCAGACAGCTGCCCCGCCGGCGCCATCCATATGGGCGACAATCAGTATGAAATTGATCAGGATGCATGCCTGCAGTGCGGCGCTTGCGTTGACACCTGCCCCACCGGCGCTATCGTCGAAAAATAAGGTCTGCGTTTACAAAAAGCCTGCTGCTTGTTTCAGCAGGCTTTTTGTACTATATAGGCCTGAGAGCTTGTGAGGGGAAATCCAATGACGGCTTTTGACGAACTCTGGCCGGGCGGACCGCGCTTTATCCAGCGCGAGGGCAGCTTCCGGCTTTCAACAGACTCGGTATTGCTGGCTGATTTCGTAAAAATAAAAAATGACAGCCGCTGTCTTGATTTGGGCAGCGGTGCGGGTACGCTTTGCGTTTTGCTGGCGGCAAAAGCCGAGAACGCAACTATTTGCGGAATCGAGATACAGCCGGATTCGGCGGAGCTGTCGAGGGAGAACATGAATGAAAACGGCTTCGATGGCAGAGCGCAGATAATCACCGGTGATCTGCGTGAGCATCGTGCTTTGTTTCCGGCGGAGAGCTTTGATATTGTTGTGTCAAACCCGCCGTATTTTGTGCAAAACTCCGGATACAGCGCGCCGGCGGAACACCGTCAGACCGCCCGGGAAGAAACGAGCTGCACCATAGAGGACATCTGCGCCGCTGCCAGATATGCCCTGCGCTGGGGCGGAAGTCTGGCGCTCGTGCACAGGCCGGAACGCCTGTCGGAGATTTTTTGTGCAATGACACAGTCGGGTATCGAGCCGAAGCGTCTGCGGATGGTGAGCCACCGAATCGGTCAGGCTCCGAGCCTTGTGCTGATAGAGGGACGGCGCGGAGGGAACCGTGGGCTTGTTATTGAGCCGGAGCTGATTTTGACGGATAATCAGGGCAACGACAGCACGGAGGTCCAGCGGATATACAGGCGGGGTGAGTATTCCCCGCGGGACGGAGAAGAAACATGAGTGGAACACTTTATCTGGTTGCAACGCCGATAGGGAATCTTGGTGACTTTTCGCCCAGAGCGGCGGAAACCTTGAAATCGGTGGATTTCATCGCAGCTGAGGACACGCGGGTCACCATCAAGCTTCTTAACCACTTTGGAATAAAAAAGCCGCTCATCAGCTATTTTGAGCATAACCGAATGCTGAGCGGAGAGAAGATTCTTGGCAGACTGCTGGCGGGAGAAAATGTTGCGCTGGTGTCTGACGCGGGAATGCCGGCGATAAGTGACCCGGGGGAGGATATGGTTCGTCTGTGCGCGGCTTCGAGCGTGCCTGTGGTAGTTGTGCCGGGGGCATGCGCCGCGGTTTCGGCGCTTGCGCTAAGCGCGCTGCCGACACAGAGGTTTACCTTCGAGGGCTTCTTAAATACCTCGAATAAGGCGCGCAGCGAGCACTTGGACAGCCTGCGTAATGAGATGCGAACGATGGTGTTTTATGAAGCGCCGCACAAGCTGGTGGGAACGCTCAAAGATCTGAAAGCGGCCTTCGGGGGGGAGCGGGCAATAAGCCTGTGCCGTGAGATTACCAAGCTCCATGAGGAAACCGTGCGTACAACAATTGACGGCGCGCTGGAGTTATATGAGAGCACTGCTCCCAAAGGTGAGTTCGTTCTTGTAGTAGCGGGCAAGGAGCGGTCGCAAGGGCCGGAAATGAGTCTGGAGAAGGCTCTGGAGCGGTTGGAAATGTACCGCGCTGAGGGGAAATCAATCAAGCAGGCGGCGAAGCTCGCAGCCGAGGATTCAGGATATTCGAAAAATGAGCTTTATAATTTGGCGGTAAAGTAATCACGTTATTCCAAGCGTCCCCCCTCGCGGGGACTGACGCGCTTTTCTGAATAGTAATATATTTCAATTTATTATTCGCCTACCCGGCGAGGGCAAAAGAGGGCTTTCTTTTAAAAAAGAAATGCCCTCTCTTGACTCTCCCAAAGAAAATTGGTTGGTCTCTCACATTAAAGTTTCAGAGCGGGGTGCGGCGGGACACTGAGCTAGCTCGCCCGCACCAAGTTTGTACAAACGAGAGAAATGTTTTATGCCTGCGCCGCACAAGGGGCGGGCGCATCCCCAGTCTTACCCGAATGAAAGCCCAAGGAACTGGGTTTCATTCGGAAGAGGAGGAGCGACGGAGCGGACGGATTCTCCGAGCGCGCTCGGAGATGAGTTTAGCGAAGTCCGCGACGACGAGCCTGCCCTGTGGCACGGGACGCAATTAGCGAGCGGACAGTTCGTTTGTTATTACGACAGTGGGAATTATTTCTTTTGGAGATTCATAAGAGGTCTTTTCTTTTTGAAAGAAAAGACCTCTTATGCGCTGTCCGCGCAGGACGCCTGCCCGGCGAGGGCCCCCGCCCGGAGGGCGGAGAAAATGATAATATGTATTGACAGAAACAAGCAGTAGACGTAGAATACTAAAAAAGAATAGCGGACAGGGGAGCTCGTGCGGCGGGCTGAGAGGAAGTAATCCAACTTCGACCCTCAAACCTGATTTGGGTAATGCCAACGTAGGAAGAATTCTTGTTTTTGCGGCGGAACCTGAAAGGGTTTCGCTTATTTTATTTGAGGTATTTATGGAAAAAAAAGAAAAGATGAGTGTGCTTTCCAGCTCGCTGATTTGGTTCGGGGCAGCGGTTTCGATTGCGGAAATACTCACGGGTACGCTGTTGGCGCCGCTGGGTTTCGCAAAAGGTCTTGCTGCGATAGTTATAGGACACCTGATAGGTGCGGCGCTCATGTATTTTGCTGGATTGATAGGCGCGCAGAGCGGAAAAAGCGCGATGGAGACTGTGAAAATTTCGTTCGGACGAAAGGGCTCGCTGCTCTTTTCGGGACTGAACGTATTGCAACTGATCGGCTGGACGGCGATTATGATAATCAGCGGATCGGCGGCGGCGCAGTCACTCGCAAACATCGGCGGACAGTGGTTGTGGTGCCTGATAATAGGGGCGCTTGTGATTGTTTGGGTACTGGTGGGCATTAAAAATCTGGACAAGCTGAATATTGCCGCCATGCTTGCCCTGTTTGTGCTGACAATAATCCTCAGCTTTGTTGTTTTCGGAGCAGACGGAGAGTCCGTAAATTCGGATGCGCTGTCCTTCGGAGCGGCGGTTGAGCTCTCCGTTGCGATGCCGCTGTCGTGGCTGCCGCTGGTTTCCGACTACACGCGCCATGCACAGAAAAAACGGGCGGTCAGCTTTGCGGGTGCGGCAGTATATTTTGCGGCCAGCTGCTGGATGTATGCCATCGGCCTGGGAGCGGCGGTTTTTTCGGGAGAAGGGGACATTGCGCTCATACTTCTGAAGGCGGGACTGGGCGTTGCAGGTCTGCTGATCGTTATTCTTTCAACTGTTACTACCACATTTTTAGACGTATTTTCTGCCGGAGTGAGTCTTGTCTCAATCTCGCCCAGGGTCAGGGAGAAATGGGCGGCGGTGGCACTTGGTGTAATCGGTACTGTACTTGCAATTTTTGCGCCGATGGAGCGCTTTGAGGACTTTTTGTATCTGATAGGCTCAGTTTTCGCCCCGATGGCGGCAATACTCATAACAGACTGGTTCATACTGAAAAAAGACTACTCCGGCAAAGCGTTCTCAGCACAGAATCTGCTGCTCTGGGCAGCGGGCTTTGCGATATACAGGGTTTTCATGAGCTTTGATTTGCCCGTCGGCTATACACTGCCGGTCATGGCATTAATCGGAGTTCTGGACATATTAATAAACAAGATTTCAGGAGGAAAAAAGAATGCTGGGTAAGTATCTGAACACACTGCGGGAGCGGGGAGCGCTCATTCACAACATTACGAATTACGTGACGGTAAACGACTGTGCCAACACACTGATTGCCTGCGGCGCAGCGCCGATAATGTCTGATGACACCGGCGAGGTGGAGGAAATAACAAGCATCTGCGGCGGACTGAATATAAATATCGGTACTCTCAATGAGCGGACGATTCCGGCAATGTTTCTCGCGGGGAAAAGAGCGAACGAGCTGGGGCATCCTGTCCTCCTTGATCCGGTGGGCGCCGGTGCGTCGAAGCTGCGGACCAATACGGCAACAGCCCTGCTTGAGGAGCTGAATATTGCGGTTATCCGCGGGAATATATCTGAGATAAAGGCGCTTGCCGTAGGTGACAGCGGCGCAATCGGCGTTGACGCTGACGCGGCGGATGCAGTGACGGCAGATAACATTGAAAGTGTAATCGCTTTTGCAAAGGCATTTTCTGCAAAGACCGGTGCAGTTGTGGCAATAACAGGCGCAACAGACATAGTGGCGGATTCGGAACGGGCTTTTGTTATCACGAACGGTTGTTCCATGATGGCGCAGATAACCGGAAGCGGCTGTATGCTCTCCGCAATGACAGCGGCTTATGTTACGGCGAATCCGGAAAACACACTTGAAGCTGCTGCCGCGGCTGTTTGTGCGATGGGTGTCTGCGGGGAACGCGCATTGGCGACAATGCAAAAAAACGGCGAGGGAAATTCCAGCTTCCGCAACCATTTGATTGATGAAATTTTCCGCCTTGAAGGGAAGAGTCTGGACGAGGGCGCAAGATATGAACTGCGATAGAAAAAGTCTGCTGCTCTATGCCGTTACGGATAGGGCATGGCTTGGGCCAAGACGTTTGGCGGACGATGTTGAAGCAGCGATTCGGGGCGGTGCAACCATGGTTCAGCTACGCGAGAAGGATATGCCTTTTGATGACTTTTTAGCGCAGGCGCAGGAGATAAAGGAAATTTGCAAAAAGCATGGAATACCGTTTATAATAAATGACAGCGTGGAAGTAGCACTGTCTTGCGGCGCGGATGGGGTCCATGTAGGGCAGAGCGATTTGGATGCGCTGAGCGTTCGCGAACGTTTGGGCGATGCTGCGATAATCGGGGTTTCAGCACAGACGGTCGAGCAGGCGAGGCTTGCGCAGTCGAGCGGTGCGGACTATCTCGGTGTAGGGGCGGTTTTTTCAACCGGTACAAAAACTGATGCGGACGACGTATCTTTCGACACGTTGAAGGCGATTTGTGAGGCCGTTTCAATTCCCGTAGTGGCAATAGGGGGAATAAGTCAGAAAAATATTGAGCAACTGACCGGCAGCGGTATTGCAGGGGTTGCAGTTGTTTCAGCCATTTTTGCCGCAGAACAAATTGAAGAAGCAACAAGAAAACTGCGTGATGCCGCGGAGCGCTGCTTTGCGGTGAAGGAGTAAGAAATGCAAAAGGTTCTGACTATCGCCGGCTCGGATTGCAGCGGCGGTGCGGGGATTCAGGCGGATATAAAGACGATTACCGTCCACAAAATGTACGCCATGAGCGCGATCACAGCGCTGACCGCGCAGAACACGACCGGAGTATATGGCATAATGGATGTGAGTGCGGATTTTGTGGCGCAGCAGCTGGACTGTATTTTTACGGATATCCGGCCCGATGCGGTCAAAATCGGCATGGTGTCGCAGGCGGATATCATCGGACGTATTGCGGATAAGCTGATTGAATACGAGGCGCGAAACGTTGTGCTTGACCCGGTAATGATTTCGACCAGCGGCAGCAGACTTCTTTCTGAGGGCGCGATATCTGCGCTGACTGAAAGGCTTTTTCCTTTAGCCCGGATAATAACGCCGAATATTCCCGAAGCCGAGAGCTTGTGCGGATTTGCTATTCTGTCGGCGGGAGATATGGAGAAGGCGGCGGCTATGCTGGCTGAGAGATCCGCAGGTGCGGTGCTCATCAAGGGAGGACACCGTGCTGACTGCGCGGACGATTTGCTTTTTGAGAAGGGTGAGTACACCTGGCTTCGAGGTAAGAAGATCGAAAATCCCAACACACATGGTACGGGCTGCACACTCTCTTCGGCGATAGCGTGCAATCTGGCGCGGGGCTGCTCTCTGAGGGAGAGTGTTGAACGGGCAAAGGAATATGTCAGCGGAGCTTTGGAGGCAGGGCTTGATCTGGGTGAGGGCTCCGGACCGCTGAATCATACCTATGCGCTCAAATAAAATGACCTTGGGGCTTGAAATTGGACGTCTGTTATCGTATAATACCTACGTTGCGGTCTGAGCACAGCTCCGAACATGCCGGTGTGATGGAATTGGTAGACGTAGTGGACTCAAAATCCACCGCCAGCGATGGCGTGCCGGTTCGAGTCCGGCCACCGGCACCAGCGTCAAATTGACAAAAAGCGACAAGTTTCGATAGTGAAGCTGGTCGCTGTTTGTATGTAATAATTTCTTATTGATATTTGCACTATATCATACACATTTGAGGCCGATGCCTCCTAATAGTGAAAGAAACAATTATATTTCAATATTAGGAGCACATCGATATGACAGAAGAAAACTATAGTTACAGGACAAGCCCTTTTTTTCTAAGGAACGAGTTTTCCGGAAGCGGGAAAATGAAAATACCTCTCATTCCTAAATTTGAAGCTCAGCACGACGACTTCAGCGCTCTTCTTCTATTAGGGTTTGACAAGGCGAGACCGGATGATATTAAATTCAGGGAGCGGATGGTGCACTTTTTCCTATACGACTATAAATTTGAAAGTGTTTGGGATAAGCCAGAGAAATATCTGGACAGGCTAAAAAATTACCGGGCTGTGTTTTCGCCGGACTTCAGCATGTATCTGGAGATGGCGCCGGTCATGCAGCTTTATAACACCTTTCGTAATCGTTGGTGCGGCGCATATTGGGCGTCAAAAGGTATACGGGTAATTCCTACGGTAAGCTGGGGAAATGAGAACACCTTTGACTTTTGCTTTGATGGGGTTGCTCAAGGTACAACCGTAGCCGTTTCAACTTATATGGTTTCTGAGCACAATAACCATAAGGATCAAAAAGAAATTTTTATGAAAGGCTATAATGAGCTGCTCCGACGTATTGAGCCGGAGAGGATCATTTGTTATAACGAACCTTTTCCTGAAATGGGAGGAAACATTGTGTATGTTAATTATGACTTGAGCTCCTGGCGCTACATGAATCAGGAGCGAAAAAGTCAAAGGGAGCGTGTGGAGGATTTGTCAGCCTATAAAATTGGTAGCACATCTGCTTTCTTCTGTGATATACTTAACCCATATAATGATAAAGGTATGGGAAGCGCAAATGGCGGCGGGTGGCAGCCAGCAAAAGAGGATGACAAGAGGCTGGTGGGGAAGCCGGGAGATATTAACAGGACGGTTGATAAAAACGGAAACGAGCGAGACACTAAGATTGGTGACAATGGTAAGGCAACAAGCGAGAGACACTACACATCTGACCCAAATCCGAAATACCATACAGACCCGCACGATCATGATATAGATTGGGACAACGGTTTTCCGCATTTTGGCCCACCAATTAATTACTGGGATGGGAATATACCTGCATTTAAAAGATATAATTGGGAGAACAAAGTAATGAAAGATAACTTTAAGCAAAACTCGCTTGAGGAGAATCGCTTTAAAACAATAAGCGATTTT
>JAVBMI010000026.1:0-78065 GCA_031552685.1 Oscillospiraceae bacterium
TTTTTCATAAGAAAACCTTTCAGGATATTGAACTTCAAACTGCACATCATAGTATCGTGTTAAAGTAATTCTGGCCTAGCCTATGATGGCCTTCTCCAGTTTTATACCATATTTGCATCAAATTCGCAAACCTAGTCGAAATCTGAGGCTCCTTTTGCGGGCAAGTCCGCTCTCACAGTATTGCGCGGCATGCCCTAAAAGATCAGTCACAAGATTTCCCTCCAAATATTACTTTTTGACAGTTTGCAGGGAACGCATGTATACAACTCTACCCAATGCGAAGAAGCCAAAATTAATGTTGACAAACCACAGCTAATTTGCTAAGATAAATCTCGCTGATGTCGTGCTGGTGTAGCTCAGCCGGTAGAGCAGCTGATTTGTAATCAGCAGGTCGGGGGTTCGAATCCGTCCACCAGCTCCACACGGCGCGAATGGTAAAAATCAAATATGGGGGAGTTCCCGAGTGGCCAAAGGGGGCAGACTGTAAATCTGTTGTCTACGACTTCGGTGGTTCGAATCCACCTTCCCCCACCAAAAATGGTTGCCCATACGTGGGCGGCCATTTTTATTTCTGTGGATTCGTTTTTGCTTTTCTTTGTGACAGTATTGTTAAAAATTCTTGTTCAGCTACAGCTTCTTCTTCCAAAACTTGCAAATTTGCCCAATTCTCCAGCCAAACAGGTACTTGTGTGTTTGCAATTTTAATTGCCTTTTTCGCTCCATTTTGAAGGATTTCTGCCAAATCCGGATGCTCCGGACAACTTTTGTACATGTTGCAAAAAAATCTCCTGAAAAAAAATATGAATTTTTATATGCACACACTTGCAATATCGCGAATCTGCGCATAAAATAATTATGTAATATTAATTGTCCTTGCTATTGAAAGGAATGGAGCAGACGTGGCTTTGTTGCAGGTAAGGAGTGACTGAAGGGAGCACAAGTATGTTAACAAACAAATATCTTCAGGGCGTTTATGAATCCGTTCAAAAACGCAATCCGGGTGAGTTGGAATTTCATCAGGCGGTTCAGGAGGTTCTCGAGAGCCTTGAGCCGCTTGTCGCAAATAACCCTATATATGAAACCAGCGGAGTGATTGAGGCCTTTGTTGAGCCGGAGCGTTTTATTTGCTTCCGGGTTCCCTGGTATGACGATAACGGCAAACTCCGGATCAATCGCGGCTTCCGCGTTCAGTTCAACTCCGCAATCGGCCCTTACAAGGGCGGCCTTCGCCTTCATCCCTCCGTCAGCCCATCTATCATCAAGTTTCTGGGCTTTGAGCAGGTGCTGAAAAACAGCCTCACGACCCTGCCGCTCGGTGGCGGCAAGGGCGGCGCAGACTTTGACCCAAAGGGCAAGTCCGACGCTGAAGTCATGCGTTTTTGCCAGAGCTTTATGACCGAGCTCTCACATCACATTGGTCAGTTTACCGATGTTCCCGCCGGAGATATTGGTGTCGGCGGCCGTGAGATCGGATACTTGTTCGGTCAGTATAAGCGTATGGCAAAGCGTTTCGACGCAGGCGTTCTCACAGGCAAAAGCCTCGAATACGGAGGAAGCCTTGTGAGAACGGAGGCCACCGGATACGGTCTGTGCTACTTCACTCAGGAAATGCTCTCCTGCATGAAAAATGACAGCTTCACCGGCAAGACCGTTGTAATTTCCGGCTCCGGCAACGTGGCTATCTTTGCAACCGAAAAGGCGCATGAGCTCGGCGCAAAGGTCGTTGCTCTTTCCGATTCAGCGGGCTACATCTACGATCCGGACGGAATCAAGCTGGATATTGTTAAAGACATCAAGCTCAACCGCCGCGCTCGTATGAGCGAATATGTTAAGGAAGTCCCCTCCGCCGAATACCATGACGGATGCAGCGACATCTGGTCAGTCAAGTGCGACATCGCCCTTCCCTGCGCAACGCAGAACGAGATCGATGAAAAATCAGCAAAACTCCTCATCGATAACGGAGTTATCTGTGTGGCCGAGGGCGCCAACATGCCCTGCACACTAGAGGCCACGCGGCTCTTCCAGGAGGCAGGCGTCCTCTTCGGGCCGGCAAAGGCCGCGAATGCAGGCGGCGTTGCCACCAGCGGACTTGAAATGAGCCAGAACAGCCTGCGCATGTCATGGAGCTTCGAAGAAGTAGACGACAAGCTGAAAACCATTATGAAAAACATCTTCCACAACGCCTTTGACGCATCCAAAATGTGCGGACGCGAGGGAGATATCGTTGTCGGCGCAAACGTAGCAGGCTTTATAAAGGTTGCAAATGCCATGATAGCACAGGGTTTCTGATATACTTACAAATATAACCGGAGAGCAAAAGCTCTCCGGTTATTTTATTTGCCGTTTTTGTTTTCAATCAAGGTCAAGCGCACCTCATGACCGCAGAGCACATCGTCGTGCTCCTCAACTCTTTCCCAGATACGGGCGTGCGCCTCGCTGTTTTTCACAGCAGTACCGGAAATATTTGTCTCCAGCGTTTTGACTATCTCCGTAAGCCTCGTAATAACACTGTTAAGGCTGATCAGCGGCTTTACAACCGCCACCGCCAAACCAAGCAGCGTAACGATAACGCTAACGACTGTCCACTCACTCATTTTCGTCCTCCGATTCAAAGGCGGGGCGTTCAATTTCCCTGCCTTAGGTTTGTCGCATCGACCTTAACTCCACCGCTGCCGTTTGCGGACAGCTTTGCAAAGCCCGCTGCCGGTGCTGAACCGGTGTAAGCCATTTCTGCATAGCCGCCGTTCTGCACAGCCGCAAAATCGCCCTCGCTTGTTAGTGCCACTCCGAAAAATCTGTCCCCTGCCGCACATTTTGCGACCTCGCCGCTGCCGCTCATCTTTACCGGAGCGCAAACCTCCGCCGCGTTGCTCTTGCTGTTATAAAAAGTAACAACGCTCTCTCCGATACCTTCAAAACTAACTTTCACGTAAATACCTCCAAAATTTATTTGCAAACGACCTAAGCCGAAATGCCAAACTACTGTTGCCGTCTTAAACCATGTAATCCATACCGTCAAAAGACGTGATCTCATCTCTGCCGGGCAGTTGGGTGCGAATCGGAAATCTCTCGTTTACCCGCTCCTCAAAAACGCCCTTGAGCGCTGAAAGCTCCGTCGCATTCATATGTTTTGTGCTTTGCTCCAGCGCGTCAAACAGCTTCCTGTCGGACAATAGGCCCAGCCTCAAAACCTCATTGCGAAGCGCGTCGCGATACTCTCTGCCAATCACGGCATCTTTCTCAAGCGCCTCGAACTCTGCTGCAAAAGCCATGCCCGAATCGCACATTACAAAATCCTTGAGAGTGCCGCTAAAACCGAACTTCTTAACAACACCCGCGCCCTTCTGTGCCGGCACCGCCACAAAGCTCCATTCATAAGCGTCGCTGGCGTCACGCAGCTCCAGATAGCAAAGCTTGCCGTCATACTCTCTCCCGGGAATGTGCCCGCAGCCTCCGGGTCTGTGCTCCTGACCGCATATTGAGCAAAGCCGTGTTGCCATGCTGCAGCCTACACTTGTCTCTTTCTTAATCCCCGCCTCGATCTCCGCAATCAGCTCCGCATTTTTCTCACTGCGCAGCATATATGCGTAGCCCTTGAGCGCTCTATAAGTCTCACCCAGCTCTGTATAAACGCCCTTGTTCTCCTCAATTTCCGTGCGATATATTCTTGCCGTCTGATTTGCCGCTTTCCATTCATGGTCAAAAATTCCGGTCTTCCCGACAAAGAGCTCTGACAACTGTTCAAGAGCCTCATCTGAAAACTTCTCAAAATCCCTGTCCTCCTCGTTGTCGCAAAGCACCACCGAAAAGGTGTAAACTTGCTCGGCCGTCATCTCCGTCTTGGAAAATCCGTTTATGAGCGCGAGTTCCGCCTCGATGTCCAAAGCGGCTGTTCCCGCCGCCCCCGCTTTGTAGATTTTCAACTCAATTCCTCCATTTCCTTTTTCTCCGGTCTTTGTTCTGCCGCTTCGCCGAGCAGCTTGGCGGTCTGAGCCTGATAGAGTTCAGCCCTTGCCTCTTCCACATAATCCTGAAGGTTAATGCTATCCCAGCAAACCTCAAACCCACAGCTTCTCCCGTGCAT
Source organism: Oscillospiraceae bacterium (assembly GCA_031552685.1). GTDB lineage: Bacteria > Bacillota > Clostridia > Oscillospirales > Oscillospiraceae > UBA2658. The sequence goes on from JAVBMI010000026.1 coordinate 4,085, forward strand.
TCTCAGCCAAAGACTGCATATTTTCTCGATCACCGGCGTGAGCGTCCTGCGTATAGCCGTCAGCTCACTTGTCATCAGGTCCGCCTGCTGGGCAGACATTCTCTCTGTTGACGACCAATTAAGCCCCAGCATGAAGGGCGGTATCCCCGTTCTTGAAACCAACTGCTCAAGAATCTGGCGCACGGGAACCTCACTGTCGAGCACCGTATTGTCAGCGCCTATAACCCTGATATCCACATCGCCTACTGCCACAAAGTCGCGTATGCTTCCGTTCTTGCCGCTCTGCATAGCGTTGCTCCACTCTCTTGCGATCTGCTCGCTGCGTTCGTTGGCATAAGCCCTGTCCACGATATCTCCCTGCGGCTTGTAAACCACTGCATAGCGAATGTTGCCCGCCCTCTCCCAATTGCTGCCGATCGATTGATATATTTTCAGCAAAACCTCAGTCAGAAACGGCATACTTCGCATAAGTGAAACACCATACGGCGAGTCGGCCTCTGGATTAAACGGGGTAAACAGCAGCAGCTCCTGATACGGAAGCGGCTCAAAAAGGCCGCTGCTTGTCCTGCCGCAAAGCTGAAAATCCAAGGGCGAAGTGCCCTCTTTGATCTGCACATCGCAAACATTTCCGCAAAGCAGCGCCGCGATATCGCGGTTTCCATCCGTAACTATCTCCCCCACGGCTCTGCCGCAGGTGATCATGGAATCCATATAGCTGTCTAAAAACGCCTCGATCCCTCTCTGCGACCTGCCTACATCTACCGTGCGCAAGAACTCATTGAGCTCTTTTTCACTTGCTTTGTCGCCGCACTCAACATAAACTCCGCCTGTCAGCCTGATAATCTTCATTACAGCCGCATCGATGACCGGAACCGCCTCTCTGATTGCACGATACAGACGGGTATCCCCGCCTCCCAGCGGAACATAAGAATCCAGCATTCCAAAGGGATGCTGATCTGCCGCGCGAATCTGGGCCGTAATAGCCGGCGGCTTGCTTTTTTGCCTTTTCTTCGAATTCATTTTTTCCCCGTTTCCTCCTATAAATAAAATTCAGGGCTGTCCTCTCTCAACAAATGTCGCCGCAAAATAATCTCCGCACTGAGGTGACACAATAGTTGCCGCAAAATATCTGATATCATCCATCGCATGGTCAAACTGCTTGATGGGCGCGTCCTTTCCCAGCTTCTTCTCATCCCACGAATAGAGTGAAAACTCTCTGATTGAGTCAATGCAATCCCGGCAGATAATTATTTTTCCTGCCTTGAGCAAATCCGCCGTCAGCCGGATCCCGCTCAAAACATCGTTATTCGCCTTAACAACGCTCAGCCCCTCCCGCCGCAAGGCCTCAATAAAACTCGCAGCAGACGGGTCAACCACCACCCTCGCCGGATGATATTCGCCGCAAAATAAAAACAGCTCCCTCACATATTCGGCATCCGTTTTCTGCACCCCCGCCTTTCGTGAATCGTAGTAATACTCCCGCAGCCTGTACCAAACTCCGTTTTTAAGCCCCCAAAGTCCAAAGGACGCGGGATTTGCCGTGCCGTAGTCGCAGGACACCGCATATTCCTCCAACTCGCCGGTCGGCGGCTCGGCTATATAGCTCTCATCAAAGAAGTCATATACCCTGCCCTCTGGCGTAACCCACTCGCCAAGAACAAAACGCCTGTGGAAAACACCCGAATACATTTTCTGATACCGCTGAATTATCTTTCGCGAAAGCGCGGGGTTGTCCTCCAGCGTAAAGTGGACATAAAGCGCCCTGCGCTCCCTCGCCTTTTGAATCCACTCCAGATAAAACCAGTGGCTCGGTCCCTCCGGATTGCAGTTGAACCACAGCTTGCTCCCGCTGACCGAACATCTCGCGCAGGCCTGCTCAACAAAACTTCTCGGCATCAGCGCCACCTCATCGAGAAGCACCCCCGCGAAGGTTGCACCTTGAATAGTTGCCTGCGAGCTCTCATCGTGCCCGCCGAACAGGTAAAAAACATTGCTTCGCCCGCCGAAAGTCACAGTAAAGCGGTTTTCAGAAATCTTCTCCTGACAGTCGAAGCCCAAATCCCGCATAACCGGCAGCAGCACATTCACAACATTTCGTCTGAGCGAAATAATCGACTTTCCGCAAAGCCCAAACTGATGCGCGTCAAATCTCCTCATCGCCCAGCATAGAAATGAAATCCCCATGCAAAGCGTTTTACCGCTTCTGACCGCTCCGTCGCAGATAATGGCATCCATACTCTCATAGGGCGAGGAGTCGCTCCACCAGGTAAGCGTTGTTGTCTGCTTTTCGGAAAAGGTCTCAAATTTCATTGTTCACTCTCCGGCAAGCGAGCCGCAGCCTTGTCCATAGCCTCAAAAAAGCTCTGCGCCTGCGTGCCGGCTTCGCTTTCCGGCGGTTTTAAACATCCCGCCAAAAACTCCAACAGCTTTATCCTGTCAATAAACTTGATTTCCAGCCCGCCTGATGATCCCCGCTTAATTTCCTGAACCATTCTTAAATCTAGCTTCTCGATCTTTTTGCTATCCTCCGGGTCCATAAATACCAGCTTTACTGCGTCATTGGTCTTTCCGAAGGCCAATTCATCGATCAATTGGACGATGTCCGAATATTCGTGCTTTTTACTCAAAACGAACTCCCTCCTCTAACCATGCTCTGCACCTGCTCCCGATGTGTACGTTTGAGTACAAATAGAAATTAAAAAATCCGCGCGCGCTCAAGCTGAGCACATGCGAAAAAATAAAAAAAGCCGGTACACAAAAGTGTACCGGCCAAGCCCGCCATTGCCGTGGGAGTCTCAATATAACCTGCACGATCGGCAGGTGGGTCGCTGCTCTGCTGTTTCCTTGCTTCCAACTTCCAAAACGGTCAGTGCCGTTCCGGGAGGCCTGCAATCCGCAGCAGAAGAGTAGCATCCCTTATTAAAGATGTGGGTTTATGAAGACCCCTCACGCACACAGCAGGTTTTAAAAAACCGCTGTGTAAAACAGGAATCACCTGTCTGCGAAAAGCGATTGAAAAGCAGCGCATCCGGCGGATGCCAAGCGAGCCACAATAAATCAACCGCCGCATCCATATTATATAATGAACGCTCCCGAAAATCAATGAAAACGGTGTAGAAAATTATTCCAATACAGGAACATATTTAAATGGGCAGCGTCAAAACGGGAAGCGATCACTCTTCCCCATCCTCCGGCTCATTATCAAACAGAACCTTGGCAAATTCTTCATAAACCGCCTCAAGCTCATCCGGATCGTCAACCGAGCCGAGTATTTCCTCGCCGTCAACCTCAATTACCTTGAGAATAATCAGTCCGAAATCCTCGTCATCCTCATCCATATCCGTGGGCAGAAACGCCATGTAGATAGTGTCATTGTACTCCAGTGAATGCATATGCTCCAAAACAAACTCGTTTCCCTCATCATCAGTTAGGGTAACAAGATCGTTCCCAAAATCTTCGCTCATAAAAAGCCTCCTGACCGATCGGACAAATCTGCCCGAAATAGTATGAGTATTCTATAACAGCAAGACAAAAAAAGCAACTATCAACTCATACCATTCAGGAATCTGCCGGGTTTAATATATCTATGAGCCCAAGTCTTCAAGCATCACAACAAGACTCTCGTGAGTTTTCACCTTCAGTCCGGTTTGCATCAGCTGTCTGTCCATCTCTCTGAGAGTGGAAACAGGTATGTCCGTAACAGTCATGGGGCGGTACGGGTCGTTTTCGATGAAAACAGCCACATATCCCTCATAATCGCGAAGCACATAGTTATTCTCGCTGCCAACGGCCTGTGTGCTTATCAATTTGTTTTCAGCTCTGGAAGCTCCCGAAATGGCAAAAGCCGAGCTAAAAACCGCGCACAGAACCAGAAAGAGCACCAAAAAAACCTTCAGCTTATTCCGCATGATTCTCTCCTCCTTTGTTAGTGTAAAGCAACTACGCTTATGGCGTCCGAATAGAGCCGCCGCCGGGCGGCGCAGGGTCGATTCCCGTTGCCTTTTGCAATTATCCCCTTAATTCATTATATTTAGTCATTTGACATTCTGATATTGAATTACAAAAAAAGTACTGTAATTTGACAATTTGTGTTATAATGTTCTATGCTGTTGAAAAGGATTTTTCCGCCCAAGGACACGATAACAGCTAAAACTTGCACCTTTCCCGCAGTCAGCAAAAATTATCAAAAAAACAACGGCTCTGCCGGCTCACATAATCCCTTTCCGGAGGTTTATCAATGGACAAAAGTAAAGCTAAAAAAACCGCAGAAACTGCCGCAAATATTACAGCCATAACTGTCGGCGGAGTTCTCAGAACGGTGCTGAAAGCCTTTGCAACGCTGCTTCTCATACTCGTTGTCACGGGGCTTTTATTTGCCTGCATTTTTGCTTACTACGTTAAGAATAATCTCACTCAGGAGCTGGACGTCACTTTAGAGGACATGACGCTCAACCTCGCCAGCAACATAGTATATACAGATTCATCCGGTGTTGAGCAGGAGCTTGCCAGCCTTCACGGCATTGAAAACCGCGTCTGGGTAGACTACGAAAATATCCCCATCTATATGTCCTACGCCGCTGTCGCCATTGAAGACAAGCGTTTCTATCTGCACAACGGCGTCGATTGGTACAGAACCGCCGGTGCCTTTGTAAACATGTTTGCAACCATGAAGGACGACTTCGGCGGCTCAACACTCACCCAGCAGCTCATCAAAAACCTCACCAAGGACGACGATGTCACAGTCCAGCGCAAGCTCCGCGAGATCTTCCAGGCTCTTGAATTTGAGCGTATGTATGACAAGGAAGAGATCCTCGAGTGGTATCTCAACGTCATCTTCCTCGGCCAAAACTGCAACGGAGTAGGCACTGCCGCGCAAACCTATTATGATAAGGATGTATCTGAGCTTACCATTGCTCAGTGCGCCAGCATTATCGGCATCACGCAGAACCCCTCAAAATACGACCCCTATATAAGCAAACTTAACAACAAAGAGCGCCGCGACACCATTCTCTACGAGATGTACGATCAGGATTACATCACTCTCGAGCAGTACGAAGAAGCGGTCGCGGAAGATATCGGTCTTGCTCTAAAACGCAATCCGGAAGAGGAAGTCCCCATGACCATCAACAGCTACTACGTTGATGCTGTAATTAATGATGTTCTGAAAGATTTGATGGACGCTAAGGGCGTCAGTGAGGAAATCGCCCGCAATCTGCTATATAACGGCGGTCTCCAAATCCACGCCTGCATTAACATGGAATACCAGAATCTTATCGATTCCTTCTATACAGATCCCTCAAACTTCCTTTCCGCCAAAAATGCCAAAGGTGAATCCATCCAGTCAGCCGTTGTTCTTCTCGACCCTTACACCGGGGAGATTCTGGCTTTAAATGGCGGCGTGGGTGAAAAGAAGATAAATCTCGGCTTCTGCCGCGCAACCATAGCCCAGCGTCCGCCGGGTTCTTCAATCAAACCCGTGGCGACCTACGGCCCCGCAATTGACCAAAACCTTATCACTCCCAGCACTCTGGTCAACGACTCCCCAAACATTGTCCTCAAGGGCAAGCCTGACTGGTTCCCGAAAAACGCGGGCGGCGGTTATTCCGGAGTAGTAACAATACAAAGAGCTCTCACGAACTCTTTGAATACAGTTTCCGCGCAAATTCTAGACAAACTCACACCCGCGGTGTCTTTCAAATACATGACAGAACGCCTCGGTTTCACCAGTCTTGTTGCAACGGATGAAGCCTATGCACCGCTCTCCCTCGGTCAGCTCACAAACGGCTGCACCGTACGGGAAATGGCTCAGGCTTTCGGCGCCTTTGTTAACGACGGCGTGTTTACCTACTCCCGCACCTACACCCACATCACCGACTCCGAGGGCAACATGGTGCTGGATAACACACCTGAAACAATCGTGGCCTTCAAGGCGAACACCGCCTGGGTAATGAGCTATATGCTCAACATCGCGGCCACCTCAGGCACCGGCTCTGAATCCAACATCGGCAATATGCCTCACGCCGGTAAAACAGGCTCCAGTACCGACTATAAGGACCGCTGGTTTGTCGGTTTCACGCCCTATTATGTCTGCGCAGTCTGGACCGGCTACGACACCCCTGCCTACATCCCTGCGGGCAGCAGTAACCCCTCTGCGGTGATGTGGCGCAAGATAATGCAGCCCATCCACGCCGGCCTAGAATACAAATCCTTCAAAACTCCGACGCTCGGCAAGCCAACGGGCATATTCGGAAATGATATGGCCCCGGTGAGTGTTTCTCCCTCAGACGATGCCAGTGACTCTCCCACCATTTCTCCGTCTGAATCTCCGGCATCGCCGAGCCCGTCAGTTGTTCCGCCCTCTCCCTCAGTTCCGGTCTCCCCGTCTGTGCCGCCTGTTACTCCTACGCCCACCCCTTCACCGCTTCCCAGCTTCGACTTCATAACCTGACGGCAAGCAACAAAATATTTAAACCCCGAACAGAACTGTTCGGGGTTTCTTTTTTCCAAATTAACTTCGCTTCCATTTAACGCCCTGCGGTGTATCCTCCAAGCTGATACCCTGCGCCGCCAGCTCGTCACGAATCTTGTCCGCAAGGGCAAAATCCTTTGCTCGTCTGGCCTCCTGCCTTTTGGCGATCAGCTCCCCAATTTCCGCGGATGCGTCCTCTACGGTCTCCGCCAGCGGCAGCCCAATTACCTCCGCAAGCTCTGAAAAGACCTCATCGCAGGCCAGGGCCAGTGCCTTCGTAGGATTCTCCGCCGGACTCACTGCACTGTTGATTTCACGCACCATTTCAAAAATCACAGCCACAGCATCCGCAGTGTTCAAATCATCGTCCATTTCTAGGCAGAAACGCTCACGGAATCCACTAAGCGAGGCGACAAACGCTGCTTCTTTCGCTGTCATTGCTCCGTCCGAACCGTTCTGTGCAAAAAACGCCAGATTCGCCTTTGCGGTAGATAACCTCTCAAGCGCGTTCTTCGCCTGAATCAGAATCTCGCCTGAGTAATTCAGCGGACTGCGGTAATGACTCATCAGCATAAACATCCGTATTGCGTCATAGCCATATTCTCCCGCCGCGTCACGAACGGTAAAAAAGTTATTCAGTGACTTGCTCATTTTCTTGTTGTCAACGCTGATAAACCCGTTATGCAGCCAGTAGTTGACAAATCTGCAGCCGTTTGCCGCCTCCGATTGGGCAATCTCGTTCTCATGGTGAGGAAAAATCAAATCCTGCCCGCCGCAGTGAATATCTATCGTCTCGCCGAGATAGCGGTTACTCATTGCGCTGCATTCAATATGCCAGCCCGGACGGCCCTTGCCCCATGGTGAATCCCAGGCAGGTTCACCCGGCTTCGCCGCCTTCCAAAGTGCAAAATCAACGGGATTTTCCTTGACATCAGCAACATCAATCCTTGCCCCGGCCTGAAGCTCATCAAGCGGCTGATGGCTCAAACATCCGTAATTACCGAACTTTGATGTGCGGTAATAAACATCGCCGCCGGTCGCATAGGCATAACCCTTTTCGATCAGCTTCTCAACAATTTTAATTATCTCCGACATATTTTCAGTTGCTTTGGGATGAATCGTAGCCGCCCTTACTCCCAAGCCGCTGCAATCAGTGAAGTACTCGGCAATATATTTTTCCGCAACCTCCTGAGAGGAAATGCCCTCCTCATTTGCGCGGTTTATAATCTTGTCATCCACATCGGTAAAGTTTTGAACAAAAGTAACCTCAAAGCCCCGATACTCAAAATAACGGCGCAAAACGTCAAACATAATAATCGGTCTGGCGTTGCCGACATGTATCAGGTTGTAAACCGTCGGCCCGCAGGCATACATGCTCACCTTTCCGTCTTGAATGGGCACAAAATCCTCTTTTTTCATGGTCATCGTATTAAACAGTTTCATTTGTTATCTCCTATTTTTCAATCTGCAGTCCGTCAGACACTTTTCTTGCAAGCGCCGCAACCTGCTCACGCAGGCAAATCAGCTCGTTCGCCGTGGGGTCGTTGACGTGGATGTGGTCTACCTCGCCTGCGAAATCTATCTTCTGTCCGGCTATCTTCACAATTCTGGCAGGCACGCCCACCGCCGTGCTGTTTTCCGGAACTTCTTTCAGCACTACCGCATTCGCTGCAACCCGACTGTTGCTGCCCACCTTAAACGGGCCGAGCACCTTTGCGCCGGAACCGATCAGCACATTGTTACCTATCGTCGGATGCCGTTTGCCGGTATCCTTACCGGTACCGCCAAGCGTAACCCCCTGATATATGAGCACATCGTCCCCTATTTCCGCAGTTTCGCCGATCACCACACCCATACCGTGGTCAATAACAAATCTGCGTCCGATGGTCGCCGCCGGATGAATCTCGATTCCGGTCCTCTTTCTCGCACCCATTGAAATAGAATTGGCCCAGAATTTCATGCCATGCCTGTAAAACCAGTTTGCCCTGTGATAGGAGCGAATTGCCTTGTATCCCGGATTAAGCAGCACTATTTCCACAGATGAACGCGCCGCCGGATCGCGGGCCTTGTACGCGGCAATCGTTTCTTTCATATTTTCGAACATAACTTAACCTCCTATCCGAATCCCCAACAACGCAAAAACCTCTCACGGAAAATCCGTGAGAGGCGATAAATCGCGGTTCCACTCTCATTTATAACTCACCGGCAAAGCCGGACAGCCTTAACGCGGCAAAACGGGAGAGCATTTCCTCCCTCCTCGGCTCCGGGGCGCACTTCGGACAGCTTCGCTCATCACCGCTTACAGACGGGGCGGCAACTCTCTGTGGGCAAAAATCCGTCTTAATCTTCCCTTTCACAGCCATTGTTACATAATACTAACACGCATAGAAAAAAGTGTCAATCCTTACCGAGCTTGATAGCACTCCTGTTATCATAAAAATACTCAACACCGGAATAAAGCGTCGTGACAACTATCACAAAAACGCAGAGCTTATCAACCGTCAGCCATGAAAACAGCTCAAAGCCATGGAACGGCAGCAGCATTATCACAACACAGACTATAGAGGCCGCCGTCTTGACCTTCCCTGAAAAAGCGGCTGCAATCACCGTTCCCTTTTCCACCGCCACAAGCCGCAAACCTGAAACCAAAAATTCCCTGGCAACGACAATAAAACAGGCCCAGGAGCTCATTTGCCCGCGCTCCACGAAGATGAGCAGAGCAGCAGTTACAAGCAGCTTGTCAGCGATTGGGTCAATAAACTTTCCAAAATCAGAAATCTGATTATAGTGTCTTGCAACATAACCGTCCACACTGTCGGTCACGGCCGCAACAACAAAAATCCCCATCGCCACATAATCATGCCACGGAAAGTCCATCAGTGCAGCCGCAATAAAAAACGGAATCATCGCGATCCGTGCAATCGTTATTTTACTGGCAGTAGTCATCCTTCAGCATCCTTTCAAAGCAGCTCAAACCTGAAACCCGAACCATTCGCCGTCGCTGATCTGCTCAATTTCCACTTCCGCAAATTCTCCCGCGGGACACTCGCCCGAGAAAAAAACAATCCCGTCAATATCCGGCGAATCAGCAAAACTTCGTCCGAATTGCAGCCCGATCTCCTCGTCATAGCCCTCGCAGAGCACGATGACCCTCTTGCCGACAAAGCCGCGGCTCCAGTCGTCCATGATCTCCGCCTGAATATCCATAACAAGCTCCTGGCGGCGTTGGGCTTCCTGCTCATCGCAGCGGTCGGTCATTTCCGCCGCAGGAGTTCCCTCCTCTGGCGAAAACGCAAACACTCCCGCACGCTCAATCCTTGCCTCTCGCAGGAAAGCGCAAAGCTCCTCAAACTCGTCCTCACCCTCGCCTGGCAGACCCACGATCAGGCTCGTACGAATTACAAGCCCTGCAATTTTATCCCTCAGCTTCTCAAAAAGCGTCCGGATATCGTCACCTGTCCCCCTGCGGTTCATCCGCTTAAGAATATCGTCATTAATATGCTGAATCGGAATGTCAAGATACTTGAGCACCTTTCTCTCGGAGGCAATAACCTCAATCAGTTCGTCGTCAAACTGATCGGGATATAAATAATGCAGACGGATCCACTTTATCCCGTCAATGCCGCAAAGCCTTCGTATCAGCTCCGCCAGCGACCTCTTTCCGTAAAGATCTGTTCCGTACCTCGTGATATCCTGAGCAATAACGATCAGCTCTCTGACTCCGGTTTTTGCCAGAGCCGCGGCCTCCTCAACAATCGCATCCATGTCGCGGCTTCGGTACTTCCCGCGAATCGAAGGTATCACACAAAACGCGCAGCGGTTGCTGCAGCCCTCGGCAATCCTTAGATATGCCCAACCCGGCCCGGTTGAAACCACTCTACCGGTCTCACTTATCGCAGCGTTGATATCCCCAAAACGGCTAATCCCTTTACCCTTGAGCGCATTTTTTACAGCCTCAACAACATCGTCAAAGCTCCCCGCGCCCAAAACGGAATCAATTTCCGGCAGCTCGGTCAAAATCTCATCCTGGTACCGCTGGCTTAAACAGCCCGCAACAATGATAGCCTTTATCTTCCCGGCCTGCTTGAGCTTACCCATCTCAATAATCGCGTCGATTGCCTCCGACTTTGCCGCCTCAATGAAACCGCAGGTATTAACAACAACAGCGTCCGCCCGCTCCGGCTCAGGAACGATCTCCATCCCCGCCTCGCACAGCAGATACAGCATCTGCTCACTGTTCACCAAATTTTTCGCGCATCCCAGTGAGATGAGGGCGACCTTACTATTTGCCATAACAGCCTCCGCTAATTCTTAGGTGTTGCTCAGATTAGTCGTAATCCGGATTTTCTGCCTGATACCTGCTTACCGCCGCCTTGATTTCATCCCAGGAATGACCCTTCCTGAAAAGCGAATCAGTCGCCTTTTTCATCGCCGCGCGGTCAGGATTCTCACCCTTAAGCTTTCTGCAAAGCTGGGCATAAACCGTATCCTGCATATCGGGCATTTCCTCCAAAGCCGCGTCCCAGAGCGACTTTGCAATACCCCGGTGATACAGCTCGTTTTTAATCCGCTGCACACCGTAGCCCTTTGCGCTATAGTGCCGAACCAGCATAGACGCATACTGCCCGTCATCCAGATAGTGCCGTTCCAGCATCCACTCGATGCAGGCCGCTGCATCCTCCGGTGTCTCGCCCTTTTGTACCAGGCTGTCATAAAGCTCCTTGCAGGACTTCGGGCGCGCCCCGATTATCCGTAGCGCGCGCTCGCGGCAGGTCAAAGATCTCGCCGTGTTCCGCAGCTCCTCCAGCTCGTACTCATCCAGCTCTTTTCCGGAATAGAGGGAGAGGTCGGCAATGATAGCGGCAGAAACTTTAACCGTCTCCCCGCTTGAGAGCACCGCCAAATACCGCTCCCCCGAAAGGGACTTCAACTCAGAAATCTTCATTCAGGCTTCTAGCCCTCGAAATCGTCGGCAGAAACGTCAATGGCCTTACCCGCCGCCTTTGGTTCAACCTTGGCGCTGGGAGTCATGGTCTTTGCCTTCTCCCGAATCTGCGCCTCAATATCATCGCAAACCTCTGGATTCTCACGCAGATATTGCAAAACCGCATCCCTGCCCTGAAGCCGGGTCTCGCCCACGGTATACCACGCGCCGCCCTTGTCTATAATCTCCATTTTCACGCCGATGTCGCATATCTCGCCGAGCTTCGATATGCCTTCGCCATAAATAATATCAAATTCCGCTTCCTTGAACGGAGGCGCGACCTTGTTCTTTATTACCTTCGCCCTTGTGCGGTTTCCGTACATTTCACCGTTGTTTTTCAGGGTTTCAACACGCCGCACATCAATGCGCACGCTTGAGAAATACTTCAGCGCACGGCCGCCCGGAGTTGTTTCGGGGTTGCCGTACATTACGCCGATTTTTTCACGCAGCTGGTTGATGAAAATAACAATGCAGTTGGTTTTGGAAATCGTGCCCGCCAGCTTGCGCAGAGCCTGTGACATCAGCCTGGCAACAACGCCCACGCTGGAGTCGCCCATCTCGCCCTCAAGTTCGCTTCTCGGCAGCAGAGCAGCAACAGAGTCCACAACAACAACGTCGATCGCGCCCGAGCGAACCAGAGCCTCGGTAATCTCAAGCGCCTGCTCACCGGTGTCCGGCTGGGAAATCAGCAAACTGTCGATGTCAACGCCGAGAGCGCGGGCATAAGCCGGCTCCAAAGCATGCTCAACGTCGATAAATGCCACTTCACCGCCCAGCTTTTGCGCGCTTGCCAAAACATGCAGCGCAAGAGTTGTTTTACCTGATGATTCCGGCCCGTAAATCTCAACGATACGGCCTCTGGGCACTCCGCCTATTCCCAACGCCAGATCTAGCGACAATGAACCCGTTGAAATTGCCTCAACATTAACGGAAATGTCGTCGCCCAGGCGCATAATAGCGCCCTTGCCGTAGTTCTTCTCGATTTGCGCCAAAGCTGTTTCCAGTGCCTTTTTCTTGTCCTCAGCCTGTCCGGTCATTGTAATCGGAACCTTCTTTTTCTCTGCCATATCTTCACCTCAAAAATATTAATCCGCCGCGCGCTGCGGCCGGGCTATATCAAACGTTCGCATAAACCACTCTGTCAATACCCATGGAATCCTTGACCACGCCTGTATTTTTCAGCTCTGCCGCCCGCATGAGCCTGATAACGTCCTCAGCTTGTCCTATTCCGACTTCAAACATCATCAGTCCCCCGATGCGGACTACACCGCGCCAGTTGGCCAAAATGCTGCGGTAGAACTTTAAGCCGTCTTCGCCGCCGTCCAGTGCGGACATCGGTTCATAGTTGCGCACGGAAGCATCCAGCTTTTTCAAATCTGCCGTTGGTATGTACGGCGGATTGCATACAAAAACATCAAAACTCCCCAGCATCATCGGCGGCGCCGCAAGCGCGTCCAGCTCAACACAGCTTACTCTGGGATTGAGCTTATTTCTCAGAACATTCTGCTTTGCAACGGCCAGCGCCTCCGGACTGTTATCGGCGAGCACAACATTCGTTGCTGGCAGGTTTTTGGCAATCGCGCAGCCCACACATCCGCTTCCGGCGCACAGGTCAATAACCCTCGCGTCCATCTTACGCCCGTGCAGAGCTTCAATCGCTGTCTGGGCCAGTGTTTCCGTGTCCACCCGCGGGATAAGCACGTCCCTGTTGACGATCATGGGCAGCCCATAGAACTCCCAGTCGCCGGTTATATAAGCCACCGGCTCGCCGCGAAGACGCCTGTCCAGCATTTCACCAACCTTTTTCTCCACCGACTCCGAGGTGTAGAGGTTCATATTCGCCAGCAGCTCCTCCTTGGTCTTTTCAGCCGCACAGGCAACAATCAGCCTCGCCTCCAGACTGTAGGAGGATATCCCTGTCTCACGGAGCTTTTTTCGCGCGTCAATATATAGCTCGTTATAGGTTTTCGGCATTAGTCCTCTCCCTTTTATTTATACAATCCGGCAACCTGCCTACCAGCTGTCAAGCCCTTCCTCCTCAGGAATAACAAGGGCCAGAGCCTCAATTGCTACCTCAATCATCGAATCATCCGGCTCCTTGGTGGTCAGTCTTTGCAGAGCCTTTCCGGGAGCGGTAACAATCCGCGTCAGCCAGTTATTATGCCGTCCCGCCCAGCGGTTTATTTCATACGCAACGCCCACCAAAAGCGGCAAAAGCAGCAGCCTCAAGCCCATTCGGGCAAAGGTATTGTCCACGTGGATAAGAAATCCGATGAATATCCCAAGTACTACTACCACAAGCAAAAAGCTGGTACCACAGCGGGGGTGGAAGCGGCTCTGTTTCCTAACGTTTTCAACCGTAAGCGGCAGCCTTTTCTCGTAGCAGAAAATCGTCTTGTGCTCCGCCCCGTGGTAGGCAAACAGCCTGCCCACATCGTCCATCTTCGAAACGCCCCAAAGGTAAAAGAAAAAGATTATCATCTTGCACAGGCCTTCCAGAAGGCTCCTGAGCGTTATATTTCCTTCAACTCCCGGGATAAAGCCAACTATCAGCGTGGGAAGAAAAATAAACAGCCCGACGGAAAGACAAATCCCGAGAATCACGGCAATGCCAATCAGGAACTTTTCCGCCTTCTCCATACCAAAGCGCTTTTCGATCCATTTGTCGAACTTGCCCGGCTGCTCCTGCTCCTCGTCGGGCAGAAGCCCCGCCGAGTAAGTCAGTGCCTTAACGCCGTAAACCATCGACTCCACATAAGTCACAACACCGCGAATCAGCGGCCAGCCCAAAATCTTATATTTTTCCCGCAAAAAGTGCGGTTCCTCAACCTTTGATACCGGTCCGTCCTGTGTTGCGCAAACAATAGACTGCTTTGTCGGCCCACGCATGAGGATACCTTCAATCAGAGCCTGTCCTCCGATGCTCGTGCAAAACGCCTGCTCGTCTTTCTTATCTTTCGCCATATAATTTCCTTTCGGGTTTGAAATGTACAATATCAATAATTATGATCTGCTCACCGGCAGCCTCACGGAAACGATGATGCCCCCGCCCTCTGCGTTGGCAACAATCAGCTCCCCTCCGTGTCTGATAACAATCTCGTCGCATACGGCAAGGCCGATGCCGCTGCCTCTTTCTTTGGAGCTGCCCTTGTAGAACATTTTCTTAACAAACGGCATCTCATCCTCAGAGATACCCGGGCCATAGTCCCGCACGCTTATAACCAGATATTCGCCCTTTTTTTCAAGCGCAATATCGATTTTTCCACCGGATTTTCCGTATTTCGACGCATTGTCAAGAACATTCAGAATCACCTGCCGCAGTCTGGCGGCATCACCGGGAATAAGCGGAAGTCCGTGAGCGGGAGGCGTATATGAAACCTCAATTCCCTCCTGCCTGAACAGGTCATTGTAAGCGAAGATTGTATCCTCAAGCTCCGCCTCAACGTCGACCAGCTCAATACTCAGATTAAAGCGTCCGTCCTGTATTCGGGTAAATTCAAGCAACTCCTCAACCATTTTAGTGAGTCTTGCCGCCTCCCGCGAGATAATAGTCAGACCCCGCTGGGAATCCCCCTTTATCTCCGTGTCATAAAGCAGTGTCTCACTCCAGCCGGTAATCGCCGTGAGGGGAGTCCGCAGCTCATGCGAAACAGATGAAACAAACTCCGTCTGCACCTTCTCCGCCTGACTTATCTTTACCGACATCTCATTTATCGCGTCCGTCAGCTCGCCGATTTCGTCGTTATGCTGCTTCTCAGCTTGAATTCCATAGCTTCCGTCGGCTATCCGTTTTGAGAGCGCTGTCAGACTCTTTATCGGTTCGATAATCGACTTTATAAAAAACATATTGGACAGGAAAACGATCAGCACAACCAGTAAGCCTACTCCGGCAGCGATCGCTGAAACCTGCAGCACCCGCTGATCGGCCAGCGCAAGGCTGGTAACATAGCGCATAACCCCGATAGTTGAGCCGTCTGCGAATGTCATCGGCGCGGAAACTGACAGAATCCGCTCACCCGTTGTCGGGCTTGTCCCCTCCCATGAGCTGATAACACCGCCTTTCAGCGCAGATTCAATGTCGGGCGTGCCCGGATATGAACCGGCTGAGATGCCGTAGCTTGAGGCTTCCACGCGTCCTCTGGCGTTTACAAACTGAAGCTCTATGGTGTTCTTGTCCTCAAAAGAATCAGTAAAGTGGTATGCGCTCTGGTTATATTCCGAGTAGTTCTTGAAAACGTATGATGTGAAAACCTCTGAGGCGCCCTGCGCCTTGTTCTCTAAACCGGTCCGCACCCCTGTATAATAATAGCTGCCCATAGCAACAGAAAAAGCCAGAATAGCAACGGCAACGACAATGACGATAATAATGATGCTGTTTATCATCCATCTTTTTTGAATTCCCTTGAACGTCATGCCGCGCTTTCCTCCTCTCCCCGGTCTGTTCCGCGCCTAGAACCCCCACTTATATCCGAATCCCCAAACTGTTGTAATATAGCTGGGAATTGTGGGGTCGTCCTCAATCTTTATGCGCAGTCTGCGTATGTTTACATCAACAATCTTCAGCTCTCCGAAATAGTCGCGCCCCCAAACCTCGTTGAGTATTTCCTCTCTGGAAAGGGCCTTGCCGGAGTTTTCCATGAACAGCTCCATGATGGTATATTCAATCTGGGTCAGCCGTATACGAACACCGTTTTTCTCCAGCGTGCGGTTGCGTGTGTTCAGCTTGAACGGTCCGCAAACCAGCTCACCGGATGCAGCCTCATCATTTTCTCCGCCGGCGCGTCTGTAAAGCGCGTCAATTCTGGCTGTCAGCTCTGCGGGTGAAAAGGGCTTTGTAACATAGTCATCCGCACCCGTCATCAGCCCTGTAACCTTGTCCATTTCCTGACTCTTGGCTGTAAGCATAATTATGCCGATTTTCGAGCCGGAAGCGCGAATCCTGCGGCAAACTTCGAACCCGTCAATATCGGGCAGCATTACATCCAGCAGCGCAACACGGATGTCCGGATTATTTTTCAGCTCCTCAAGCGCCTGCTCTCCTGTCTCTGCCTCAATCGGCTCATATCCCGACCGTTTGAGATTAATAACAACAAAGCTGCGAATACTCGATTCGTCCTCCAGAACTAAAACTTTCTTCATAGCAGACCGTTTCCTTTCGTAAAAATACTAAACTGCCCCCGTTATCCACTCTGAGTAAATGAGGTGAAACCTGCTTACAATGTCAACTTTCTGACTGTCACTAACAACGTTATTATCCGCAGCATTGTATTTTGCTGCGTAAATCGCCGACTCACTCGAGAGCAGGATAAATCTTCCCGGCAGTGCCGCCCTGTCTCTCCGGTTCTCGTCTGTGAGAGAATAGACCGTCAGCATATCTGACACCTCTCCTGTTTTCTCATCAACAGTGGAGAGCACCACCGTGCGCTCACCTGTCTTGCCGCTCTCACGCCTAACGGTAAAATCCTCTCTCCACTCCTCCGGCAAAACGTAGTACCAGCCATCATTATAGCAATGGTAGGTCGAAGCGCAAAGCTCGCTTTGCCCGTCAACACTGTAAGACATCCAGTCAAACACATAGTAATCCGCAGTTACCTTCGGCTGCTTAAATACCGGCTCGGCAAAGGGAACCTCCAATGTGCCGTCGCCGTTGATATCAAGGCTGTAAACCTCTACCCTGCGCTTGGCAACACTGTTTCCGGTAGACGTATCAAGAGTAATGTTTTCCAGTTTATTATCGGCGAATACAATAACATCCGTCGAATACCACTGTGTTTCATCCTCCTGATAATGCCCCTCAACAAAAATGGCAAGCGCTTCCTTGTCAATGCCCGAAACCCGGAAGCGATCGGCTGCCTCTAGCGAGGAAGATACTCTCGAGGATGTCTCGGTAACCTCTCCCGCCTTGTCGCAGAAGAACAGCTCTACAGCCCCGCCCTCGTCGTCAAAGTTCAGCAGTACAACCTCCGAACCTCCCGCTGCGTCAAGGTTTGCTATCAGAAAGTCCGTGCAGCCGGTTGAAAGCAAAACCGAAGAAGTCCAGTTGTGGAGAGAATATGCTTTTACAACAAGAATATCACTGCTTATTTTCCAGGAAACGATTATTTCCGAATTTCCGTCTCCGTCAAGGTCGGCATATTCCACGCGCCCGATTGCGCTGCCCTCTCCTGTTATTGTGGTTGCAAGCTCGTAGCCGCTGCCGCCGAAACGATAAATCTGGATAACCGGCGTCTGAGAACTGTTCTTCAGAAAAGCCAGCGCCTCATCTTTACCGTCGCCGTCAACATCAACAAGCTGAATACTCTGCCGGGGCGTACCCACAGTCGGCGCCGAATACTCGCTGCCGGCGGTGATTTCGGCTGCAATAAGTTTTTGCAGCTGTAAATATTCTTCCTGCGGTTTAGGAAGACTGTAAAGGTCTTCAATACTTGTATCGGAGCAACCGCAAAGCACAAGCGCCACAATGGCAATCAGCGCCAAAAGCAGACCTTTTTTCACGCCGCGGTCACCTCCAAAAGTAAGATAGGCTTAACATATGAATTATAGCACATTGCCTCGAAAAATGGTAGTATTAAATCACAATATACTGTGTTACAATGGATAAAACGAACCAATACTCCGACAATTTCTCAAACACTTTTCTTCGAGGACAAGCTATGAAAATATACTATTCCGACATCCGCGGCATAAACGAAAAGGACGCACTCTACCCACCGCTCAGTGAAAACCGGGGCTCAGCGCTCGGCGTGTCCCTTCTCGCAGCTGCATATAACGACTATCTCCGCAGCAAGGGCGGTACGCTCCCCGCAATAAAGCGCCTGCTCAGGGGGAAACCTTTTTTCGCTGAAAACCCCGACCTTCATTTCTCAATCAGCCACAGTAAAACTCATGTCCTCTGCGCCCTGTCCGACGGGCCCGTCGGCGCGGACACTCTGGATAACCGTGTCATCCGTCCGGGCTCGATTTCGCGTCTGGCAACCCCGGAGGAGCTGTCAAATCTGGACATCCACGAAATTTGGGTTCTGCGCGAGAGCTTCTTCAAGCTCACCAACGAGGGTGACTTGCGCTATCTGCGCTTCTACCGCAAAGACTGCAAAATCACCGCACCCCGCTCCGATGTTTGCTGCCGCCTGTATGACGATATCGAAAACAGCTTCACCGCAGTCGCCGCCTTCAGTGATGATTTCCCCGAAAAGCTCATCGAGATCCCGACTAAAAAGCTGCTCAAGGACTGACCAAACTGCATTTCAAAACCATTTTTACTCATTATAAATAAAGGCAGACACCGCCGAAAACTCACGTTTTTCACGGTGTCTGCTATCGTTTTTCCTTGTATTCTCTGCTTTTTCCGGTCATGAAAGCGGTTTAACTGTGAAAGTTGTTTCTTTATCCACTCTGCCGCTGAAGCTCAACACCACTGTTATTAATTTGCTCGTCACATCCTGCGTGAAAGACGCTGTGGTGCTGATGCCGTTATAATATGACACATCATAGAGCGGACTGCCATTTACATAGAGAATGGATATGTTGTCAGCCCCCGTGGGTCGTGTATCAAGTTTTACTGTTTCGGCGCCGTATTTTTCAAATTCAACATAGCTCCCGCCTGCATCGACCTCAGTATTATAGCCGAAGGCGAGCTGATTCACGATTGAGTTTTCAAGATTTGTTGAAAGAACGCTTAAATCAGCAGCTGTTTTTGTCTTGCTGAATACTTCCAATTCGGAAAAAAGCGCGCTCATCACCGACGGAAGTATTATAGCTAAAATTGCAACCGTGACCAACACTTCGCTCAGAGTAACACCTTTTCGTGATTTTAATAAAGCCTTTGCAGCCCTCATTTATATTCCACCGCCATCATTTTTCGAAATAGGTCAGACCCTTTTCAGTCAGGACGAACTTTGTTTTATCATCGCTGGTATAGGTCTTAACTGAACCGCTAACTCCATCGTTCTTAATAGAGAATTTGATATTATACTTTGTATTGATTTTTTCTGCGGTCGAGATATTTTCCTCTTTTTCAACCGAAACAACTTCTGCGCGAAAAGACTCATATTCCTCATTCGACGATTTAATAATGTTGACAGCGCTTGCTATAGTGGCGCCCGTTCCCGCTAATATCAACACAAAAATCGTCAGTGCGACAACCGTTTCAAGGAGCGTTTCGCCGCGCCTGCTTTTAAGCAATTTTTTCACAACAAACCCTCCTCTATTCATTCTCGGTGCTGATCGCTTTCAGCGAATAGCTTCCGGAGTCAATGATTCCGGTTTTGCTGCCGCCACTTGTACCCGTGGTCTTGCCGTTAAACTGGAATATCTCGTTCAGACTGTATTGTTGTTCCTTGCAGAAAACAGTAATCCGGATATGCATTTCAAAGCTGACGTTTGTTCTCTCCAAAATCTCGGGAGAACTATCCGACAAGCCATAATCCGAGGCTGCAATTGCCGGCCGGTAATCCGTTGTAATGTCAACTCTTTGATTTGTCAGCGTTATGCTTAGCTTTACGGCGTCCGGCTCGTTGACCCATGAACCTGTAAGATGGCTGTCAGTGTCGAAACTAAAACCTCCGCTAGCCGGGACTTCAATTTCAGTTGCGTCCGCACCGATTTTTCCAATGTTTGCATCATATACAGCCTGCGCAATGTCACGCCAGGGGTCTCCGGTGGCTTTTACATTTCCTTCAATGTCATCGGCAAGAATTTTGGAAACCGTTTTCGCAAAATACATGCAGTCCTTGTTATCCTGATACTGCAAGCGCGCAGTCTGTGTCGCAAGGGCAGCTGTCAAAACAGAGGCGCCTATGGTAAACAAAACAAGCATAGTTATGAGCACCCAAACAATTGAGACGCCCCGCTTATCATTAATAACATTTTTCAGCTTTTTTCCCATGAGCGAAATATTCCTCACCTCAATGCAGGTTTTGTTGAGCGGGCTAATTTATTGTACTTACATCAATAACTTCCAACAGTCTGTAATCATCCAACTGGTACGGATTGTCGGTAGGTTTGGCAACAAAACAACTTACCTCAACTTTAAAAGTAGAATCCGGCACGGCAGTATAGCTCGTTTTATAGAAATTGATGATGAAATCTGCCCCCGGCTTTATCTCTATTGTAACAGTTTTGTTTGACCCGACAGATACAATATTCTTTCCAATCAGCAGCCTGTTAGTGTTGTCGATGGAAAGCAGGTTCGGATTCCATTCGAATGTAACCAACATTTTATCTGTGTTATATTCATAAAACACATCTTCGCTCACCACTCTCACAGCATAGGTTATTTGTGAGAAATGTGTCAATCTGCTGGCATCGACCTCGGCAAGTTCCCTGATCACTGCACCCGGTTCAATGTTTTCCAGGTACGTAATATGGGCATTTTTCACCAAAACCGGATATCTATAGTTTTCCGGAAGGTGCAGTTTCCAAACGTCTGTTGATACGGGAGTAGCCGTTCTGAAGGCAGTGCTCAAACCGGCGGCGGCGTCAATCAACGCAGATTCTTTCACGATTTTCGCTCCGGTCGTAGTTCCTCCGCCGATTGCCTTTGGCACATTTGATATCCTGGCGAAAGAGTCTGCACATGTTCCGTTGTTCAACCCGATAACCGTGCCGCTCATACTTTTTATACCGGTGGAGCTCTTATAGGCCCCCACAAAGTTTGTGTTATAGACGCTTTTAACTGTGCCGGTGTTCCTGCCAGCTATACCGCCTATACAGAGTTTTTTGAAATCTCCGGTATGCGTTAGCTCCGTCATAACAGGCTCCGTCGATTTATATGCGTCGTCACCCGATTCGGAATAGTTGACCTCTTTGATATTGACTCTGGCGTTGTTATAGCAGTCTTCGATTCTGCCTGATGAAAGACCTGCCAGACCACCGACACACACATCGCCGGAATAATTCCCGCTGACATTAACACTGCCCGCGAATTCCGGAATCCTGTTCGCGGGAACGGGGAGTTCGCCCGGATAATAGCTGCCGTTGTAGGAGGCGTAGATTGCGCCGGCCCTCAGCTCTCCGACCATCCCTCCGGCAAAAGCGTCTGTCCCGCCGCCGGAAATACTAACGTTTGCATAGGTCACACACTGAAGGAAGGTAGTATTGGTCGCCAAACCGGCTATCGTTCCTACTCTGCTCTCTCCAGAACCTGATATCTTTGCGCCCAAAACTGTAACACCCTTAAATGTTGCGTTCTGCGCAGCGCCGAACAGACCAAAAACAGCGTCATCAGAACTGCCCTTCATAGTCAGATTCATTAACTTGAATCCTGTGTTGACGCTATCGATTGCCGAATATGTGCCCCCGAATGGCACGGCTTTATTAAATGTTGTGGTTCCATCTACGTCAACTGTAGGAACCCAGGAAATCGGCGCAAAATTCTTAATACCGTCAAAGTCAATATCCGCGTTCTGCTGGAACTGCGTCACACTGCTAGCGGCATTGCCAATGGTATATCGGATATTATTGAGATGACGTACGTTTTTAATGAAGTAAATCGAATCCGTTTCAGATGATGCAGTATACTTGGACGCAAAATATGAGTGTGCCAGTCCCGAGTCGACATATGTCGCAGAAGCCTGTGTTTTGTATAGTCTGGCTCTGATCTCAGTCATGGGTATATCAGGATACAAAAACTTGATACTGCGCGAAAAATCAAATTGCGTTCCCGCTCCCGGGTCAACATAGTCAAGCACCCATGTAATTTTCACATGATCTGATCCTACAATAGGGGTTTTGAACACCATATGATTGTTGCCGAAAGCGTCAGAAATACCTCCAACATGCTTGGCGGATTCCTTATCCCTGTATAATTGAGCGGGATCAAACGGCCCGTTGGGTACTTCATTGGGAACAAACGACAGTGACACAGTTTTTGTGCCGACAGTTATGACCTGGCCGTTGCTGTCAAAAATGTCGATAGTATACATGTCTGTTTTGCTGGAAACGATTGCCTCAATGCACAGTGCATGCTTGATACCCACAGTTGAAGCCCCATCCGAAGCCAGGAACTCTCCGTCGTAGATGTTGACGTCCAAGGGCGGTAAATCGCTTCCCCTTTTGCCTGTGTTATCAACTCCGAAATATCCAAGGCGTGGGCTTGAATCTCTGTTAACAAGTAGATCATTTTCTCCGCCGCCATTGTTGTAGCCAAGCGAAGCAAATTCCTCACTGTAATAAACTGCTTTCACATTTCCGGTTATCGCGTTAAACTCAACACTGACCGAGTTTTCCAGAACAGAAGCATCGCTGATATACGGAGTGAGCATTTTCAACAGCTGCGTATCATCCCCGGGCGTCGAGCCCTTGGAGAGCGTCATAAAGTAAAGAAACGGCTTGTTGTCAGCATCATCGTCATCAGCCAAAGCCGGGTCAAGCTTGCCGGCGGTGCTGTGCGGATCTTTAAGATATCCGGCTTTTATCGGGTAACCGGCGACATTCAGATTGAAATCCGCAAGCTCTTTCAGCGTGCCGTTATCACGTCTGTCTGCAAAGCTGTTTTGCGCGGCATAAAAAATTGTTTCCGCAATGTTGTTCAGCTTTTTTTCATGGCTGTAATCAATAAATTTTTTGACTGCGGGTATTCCCAGACCTGCCAAAACAGCAAGAATAGCCACAACGGTCAGTACTTCAGCAAGTGTGAATCCTTTTTTATTCATTCGCTTCACGGATTTCTCACCTCGATTCTATATATTATTGGATGGTGATTGCGTACTTCAGCTCTCCTGCCGAGAGCTTCGGCATTTTATCATCAAGTGTCAGATAATCACTGACGCAGTTCCTGTCAACTTCCATCAGCTGTACGACTAGCTTCAGCCCTGACGGCGGCGTATATTCTGCCGGCCATTTAACACTATACGAACAATCAATGGTGTACGTTTCCTGCGTAACTGCTGCCATTGTGGAGTAGCAGAATTGATAATACGGAGTCTCTTCAGAGCAGGTATACTTGTTTGCTCCAATTGTAATTTCAGTATCGACCGGCAGGCTCAAGAGGTTGCCGCCATCATAGAAACGCAGGATAATTCCCAGTGCTTTGTTCGCGTGTCTGGTGTCCCCGACAATTTTCGTATCGGAAGTAAACTGCACCTTACCGCTAACTGGAGTTGCCGCTCCGATGACGGAAAGCTGCGGCTTTTGAAGTCCCTGAACGCCGATCTTGGCCGACGCGGGAACTCCGCTGTTGTCAGCCAAATATCCCAGAGCGGATAGATTGAATGCTCCAAGGCAGGCCTTGACATTCAAATTACTCAAAAGCGTTGAGTTGTCTGAATGATAATAAGTCGGCGGAATAATCTCCACAAAGAACTGTTCGCAGAGCTTATCTCTGCTTGCTAAATACGATCTGAACGTTTGCAGATTGTCGTTTGCGCCCGGAGTCACAACCGGGTTTTCTCCGATTTTTGTAAACTCGTTCAGCGCAAAATCCTTTTGGGCGGAATTCGCGTCAGTGATGTTCAGATAGTAAATCTGCTGATTAAACGGCTCATTTATTGTCTTGGGACTATCGAGCAAACGCCTGTAAATCCTAATAACGCTCCCCTTTGGCAGGGCATTGTCAAGCGAGAACTTGAACAGGTTATACTCATCCAAATTTTCATATGCATAGGTCTTTTTGATGATATTGTTGCTGCTGTCACGGGTTCTCGCGTGATAGACATCATAAACAACCGAGAATATGCCGTCTTGTGAAACGGCTGGTATCTGGCTGTTAACTACAGAAACCTCGCTGTCATACTTATCCTCATTAGAGAGCACCATGCCGTTTGTATGGTACGTGGTAATCTTAATACCACTGCCTATATTATCCTCCGGCAGTTTGGATGTTGGAATATCAATCTGCGCGCACAGCTCATCGCCGACCTTCACCTTGTTTCCCTGAGCATTAAGCTCGTATACCGGTACCAAAGCAGGTTTAACATCAGTATATATCGTTTCCGTGTCCCCGATAACTACCTTTACCTGCGGCCTGCCGACATAGCTGTCCGGATATCTTACATTCAGCACATAATTACTGTACATATTGACCGGTGCGGATTGATTTGTATCATTGAGATCAGCATTCCCGCAATACGCCGGAGACAGCGACGCGCTGTCTGATTGTTCCACATGATACTGCCATCTGGCATAAAAGCTTATAGACGTTTGCTCGCCTTTAATAGGCAAAAGGTCGTGAAACACTGGCTCACCATCAACTATTTCCGTGCTTGAAGGAACCAGTTTGTTTCCATAGGCTGATAGCGCCGCAGTTCCGGATAACACCGGTTCAACATACCATCCGGCAAAATCGTATCCTGTTCTCGTCGGAGCTGCCATAATATCTTCGGGATTGACATACTGCGTGATCGATCCTGAACCAATCTGGCCAGGAATGCTGTTGCTGATGGAGTAATAACGGATATCCACCTTCAGGAAGTAAACCACATATACATCGACTTTATCCGCTCCGTCAGGGACCTTAATTGAATAGCTGGACGTGCCGGTCAGCGAATCGAACGAATAGGTAGCATCGGGATTCGAGGTATCGCCGGCAGTAAGTGGAATATCTATCTTGGTCGTGCCGTTAATGAGATAGTATGCTGTTTGCGGTTTTGGCGAATACAGTGCAGTCAGCGGTTTTGTCGTAAAATTGAAGTTGGTGCGGTTTGGAACTCTTTCCGACGCGGGATCAGGTGTTCCGTCTGTGCAATGCACAATTACATTCGCGCTGGTCGTAACGGCGGCATAAACCGGTTTCGAAATGGCTGTGCGGCTGCCGTCAGGATTGAGGTCTCCGGGGTTAACAGCAGTGAAGCCGCTTGCGTCCGGAGCAACCTTTCCGTGCGAAATCGCCCGAATAACGAATATGTCGTTGAGGGCAATCTGGTCAGTGCCCGTTCCTATAAGCTCCTGAGGTGATATCGTTCCGTCAGATTTAACGCCTCTCAGCGTAGTAGACGTAATTTCCTTTGTATCCTGATTGACCTTGTATCCGACTATGTTATAGCTGGTCAGGGTCGCATCTGTAGGATATACCGTTGCAAAGACTTTTTTGTAAGTGGTTCTGTCCAGAGACATGGGATTCGTGATGCTGTTATCATCATTGATTCCGCCTGTAATAGCAATGCCGGTTACATATTTTGGCTCAATCGTCAACTTCACATAGTAAGTAGTAACCGTGCTGCCGGAAGAGTCCTTCATGACGCTTCTTGCCCTGACATAAAGCGTTTTAGCTGCGTCAATTGCAGTGTTTGACTTGATAGTCAGTTGGCTGCCGTCCTCACCGCTAACCGTAATACCGGCATAGGACAGGGCATTGGAAAGTGTGACCAATTTGGAGAAATCCGAAGTTTCTGAAAACTCCCATGTGACTATATCAAGACCTTCAGTACCGTCTGAATAGAGGACATCCGCGAACAGGTCAAGGCTATTCCCTCCGCTGATTGTGATATGCGTGGTATTATTCTCTATTTTATTTTCCTCAACTTCTGAGGTCTTGTAAAGATCCACGCCCGTTACAGTGTGGTTGCCAAGATATAAGGGCTTGCTGCCGAACTTATACTCAACGTTGTTGACTTTGATAAACATATCTGCATAAGTTATCACATCAGAGCCGCTTAATTTTGTAGCGACAAAGCCATAAGGCGTAGGCTCCGCTGTGCTTTCGTTGTCACCAATTTCCACCAGGCTCGCATTTCTTGGAGCTACCCGGACGGTTGCGGGAGCTGACGGGTTTGTTCCAACGCCGCCTTTCTGGATATTTATCAGTATATTCGCCGGAGTCACAAGCGGTATCAGCGAAAAGTCCAGAGCGCTGTGGGTGTATATTTCGGAAATCTTATTCGCTGTCGCGCCCATTTTGACAGGCGTATCGTAGTCCTTCTGACCATATTCCAGATAATCTGTCTTGACAGAGGTGTCACATAAATCTACCGCGCGAATTGTTCCGGCTTTTTCACTGTCAAAAAACGAGTTGTTAACAGTAATACCTCCGGCGGAGGTATTATTTCTGTCGTACCCGATCAATCCACCGCGGTACATAATGCCGGCGGGATTAACTGTCTTTAGCACGGAATTGGAATAGCAGTTGGTAAACGAAGTTGCCACGCCAGTCCCTGAAGCACCGTTTTTAGAGTCTCCAGCGGAAACCGCCTTGCCTACAATGCCCCCGGCCATAGGTATGGATTCAAAGTACTTTGTTGTTGAACCGTCAGTAAATGCCGTAACATCGCCTGTGGCGCGAGCTTCGAGAACATTGTCGATGGAAGCACAGTTAATCAGATAATTGGTGCTGTCATAGTGATATCCCTGGATACCGCCTACTGCAGCCCATTTCTTCTGTGCAAAGGCCAGAATATAGTTGTTCTGGGTAACGCAGTTGTCCGAAACATAATAGTTCCCTCCGTAAGTGGATCCGATTATGCCACCCGCATAGGTCAGGGTATACTCACGACCGTATGCCTCAACTTTACTGTCCTTTACAACCGTGTTTGCAACGCACGCATTTGCAATCGCTCTGTAATCGCCGTTCATCAAGCCGACTGCCCCGCCGACAATAATATCCGTATCTGCAGCGGACAAGTCTATATTATAAGCCTCGCCGTAAATATAGGCGTTTTGGACCGAACTGTTTCTCACTTTCGGTCCTGTTGCATAGCCGATAAGACCCCCTACACAGGGACTGTTTGCTGAGTTGTTGCCCACAAGCGAGACCGACCTGACAGAAGGGTTGCTTGCATAGTCACCTGCAAACGTCATCTTGTTGGCGACAAGCGAAGCTGAAGTAGCATACCCAATCATTCCCCCAACATAAATGTCACTTACACCGTGTAATCCTTTTTTTGTTGAGCTGGTACCGGATATCGTGGTGCTGCCAAGTGTTTTCACTGAAACGTTATCAAAGGTCGTTCCTGAGAAAATGCCAATCGCTCCGCCGCAAGAAACGTCTCCTTCTGGACTGTCATAGGAGAGCTGATGTGCGTTGATGCTGCTGTCCGTCAACGTAATTTCCGAATTGGAAACGCCGCCCGCGCCATAGGTGCCGGCAATACCGCCTGCTCCGAAATTAATTTTTGCATCTCTTGCAGTATTTCCGCCCTCTCTGAGCACCTCGATCAATGTGTTGGTTCCGGTAATTTTAACATTGTTTAAAACATATACAGGTGCTAATGAGGCAAACTCGGCAAGACCCTGCATACTACCGCAAAGTCCTCCGGCAAAATTACTCGTTGCTCCCGTCACCTTATATGAGCCTTTATGAACAGTCTGAATTTTAAGACCGGAAAGGTCAAACGTTGTTCTTCCATCCTGCTCGGATGCATCGGTATCAATAAATGTCGGAATATTCCGGCCGGAAATGCCGCCCGCGAAACCCGAACCACCGCCGTAACGCATCGACAAAATGCTGATATTGCCCTTAAACATGGTTTTAGTGTCGGTTATCAGGTTGATCATATTCGCCAAAGAGTCATGTGAGAAAAAGCCCGCAATGCCTCCCGCGCTCGAAGTAATTGCCTCAGTTCCCGCAGTATTCGTATCCTGGGCGATGATTTCAAGGCTGCTGTTGCCCATATCTATTTTCACATTTTCAAGATAAGCGTTCTGCACTTTGGTTGAAACCTTGCCGGCAATACCGCCGCAGGTAACCTGTTGTCCCGTCGAACGGGCAGAAAGAGTTTTTAGAGTGCTGTCGTCCGGGCTCATTGTAGTCAGCAATATGTTTTTGAGTGTTCCCGTCAATGCCGCAGTATCAAAATCGACAAAGCCGAATACCCCGCCCATGGAGACATTCGCACTTAGCCCCTGCGCTTCAAAAACCGTGTCTTTATATCCGCTTCCGCCCGGGTTGCTGCCGAGCTCCACGCGTATGCCGTCCGCATTCGAATTCTGAATATATCCCACCGCGCCTCCAAGGTATAACGCACCGCTGGTGAAGGAGGAAATCCTCAGCCCGGCAACATTGGTGACCTTGCAGTTTTTGATAAAAGAGTTAGTCGCAAATCCCGCGATTCCGCCAAGATAACAGCCGCTCCTTGTCTTAGAACCGTTAATTTCCACAGAAGAAACGCAGTTATCTATTATCGCATAGCGGGCGTTCGCGGCAATTCCGCCCAGATAAGACGCGCCTGTCGGCTCCGTATAAATTTGGCCGGAAACGCTTAGGTTGCGTATCACTGAATGAAGTCCCGCATACGAGGCATTTGTTGTGCCTATTGTACCCAAGAGACCGCAGTAGTTGGACGCCATGTTTTGATTCGCTAAGGTCACGTTGAAATTGCCGCCGTCGATATTACCGAAAAATACGTTCGTTCCGGTCGAGGCAAGCGCAGCAGCGCCGCCTGTTCCAACTCCCGTAAAATTGTTCAGATCGGCAATGAAGTTGTCGGTTATTTTAAAATATCCCTTTTGGAGGAGCAGCCTGTTTGCGGCCGACCACGTTAAACCGAACCTCTGAAAATTCGGATTGTCCGCCGCAACAGGGGTTGCCTTATTTATGATAGCTTGCAGCGCCAATAAATCAGCACCGTCGTCGATTGTATACGGATTGGCAAAGGTCTCGCCGGCAGCAAAGCTGGACTGCACATTGCAGCCGAGCACAACGCCGCCGGCGGGCATAGTGAACACCGCCGTCATTTGCGCGGCCGGTTGCGTGATGCCGTCCACGTTCCATGAAGCAAATTTCATGCTTTCGTTTACGGCCACGGCAGTCACTCTTGTGCCGGTGGGAGCTGTAAACGTTCCGTCTCCGTTGTCGACCACCCGGTTGCCGAATACATACATGGAAATTCCCGGCATTGGCTGAACGACAACTTTTCCTGCCTGTTTATCAACGAGGTTTGCAAAAATCCGCCCCTCTGTTATTTTATTCATTGCGCCTGTATAAGTCGTGCTGATATTGGTGGTGACGCCGTATGTCTCCACATTTTTTGTCTGTGAAAATCCTACTATTCCGCCTACAGAAACAGTCGGATTGGCTGTTGTTCCGGTCATTGTCAAATTGAGATTTACGCGAACGTTTTCCGCCGTGACTTTTCCGGATGCGTTCGCTGCGATCCCTCCGATTTGGAAGTCTGCAGCAGGCCCGTTGGCTATAGTGAGCGAGCCCTCAAAACTGATATTGTAGAAAAGCGGCGTGCTGGCATATCTGATAAATCCGTAACGGGAGTTGTCTGTCATTGAGGGATTCGAAGAATTTAAGGCATAGGTAATAGAGAAACCGCCCCCATTTACGGAGGCTCCAAAAGGTCTTGATGTAGTTCCGATTCCTGCAAATTCGGAAGTATCCGGTATGTCAATGCTGGCGGTTAAAACGAATTTGGAGGCGGATGACGCAAATTGATCCGCAAGAGTGTTTTTCGCCCCTGTGTCCACAGGTACTACAAAAGTATCGTCCGTAATAAAGCGCAGCACGTCTGTGTCAAAGGTTGGGTCATCAGCGCCCAAATTGATTATCCGGGCGAGAGCGTATATATCATCCGCTTCATCTATCACATAGGCGTCCTCCCAGAATTCCGGGGCCACCCATGCCTGATTCGAGCCTTCAGCTTTAGCTCCGACTCCGCTAAAACTCAGGCCGTAAAAAATCTGTATTACAAAAGCGCAGACAAGTAAGAAAGATGCTGTTTTCCTTTTCATATGATCACTTTCCTAAAAAGTTATAATGCAATCCAATATTTGATATAAAATTAATATATGTATCTATTCTAATTCAAGTCACTAAAAAAAATAAGTCTCATATGAGACTTATTGCTGACAAATTAATCCAAATCGGGTTCATTTTCCAATAACTTAATCTTCTTCTTTGACACTTCAATAATTCCGTCGTCTTTCATATTTCTCAGTTCGCGCATTAATGATGTCTTTGGAATATACAAATAATCGGCCCACTCTTCGCGAGTCAGTTGAATTGTCAGAGTGTCACTACCGTCTTCAAGATTTGCATTTATAAAATTCATTATTTTTTCACGAATTGAGCGGGCGTTCACTATATAGCGGCTCATGAAAAAATTTGAGCCCTCCACGGCCGCCAGTCTTGCCAAATTGAAGTTAAGCTGGGTCTGCGACACAAACAGATTCTGTGTTGCAGAAAACAGTTTTGCCGCGGGAATATGCATAACGGTACAGTTGTTGTTAGTGATATAATCAAAAGGCCATACCGAACGTCCGCAGGGAATGTCAACACTGCCGATCACTTCTCCGGGGTGCATAGTGCTGACCAGCAGTCTTTTCCCGTTGTCCTTCTGGTCATAAATCAGCAGATGCCCCTTTAAGACAAGGCCATAGGCGGTTATCGCCTCACCTTTTTTGCAGACGTGCTGTTTGTTTTTATATTCCGAAACAGTGGGATTTATTTCCTGAAGAAACCTGTCAAAGTCGTTAAAATCAATATTATTGGCAAGCCCGCTTTGTTGAATGATGCCGAAATATTCTTCGTACATATCGTCCTCGTGTAGTTGTAGTTCAGAGTTTATTGACGCAGGTTGATAATACCACAAATCTCTGAATTGTGCAACAATTCCATCAAACCGGCAGAATAAGCCCCGCCACTGGTTATAAAGCCGCTTCCGTTAACCAATCATTGATAAAAACACTGAATGGCTATAGCTGAACTATTTGTTCAACCATAGCCATCAGTAGTTTTATAGAAATTTCTGCTTTGCCAAAAGTACTCTTAGAGCCGTTTGATATTATTTATTCTCGAAGAGTTCCTTCTGCCGCACAAGATTCTCATATTTTCGCTTCGCCTGCTGCTCAGCCCTTGCAAACAGCTCCTCCGCCCTCTCGGGGAAGGCCAGCTTCAGGGATGAATAGCGAACCTCGCTGAGAATGAAATCCATATAGCTTGCAGTCGGCTCCTTGCTGTCGACCGACAGCGGATTGCTGCCCGAAACGTCAAGCCTCGGGTCGTAACGGAACATATTCCAGTATCCGGCTTCAACCGCCTGCTTTTCAGTGAGGATGGATCTTCCCATACCGTTCTTGCTGCCGTGGTTAATGCACGGTGCGTAGCAAATAACCAGTGACGGTCCGTCATAGGCCTCTGCCTCGGCGATGGCTTTGAGCGTCTGCTGGTAGTTGGCGCCCATGGAAATCTGCGCAACGTAGATATAGCCATAGGAAATCGCAATCTGAGCAAGATCTTTCTTTTTAACGGTCTTGCCCGCCGCCGCGAACTGAGCAACCGCACCTGTAGGCGTTGCCTTTGATGCCTGACCGCCAGTGTTTGAATAAACCTCGGTGTCAAAGACAAGAATGTTGATGTTTTCGCCGGATGCCAGAACATGGTCGAGTCCGCCGTAACCGATGTCATATGCCCAGCCGTCTCCGCCAAACACCCAGAAACTGGGCTTCACCAGAACGTCTGCGTTGTCGATGATTACGCGGTTAAACTCATCACAGTCACAACCGCAGCCATCGCACTGTTTGCAAAGCTCAACCAGCGCCTCGCCCGCCTTCCGGCTTGCGGCGGAATCGTCCTTCGCTGCCAGCCATGCGTTAGCGGCATCTCTAAAGAAATCCTGCTCTGCAAGACGTGTCGCCGCGGCGACAACACCGGCTCTGCGCTGCTTAACGCCATGGAGCATTCCCAAACCGAACTCGGCGTTGTCCTCAAACAGACTGTTCGCCCACGCCGGGCCGTGTCCTGCCTTGTTTACGGTGTAGGGCATGCTGGGAGTTGAGCCTCCCCAGATGGAGGAACAGCCTGTTGCGTTTGCGATATACATCCTGTCGCCGAACAGCTGAGTAACCAGCTTGGCATACGGAGTCTCGCCGCAGCCTGCGCACGCGCCGGAGAACTCAAGCAGAGGCTGCTTGAACTGGCTGCCTTTAACGGTATTCTCCGCGAAAGGAACTTCCTTATCGCTGACATTTTCGAAAGCGTAGTTAAATACATCCTGCTCGGCAAGCATATCTTCAATCGGCGTCATAACAAGCGCCTTTTCCTTGGCAGGACACACGTTTGCGCAGGATGAGCATCCCGTGCAGTCCAGAGCGCTGACAGCCATAACAAACTGATAATCCTCGCAGCCCTTTCCGGTCATCTTCACACTCTTAGTTCCCGATGGAGCCGCTGCCAGCTCGTCTTTGTCCAGTACAAACGGACGAATAACAGCGTGGGGGCAAACAAAGGCGCACTGGTTGCACTGGATGCAGTTTTCAGGGATCCACTTGGGAACCTCAACGGCTATACCGCGCTTTTCACAGGCGGAGGTCCCTGAGGGCAGCGTGCCCGACTGGCCTTCCAAAAATGCGGAAACCGGCAGCTCATCGCCGCGCATGGCATTAACCGCCCCGAGAATATTGTTTGCATACTCATCCAAATCAGCACGGCCTGTGCTGAACTGCGCATGATCATATCCGCCACTCTCGTTTGCCCAGGATTCCGGAACTGCTATCTCGTTTAGCTTTTCAAGTCCCGCGTCCACAGCGGCATAGTTCATGTTAACAATCTTTTCGCCCTTGCGACCATAAGACGACTCGATTGCTGCCTTCATATACTTTACAGCATCATCAATCGGCAAAATCTTCGCCAGCTTGAAAAAGGCCGACTGAAGCACCGCGTTGGTCTTGTTTCCGAGCCCGATTTCGCGGGCAATGTGAATCGCGTCAATGGTGTAAACCTTAATACCGTTTTCCGCAATATACTTTTTCGCGTCGCCGGGCAAATACGCGCCCAGGGTTTCCGCGTTGTCATAAGCGCAGTTGATCAGGAAAGCGCCGCCAGGCTTAACATCCTGCACCATCTTGTACTTTTCAAGATAAGACGGATTGTGGCAGGCAACAAAGTCGGCCTTCGTGACGTAATATGTGCTCTTGATCGGGCTGTCGCCAAAGCGCAAGTGACTGATTGTGACGCCGCCGGACTTCTTTGAGTCATACTGGAAATACGCCTGAGCCTTCTTGTCAGTGTGGTCACCGATAATTTTAATCGAGTTCTTGTTCGCACCGACCGTACCGTCAGAACCAAGACCCCAGAACTTGCAGGAAATGATGTCTGCGGGTGTGGTGTCCGGCTCCTCGGTGATGGGAATAGAGCTGCCCGAAACATCGTCAACAATGCCGACCGTGAAGCTGTGCTTCGGCTCGGCAGACTGAGCATTACGGAAAGCGGAGATAATCGCGCCCGGTGTAGTATCCTTTGAGGATAGTCCGTAACGGCCGCCGACTACCTTGACATTGGAGAACTCAGTTCCCGCAAGTGCGGTAACAACGTCCATATAAAGGGGCTCGCCCAGAGCGCCCGGCTCCTTGGTGCGGTCGAGCACCGCAATGGTCTTGACAGACTTCGGCAAGGCCGACAGGAGATGCTTGACAGAGAACGGACGGTACAGGTGGACCTTTACAAGTCCGACCTTCTCACCTCTGGCACACAGGAAGTCAACAACCTCCTCAGCCGCCTCGCAAACGCTGCCCATTGCAACAATAACCTGCTCGGCGTTGGGGTCGCCGTAGTAATTAAACAGCTTGTAATCAGTGCCAATTCTGGCGTTAACAACGCCCATATACTCCTCAACGGCTGCTGTAATATCCTCAACCTTTTTACCGGACGCCTCGCGAACCTGGAAGAAAATGTCGCCGTTCTGCGCGCTGCCCTTGATATGCGGGTGAGCGGGATTACTGGCATTGGCGCGGAAACGCGCAACCGCGTCCATATCGGTCATCTCTTTGAGCTCGTCATAGTCCCACACTTCGATTTTCTGCATCTCGTGGGAGGTGCGGAAACCATCAAAGAAGTGGATAAACGGCATTGACGCTCTCAGCGATGCAAGATGCGCAACTGCGCCCAAATCCATTGCCTCCTGGGGGCTGTTGGCCGCGAGCATGGCATATCCTGTCTGTCTGCAGGCCATAACGTCGGAATGGTCTCCGAAAATAGACAGCGCATGAGTTGCAAGCGTACGCGCCGAAACGTGTATTACTCCGGGGAGCTGCTCACCGGCAATTTTGTACATATTCGGAATCATTAGCAGCAGCCCCTGGGATGCCGTGTAAGTTGTTGTCAGCGCACCAGCCATAAGGCTTCCGTGAACAGCGCCCGCTGCGCCTCCCTCCGACTGCATCTCAACAACATTGACCGTCTGTCCGAAAATGTTTTTTTGTCCTGCCGCTGCCCATTTATCCGCATACTCCGCCATTGTTGACGACGGCGTGATAGGGTAAATTGCGGCGACCTCTGAAAACGCATATGATACATGGGCGGCAGCCGTATTCCCGTCCATAGTTTTCAGCTTTCTTGCCATTTGAGTCATCTCCTTTTTCCTTTGTCATTATATACCGATGGATACAGTATTCCTGTTTTTGCAACAAAAAACCGCATCATGCCGTATATATATCCATATGTATTGATAATAACATGCTGGAAAATAAATGTAAACTATCATAACTCACAGTCTGTTGAAAAGATTTTCAGGTCTTTTTGCCTCAACATATAAAATAAACGTATGTAACGTCTGAAATATGTTAAATCCTAAAAAACCACTTGTACTTTCCGTGATTTTGGGATATAATTTAAAATCGATTAACCATGTTGCGGTATCAAGGAAAGTTCAGGAATTTGCCGCGATTGACCATATAACAACTAACACCATTCGAAAGGGGCTGACATAGTGGTTAGAATCGAAAATGAACACGGAATTATCAGTATAACCAGCGAAGTCTTCACAAACATTGCCGGAGATGCTGCCATGTATTGCTTTGGGGTCAAGGGTATGGGCGCCCGCTCAAAGACAGACGGCCTGGTCCACCTTCTCCGCCGCGAATCTATGGGTAAGGGAGTCAGTGTCAGTTTTAACGATGACAACAGCGTATCCATCTCTTTGCACATAATAGTTGACCACGGTGTCAACCTAAGCGTCCTCTCGGGGAGTATTATGAAGGAGGTTGCCTACAAAGTTTCCAAGGCAACCGGCGTTCCCGTGAAAATGGTGAACGTCTATATCGACTCGATGCTGATCGACTGAAATTGAACACCCCCGGAGGTATAGAACTTTGAGAGAGACAATAGACGGCAACACCTTAACTTCCATGCTTTTGTGCGCAAGCGCCGCACTTGAAGCCAATAAACAGCGCATCAACGACCTGAATGTGTTCCCTGTGCCGGACGGCGACACAGGCACGAACATGAGCATGACAATGGCCGCCGGTGCCGCTGAAATAAAACGCAAAAAGCCGGAAACGGTAGACGAAGTCGCAAAATGCGCCGCGGCTGCCCTTCTTCGCGGTGCCCGCGGAAATTCCGGCGTTATTCTCTCCCTGCTCTTCAGAGGCATTTCAAAATCTCTCAAAGGCAAGGATGAAGCCACGGCCAGCGATTTTGCCCTGGCACTTACCGAGGGCGTTGAAGCTGCCTACAACGCGGTCATGAAACCCGCGGAGGGCACCATTCTCACGGTCTCGCGCCTTGCCGCGTCTGCTGCGTCCGACTTTGCTGAAACGGGCGCCGACTTCGAACTCATGCTCTCCTGTGCGCTCGAATCCGCAAAAGACGCTCTGGCGGAAACAGTAAACCAGAACCCCGTCCTCAAAAAGGCAGGCGTAATTGACGCCGGCGGTGAGGGCTATGTTCTCATTCTGGAAGCGATGCTCAAATCCCTGAGAGGTGAAGTCAGCCCCGACTCTTACGATGTAGACGTTTCCGAAATAAAAGAATCCGCCGACTTCAAAGACTTTGACAGCGGTGATATCACCTTCGGTTACTGCACTGAATTTATTGTCAACAAAGAAAACAGCAAATCCGTTGACCTGCTGCGAACCTTCCTGCAAGGCATTGGTGACAGCGCAGTCGTTGTCGACGATGAAGAAATAATCAAAACACATGTCCACACAAATGACCCGGGCATGGTTCTCACCGAGGCGCTGACCTACGGCAGCCTCCTCACAGTAAAAATCGAAAACATGCGCGAGCAGCATTCCGACCTGTCCGGCGGCGCCGCGCCGGCGGAGGATGCCCCCGCTGCACCTGCCGAACCGGAGAAAGACTTCGGAACTGTCGTTGTCTGTGCCGGTCAGGGAATGCATGATTTATTCCTTGAGCTGGGCGCGGATCGTGTCGTTACAGGCGGACAGACCATGAACCCCTCAACGGAGGATATCCTTAAAGCGATTGAGGCAACACCTGCCAAAACTGTTTTTGTGTTTCCCAACAATAAAAATATTATCATGGCAGCCGAACAATGCATTCCCCTCACCGAAAAAAAGGTGGTGGTAATCCCTACAAAGACTGTCCCCCAGGGTGTTTCAGCCCTGCTGAATATGGACACAGATAACCAGTCGGAAGAAGAGATGATCGAAATCGCGACGGAATCCATCGACGCAGTACACACCGCGCTGATAACCTATGCGGCCAGGGATTCCGACTTTGACGGCTATGAAATAAAGGCCGGCGAATATCTTGGCCTGCTGGACGGCAAGCTCCTCGGCAGCAATGCGGATATCGGCTCCCTCATCGAAAAACTCAGCGAAGCGCTTGAGGAACTCTCTCCCGAATTTATTACGGTATACTACGGCGAAGATGTTGACGCCGATTCCGCACAATCCGTAACAGACATTATCGCCGGCATACATTCCAACGCGGAAATGAGTGTAATCTCAGGTGGTCAGCCGGTATATTATTACATGATTTCCGCTGAATAGTTATCTTCATCAGATATTTATTCTTAAAATTATTTAATTTGCCCTGCGCGGGCAGCGTTTAAGGGGGTGCTTCTTTTGCGAAAGAAGTCACCCCCTCAAAACACCCCCGAAGAAAGGGGGTTATGAACTCTTCGCTCTACATGCGGCCGCCGCAAGCGGCGGATGACCCCGCCGCTGTCTGCGGAGCGCGGCTGCATTAAGCGACGGGCAACAAGTCGCGCCCGCACCAAAGCTAAGCGAGCGATTATGTGGCGCAGTGGTAACCTGCCCTGTGGCACGTGCCGCAGTTAGCGAGCGGATAATTTGCTTGAATTTGCGTCAGTGAGCAAATTTTCTTTTGGAGATTCGTAAGAGGTCTTTTCTTTTTGAAAAAGAAAAGACCTCTTACGCGCTGTCCGCGCAGGACGCCTGCCCGGCGAGGGCACCGCCCGGAGGGCGGGAAAATCTTGCCCCCTGCGGGTAACAGGAAAATAATATAGCTTGTAGAAAAATACAAAGCGTCTGCCCCAACGTGGCACGTTGAAAATATATCTTACCCCTGTGGAGCAGAGCCGCCGCCCTTCGGGCGATTCCTGAATCTGCGGTTGCGATTCTGACCGCTTTTCTTTTCGCCCTGCTTTTCAGAACCCTTCTGAAGTCCTGCGCTTTGCGGCTTCGGGGCGCTTTCCTGAGGTTGCTTTGTCGCGTTTTTCTGCTGCTCAGGCCTTGGTCCGCCCTGCTTTCTCTGACGATGCCGGTTCCTGTTTCTGCCTTCGCCTTCCCTTTTTTCAACAGGCGGCTTTGCAACTTCCGCTGTCTCCTGCTCCGCAAAAAGACTGGGTGCCTTCCAGGGATCCTCCTCCGGAGCTTCCTTTACCACCGGCGCAACATAGCGCAGCACGTTCGGCAAATCCTCGCCCGGCTTGGGTCGTCCCCCGGGTATTGCCGCGACTTGCTCGGCGTCAAAAACCTTTATATCCGTGTCATCTTCGCCGTCCATGCGAACCTTTACCTTCTGCCGCAGAACGTTTGTTTGCACAACATTGCCGTAACCCGAAACCGTCTGCACAAAGGCACCGTTTTTCGGGATCGTCTTCACAAGATCCTCATAGGCATCCTGCTCATACCGCAGGCAGCACATAAGTCTGCCGCAGCTTCCCGAAATCTTTGTCGGGTTCAGCGACAGCGACTGCGTCTTCGCCATCTTGGTCGAAACCGGCTCAAAGTCATTCAAAAACTGGCTGCAGCAATAGGGTCTGCCACAAATCCCTAGCCCGCCCATGAGCTTTGTTTCATCCCGCACACCGATCTGGCGCAGTTCAATACGGGTGCGGAAAACAGCCGCCAAATCCTTGACCAGCTCGCGGAAGTCCACTCTGCCGTCAGAGGTAAAAAAGAATAAAATCTTGTTACCCTCAAAGCTGCATTCAACACCTACAAGCTTCATATCCAGCTCATGCTCGATAATTTTCTTCTTGCAGACATCAAAGGCTTCCTTTTCCAGCTTCTTGTTGGCTTCCTTAACTCTCATATCGTCCTGCGTTGCAATACGAATGACTGGCCTGAGCGGCTTAACGATAATATCGTCCTCAACCTCGTGATTTCCCTCGGCACACTCGCCAATGTCCATACCCTTAGCGGTTTCAACAATTACCATCTGTCCGGATTGCGCCCGAATCCCTTTAGGGTCGAAGAAATAAACCTTTCCCCTCGGTACAAACCTGACGCCAATTACTTCTGTCAAATCAATTTCCTCACTTTTTCGATGCGCAAAGCATACCCATAACATGCTTCACGCTCACATTTAAACGTAAATAGTCCTCCGCCGTCCGGCAAAGCTCCAAAAGCCCCGCCGCCTCGCTGCGGGAGATCTCAAAGGCGGTTTCCCGCCCCGCCAGTATTCGGCTCACAATATGTCTGACGCCCTCGAGCATCTGTGACACCCGCAGACCGTCAAGCCCCTCACAGCCGGTACAAAAAACGCACATTGCCGCCTCGTCATGTGATGCTGCAAGCATGACAAACTCTTTGGAAAGTTCGTCCTCCTCATAAATGCGCTCACCATGTACACTTAAAACAACGCATCTGGATCTTATAGTTGCAAGCAGTTCTCTCTCACTCCCGGCGCAGAGAATAAAGGTAGCAAATGAGGGCGGCTCCTCCAGAATTTTCAGTGCCGCATTCTGCGCCTGAACATTCATCTTGTCCGCATCGTAAATTACATATACCTTGCGTGCCGCCTCCTGTGGAAGAATCCAGGCATCCGCCGCCATCTGGCGAATCTGCGCAACGGAAATTTCACGTTTTTGCTTGCCCTTATCATCAAGCGGACGCGAAATTGTAATAATGTCCGGGTTCACTCCGGCGACGGCCAAGCGGCATTGACGACACTTCCTGCAGGGCGCCGCATCCTGCTCGCAAACCAGTTTTTTCGCCAGCTCAAAAGCCCGGCTCTCTCTAAGCGCCGCATCCTGCGACGCTATGATATAGGCATGGGAAACGCCTCTTATATTCTCAGAAGTATTCCCGTTCATTGCATAAAACCTCTTGATCGTACTAATCTTTATATCAAAATATTTTACCTTTTTTTTATGCGTTCGTCAATG
This sequence comes from Oscillospiraceae bacterium, assembly GCA_031552685.1. Taxonomy (GTDB): domain Bacteria; phylum Bacillota; class Clostridia; order Oscillospirales; family Oscillospiraceae; genus UBA2658. The sequence continues at coordinate 43,728 of JAVBMI010000026.1, forward strand.
GCAAGTTAATCCCCTGCGCAATGCACCCGAACGCGTCGAAAACCAATTCGACCCGCTCATAATAAAACCGGCCCGGAAGAGTCTTCCGGGCCGGTTTTCCAGTATGATTTCATCATGGCAAAATGCAGCCATGAGGCGCACCACGCGCCGCTCCCTTAAGATTCAAACTGTGGTCATCTTCTCGATAAAAGCCGCAATCGCTCCTACCGTACTCAAATCACCGGCTGTGTCGTTTGTGATAACTATGTTATAAACGCTTTCGAGCTCCATGACCAGCTCAACAAGGTCGAGAGAATCCGCTCCCAGATCCTCCATTATGTTCGTCTTCTCGTTGATCTGATCGGGGCTGATTTCAAGCTGTTTTGCCAGTGTGTTTATAACTCTCTCAAGAATTGTCATTATTTATCCTCCCCTGCGCTATGCAAAAACTACTGTTCCTTGACCTTTTCGCAGGAAATAACGACCCTGCGGTTAGGCTCTGTTCCTGTTGACCCTGTTGTAACGCCTTCATAGTCCTGAAGCGCCGTGTGGATGATATGGCGCTCATAGGAATTCATCGGCTCCAGAGCCATGCTCCTCTTGTACTTGAGGGCTTTTTCGGCCATTTTCTCCGCAAGATGTACAAGAGCATCCTCTCTTTTGCTGCGGTAGCTTTCAGCATCTATGCTGATATGTCGTCTGTTCTCAGCACCACGGTTAACGGAATAGTTAGTCAAGTGCTGAATTGCGTCCAGCGTTTCGCCGCGGCGGCCTATCACCGCGCCCATGTTATCCCCGCTGAGTTCTATTACCGCCGAGCCGTCCTCTTTTGAAGATATGGCAATCTCAGCCTTAATGCCCATATGGCTCAGAAGTCCGTCCAGAAAGTCTGTAATTTTTTTATCGTCCGGCTGTCCCTCAACGGAAACCGGCTTTGATTGCGTCTGTGTCCCTACTGCGGGCTTTTTCTCTGTTTTTGACACCGGCCTGACAGTTTGCCTTTGATTGTCGGCTTCAGCCTTCGGTGCGGGCTGTTTTTCTTCGTCCGGAGCTTCAAATGTCACCTTAATAACAGCGGGTGTTGCTCCGATTCCCAAAAAACCGGATTTTGCGCGTTCAACGATTTCGATGGAAACGTCATCTCTACCAAGGTTGAGCTGACGCAAGGCAGAGGCAACAGCCTCATCCTCGTTCTTTCCGGAAAATTCAAGTGATTTCTGCATTATGATCTCCCTAACTTTATTAATAGTACCTGACGAGTCCCCATTTACTCCTGATTATCCTCGGAGTTTTCCTTTACCTCGGGTTCAGCCGCTTCGGTTTTTTCAACCTCGGCCGTGGCTGCATCCACAAAGCGCTCCTCCTGGTACGCTCTGCCCCGGGCATATCTGCGGGTGCCCACTTGTGATGCCGGCGTTTCGTCAGTAATTCCCAAAGCAGCTCTGCGTTCAGCTCTCTCCGCCGCAAGCCGTTCCTCTTCCTGAGCTTTTTCGGCTGCTTGTAATTTCTTCTTGCTGGTGTTTTTGTTGCGCTCAGTCAGACCCTCAGCCTTAAGCCGCTCAGTTTCCTGATGCTTGCGCTCAATCTCTGCCTCTTTCGCCTGGATACGCTCTCTGCGCTCCCTATCTTCTTCATCGAGAATCTTGTTGTAGTGCCTGTTGAGAATAAAGTCCTGAACCATGCCCAGAGCACTGTTGGCTATCCAGTAGATACCCAGGGCCGCCGGCATTGAAAAGCCAATAAACAAGGACATGAGCGGCATCATAAGGTTCATACCCTTCATCATGCCCTGCCCCTGCTGCAGCTCCGCCTGCGGATTCCCCGCCATACTGACCTTCATAGCAAAATACGATATGAGCGCTGAGATGATAGGAATCAAGAACAGCCCCAGTGCAGGACCCCATTTTGCCGGATCGCTCCATTCGAAAGCAAAAATATTATAGCTCGGAACCTTGCCGAGATTCATGCCCAGAAAATTGAGGTCAAGGTTAATCAGCCTGTCCGAAATACCCTCAAAGGCAGCAGGATGTTCGTTGATAATGTTGACCATGCCGATTTCGGCATAGCCGCCTGTGGGCAGCGCAATGCCAAGCCCTTCAATTGCCGCCTTGACGGCGGTAAAGGCATCTTCGCCTATCCGCATAAGACTTGTCAGCGGCTGGCGGATAACGCTGTAGAGCGCAATAAGTATCGGAAACGGGATCAGCGACCAGATACAACCGGACATGGGGCTGACGCCCTCTTCCTTGTAAAGCTTGGCAACTTCCTGCTGATATCTGGCTTTATCATCGCCATGCTTCTTTTCCAGCTCCTTGACATACGGGGTCAGGCGGGAAGTGCGCATAGTGCCTCTCTTGCTCTTCATCTGGAAGGGCAGGAGAATCAGCTTAACAACCAGAGCAAATAGGAAAATTGCAAGTCCATAGTTGACTACCAGCTCATAGAGCCAGAGCAGAAGAATTGCAAAGGGCACAGTAATAAAACTCATTAGAATCTCCTTGTAGTTTCCTGTCTAGCCTGAGAATTGCACTACTCAGGCTACGGAACCGGATCGTAGTAGTCGTGCTCACCACGGTGGAAGGGATGGCATCTTGAAATCCGCTTGATTGCGAGCCAGGAACCTTTTCCCGCGCCATATTTCTCCACAGCCTCCAGCGCATACTGTGAGCAAGTCGGAATATACCTGCAACTTGGCTTTGTCAGAGGAGAAATGTTTTTCTGATAGAACCTTATTAACGCCAAAACAAGTTTCTTCATTGGCTCTCACCGCCCTCAGGCTTAAGGATGTTCAAACGGCGGCAGGCCGTGAGAAAATCCCGCTCAAGCTGAGAGAATTCCGTGTGTGCCGCGCGCACGCGCGCAACAGCAACAATGTCCAGCCCGCGGGAAAATCTGTCCTCGTTCAGACGGTAAATCTCCTTTATCCTGCGGCGCACCAAATTGCGTGTAACGGCATTTCCCACCTTAGTACTGACCGTAATTCCAAGCTGGTTAAAATCACGGCCTGTCTGCCGGAAATACACCACGACCGCAGGCGATGCAAAGCTCTTTCCCTTTGTGTAGAGCCGCCGGAACTCGTGGTTCTTTTTCATGGAAACGGAAAACTTCAAGACGGACAGTCCTTTCGTTCAGACACCTGCACAAACACCTAAAGGGCGGATGGCTCCGCCCTGAAAAAACAGTATTAGAATAGAATATTTTGCCGATTATCCGAACACCCCAGGGGGCAATGGCGGTTTGTCATGCTTAGTGCGTAAGTCTGGCTCTGCCCTTTGAACGGCGGTGGGCAAGCACCTTGCGGCCACTTCTTGTAGCCATTCTCTTACGGAAACCATGCTCTTTTTTGCGATGACGCTTCTTAGGCTGATAGGTACGAACCATTTTCGTACACCTTCCTTTCGTACATATACTCAACAGCGGCAAGGAAATACCGCAGTAGTTGGCTTTTAATCTTTCCGAATCCTGCTCGCGAAAAACGCGTAAAAACAAAACATCGGAAAACTACGTTATTATACAGTATGGACCGTATCAATGTCAACAATAAACTGGCCTGACAAATCAGCCCAGCTTTGCAAGATAGCCTGACAGCGTCTCATTTTTCACAACCAGCCTCATTAAGGGCAGCCCCATGACGTACATGATTACCAGTTCTCCCAGACCAACCGCCCCTCCGAAAAGCACAAGACTCTCCCAGAACACGTCCGGAGACAAGGTGAATGCCAGCACCGCGCCGACAATCGGCGCATTGAAAAGCACCGGCATCGCGCATGCCGCTATGCAACTCCCCCAGCTCACCGGCTTATTAAGCTCCTGCGCTTTTTTTCTCGCTCTCACACCGATTGCGGCGGTGCAAATACCTGCCAGAAGAGTTGCCAGCGACCCGAAAATGATATCCAGCAAGCCCGCGTCGCTCATCAGATTTGCAATTGCGCAGCCCACGAAAAGGCCCGGCGCCGCCCCCGGAAAAAAGAAGGGCAGCACGCACAGCACCTCTGATACTCTGAACTGAAACGGCCCGTATGAAATCGGTGATAAAACCATTGTCAGCACGGCATAAATCGCCCCGATTACAGCTGCCGCCGCCAATTTGTAAAGTCTGCTTTTGTTTGTCATTATCTCTATCCCCTGTGTTTATCTGCTTGCTCAAGACTGAATCTGCAGCCGCAGTAATCCTGCCTGTAAAGTCCGAATTCTTCCGACAGCTCGATCGAGCGCTTGTATCCCTCACGCTTTTTAAAGTCTGAGGGCAGCCACTTGACCCCGAATTCCCGCTCAAGCTCAAAGCTAATACTATTTATTCTCTCCGCATCCTTGTGCGGGCTCACCGAAAGCGTCGTGCAAAAGAAATCATACCCGCCCGCTTTTGCCCTTTTCGCCGTCTCGCGCAGCCTCAGCTTAAAACACTCGGTACAACGCGCTCCTCCCTCAGGCTCGTCCTCCAGAGCTCGAACCGCCTCGTCAAAGCGCTCCGGCTCAAAGTCGCATATTTCGACCGCACAGCAGCCGGTCTTTACCTGGGGCAGCTCCCCAAGCCAAAAGGCGCGCTTTTCATATTCGCTTTCAGGATAAATATTCGGGTTATAAAAAAGCGCGGTCACATCAAAATACTCGCATAAGTATTCCAGAACATAGCTGCCGCAAGGCCCGCAGCAGCACTGAAGCAAAAGCCTCGGCCTTGTTTCCCCGAGCCCGGCTATAACAGCGTCTGTAAAGTTTTGGAAATTTTGTTTTGACACCTCAAAACTCCCTTCCCGTCTGTTTTCTATCCCCTTGTTCCAACTCTATTCAACAAAATGATACATTTTTGTTGTTGACTTGAGCCTGCTCATTATATACTATTATTTGAAGAAATCAAAGTAGTTTTGGGGGATAAAATGAAAAAACATGGAATCATAGCACTGCTTCTCACATGCTCGGTGTTCCTGTCCCTTTTCGGCAGTGCGCTGGCCTTCAACTGGGAGGATTTTACCGACGTTGCCGGACACTATGCGGAAGAAACAGTCCATCGCGGCTTTGATGACGGACTGATTCAAGGCTTTGACGATGCCACCATCCGTCCCGACGCCTACATAAGCACCGCTCAGATGATCACCATCCTCACCCGACTCCTCGGAGCAACGGAAACCGCCGATGCTTCCGTCCTTGGTATTACGGAAGACATCTGGTACTATGAGGCCGCGGGAAAAGCCCTCAAACTTGGCCTGATTGACGCAAGCGCCGGAGATTTGGACGCGCCGATGATTCGCCAGAACGCATTGGCCATGATGGTCAAGGCTTTTTCGCTCACCACCGCCCAGCCGGACTTCACAAAGCTCGACAGCTTCTCCGATGCAGCGTCTGTCAAAGCTGCCAACAGACCGGCGCTCGCCGCTCTTGTGAACACAGGACTGGTTCAGGGCTTTGCCGGTGCGCTTAACGCAAACGGCAACATTACAAGGGCAGAATTTCTTATAGTTCTCTACCGTGTTGCTCAAAACTACATACCCGCAACCGGCCTCAGCAGTCTTCTGGAAGGCGGCACAATGGTTAAGGGCAGCGGCAGCGCAAACTACATAACACTTACAGGCAACCTTTGGTTCGACTGCTCCGCTTCCTCAGTATCCCTCAACGCCCTGACGGCCGGCACAGTAACACTGAAAAGCCACACGCTGGCCATGCTGACAGTGAGCAGCGCAAAACTAAACGCGCTGGTTCTCGACTGCGGCAATGTTCTGCAAAACCTCGGCTCACTTTACGGTTCGGAGATTAACACCCTGCGCCTGCAAAGCGCCAACAATTTTGTGATTTCAGACAGCGTTATCAAAACCATAGAGATCACTGGCAGCAACCAGACTGTCACTGTCGGCGGCAAGCACGACTCGCTGATAGTCAGCGGAAACAATAACACAATCACTTTGTCCGACAAAGCTGATATAGGCAAAATAGTTTTCTCAGGAACTAACAACATTCTTAAGACCAGCGATTCTTCGATCATTGCAAGCAGTTTGGAAATCAGCGGCGAGAAGAACCAGGTCAGCATCAGCGATCTAGCGGCTGAGTCCAAACTGAAGCTCTCCGGAAAGAGCAACACTCTCTCTGTCAGCGGCAAGGGTTCTCTGACCGCCGCAGAGGTTCTTGGCTACGGCAACTGGCTCACAATAAAGCTCCCCACCGTAGGTTCGGTCAGCATCGACGGCGAATACAACGCCGTCCACAAACCCGATGCCGGGGAAACAGGCAGCCTGAATCTTTCCGGCACCGGCAATAAATATGTGGTCTACACCGCAAACAAGCTTGAATACGCGGTAATCAACGGTGCTGAGAATATTCTCACAGTTGACGGCAGTGCTGCAAGTGTAACCGTTGAAGGACGCAGAGCCAAACTCGACGGCGCCGGCACAATAGACAAGCTCACCCTGAACGGTCCCGGCAGCAGCGTCACCGTAAAGGTCACAAGTCTCACAGACAACAGCCGCGATAAGGATGTAGACCGCGTCCTGTCTTTGGTCACACTGGGCTACAAAGGCAACTATACCCTCGCCTGGGCGCAGGAACATGATTATGAGGATTTCGAAAAGGAAATCTGGGTCGATGCCAAGGGCTATTCCAGCAAAACTGAATATCTCATCTGGATTAACCTCTCCATGCAGCGTGTAAACATCTTCAAGGGCAGTAAGGAAAACTGGGTGCTTCAAAAGAGCTTCATCGTCGGATCCGGCGCGCCCGGATCCGGTACACCCGTCGGAATATACACAGTCACATATAAACAGTCCTACGGGTGGACAACCTCCAGTTATACCGTTAAACCCGTTGTGGGCTTTAAAACCAATTCGGGCTACGCCTTCCATTCAAGGCTTTATTACCCCAATTCGTCCCGGCTCAAAGACGCCTCGATAGGCTACCCCGTCAGCCATGGCTGCATCAGGATGTATGATGAAGACCTCGCCTACATATGGGACAATATCCCCGTCGGAACGACCGTAGTAGTTTATTAAAATCATCGGAGGAACGAAATGGACAAACGAACAAGCAAAGACGATTATTATCTGGGAATAGCCGACTCGGTGCTGGATCGTTCAACCTGTCTGCGCAGGAAGTACGGCGCAATAATAGTCAAGGCGGACGAAATTATTTCCACCGGCTACAACGGCGCGCCCAGAGGCCGCGAAAACTGCTCCGACATGGGTTTTTGCACAAGAGAGCATATGAACATTCCCAGCGGTGAGCGCTATGAGCTCTGCCGAAGCGTACACGCAGAGCAAAATGCCATCATTTCCTGCTCAAGACGCGACATGCTCGGTTCCACTCTCTATCTGGTCGGCAGAGACGCCAAAACAGGCGAACTGCTCCCGAGTGCGGAGTCCTGCTCCCTGTGCAAGAGATTCATCCTCAACGCCGGAATTGAGCGGGTCGTCTCCCGCAGCGGCGACAAAGGCATCACCGTAGTCGACGTCACCTCGTGGATAGAAAACGACGACTCTCTTCCGAAGGAAGTCGTTTTGAAAAACAAATAGACACTCCATTTCTGCAAGTGTCTAATGTCTGACGGCGGGCAAACCGGTTTTCCGGATACGCCATTTTTCAATGTTTTTATATGCCCTGCGCGGACAGCGTTTGAGGGGGTGCTTCTTTTGCAAAAGAAGCACCCCCTCAAAACTCTCCCGAAGAAAGGCAGTTATTAACGATTCGCTTTATATGCCGCCGCCGAAAGCAGCGGGCTAGAAGTTCGGGATGGTTCGCTTCCGCGCGGACTTGTTATTGACTTACAATCTTATAATACTCCCTTGCGGTAACAACGAACACCAGCAGATATATAAGCGCGAAAACGCCAATAGTTGATGCTGTGCAAATCGCAAACAGACCCACATTTGTCAAATCCAACAGCGCAAGCAACTGCGTGATGATGTTAAATGCCGCCGCAACGTGGATAACCGACACGATAAGGGGAAGGAAAAACACCATCAAAATTTGGCTGCGAATTGATCTCTTGATCCCGGACTTTGACAGCCCGACCTTCTGCATTATAACAAAGCGCTCCTTGTCGTTGTAACCCTCGGTGATCTGCTTGTAGTAGACAATCAATATCGTTGCCATCAGGAACATCAGTCCAAGACTTATTCCGAGAAACAGGAAGCCGCCGTAGAGCGAATAGAAGTTTTCCGCGTCACCGGCCCGGCTCTGCGCATTGATAGAGCTATACTCATATGTTCCGGTTGAACCGTCTTCGTTGATGTATTCACCGGTGACTTTTTCTGCAATTTCAAGCATCAGCTTTTCGGAAAAGGCCTTCTGCTCCGCTTCGGGCAAATTGGTGTCAATATGGATCTGCAGCATGTCCCCGTATCTGGATTCGTTCTCACGGCTGTGCGCTTCTATGATGCGGGCAAAGTCTTCTTCAGCCACAACGAGCCTGACGCCTCCGTCTGCGTAGCCCTCATATTCCTCCATCCCCGCCGGCATGGGGAAATCTGTAACGCTCCCGGCGTTTGAGAACCTGATTCCATACAGGAAAAGCGTGTCGTCCAGATAAACCTCTTTTGTAAAGGTAAGCGCTTCGCCCGGTGCAAGCTCGATCTTGTTGCCTGTTTTTCCGGAATACTCAGCGTCTGAGATGACCGTGAGCCTGATATTGCTCATTTCACCATCGTGCGCAACAGCTTCACTGCTCAGAATCGAGCCGGGGAAGCCTGTGCCGAGGCTGAAATAACGGTCGTACTCAAGAGCCGCCAGGACAACGCCCTCTTTTTCTGCAAAAACCTCAATTTTGTTGATCGTAGTTTCAAGCGTATCCTCTTCCGGTGCCTGATAGCTGATAGTAATTTCATGCGGAAAGCGCCCGTCAAGTATGTCCTCCACTCCGATATTCAGAGCAAGGGTGGTAGACACCATAACCAACACCATAGTGGACAAAATGCAGATATTCCCCAGCCCCACGGCATTTTGCCTCATGCGGTAAATCATGCCGGAAACATTTATGAAATGTCTGGTTTTATAGTAGAAATCCTTCCTGCCGCGCATTGCTTTTAAAACTGAGATGCTGCCGGTAGTAAACAGCAGATATGTTCCTGCTATCACCAGCAAAACCGCAAGGAAAAACAGAAGTATCGCAGACATCGGGTCTTTAACCAGCAGAGCAATTGCGTAGCCACCGCCGAGAGCAAGGATGCCGGTGATCGTGAGCGCCCACTTGGTTTTAGGCTCCTTTTCACCTACATTTCCGCCCTTGAGAATGTCGATGGGCTTTGCCCTGCCTACCGATACAATGTTAAAAAAGAAAATGATCAGATAGATCGCTGCAAACAGCGCAGCTACCAGCGCCACAGCGTAGATATCGACCGAAAAGACCAGCGGTGTGCTAATATGCGCCATCTTTGTGAGCAGCGAGAGTGTAAGCCGGCTGAAGCCAATTCCCAGACACACCCCGGCGATTATACTGATACCGCCGACATAGAGCGTTTCAAAAAACTGCACCATACCCAGATGCCGCTTTTCCATACCGAGAACGATGAAAATACCCAGTTCCTTCTTGCGGCGCTTCATTAAGAAGTTGTTGGTATAGAACAGCAAAATTGCCGAAAAAATACCGATAATTACTGCGCCGAAAATAAGAAATGTTTTCAGTGTGCGCCCGCCGTAAGAGCCTTCAAGCCCCTCGTTGTTCGCAAGAAACAGCATGATGTAGAACATCATGGAAACGCCCGCTCCGGTTAATATATAGGGTATATAAAACTTCCTGTTGTTGCAGATGTTCCGGAATGCAAGCCTTGGGTATAGCGATGACTTATGCAATGAACTCACCACCCGCGCTTTGTCTTGCCAGGACGTCTGAAATAGCCGAGAAAAACTCATCGTCGCTGCGTCCGCTTCGGTAAAGCTGGTGATAAATCTCGCCGTCACTCAGAAAGAGAATTCGATTCGCGCTGGACGCCGCCTTGACACTGTGCGTAACCATGAGAACTGTTTGGCCTGCATTGTTAATCTCTGCGAACACCTTCATCAGTGCCTCCGCCGAATGTGAATCGAGCGCGCCGGTCGGCTCGTCCGCCAGAAGCATTTGAGGCTCGGTAATCAGTGCACGGGCAACCGCCGCCCGCTGCTTTTGACCGCCGGAAACCTCATAGGGAAACTTGTCCAGAAGCTCTGTTATCGAGAGTTTTTCGGCAATCGGCGCAATGCGCCGCGCCATCTCCTTATGGTCACGCCCGGCAAGCACCAGCGGAAGATAGATGTTGTCCCGCAGCGAAAAAGTGTCAAGCAGGTTAAAATCCTGAAACACAAAGCCCAGATTGTCGCGCCGGAATGCGGAAAGCTCCTTGTCGGGGATGCCGCCTAAGCTCTTTCCATCCAGAAAAACCTCCCCGCCTGTCGGCCTGTCCAGAGAGGCGAGAATGTTTAGCAGAGTTGTCTTCCCGCTACCGCTCTCGCCCATGATAGCGATGAATTCGCCCTCCTCAACAGAAAAGTCAATGCCCTTTAATGCCTGTACTTTAACCCCACCAAAGCGGGTGGAATATGTTTTTTTCAGCTCTTTTACTTCAAGCAGTGCCATAAATTATTGCCTCCGTCCATCAATTACTACTGTCCTACCACTATTAGTACAGATAGTATAGCAGCACAGTGCAGGTTTTGCAAGAACTTTTTTGCGAAAAACAGGAGAGGATCTTCTTGAAAAAGAAAATTCTCTCCTGTTTATTCTATTATCTCTGTCATTTTAGAACGCTGATGGCATCCCTGATGGTCTTCTCGAGGGCCTCCCCACCGTATTTATCAACCTGCTTTTTGTCTTTCTCCTCATGGGTCAGGCAGCCTGCACCGCCTATGCATCCGTCCACGCAAGCCATGCCCTCAACAAAGTTGAAGTCCGCCTTTCCAGCCTTAGTCTTCAACAACGCCAGACGGCACTCCATAATACCGCTGCAGGCCAGCGGCTTGTAATCAAAGTCCTCAAGCCCGTTTTCTTTCAAGCCTTGACGCACAGCATCTGAAAGGCCTCCGCTGCGGGCAAATATGCGCCCGAAATATGAGGCGTTGTCCAAAACGTCCTCTGAGGCTGTTGAAATGTCAATTTCCTTGCCGTCAAACAGTGCCTGAAGCTCCTCAAAGGTCAAAACAGCGTCTATATAAGCCCTGACCCCGGGCTTTTGGAACTCCGCTTTTTTTGCGGTGCAGGGTCCGATGAAAACTACCTTTGCCATTGGGTCCGTTGTTTTGATGTACTTTCCTATTGCCCCCATCGGTGAAAGATTATGAGAGATCTTATCCCTAAGCTGCGGGAAATCCTGCTCGATAAACCTCACAAAGGCAGGGCAGCAGGAGCTCGTAATAAAGCCCTTTTCCGCAAGTTCCCTGCTCTCCTCGTCTGCCACAATATCAGCGCCGAGCGCGGCTTCAATGACCGTGAAGAAACCCAGCTGTTTGATGCCGGTAATCACCTGACCAAGTTTTGCGTATGTAAACTGGCTGGAAATTGACGGGGCTACCACGGCATATACCTTGTATTCCTTGTTCTTTCGGCTTTCCTTGAGCAGCCTGATAACGTCCAGAATATAAGACTTGTCAGAAATAGCCCCAAAGGGGCACTGATAGACACAAGCGCCGCACTGAATACACTTGTCGTTGTCAATTTCTGCAATCAGCTCCTCGCTCATGCTGATTGCCTTAACTTTGCAGGCATTCTCGCAGGGGCGCTTCCGGCTGATTATGGCAGCAAAAGGACATACCTTGGCGCAGGCTCCGCACTCAATGCATTGGCTTTTGTCAATGTGCGCCTTTTGATTTGAGTCAAAGGTGATGGCGCAGTGCTTACAGACCTCCTTGCACCGGTGCGCAATACAGCCTCGGCAGTTGTCGGTTATCTCATAGCCTCCGGCCGGGCACTCATCGCAGGCAATATCTATCACTTCGATGACATTAGGATTGGTTTTATCTCCGCCGAGAGCCAGCTTCACGCGCTCACCGAGAATTGCCCGCTCCTTATAAACGCAGCAGCGCATGGTTGGCTGTTTTCCCGGAACGATTGTTTTGGGAATATCGCCGATGTTCTCCAGAAGCGCGTCGTTATAGGAGTGCTTTGCGACCTCGCGAAGCACCAGATATTTCAGGTGTTGAACTTTTGTATCAAATTTTCTCATTGGCGCTCCGATCTGTTATTTACTCAAAATGCCTAGAAGTATGTAATCCTGATTTTCTTGCCCATGCGCTTAAGACACTCGGCAAGCTCATCCACCAGCCTCATTTTGATGCTGAAATTAATCGGCAAATTTGGATTCTGGTGTGCGGGATTAACCGCCATACCCACAAAAAAGCTGATGTCCGTTGCGTCCTCAAAAAGCAGACGTGCAATGCAGGAGGCGCCGTCCTTTTTGTGGGTCCATTCTTTATAAGTTTCATTGTCAAGCAGATAGTCACGGGCATATGTGAGGACCTTGTTGATGGTAATAATACCCTCCGTTACAAGCTCTGCGCCCTCCAGCTTCGCCGTGGGCGGTATCTCCTTGTCAAAGTATTGCAGGCTTGGAATCAGTGGCCGTTGCAGGTAATCTGCAGCAATGCCCGAGGTGGTTCCTCCGCAGACAATATGCCTGCCCTCCTGGGAGAAAAATCGGTTCATCATTTCCTCGCAGCAGTCAGGACTCGACGGCGGCCCTATCACCAGATTCATAGGCTCACGGCGGCGGATCCGAACAGCGCAAACCGTGGTGTCGTCTCCCGGTGCGCCGCCGTAAAGCCTGTTGCACTCATCCAGCAGGAGCGTAGACAGTGCCTTCGCCGTCAGCCCAACGTCTGAAACGGGCGTGACATATTTAACTATGTCCTTGCGCTGCCAGCCGAAGTTCAAGGTCATGCCAATGCCTGCATGTTGCACACCGTCACTTATGGCGAGAAAGACGTCGCCCTCCTCAATGGGGATGACGCTCTTGTAGACGGTTTTTCCGCTGATTATCAGCTTCTCCATGGGGTAAGCTATGCTCATTCCGCCACGAAGAAAAATCGTTTCGGGATTGTCAAACTGAATTATTTCCGCCTTCTCGCCGTTAATGATGTTGATAATGGTGAATGTTGAATATGCAACGCCGCGGACGGAGCAAACCGGCAGTGTCAGTGCAATAGTGGAAACACAGTCTTCAATGCTGAGACCCGCTGCCATCATGGTTGAAATGATTTTTGATGTCAGGGTCGAGAGAATGCTGGCTTTCACACCGCTTCCCAGTCCGTCCGCAAGAACCACAACCATGGATCCGTCACTTTTTTCAATGACCTCCACATGGTCACCGCAGAGCTCCTCACCATTTTTATTCAGGCTGTTATAGCCGATGTCGGTACATAGATTATTCATCCCTCAGCGACTCCTTCAGCTTTGTCAGGGCGATTTTTGTCTCCGCCGTAGTTTCACCCAAAAGGGAGGCAATCTCCTGAACAACGCGCATCTGCTTTTCAACCACTTTGTCAGTAATCTCCATAGTATGGCGGCTGATGCTCTCCTTTTTTTCGCGCTGAAGTTCTTCCTCGGTAACATCCCGCAGGATGCAAAGCAAGCTGTGATATATTTTGTCAAGTACAATTGTTTCTTCAACGTACTTTTTGTACTCTACGAGATATGTGCGCTTGTTGTGTATACTGTGTCCGGTACTTACGACCTCCAGAAAATCTCTGGGATCCAGAATGCTCACCACCTGCTTGCCTACTACGCTTGATGCGCTGCGGCCATTGAGTATCGACAGCGCAGCGGGGTTGATCTGCTGAACCTCCAGATCATCACTGAGAACAATTATGCCGTTTGGGCTGTTGCGCAGAATGTGGCCGGTAAATGTCTCCGCTTTGTCACGCAAAAACGGCGTGCACATTGTCAAATCCGCCTTGTGCTGGAAAACCGCAATGGCCTTTCCCCGACATGAGTTGTAGCCGCAGCTTCCGCAGTTTAGTTCGTCTTTTGGATTGAATTTACCCATCTGATTTAAAATTGAGGCAAGCTCATTTTCGTTCGGGTATTCTTCGCGCTTAGCCAAGCGAGGGAAGGGTCTGAGCAGTTTTATCCCCTCCGGCATTGTAACCGGAAAGTCGTCCTTGCCGGCGATGCCGGATATTTCAATATTTCCGCTCACGGGGTAGCGGTGGTCGCGGCTCATCACAGGGCCGCAGATACAAGATCCAGAGCAGGCGCTCATTTCCACAAAGCAACGGCTGACCTTGCCGCTGATTATATCTTTCAGAGCGACGATGCAGTTTTCATGCCCGTCAATACTTATGTATGAATAGCCGTTCTCCGGCTTGTCCATGGTTTTCAAGATGCCGCCTGAGGTGGGAAAGAGCCTTGCGCGGCTCTGCTCATTACTCCCTGTCTGCGCCCCGGGACGAATGCCGGTCACACTAAACCATTCCAACAGCTCCTCAAAGGTGAGAACGCAGTCCACATCTTCAGGGCAGGCGCTTGCCTCTTGCTTTTTGGAAATGCATGGGCCGACAAAAACTGTCTTGACCTCCGGACGGCGTCTCTTAATATCCATGCAGTGGGCCTGCATCGGAGAAATGACCTTCGCAAGACTGGGCAGCGCTTCGGGAAAATGCCGCTGTATCATCAGGTTAACCGATGGGCAACAGGAGGAAATTATAACGCTCTGCTCTTCACGCGCAACCAGTTTTTCATACTGCTTTTTTACAATTGTCGCACCCACGGCGGTTTCTTCGACATCAGCAAAACCCAGTTTTTTTATTGCCGATGTCATTCCGTCTATGCCTACCCCCGGAAAGCAGGCAGCGAACGACGGAGCAAGCGAGCAGACTACCGGTGCACCGGATGCAATCAGAGCTCTGGCGCTTTCAGTGTCGTTTCTGATAAACTTTGCGTTCTGCGGGCAAGCAAGAAAACACTGCCCGCAAAGAATACACTCCTCGCCCAGAATGTGCGCCTGATTGCCGGAGAAACTGATGGATTTAACCGGACAGCAGCGGATACACTTATAGCAGCTTTTACAGTTTGATTCCTTAAGTTTTATGTATTCGGTCATGGCACACCTATTTCAGTCGGGGCAAGACCTGCTCCGTAAAAAATGCCCCTATTGTTTCAGGGGAAGCGGAAAACAAGTCATCGTCAATTTTGATGCTAACTCCAGTCTGGCATTCGCCAAGACAAAAGGTGCCGCTAAGCTCGATCTTCTCACCCAAACTCCCGGCAGCGATGCGCTCCTGAAGCTCCTCAACTATCTGTCTTGAGCCCTTGAGATGGCAGGAACTGCCGATACAAACCGTAATTTTCATGCTCTTCACTCCTTCAATACGTATACTCCCACCGGCAATCTCAACTGAAGGCCGGGAATTATTGTTAAGAAATTAACGTGATTGCAAAATAAACTCGCGTCCCTAGCAGGACGCGACATCACCTATCAAACGTCTGATACAAGTATAGCACGCGACCAGCCTTATATCAAGCAGTTGTGGAAGTAATAATAAGAAAAAAGAAATAAAAAAACTATTGACAAAATCAAACTACTGTATTATATCTAATAGTAGATATTAGCTATATCAAAAGCCAAGAAGAGGTGATTACTTGAACGCACAATACAAGAAGGGCATACTGGAGCTATGTGTGCTATCGTTACTATCCAGGCGTGACCGCTACGGATACGAGATTTCCGAACAGCTTTCCGCGCGGATAGAAATAGCCGACGGCACGGTTTACCCAATACTGCGAAAGCTGAAGGCAGATGGATATGTGTCCATCTACCTCTCAGAGGAGAGTGGCGGGCCGCCAAGAAAATACTACTGCCTCACAAAACTGGGGCATGAGCTTTATGCGGCGGACAAGAAGGATTATTTACAATTTGCGCAGTCGGTTGAGACGCTGCTGAACGAGGAGGATGACCATGACAAAAAATGAATTTTTATCGCAGCTGAAAGCTGAGCTGAAAAAGTGCTCAGTAGCTGATACAGATGAAATAACAGGCGAATACGAGGAGCACTTCGCATTTAAGAGTGCGGACGGTTTTTCTGAAGAAGAAATATCCGCTAGGCTGGGCTCGCCGGCGGAGATTGCAGCGAACTATGCGGGGCTTGGAAGTGCGCCGAACAAAGGTGGATCAGCCCTGATAAAAATCGGACTGGGCTTTGTGGCGATAATTGAAATCTTGGTTTACATCCTCTTTTTCGCTTGGGTAATAGCGATGGCCGCGGCGGCAATCGCATCGCTAGCCCTTGGTTTCGCGCTCATCTTCAGACTCAACATTGGCGGACTAATACCACAGATGTCCTATTTCGGGCAGATGGTTTTTGGTCTCGGCTGTGTGGGTATGGCAGGTATTTTTGCAGTTGCAGCGTATTACTGCTTCGAGTTACTAAAACAGCTTGTCCGAGCAAGCATCCGCTGGCACAAGATAACTACAAATTCAACCGCTATGCCTCCCCTGCCCTGGAATCCGCAATTTGGCGCAAAGGCAAAGCGGAGTCTGAGAAATATCCTGCTTTGGTCCGTGGTCCTTACCGGCGCTTGCTTTGTGCTGGCATATGTGATCCTCTCTCTGAGCGCCGGATCAGTTGAATTCTGGCATATTTGGGGCTGGTTCGCCAAATAGCTCCCTGCCTGAAAAACAAAAAAGGGCACTGTCCATCAATTTGGACAGTGCTACTTTTTTGCAATCAATCTGCAGTGGGAGCCTCGATTGGTATATTCACCGGCTTTTCGGGAGGCTCCGTCGCGGTAATCTCCGCCGGGGCTGTCTTGCCCGGCCTTAAGCTGAAGAACAGAATTGACGCAAGAACGATCACGAAGCCCACTATGGCAAGGCCTGTCATTTTCTCTCCGTAAAACAGGGAAACCCAGATCGGGTTCAAAACCGGCTCCAGCGCACTGATCAGATTTGCCCGCACGGGCGATACATGCTTTAGTCCAAGCGACATAAAAATATAGCCGAAACCCAGGAAGCATCCGAATGTGAGTGCTCCGCCGATTACCTGCGGGGTAAAAACCGTTTCCTTTACTAGAAAAGGCAGTCCTATAAGCCCCGAAAGAATTTCTCCGAAAAGGAAGGCGCTCATTGCGTCGCCGCCCTTCATCTTGTTGCTCATGAACACAACTGCGTATGTAATGCCCGTTGTCAGAGCGAGGATATCGCCGAGAATCCTGCCGCGGGAGAGGCTCTCAACAAAAAAGCAAAGTATCCCGGTAAACACGCAGGCGCACATAATAATGTCCCGCTTTGAGGGTTTTTGCTTCCAAAGCATCCAGCAAAACAAAATGACAAAAACCGGGCTTGTAAACTGCAGCAAAATCGTGTTCGCCGCAGTTGTCATTTTGTTTGCGATACAAAAAACGGTTGTTGTATATGCCATTGCAGCCGCGCTCAACAAGACCGATTTGTTGAAGACTATTTTATGCTTAATTACCAGCATGAATATCAGCGTTATTAATACCGCTATGAGGTTCCTCGCGGCATTTATTGAAAGCGCCTGCCAGGGCATCAGCTTAATGATGAGGCCGCCGAAGCTGAACAGCAGACCTGAGGCCAGCACAAATATAAGACCCAGCTTACTTTGTTTTGTCGTGGTCATTTAATTATTCCCTTCGAGGATTTGTCCGCCACTCGTTACAAGGCGATGTTTGCGAAGCTTGCTCCCAAGCCGCTGCGGCAATCTACCGGTAGCTCACGAAACGTTCCGGCTTCGGCCGGTATTTAACTCCGGAGACAAGCCCGACCGCCGCCAGCATGGAGAACATTGAGGAGCCTCCGTAGCTGAAGAAGGGCAAAGTAATGCCGATGACCGGCGCCACGCCCAAACACATGCATATGTTTTCAAAGGTTTGGAAGATAAAACTTGCAGCCACGCCGAAGCAGACAAGCATGCTCATCGTGTTTTTTGACTTTATTCCGATGTAGATGCAGCGGATAATAATCGCCATGAGCAGAACAATTACCCCGATACAGGCGATCATTCCCAGCTCCTCGCCGATAACAGAAAAAATGAAGTCGGTCTGTTTTTCAGGCAGGTTGGCCGATTGACTGATAGTACCCTGATTCAGCCCCATGCCCCAGAACTGTCCGTTGCCGAGGGCAACCTTGCTTTGGCTCGCCTGCCAGCCGACGCCTGTCCCCAGTGGGTCGATGCTGCTGTCATAGGGAACCAGAATGCGTTCCCTGTGTCTTTCGTTGAGAATATGCGTCCAGAAGAAGGGCGTGACCGCCGCCATGCCGGCAAGGCCGATGAGAAACCAATAGAATTTGAGACCCGCCGTCACAAGCATAATGATGAAAATAAACACATAAACCAGCGCGCTGCCGAGGTCTCCGGAAACGGCAACAATAAGTCCCACGGTGAAAAAGCAGTGAATGAGCAGCTGACCGACGGAAATAACGGAATTGAGGTTTTTGTAGTTCTTCAGATAACTGATGTGCTTTGCCATCACGATAATAAAGACGACCTTTATTACCTCCGACGGCTGAACCCCCATGAAACCCATGCGCAGCCAGGCGCGGTTGCCAGTATTGTCCGCATAGCCCAGGGGGGTGAGCAGCAACGCGACCAGCACCACTTCAAAAACCATGAGTATCAGCCATTTATCCGCCAGAATGTCAATATCTATTATCGTAAAGAGCACAAAAAGACCGATGCCGATGAGCATACAAATCAGCTGAACGGCAATATATCTGGCGCTGTCATCAAAACTCCTGGTCGCGCTGGTGATTACAACAAGCCCAAAGATGCAGCAAACCATGCAGAGCGAAAACAGAATCATGTCCGCTCTGCTGAGGAAGTGTTTAATTCTGGGATACATTTTTTTCACAGCAGCCTCCAAGAATCCCGGCGTGACCTATTGCTAATTTGGGAAAAATGCCACAAATAATAGAACTTATATTATCACAAAAATACTCTTTGCGCAATTGCGAAATTATTAACAACGTGGTAGAATGACAATAATTAAGCAATGGTAATTTTTAGCAACGGCAGGTGATGAGTTTGGGAGTCCATGACGGACATAGGGAAAGGGTAAAAAGACGGTTTATTGAACAGGGCTTGGATTCGTTTGACGACCATTTGGTTTTGGAGCTTCTGCTCTTTTATGCCCTGCCCCGGCAGGATACCAACGAAATTGCTCACAACCTCATGGAACACTTTGGCAGTCTTGAGGCAGTCTTTGAGGCAACGGAGGATGAACTTTCGTCCGTAAGCGGCATCGGTCCGAATGCCGCGTCTCTGCTGATGCTTATTCCCGAGGTGAGCCGGAGATATATGGTAGACAAAAACCGGGATATAGTGATTATAAATTCCTCGGAGCTTGCAGGAAAATATCTTGTCCCCAGATATATGCACGAGCGTGATGAAGTCGTTTTTGTCATGTGTTTGGATGCAAAGAACAAAATAATCTGCTGCAAGGAGCTCTTCAGGGGCGCGCCGAACTCCGCGGAAATCAGCATCCGGAAAATTGCGGAGTTGGCACTGGCAAAAAACGCAACGAACATTATCATTTCACATAATCATACAAGCGGAATAGCGATTCCGTCCATCGAGGACGAGAGAGCTACGAAACATATCAGAAACTCGCTTATGAGCATGGGAATAACCCTTACCGACCACATAATTGTAGCCGGAGACGACTTCATATCAATGGCAGACAGCGGTTTGTTATAGTTTTTCGACCTACCCGGCGGGGGTTGCAGCAATATTGCAAACGTCCACAAATTGGGTCAGGCGCTGGCATGTAATGCCAGCACCTGACCCAATTTATGCGATGGAATAGTGTCAACTATTGCCTATCTTTCCCCTCGCGGGATGTAGCTTTGTTCCTTAAAAGCCGCGCGGTAGGCGGGGCGTATAATTTTGTTGCAGGTGAGAACTTCTTCAATTCTGTGCGCGCACCAGCCGGAGATTCTCGCGATGGCGAACAGCGGTGTAAACAGATCCTCCGGAATGCCGAGCATCTGATAGACAAGCCCGGAATACAGGTCAACATTCGCACAGATGGGCACCTGAAAATTCTTGCGTTTCATGATAAGCGGAACGCCTACCCTCTCGATGGCCTCCATCAGCCGGAATTCCTCGCCGTAGCCCTTGCTCTCGGCAACAGATTCCGAATACTGCTTCAAAACCACAGCGCGCGGGTCGGAAACAGTGTAGACCGCGTGACCCAAACCGTAAATCTTCTTTGAGCCGTCACCCGCTGTACCGTCGAGAATCTTACCCAGATAGGTCTCGATCTCCTCGTCGTCTCCGATGTCCTTGATGTGTTCTCTGATATCATGGTACATACCCATAACCTTGTTGTTCGCGCCGCCGTGGAGCGGGCCTTTCAGCGAGTTAACCGCTGCTGAAATCGCGCTGTATGTATCCGTTCCAGTGGAGGAGAGTACCCTGCAGGAGAAGGTGGAGTTGTTGCCCGCGCCGTGCTCGGCGTGGAGGATGAGCATCATGTCAAGAAGCGCCGCTTCCTCCGCTGTGTAGGATTTATCCTTGCGCAGCATCCTCAGGAAGTTCTCCGATGTGGACAGATTTTCCTTGGGGACATGTATGTAGAGCGACTTGCCGTCATAGTGATGGCGCTTGACCGCATACGCGTTGGCCACTATCACAGGAAAGCGTCCGATAAGCTCAATGGACTGGCGCAAAATGTTCTCGACCGAGGTATCGTCGGGGTTATCGTCGTATGAATAAAGCGCAAGCACACTTCTGGAGAGCTTATTCATAACGTCCTTGCTGGGAGCTTTAAGAATCATGTCCTCCAGAAAATTTGCGGGCAGTTGTCTTGCCTTGGAGAGAATGGTGTCAAACTGGTCAAACTGTGAGTTATTCGGCAGCTTGCCCATTAGCAGAAGGTAAGCGACCTCCTCGAAGCCGAAGGTTCCGGCCTTGAAGTTTTCCGAAATCAGATCTTCAACATCAATTCCTCTGTAAATAAGCCTGCCGGGAACGGGAACCCGCTCATTGTCCTGAAGATAATATCCCTGAACGCTGCCTATGCCCGTAACACCTGCCATAACGCCGGTGCCGTCCTCATTTCTAAGGCCGCGTTTTATTGAATGCTTTGTATACTGCTCCGGATCGATCTCGTACGCGCTGCGGATGTCTCCGCAAAGATTATGTACATATCCGTCCAGTACATCCCTAGTAATATCCATAGCTCTGCCTCCTTTCGTTGCCGTAAAATTATACATCTCCGCCACCAAAAGTGCAAGTCAAATAAAATTACTATTCAAAATGACCGCTATTTGTCCGTGTTCGGGGAAGATTTTGTTGGATTTCTGCAACTAAGCGTTTCTTTCTTGCAGATGCCTTGTCATTTTTCAAGTATGTGTTATACTATAACTCAAATTATTATTGCGGGTGATAACTATGATAAAACTTCGTGAAGGCGGGGTCTTCTTAAATAACGGTGTGCCGGAAACTCAGGGCTGTATATGCGTTGATATTAATGCCGGCATCCTCAAAACCATTTCCGGCGGCATCATCCGCGCCCATAACAAGGGCGGCACTTTCGACAATCTGCGCTTGAAGTTTGACAGTCTTATATCGCACGATATAACATACGTCGGCATCATCCAAACGGCTATCGCCAGCGGTCTGGAGAGATTCCCCGTGCCGTACGCGCTGACCAACTGTCACAACAGCCTTTGCGCTGTGGGCGGAACGATTAACGAGGACGACCACGTTTTCGGGCTCTCCGCCGCTCGGAAGTTCGGCGGCGACTATGTACCGGCGAACGTGGCGGTCATCCATCAGTACGCCCGTGAAATGATGACCGGCTGCGGCAGGATGATTCTCGGCAGCGACAGCCACACACGTTACGGCGCGCTCGGCACAATGGGCATAGGCGAAGGCGGCCCGGAGCTTGTTAAGCAGCTTCTGAGCAATACCTACGATGTGAAGCGCCCCGAGGTCGTTTTGGTGTATGTGACCGGCTCCCCCCGGCACGGCGTCGGCCCGCACGATGTTGCGATCGCCCTGTGCGGCGCAACATATGACAACGGCTTTGTGAAAAACAAGGTTATGGAGTTTGTCGGCCCGGGGATCAAAAATCTGCCTATGGATTTTCGCATCGGTATCGATGTTATGACCACGGAAACCGCATGTCTGTCCTCTGTTTGGGAGACGGACGAGGTGGTCGAGGAGTATTACGCAATCCACGGCAAGGCTGAGGATTACGCACAGCTCAGGCCTCAGAACGGCGCATACTACGATGCGATGATCGAGCTTGATCTGGACACGATAGAACCGATGGCGGCTTTGCCCTTCCACCCGTCTAAGGCGTTTACAATAAGAGAGCTGAAGGCAAATGCAGGCGATATATTCCGCCGGATCGAACTGGATGCGGAAAAGACCTTTGCCGGAACGGGCGCGAAGCTTTCGCTCACAGATAAGCTGGCGGATGGAAAAATAATAGTAGATCAGGGTGTAATCGCGGGCTGCAGCGGCGGAATGTACGACAACATCGCCGAGGCCGCCGCAATTCTGGATGGCTGCTCGGTAGGCAGCGGTTATTTTTCCCTGTCTGTCTATCCGCCCAGTATTCCGGTCAATCTTGAGCTTATAAAAAACGGCGTTCAGCAAAGGCTTATGGAGAGCGGCGCCCTGTTCAAGTCCTGCTTCTGCGGACCTTGCTTTGGTGCGGGAGATGTCCCCTCAAACAACGCCCTGTCCATTCGCCACACAACACGCAACTTCCCGAACCGTGAGGGTTCAAAGCCCTCCGACGGTCAAATTTCAGGCGTGATGCTCATGGACGCGCGGTCAATCGCGGCAACCGCCCGCAACGGTGGTGTCCTCACTTCGGCTTCAGAAATCGACTATGCCGCTCCGGCTAAAGTTGATCGCAGTTTCGACCGCAGCGCATACGAGAATCGCGTGTACTTCGGTTACGGCAAGCCGCTGCCACAGGAGGAGCTTCGCATGGGGCCGAACATTGCGCCCTGGCCTGAGATTCCAGCTCTGCCGGAAAATCTGCTGCTGAAACTGGTGAGTGTGCTGCGCGACCCTGTTACAACAACGGACGAGCTGATCCCCTCGGGTGAAACCAGCTCCTACCGCTCAAACCCGATGAAGCTCGCGAGCTTCACTCTCTCGCGCCGCGACCCCGAATATGTCGGACGCGCACAAGCTGTTGCCTCGGCGGAACAGGAGCGCAAACAGGGGAACGTCTCGGAAGAACTGAAGCAAGTGTTTGATAATCTTGGTCTTTCTGCTGATGCCATTGAATCCACCGGCTTTGTCAGCACAATTTTCGCCAACAAGCCCGGCGACGGCTCCGCCCGTGAGCAGGCCGCCTCATGCCAGCGAGTGCTTGGTGCGGGAGCGAATATCTGCTACGAATTTGCCACCAAGCGCTACCGCTCAAACTGTATCAACTGGGGCATGCTGCCCTTTACGCTGGACGCGGAAACAGCCTTTGAGTACAATGTCGGCGACTACATTTTTGTCCCGAATATTCGCTCGGCACTGGAACGCGGAGATGAGAGCATAAGTGCAACGGTTATCACCGCGCAGGGCACAAACGCGATAAAATTAAACTTCGCGGGTTTGACCGCCGAGGAGAAACAAATTATCCTCGATGGCTGTCTGATGAACTACTACGCAAAGAAAAAATAGCTGCTTAACTGCAAATACTTCTTGAAAGGATCATCAATAATGCAAAAAATCCCAATGAACACCATCGTAGAGATGGACGGCGACGAGATGACCCGCATACTCTGGCAAATGATAAAAGACGAGCTGCTGCTCCCCTTTGTAGAGCTGAATACCGAGTACTATGATCTCGGTCTGAAGAAGCGCGATGAAACAAACGACCAGATTACAATTGACGCGGCAAATGCCATCAAGAAACACCGCGTGGGAGTAAAGTGCGCCACCATAACCCCCAACGCCCAGCGTGTTGAGGAATACAAGCTCAAGGAAATGTGGAAAAGTCCCAACGGCACCCTGCGTGCCATTCTTGACGGAACTGTTTTCCGCACGCCGATTATCACACCCAGCATCAAGCCATTTGTGCGTCCCTGGAAAAAGCCGATAACTATTGCCCGTCACGCCTACGGCGATATATACAAGGCAACCGAGTACCGCGTCCCCGGCCCGGGAAAGGCTGAGCTTATCTTCACAGGCGCTGACGGCAAGCAATTTCACGAGACCATTTTCGACTTTAACTGTGCCGGCGTTCTGCAGGGCCAGTATAACAAGGACGACTCCATCCGTTCCTTCGCTCACGCCTGCTTCGATTATGCGCTTGAGCAGAAGCAGGACCTCTGGTTTGCTACCAAGGACACGATCTCCAAGCAGTACGACCAGACCTTCAAGCTGATTTTTCAGGATATATACGACAAGGAGTATAAGGAGCGCTTCGAATCGGCAAAAATCGAATACTTCTACACCCTAATTGACGACGCGGTCGCCAGAGTTATCCGCTCCGAGGGCGGCTTCATCTGGGCCTGCAAAAACTATGACGGCGACGTTATGAGTGACATGGTTTCCACCGCCTTCGGCTCGCTTGCGATGATGACCAGTGTTCTTGTTTCCCCCGAGGGCAACTTTGAATATGAAGCTGCGCACGGAACCATAACCCGACACTACTACAAGCATCTCAAGGGAGAAACTACCAGCTCCAATCCAATCGCGACTATTTTTGCTTGGAGCGGTGCCCTTCGCAAGCGCGGCGAGCTTGACGGCAACACGGCTCTGGCCGCTTTTGCGGACAAGCTGGAGAAAGCCTGCCTGGACACAATTGAAAGCGGAATTATGACAGGTGACCTTGCCCTTCTCTGCGACAGGACTGATCTTGTGAAGGCCTCTAGCGAGGAGTTCATCGTAGCAATCCGGAAGAATCTTGAGGCTTTGATGGCGTAAATAATTACATTATTCCAACCGTCCCCCCGAAGGGGATTTGCGGCAGGGCACAGTGTGCCCTGCCTTTCCACGTCAAAACCATTTCTCTTTTTGACGCTATCAAAAAGAGAAACCGTTTTAACAATTCGAAAGAGAAAAAGACGCCGTTGGGCGTCTTACATTAAGGTTCTAAGCGGCGCGGTGTTACACAATAGTCTGCTCGCCCGCTCTTAGATTGTACAGACTGGAGTAATATTTAGTGCCTGCCCCGCTCCCGCTGCGGAGCAGCGAGCGATTATGTGGCGCAGTGGTTATCTGCCCTGTGGCACGGTTGGCAGTTAGCGAGCGGATGGGTTGCATGTATTCATGGCTTCCGGCGGGGATTCCAAAGGGGTTTGACCCCTTTGGGCTTCTTCGGAAGGGGATCATAAGGGGAAACCGTTTCTTTGCAAGAACCGGTTTCCCTTTATATGTGGGTGCAGGGCACAAAGTGCCCGCGGCACCCCAACGTTGGACGTTGGAAAAACACTATATAAATGCGCGGAATTGAAAATTGCCTGCCCCCCTGCGGGTAGCAGGCAATAATAATAGAAAATATTGAAAATAATATGGAAATCTTACGGATTTCGTGTATAATATAGAGTGGTAAGATATTGTGATTATCATTACAAGCTGGTAGGTTTAACACCACTAAGGAGGCACTATGCGTAAAACAAAAATTATTTGTACTCTTGGCCCCGCAACTGACGACATTTCAGT
This sequence comes from Oscillospiraceae bacterium, assembly GCA_031552685.1. GTDB lineage: Bacteria > Bacillota > Clostridia > Oscillospirales > Oscillospiraceae > UBA2658. The sequence continues at coordinate 69,237 of JAVBMI010000026.1, forward strand.
CATGCGAAGCCTCTTGGAGAGCGGCATGAACGTTGCGCGGTTCAATTTTTCTCACGGTACTCAGGAACAGCAAAAGGCGAGGCTGGACAAGCTCAGAGAGCTATGCGACGAGATGAAACGCCCTGTGGCAACTCTGTTGGACACGAAGGGACCGGAAATCCGTCTTGGCACTTTCAAGGACGGAAAGGTCGCGCTGGTAACCGGAGCCTCATTCGTCCTGACTACCGATGAATGCGTCGGCACGGCGGAGTGCGCCCACATCAACTACTCAAACCTGCCCCGTGACGTAAAGGCCGGCGATACGATTCTTCTGGATGACGGAAAAATCTCCCTGAGAGTCAAATCAGTTAAGGGCAAAGAGATTCACTGCATCGTTGGCAATGACGGAGATATTTCAGACCGCAAGGGTGTCAATGTACCGGGCGTTGTGCTCTCCATGCCCTATATAAGCAAAAAAGACTATGACGACCTTATCTTCGGCGCGAAAATCGGTTTTGATTTTGTTGCCGCATCCTTCGTGCGCACGGCAGACGATGTCAAGGAAGTCCGCATGCTGCTCAACTGGAACGGCGGCGAGAAGATGAAGATAATCTCAAAAATCGAAAATCTTCAGGGTGTTCAGAATTTTGATGAAATCCTGGCCGTATCCGACGGCATTATGATTGCCCGCGGCGACATGGGCGTTGAGATGCCTCTTGAGGAAGTGCCGATTATCCAAAAGCAGCTTATTAAAAAGGTTTTCGAGCAGGGCAAGCCGGTTATAACCGCCACTCAGATGCTCGAATCGATGATGAACTATCCAAGACCCACAAGGGCTGAGGCGACAGACGTTGCCAACGCGATTTATGACGGCACGAGCGCCATAATGCTCTCCGGCGAAACTGCAGCCGGGAAATATCCTGTTGAATCAATTCAGACGATGGTTCGTCTTGCCGAGCGCACCGAAGAGGATATTGACTACATACGCAATTTCCAGAAGCGTGAGTACAATATCCGCGGTAACATTACCCACGCCATTTCCCACGCGGCCTGCACCTCCGCTATGGAGCTCGGCGCGGAGGCTGTGATCGCCTTCACGCTCTCCGGCAGAACGGCGCAGGACATCTCCGCCTTCCGGCCCGGCTGCCGCATAATCGCCTGCACCAGCTCAGAGCTGACCTACCGTCAGTTGAATCTTAACTGGGGCGTTGAGCAGCTTATGGTTAAAAACGAAAAGAATATTGATGACCTGTTTGAAAACGGCATCAAGGCGCTGGTCAAGGCCGGTATGCTCAATCACGGCGACACAGTTGTGCTGACTGCAGGGCTGCCCATCGGCGTGTCAGGCTCGACTAACTTTATTAAGGTAATGCAGGCATAAGAGATAACCGTGCCTGACGGAGGAAAAAATGCCCGATTTTGAAGTAGTCAGTCCCTTTTCCCCCTCCGGCGACCAGCCGGAGGCCATTGACGCGCTGGTGCAGGGACTTGAAAACGACTTTGAGGAGCAAACTCTGCTCGGCGTAACCGGCAGCGGCAAAACCTTCACCATGGCCAAGGTCATTGAGAGGGTCCAGCGCCCCACTCTGGTGCTGGCGCACAACAAAATCCTTGCTGCCCAGCTCTGCGCTGAGTTCAAGGAGTTTTTTCCGAACAACGCCGTGGAGTATTTTGTCTCCTATTACGACTATTATCAGCCGGAGGCCTACATTCCCCACACAGACACCTTCATCGAAAAAGACAGCTCCGTAAACGCGGAAATTGAGAGATTGCGCCACAGCGCAACGTCCTCACTTTTTGAGCGGCGCGACGTTATCGTTGTTGCTTCCGTTTCCTGCATCTACGGTCTGGGCGACCCGATTGACTACGCCTCAATGGTAATTTCTCTGCGTCCGGGACAGACCCGGAGCCGTGACGAGCTGCTGCGGCGCCTTATCGACATTCGCTATGAGCGCAATGACCTTGCCTTTGAGCGCAACATGTTCCGCGTTCGGGGGGACACGGTGGAGATTTTTCCCGTATATTCCCATGACACCGCCATCCGCGTGGAGTTTTTCGGCGACGAGATCGACAGGATCAGCGAAATAAACGTCGTTACAGGCAGCGTTTTGCGCCGAATTAACCATGTGGCAATTTATCCCGCCTCACACTATGTGACAACCAAGGAAAAAATGGCGGAAGCCATTGACTATATCCGCCGCGAATGCGACGAGCGTGTGAGCTATTTTGAAGCCAACGGCAAGCTGATTGAAGCTCAGCGCATTCGCCAGCGCACGGACTACGACATTGAAATGATGCAGGAGCTGGGCTTTTGCAGCGGAATCGAAAACTATTCCCGCGTGATATCGGGTCGGCCTGTCGGCAGCGCGCCGATGACTCTGCTTGATTATTTCCCGAAGGACTTTCTGCTTTTCGTTGACGAGTCGCACGTTACCCTGCCGCAGGTTCGGGCAATGTACGCCGGAGACAGGGCTCGCAAGGAGAATCTGGTCGAGTTCGGGTTCCGCCTGCCCTCAGCCTTTGATAACCGCCCGCTGAAATTCAACGAATTTCAGGAGCGCATCGGACAGGCAATCTACGTTTCCGCAACACCTGCCGAGTTTGAACGCACCCGCTCCGCCCAAATTGCGGAGCAGATAATCAGACCCACAGGCCTTCCGGACCCCGTTGTGCTCGTTCGTCCGACCGAGGGGCAGATTGACGACCTCATGGCTGAGATTCACGCCCGCGTTGAACGAGGAGAGCGAACGCTCGTAACCACGCTGACAAAGCGAATGGCGGAGGATTTGACAAACTATCTCAGCGGCGCGGGAATCAAGTGCCGCTATATGCACCACGACATTGACGCGCTCGAGCGCATGGAAATCATACGCGATCTGCGTCTGGGCGAATTTGACGCAATAATCGGCATTAACCTTCTGCGTGAGGGGCTTGACCTTCCGGAGGTTTCCCTTGTTGCCATTCTGGACGCCGACAAGGAGGGCTTTCTGCGCAGCGAGACGAGTCTTATCCAGACCATCGGGCGCGCCGCGAGAAACGCCGAGGGCGCGGTAATCATGTATGCCGACACCGTTACAAGGTCAATGGAGGCCGCAATTTCAGAGACTAACCGCCGCCGTGAAAAACAGATCGCCTACAACGAAGAGCACGGCATCATTCCTAAAACGATTATCAAGAGCGTCCGCAATCTGCTGGAGATTTCAGGCGCCGTCGAAGAGGACGAGCGCAACGAGCACGGGGTCAAGATGACGGCGTCAGAGCGCAAATCCGCAATTGACAAGCTGGAAAAGCAGATGCGCGAAGCGGCGAAGATGCTGGAATTCGAGCTTGCCGCCGAGCTGCGTGACCGCATAATACGACTTCGGGGGGAGAACTGAAATGGCTATGTGGAATCCCTGGCACGGCTGCCACAAAATTTCCGCAGGATGCCAGAACTGCTATGTCTACCGCGGTGACGCCTCGCGCGGGCAGGACGCCTCCGAGGTATACAAGCTATCAAACTACGAGCTGCCTATCGCCAAAAAGCGTGACGGCAGCTATAAAATACCGCCCGGCGACACGGTCTGGACCTGCTTTACCTCCGACTTCCTGCTGGAGGATGCCGACCCCTGGCGGCCCTACGCCTGGGAGATGATGCGCATTCGTGAGGATTTGAACTTTTTCTTCATCACAAAGCGCATACACCGACTGGAAGAGTGCCTGCCGCCCGATTGGGACGAGGGCTACCCCAATGTTTCGATAAGCTGCACGGTTGAGAATCAGGAGCGTGCGGATTTTCGCATGCCCATCTTCATAAACGCCCCTATAAAGCACAAATATTTGGCGCTCGAACCACTTTTGGAGGAAATTGACCTGACAAAATGGCTGTGTCCGGATATAATACAGGTAGTTGTTGGCGGTGAATCCGGAGAAGAGGCCCGTCCCTGTAAATTCGACTGGGTTCTGTCGCTGCGTGAGCAGTGCATAAACGCGCACGTTCCGTTTCACTTCAAACAAACCGGAACATACTTCGTGCGCGACGGTGTGGAGCACAAGGTATATCGCCGGGCGCAGCACGCACAGGCGCGGCAGGCGGGAATAAACACCGCCGCTCCAGACAACAAAATCTGCCTCCGTTGAAAGGAAAACGCACATGAAGCTGATGATTCTTGACGGCAACAGTATAGTTAACCGCGCCTTTTACGGCATTCGCATGCTCACGGCGCCGGACGGTACGCCCACAAACGGGATTTACGGCTTTCTCACCATCCTCAACAGGCTGATTGAGGAGGAAAAGCCCGACCACCTGTGTGCGGCGTTCGACCTTAAAGCGCCCACCTTCCGCCACGAGCAATATGCCGAGTACAAGGCGCAGCGCAAGCCCATGCCGGAAGATCTGGCTGTGCAAATTCCGCTTCTCAAAGAAACTCTGGATGCGCTCGGTGTGCACCGTTTGGAGCTTGAGGGCTATGAGGCGGACGACATAATAGGAACTGTTGCCGCACACTGTGAAGCCACCGGTGACCGCTGCGTCATCGTAACGGGCGATAAGGACAGCTTTCAGCTCATATCCGCTACCACCACTGTAAAGCACGTAAAAAGCCGCATGGGCAAAACCGAAACCATTGACTACACACCTCAGGTGTTCCGAGAAGAATACGGCTTTGAGCCAAAGAGCATAATTGACCTGAAAGCCCTGATGGGCGATGCTTCCGACAATATCCCCGGCGTCAAGGGCGTCGGCGAAAAAACAGCTATGACCCTGATTCAGACTTACGGCAGCCTGGATAAGGTCTACGAAAACCTTGCCGCCCCCGACATAAAGGACAGTTTGCGCACAAAGCTGGAGGACGGACGTGCCGACGCGGAGCTGTCCTATTCTTTGGCGACCATAATGCGCAACGTGCCGATTGATTTTAATTCAGCGGACTGCGCTTTTTCCGGTTTTTCCGGAGAGGCCTTCGATATATTCAAGCGTTTGGGCTTCAACAGCCTGATTGAAAAGTGGAATATCACGCCCGGACAGGACGGGACTCCCGTTCCGAATGACACTATGCCCGTCATCGAACCTGCCGGAGCGGATGAATTTTTGTCGCTCGCGGAGCAGGTAAAAAAACTGCCGCTTATTGCCGTTTTCATTCCCGACGGCAGCCTTGACGAAATGTCGATTTGTGACGGTGAATCTGTCATAAATCTGCGTCGAATGAACGCGGAGTTTTCCTACGATGACTTCCTGAATGTGTTGTTTTCTCCACAAACCAAAAAGATTTCCCACAATGTGAAGGACGTATTGCGTCTGCTCTTGTCGGAAAACCTGAATATCGGCGGTTTTTGCTTCGACACGGCCCTCGCGGCATACCTGCTCGACCCCACGGAGGCAGGCTACGATTTGCGTCGAATTTCCGCGAAGTATGTCGGAGTTGAAGCGGAGGGCGCGCAGGCGATTTACGCACTCTACAACCCATTAAAAGAAAAGCTCGAAACGGAAAACATGACACGATTATATGAGGAAATCGAGCTTCCTCTTTGTCGGGTTCTGGCTGAAATGGAACTTGAGGGCTTTGCGGTTGATAAAAAGGCGCTCTCTGACTTTGGCGGACTGCTTTCTATACGCATTGACGAGCTGCAGGCGGAAATCTGGAAGCTCGCTGGCGAGGAATTCAACATTCTCTCGCCAAAGCAGCTGGGCGAGGTTCTGTTTGAACATCTCATGCTGCCCAGCGGGAAAAAGACTAAGACCGGCTGGAGCACCAATGTTGATGTGCTTGAAACACTGCGCGGCAAGCACCCGGTAGTCGACAGGGTCTTGGAATACCGCCAGCTCACAAAGCTGAAATCTACTTATGCGGACGGCCTTTTAAAAGTCATCTCCGCTGACGGACGCATACGCACCAGCTTCCAGATGACTGTTACTGCGACAGGCCGCCTGTCCAGCACAGAACCGAACCTTCAAAATATTCCCGTACGCACGGAGCTTGGCGCTGAAATCCGAAAAATGTTCGTTGCCGCCCCCGGCAAAGTTCTGGTGGACGCCGACTACAGCCAGATCGAACTGCGCCTGCTGGCACACATCAGCGGTGACAAGACCATGCAAAACGCTTTTTTGAACGGCGTGGATATTCACACCGTCACCGCTTCACAGGTGTTCGGCGTGCCGCTGGACAAGGTAACGAATCTTCAGCGCTCCCACGCCAAGGCCGTCAACTTCGGGATTGTTTACGGCATTTCCGCCTTCTCTCTGGCACAGGACATCGGAGTTTTTCAGAATGAAGCAAAGGCCTATATCGACGCCTATCTCTCAAAATACAGCGGCGTTCGCGAGTACATGAAAAACATCGTAGAGCAGGCAAAAAAGGACGGCTATGTATCCACCCTGTGCGGGCGTAAGCGTCCGCTGCCGGAGCTGAAGTCCTCAAATTACAACATACGCAGCTTCGGCGAAAGAGTCGCGCTGAACATGCCCATTCAGGGCACGGCGGCGGATATCATTAAGCTGGCGATGATAAATGCGTCAAACCGTCTGCATTCCGAAAAGCTGCTTGCGCGGCTGATATTGCAGGTACATGACGAGCTTATCTGCGAATGTCCCGAAAACGAAGCCGAAACCGTTAAGACGATTCTTGTTGAGGAAATGGAAAATGCCTTTAAGTGCAGCGTTCCGTTGACGGTGGACGCGCACTTAGGCCGGACATGGAATGAGGCCAAGTGATGAATATTACCGTAAAAAAAGCTAAGCTGCACCACATCCCGCAGCTCGAGGCTCTGGAAAAGCTCTGCTTTTCCCTGCCGTGGACATCTGACCAGCTCGAAACGCTTATCACATCGGAGGGTAACGTTTTTCTCGTGGCGGAAAACGAGCTGGCAAACGTGCTCGGCTATATCAGCCTGACAGGAGTTCTGGACGAGGGTTATATCAACAACATCGCCGTTGCCCCGGATCTCAGGCGGCAGGGCATAGCTGATCTGCTGCTCAAAACGCTTATTTCAAAGGCCAGGGAAAAGGAACTCTCTTTCCTGACTCTTGAGGTGCGAAGCAGCAATGCACCGGCGATAGGCCTTTACGAAAAGCACGGTTTCAAGCCTGTAGGTCTGCGCCGGAATTATTACGATAAGCCGACAGAAGACGCTGTACTTATGACGCTATTTCTGTAAAAGGAGCAACCACATATATGGATTACATGGAAAAGTCTTTGAAGATGCACTACGAGTGGGGCGGAAAAATCGATTACGCCGCAAAAGCTCCTGTGCGTAACAAGGAGGACTTGAGCATAGCCTACACCCCGGGCGTTGCAAGACCCTGCGAGGTGATAAAAGACGATATAGAAAAGAGCTATGAGCTGACCGGACGGCATAATCTCGTCGCCGTTATTACAGACGGCACTGCAGTGCTCGGATTGGGTGACATTGGTCCGGAGGCCGCAATGCCGGTCATGGAGGGCAAGTGCGTTCTGTTCAAATCTCTGGGCGGCGTGGACGCCGTCCCCCTCTGCCTGCGCACGAAGGATGTCGACGAAATTGTTAACACGATCACACTGCTTCTCGGCAACTTTGGCGGCGTAAATTTAGAGGACATCTCCGCGCCGCGCTGCTTCGAAATCGAGCGGCGGCTCAAGGAGATCAGCGACATTCCCATCTTCCATGACGATCAGCACGGTACGGCAGTAGTTACCCTTGCCGCGCTTATTAACGCACTGAAGATCGTCAACAAGAAGCTGGACGGGATTCGGGTAGTCACCTGCGGCGCGGGCGCGGCGGGAGTTGCGATAATTAAGCTGCTGTGCTCGCTCGGACTGAGAGATGTAATTATGTGCGACCGGCAGGGAGCGATTTACAAGGGACGCGAGGGGCTGAATACTTCAAAAATGGAAATTGCGCAGATGACAAATCAGGGCTGCCTGAGAGGTTCACTGGCAGACGCAATGAAGGGTGCGGACGTGTTCATCGGTGTATCGTCACCAAACACAGTCACGCAGGAGATGGTTCGCAGCATGGCCGCAAACCCTGTCCTGTTCCCCATGTCAAACCCGACGCCGGAGATTATGCCTGATTTGGCGCTGGAGGCCGGCGCGGCGGTAGTCGGCACAGGCCGCAGCGACTTCAAAAATCAGATAAATAACGTCATGGCCTTCCCCGGAATTTTCCGTGGCGCTCTGGACGTCCGGGCCTCGGAAATCAATGACGAAATGAAAATAGCCGCGGCAAAGGCTCTCGCCGCTCTAGTTTCCGAAAGCGAGCTTTCCGCGGACTACATTCTTCCCCCAGCCTTTGATGAACGTGTAGCTCCGGCCGTTGCCGCAGCGGTGGCGCAAGCCGCTAGAGCTAGCGGCGTAGCGAGGAAATAATTACATTATTCCAAACGTCCCCCACGCAGGGATGTTTACTGAATAATTCACATTATTCTAACGTCCCCTCGCAGGGACTGCCCCTCGTCTTTCTAAATAGACATTCATTTTTAATTATTTCGCCCGCCGTGCGGGGGCCCTCGCCGGGCAGGCGTCCTGCGCGGACAGGGTAACTCATTTTTATTATTACCTGCTACCCGCAGGGGGCAAAAGAGGGCTTTCTTTTCAAAAAAGAAAGGCCCTCTCTTGACTCTCCAAAAGAAAATATACGCACTGACGCAAATAGTAGCAAAATCGTCCGCGAGCTTACTGCGTCCCGTGCCACTGGGCAGGCAAGCACTGCGCCACAGAATCGCTCTCTTAGCTTTGGTTCGGGCGCAACTTCTTCCCCGTCGCTTATTGTAGCCGCGCTCCGAAGGCAGCGGCGGACCTGTCCGCGGAGCGGCACGTGAGGACAGAGCGAAGCGTTTATTTAGGGGTTTCCAAAGGGTACTCCCTTTGGGTCTCTTTTCTTTGGAGTGAAGAGGGA
>JAVBMI010000003.1:0-278467 GCA_031552685.1 Oscillospiraceae bacterium
CGCGGCTGTATGAGAGCTGATGCGAGCGGGGTGACCCGGCGCGAGGGCGTGTTTGCCGGGGGGGATGCCGTCACAGGCGCCTCAACAGTTATTCTGGCGATGGGCGCAGGGAAAACCGCTGCAGAAAGTATTGATAAATACATTAAAGGTAAATGATAACTTTTGTGTAAAAAGAAGCGGATGCCCACACAGGCAGCCGCTTCCTGACAAAGATAGGCATAATATCAAAAAAGGCTTGCAAACGCCTGCCGTTTGTGGTAACATAACCAAGGTAAGTGTAGAAGAAATCAGAGGAGTGGGAAGTTCCCACTCTTTTTCTTGATTATAAACAATATGTCAAAAACTGGAAATGGTGTGAAATGAGTAAAATATCCGATATTGTCACGCAGCTTGCGGAGCCAATTACGGCTGAAAACGGCTGTCAGCTCTGGGATGTGGAGTATGTCCGCGAGGCGGGTCAATGGTATTTAAGGGTCTATATCGACAAAGAGGACGGCATAGCAATTGAAGACTGCGAGAAAATCAGCCGTGCCTTGGACCCGATTTTGGATGAAAAAGACTTGATTGCAGACAGCTATATTTTTGAGGTGTCCTCAGCGGGACTTGAGCGCTCATTGAAAAAACCGGAGCATTTTCAGCGATTCATCGGGGAAACAGTTGAAGTAAAGCTATATAAGCAATTGGACGGAAGCAAGGTATTTAGTGGACGCTTGCTGGGATATGACAACGGAGATGTCACAATCCTGTTCGGGGAAACTGAAATGACCTTTACCAAAGAACAAATAGCGGTTGTACACATCAGCCTTTTTTAACAGTCAAATTAGGAGAATTATGAAATGAATGCAGAATTTTTCAACGCGATAGAAGATATCGAGCGGGAAAAGGGAATACCGAGAGAGTACATGGAAGAGAAAATAACTCAGGCTTTGCTCGCGGCATACAGGAAAGACAATCCTGCCTGCGGTGATAATGTCGTTGTGGTTATGGATCACGAAAAGAAGAAAATTGACATGTTTATTCGCATGGAGGTCGTCGAAGAGGTTGAGGATCCCGTGACACAGATTCTTCTTGAGCCGGCAAAGAGCTATTCCAAGCGCGCAAAGCTCGGAGGTTTTGTCGAGATTCCGATCGAAACGAAGAAATTCGGCCGAATTGCTGCCCAGGCGGCAAAGCAGGTTATTATTCAGGGCATTCGTGAAGCTGAACGTGGAATAATATATGACGAGTTCAACTCAAAGGAGCAGGAAATCCTTACAGGAACAGTCTCCCGTGTTGAACCGCGCACGGGCAGCGTCTCAATAAAAATAAGCTCAAACTCAGAATTCACTGAGGCAATGCTTTCTCCCAACGAGCAGATCCGAGGCGAGCGTTTGGTTGAGGGCGATATGATTAAGGTCTATGTCGTTGAAGTGCGCAAATCGACAAGAGGCCCGCAGGTTATTATTTCCAGAACTCACCCTGGTTTGGTCAAGCGCCTGTTTGAGCTTGAGGTTCCGGAAATATTCGATGGTATCGTTGAGATTCGCAACATCGCCCGAGAAGCGGGCAGCCGCACCAAAATTTCCGTTTTATCCAACGATCCGGAAGTCGATCCCATCGGCGCCTGCGTTGGACCCAAGGGCGGACGTGTTGCGGATATAGTAGACGAGCTCGGCGGCGAAAAGATAGACATTATCAAGTACAGCGAAGACCCTGAAAACTATGTTGCCGCGGCGCTCTCTCCGGCGGAGGCCATCAGCGTAACCCTCATGGAGGAGGGCAGGAGCTGCCGGGTTATTGTTCCGGACAATCAGCTTTCTCTGGCAATTGGCAAAGAAGGGCAGAACGTGCGGCTTGCAGCTAAGCTCACAGGCTATAAAATTGACATAAAGCCGGAATCCGAAGCGGGTTATTAATCTATAAGGAGGTGGCCGTTGTGCCGAAAAAGATCCCAATGCGTCAGTGCACCGGCTGCCGCGAAATGAAACCCAAGAAAGAGCTTATCCGCGTTGTAAAATCGCCGGAGAACGAAATATCTCTGGATTTTCGCGGCAAGGCTCAGGGCAGGGGAGCCTACGTTTGTCCTGACCCGGCGTGCCTGAAAAAGGCGATAAAAAGCAAGGCCCTTGAGCGTTCGCTCGAAGTAGCCATTCCCGAGGAAATCTACGCTCAGCTTCACGAGCAGATGGAGGCGGGAGATGTCTGACCCATTAAAATACGTCGGCCTTGCCCGCAAGGCGGGTTCGATTGAACTTGGAGAAGTGAATGCCGGAGCCGCCGTCCGCGCAGGTAAGGCAAAGCTTCTGATTCTGGCGGCGGATGCTTCAGAGAACGCACGAAGCCGGTCTGAGAATTTTATTTATGGCAAAAAAACACTTCTTGTTTCCGTGCCCTTTTCAAAGGAAGAGCTTTCCGGAATAACGGGAGTTAACGGATGTTCTATGGCGGCCTTTACAGATATAGGTCTTGCATCTGCGTTTTTAACCAAGCTTGCGGAGAGCGACCCGACATTTGCAGCCGCGGCAGAAGACATTGCCGCAAAAAATGAGAAAACAAAGATGCGAAAGCGCGAAGCGCAAGCCCACGAGAGGAACAAGTCGACAGGCAAACCGGTCGTTTCGGGGAAGAGGAGGAATCAGCAATGAGCACACTTATTAAATACAGGGTCCATGAGGTGGCAAAGGATTTTAAATTGGGAACAAAGGAGATCACACAAATCCTTACGGACTATGCCGCCACACCCAAAAACCATATGCAGGTGCTTGAAGAGAACGAACTTGACATCATCTTCGAGTATCTGACCCAGCATAATCAAATAGAGGACCTGGCTGAGGTATTCGCAGTACCCGAAAAGCCGGTTGCTGCTGTGCCGGAAAAGACCGAGGAGAAAAAGACTGATGCGTCGGCAGCTTCAGCCAAAGCCGAAACTGCGCCGGCAGCAAACAAGCCGGCGCCGGCAAAGCCTGAAGTGCAGAAGCCGCATGTGCCTAAGGCCGTTCCTGAAAAGCGCATTATTGACACTCGCGGCGCTACAGTCAACATTGAAAAGTATGATGACCGGCTTGACAGGTTCGTAGGCGAAAAAGAAGAAAAATATCAGGCCGGCAAAGAAAAGTTCAAGAGCAAGAACCGCCAGCAGACCCCAAGTGCAAAGCGCAAGCAGGAAGAGCGCGACAAGTTGCAGAAGCTGCAATTTGAGATCGCCAAGAAAGCCCCGCTCAAAGTGTTTATTCCTGATGAAATCAACGTGGGCGAGCTTGCGAGCCGCATGAAGAAAACCGGTGCTGAAGTTGTCCGACAGCTTGTAAGGCTGGGAACTATGGCATCGCTGTCAGACACTATTGATTTTGACACCGCCGCGCTTGTTGCGATGGAATTGGGATGCAAAGTTGAAAAGGAAGTAATTATAACAGTCGAAGAGCGTCTGATAGACGACCATGAGGACTCTGCGGAGGAGCTGGTTTCCCGTGCGCCCGTTGTTGTTGTTATGGGCCACGTTGACCATGGTAAAACCTCTTTGCTCGACCGTATCCGCGAGGCGAATGTCGCCAGCGGAGAGGCCGGCGGCATCACGCAGCATATCGGCGCATACCGCATTATGGTTCACGGCAGCCCGATTACCTTCCTTGATACCCCGGGACACGAGGCGTTTACGTCCATGCGTGCCCGCGGAGCAAAAGTCACTGATATTGCGATTCTGGTAGTCGCGGCGGACGACGGCATTATGCCGCAGACCGTTGAATCAATAAACCACGCAAAGGCAGCGGGCATTCCGATTATCGTTGCCATCAATAAAATGGATAAACCCACCGCAAATCCCGACAAGATCAAACAGCAGCTCACAGAATATGAGCTGGTCAGTGAAGAGTGGGGCGGCGACACTGTCATTTGCCCGATTTCCGCAAAGACCGGCGACGGCGTCGATAAGCTGCTGGAAATGGTTGTTCTTACGGCAGAGATGGGCGAACTCAAGGCCAATCCGAACCGCGCCGCAAAGGGTGCGGTTATCGAAGCGCGTCTTGATAAGGGGCGCGGCCCGATTATGACAGTTCTCGTCCAGAACGGCACACTGCGTCAGGGAGATATTATTATCGCCGGAACAGCGGTCGGTCACGTTCGCGCAATGGTTAATGACAAGGGCGAGCGAATTGAGGAGGCCGGACCTTCAGTACCCGTCGAGATCGCCGGACTTTCAGAAGTTCCAAGCGCGGGAGATATTTTCAATGCGGTAAGCGATGAGCGTATGGCACGCGAGCTTGTAGCCGAGAGAAAACAGCAGAACAAGGATGCCACGCTCGGCACGGCAAAGAAGGTAACTCTGGAAGACCTCTTTGCCCAGATCCAGCAGGGTGAGATAAAAGACTTCAATATTATCGTTAAGGCGGATGTTCAGGGCAGTGCCGAGGCGGTAAAAACCTCTCTGGAAAAGCTCACAAACGAAGAAGTGCGCGTGCGTGTTATCCACTGCGCTGTCGGCGCGATCAGCGAGTCGGATGTTATGCTCGCCGCCACCAGCGGAGCGCTTATCGTCGGCTTTAACGTCCGCCCGGATAATGCTGCCCGCGACTACGCCGCGAGAGCCGGTGTAGATATGCGGATGTACCGTGTCATTTATGACTGTCTAAACGAGATTGAAGCAGCCATGAAAGGCATGCTTGCTCCCAAATTTGAGGAAGTTGTTGTCGGTCACGCAGAGGTGCGGCAGGTTATTAAGATTTCCAAAATCGGAACAGTTTGCGGAAGCTATGTTCTTGACGGAAAGATCCTGCGCAACAGTCAGGTACGCGTTCTGCGCGACAATATAGTTGTGTTTGAGGGAGAACTTTCATCTCTGCGTCGCTTCAAGGACGACGTAAAGGAAGTTGCCACAGGATATGAATGCGGAATCAGTATAGAAAAGTACAACGATGTAACTGAAGGTGATGTAATCGAATCCTTCATTATGAAACAAATTGAGGCGTAGTCCCTACTGATGCAATGGCCGCTGAAAACGGCGGCCTCAGCGTTTTAGATTATTGTGAGGTAAATGCTATGGCGGGTCACAGACTCGACAGGACAAATGACGATATCAGAATAGTTTTGAGTGAACTTTTGCGCTCTGTTAAGGATCCGAGAGTTAATCAGGGTATGTTGAGCATAACCAGAACCGAAACGACCGGAGATCTGCGCTATTGCAAGGTATTCCTGAGCTGTTTCGGCATGAATAGCGAAAAGGATCTCAAAAGAGGACTGAAATCCGCTTCCGGCTGGCTCAGGCATGAATTGGGTGCGAAGCTGGATTTAAGATACACGCCGGAGCTGATTTTTGAGCTTGACGACTCAATATCCCACGGCGCGCACATCAGCAAAATTATGAGTGAACCTGGTTTTCTACCGGATGACACGGCAACGGAGAGTGAAGGAATTGACGATAAGTGAAGCGGTGAGGCTTCTCCGCGAGAAAGACGAGTATCTGTTACTGACCCATCAGAAACCCGATGGCGACACAATGGGCAGCGCCTCCGCGCTCTGCCACGCACTGAGAACTATCGGAAAAACTGCATATCTGTACAGAAATCCGCAGTTTTTTGACAATACACCCTGGATTGCGGAGCCCTATCTTGCTCCGGCGGGCTATGAGGGCAAATACACAATTGCGGTTGACACGGCAGCGGAAAACATGCTCCCTGTAGGATACCAAGGAAAGCCGGATCTGTGCATCGACCACCATCCCTCGAATACTTTTTACGCCGCGCATACAGTTTTGAATGCCTCAAAAGCAGCCTGCGGAGAAATAGTTCTGGAAATAGTCAGAGAGCTGTGCGGAAGCATCGACAAAACAGCCGCTGACTTGCTTTACATTGCTATTTCCACTGACACCGGCTGCTTCGTCTACGGCAACACCACAGCCGAAACCTTTCGTGCCGCGGCTGAGCTATGCGATGCCGGCGCGGACTATGCTGTGTATAACAAGCTCCTTTTCCGCACGAGTACGAGAGAGCGAATCGCACTTGAAGGCCTGATCTTTTCGTCCCTGCGTTATTATCATAACGGCCTGACTGCCTTTGCGTTTGTAACGCATGAAATGATGGAAAAGACGGGCGCGAAAGAGAGCGACTGCGCAGACATCGCGGCTCTGCCCGGCAGAGTGGAGGGCGTTGCAACCAGCGCAGTTATTAAGGAAAACGGCGATAACAGCTGCAAAATCTCCGTTCGGACAAACGGCATTGTAAATGCCAATCGCGTCTGCGGGAGATTTGGCGGAGGCGGGCATGCAATGGCCGCCGGCTGTACAATAAAAGGCGGAGTTGATGAAGTGGCTCAGCTTTTGGCTGACGCCATTGCGGAGGAAAGCAAATGAACGGCATTTTGCTTGTTGATAAGCCCCAGGGCTTTACAAGTCACGATGTCATCGCCAAGCTGCGCGGGATACTTAAGGAACGCAGGCTGGGTCACGCCGGGACATTGGATCCGATGGCTACTGGCCTGCTTGTGGTTTTTGCCGGACGTGCTACAAGGGCCGTTCAATTCGCTGAATGTCAAAAAAAGGAATATTATGCCGCAATGCGAACCGGCATTACAACCGATACTCAGGATATTACCGGGGAAATAGTTTCGTTCTGTGATTATGATACTGAGATTTCGGAAGAAAAGTTATGTAAACTCTTTGCTGAATTTACAGGAACACAAGCACAAACACCTCCGATGTATTCGGCAATTAAACAGAACGGAAAGAAACTCTACGACCTTGCCCGCAAGGGAATAGAGGTTGAACGGGAAGACCGGCAGATAAATATTTATGAACTCGAATACCTGGGCAGGCGGGAGAAGGATGTTCTTCTTCGCGTTGTTTGCTCAAAGGGGACATATATCAGAACACTTTGCCACGATATGGGACTAAGACTTGGCACAGGCGCGGCATTATCAGAGCTTCGCAGGACAAAATCAGGGGAATTTTCGTGTGCAGAAGCATATACACTCGCGCAATTAGAAGCCGCTGTTAATGAAGGCAGTATAGACAAGCTTTTTTTGCCGGTGGATTCGCTTTTTGCTGAATATGCGGCGGTCACAATTGATGACGAGAGAAAGCGCAAGTGTCTGGTTGGAAACGCCTTCAATTTCGACGCGCCGAACGGCGAATACAGAGTGTATGCCGAAAGCGGCGAGTTTTTGATGCTGGGAAAAGTTGATAACAAAGTTATGTCAACCATTAAGAGCTTTTTCGAGATTACTTAGAATTTTGCGGCGCTATTGCTGCCGGAGGTAGAAATGTCTGCAAAACCCGATAAGACCGTGATTGCGCTGGGCTTCTTCGACGGAGTTCACAGAGGTCATGCGCAGCTTATCAATATGGCTAAGCTGAGAGCCGCTGAAATAGGAGCCGAGGCCGCTGTATTATCGTTTGATAATAGTCCGATGGCAGTGGTTACGGGCGTGCCTGTGCCGCTAATCGGAAACACGAACACCCGTGAGGAAATGATCCGGCGCCTTTTTGGAATCGAAACGGTCATCATTTATCACTTCGACAAGGCTATTATGACGATGCCCTGGAGCGATTTTATTGATTCGCTCATCTTTCAGTTTTCTGCAGTTCACTTTATCATCGGTCACGACTTTCGCTGCGGCTATATGGGGGAGGGCAATCCCGATAGAATCTCGGCCTACTGCACCGAGATCGGCGTTGGCTGTGATATTGTTCCGGCTTTTTGCATCGACGGTGTCGTGGTCAGCTCAACCTATATTCGAGGTTTGATTTCAGAGGGGAACATTCGCCGTGCCAATGATTTTCTTGGGCATCCATACTGTGTTTCCGGCACTGTTCTGGATGGACGAAAGGTTGGCAGAAAGCTGGGAACCCCTACCATCAACCTGAAATTTGACGAGAATATGGCCCTGCCGGCCCGTGGTGTCTATGCCACACAGGTGATTATTGGTGAGAAAACGTTGCCCGCGGTCACAAATGTCGGTGTTCGTCCCACCTTCAGTGATCAGAGCGAACTTACTGTAGAAACCTATATTCTTGATTTTGAAGGCAATCTTTACGGCAGGTTTGCCAGAGTTGATTTCTATGATTTTATCCGGCCTGAGCAGCGTTTTGATAACCCGGGCGAGCTTGCAGCACAAATCCGGGAGGACGCGGAAACTGCAAGATGCTTACTTAGCGCAATTGGTAATAAATAAACGGAAGCCATGAAATATCATGGCTTCCGTTTTGGCTATTTACATATATTTTTACGCCAGAACTTTTTTCAGCCTTGCGTAGCGGGGGAGTGAGTGCTCGGTGGGGCGCTCAGGCTCGCCCTGAATCAGGGGCAGGGCATAGTCAACGAAGTCCTTTGTTACATTGTTGCCCTCGGGAACTATCCACTCAAGCGGCACTTTCTTCTCAAAGTTTGCAACATCTCCCAGAGGAATCAGCTTGGTCTTGCAGCTGTAAACACCGTTTTCCATGACTCGCTCAAATGCGACCATTTTATCTGTTTCTCCTGAAACAGCGGCTTCAACAGCAACTTTTCCGGCAAGCACAGCTTCCTCAACGTCGGTCTTGGACGCGAGATGTGCTGCGCAGCGCTGCAGGAGTGAAAGCTCAATTCCGCGAACCTTGGCTCCGGTGCGCTCCTTAACAGCTTCAGCAAGCCGAACAGCCAAACCGCCGAGCTGAGCGTGACCAAAGCCGTCCGTGGCTGAGGTTTTTGCCTCGGACACAAAGCTTCCGTCTGCATAGTGGATGCCCTCAGAAACGGCAACAAGGGCCTTTTTCTTTTCGTTGTATATCCGCTCAACATCAACAAGGAATTTATCCATGTCAAAGGCGACCTCCGGCAGATAAACGAGATCAGGACCGGAGCCGAAGGCAGTCGCGAGGGCAGCGCT
Organism: Oscillospiraceae bacterium; assembly: GCA_031552685.1. Lineage (GTDB taxonomy): Bacteria > Bacillota > Clostridia > Oscillospirales > Oscillospiraceae > UBA2658. Next base: position 8,833 of record JAVBMI010000003.1, read on the forward strand.
TCCGGCCAGCCAGCCGGCATGACGGCCCATTATTTCGACAACGGTTACCATACCTGTGTCGTAAACGGTTGCGTCCTTTGCAACCTCCATGCAGCTTGTCGCGATGTATTTCGCTGCGCTTGCAAAGCCGGGGCAGTGGTCAGTGCCGAAAAGGTCGTTGTCAATTGTCTTCGGAACGCCCATAACACGGCATTCGTAGCCGACAGACTTCATATAGCGGCTGATTTTTGAGCAGGTGTCCATGGAGTCGTTGCCGCCGTTGTAAAAGAAATAGCGGACATTATATTTTTTGAATACTTCAAGGATGCGCTTATAATCGGTGTCGTCTTTCTCAGGGTCGGCGATCTTGTAGCGGACAGAGCCGAGCTCGGAAGACGGAGTGTTTTTCAGAAGCTCCAGCTCCGCGGGATCCTCCTCGTCCATGATATATAGCTTGTCGTCCAAAACACCGCGAATGCCGTGCTGGGCGCCATAAACCTTTGTGATACAGTCTGTGTCCAAAGCAGTGCGGATAACGCCGAATGCGCTGGCGTTAATAACTGCAGTAGGGCCTCCTGACTGACCGATGATACATGAGCCGATAAGTGTTTTTTCCATAGTTTTTCCCTCCAATTGTAAACAAATAAAAAATTAATTCATAATAACGTCCGTACATCTTGATGATATCACATTATTGGTATAAAATACATATGTATTATAAACAATTTTGCAAAATATTTTTCAAAGGAGCGAAACATCATGCCAGTAGTAACATCAAAAGAAATGTTCAGGAAAGCCTACGAGGGCAAATACGCCATCGGAGCGTTCAACGTAAACAACATGGAGATTATCCAGGGCATAACCGAGGCTGCCAAGGAAGTGAATTCTCCGTTGATCCTTCAGGTCTCCGCCGGAGCGAGGAAGTATGCAAAGCATGTTTATCTGATGAAGCTCATCGAGGCGGCAGTTGAAGATACAGGATTGCCCATTTGTGTCCATCTGGATCACGGCGACAGCTTTGAAACCTGCAAGTCTTGCATTGACGGCGGCTTCACCTCTGTTATGATCGACGGCTCACACCTTTCCTTTGAGGAAAACATTGCGCTTACTCGCAAAGTAGTTGAGTATGCTCACGACCGCGGCGTATCCGTTGAAGCCGAACTCGGCCGTCTTGCAGGCGTCGAGGATGAGATAAAGGTTTCCGCCGAGGACAGCTCATATACCCATCCCGGTGAAGTAGAGGAGTTTGTCAAGCGCACCGGCTGCGACTCGCTGGCAATCGCCATCGGAACAAGCCACGGTGCGTTCAAATTCAAACCCGGCACAAAGCCTCAGCTTCGTTTTGATATCCTTGCCGAGGTGGAGAAACTTCTGCCCGGTTTCCCGATCGTTCTGCACGGCGCATCTTCCGTAATTCCTGAGTATGTTGATATCATCAACGCAAACGGCGGTCAGCTAAAGGATGCCATCGGCGTTCCTGAGGACATGCTCCGCGAGGCGGCACGCATGGCGGTTTGCAAAATCAACATCGATTCTGACCTGCGTCTTGCAATGACTGCCGGAATCCGCCAGACATTTGCACAGTCTCCCGCTGAGTTTGATCCCCGCAAGTATCTTTCCCCCGCAAGAGATAATATCCGCGATCTGGTGAAGAAGAAGATCGTCAATGTTCTGGGCAGCGACGGAAAAGCATAAGAGAAAAAAACTTACTAGAGAAAAATCCGGAGGTGTGCAATGAAGCTGAGCGACATTAGGCTAAAACGCCGTGAAAACCAGTCTGAGCTCCCCGCGGAAGAAAATCAGAAAACAAGCACAGCAAAAAAGACAAAAGGGGAACAGACCCCGGGAAGATTTATGGGTGACGGTCGGATTTATCGTCTACCCGCTGAAAATCAAATGCTTCCATCGCTTGTTACACTATTGAGGATAGTTTTGGCGATTGTCCTTATTCTGGTGACTGTTTTGGTGAAATCACTTCCGGATATTGCAGTCTTGCTCTTTAGAATAGCCGCGGCTGTTTGCGCGGGCTATGAAGTGTTATATGAAACCGTGCTCAGCATACAAAGAAAGGCCTTCACCTTTGAAGGGTTTCCCGTGGAATTTGCGGTTCTCCTTGCGTTTTTAAACGGAATGAGTCTTGAGGCCGCCATTACGATGACGCTTTTCCAGATAGCCTTGTGTTTGAGAAACTATGCGTACTTGGGAACAAAGGGCATGATTCTTGCGGAAATCGCTCTGCCGGAGACGTCTGCTGTGCTTGCCGTCGGCGACAGCTTTATGTTTGAGAGCGGGCAGACAAGCCCTGCCGATTGTTTTGTTGCTCAGGGTACGATTACGGTCGACATGAGCTTTGTCAGCGGCGAGCGGAATGAATGCGCTCTTAAGGCAGGGGACTCTTTCCCGGCAGGCAGTGTTTGCGTCAGCGGCAGCGCCCTTGTTGAAGTGACTGCACTTGCTGATACCTCCGCGGCGTATGCACTAAATAAAGCGATCGCAGGGGGCTTTTCTGCACCGACAAAGACTGAAGAGAAGATTTCCGGTTACGCAAGGCTGCTTATCCCGGCGTTGCCTGCAATCAGCCTTCTGTTGCTGATCATTCTGCCCTTATTTACAGATCTGGGCTTTTCAGAGAGCCTCAGACGCGCGATAACAATAATAGCAATCGCGTCGCCCTGTGGGATTATGCTCATCCTGCCGCTTATCTATCTGGCAACAATGGCAGAGCGGCGCCGTCAGGGCGCGGCCTTCCTTTCCGCAAACGCAGTGGATGTTGCAGCAGATGTCGGGACCGTTGTTTTTGAGAAGCTCGGGACTGTTTCGACTGATGCTTTTTCAGTTGGAACTATCGATTCGGAAAAGATGGATCAGGTAACCTTCATGAAAGTTGCGGCCCACGCGGTCAGCGGCAGCAGCAATCCCATGGCAAGAGCGATTGAAAATGCCTACGGAGCGCCGCTGTCCTCGGAACTGATTGCAGATTTTAAGGAATACCCCGGCTGGGGCGTTTCCGGAACCGTCGACGGAATAAAAATTCTTCTCGGAACAGGAACGTTCATCGAACGCAACCAGATTTCCGCACCCAGATCAAGCGAGGGTGACTGCGTGCTGTTCATGACCGTTAACGGAATTCTTGCCGGGCGCATTACTCTGCGGGACGGTTTGAACTATAGTGTCAAAGACGCTATTGCGGAACTGGCGCATAACGGTGTTGACCGTATTGCAATGGTTTCCGGCGACAGCCGTGAAAGAGACGGGGCAATCGCAAAGGAACTGGGAATTAGCGAGTACTACGCTGAGTGTTCCGGAAAAGACAAGGCCCGAAACATTATGGATATTCGTGCAAAAAGCGATGAAAAATCCGCAATTGCCTATATATGCGCGCCTTCCGGAAGCGGTGAGGCAAGCGCGGCGGCGGATTTGTGCATGGTTGTCAATTCCACTGATGTAAAAGCCTTGGACGGCAGCGCGGATGTTCTGTTCCTTGGTTCTTCACTTTCCGCAGCGCCAAAGGCTCTGCTTGCGGCAAAACGCGCCAGACGCCTTATTTACGGCGGAGTTTTGATAGGACTTGCGATGAAGCTTATTATCACCGTATTGGCAGCCTGCGGATTTATGCCGTTGTGGTTTGGCTTCCTGCTGGACTTCTGCGTCAGCACGGGACTGATCATCGCCTGTGCCAGCGTGTCGAAACCGCGGCAGTAGATAACACAGAATTATTAGAGGCTCATCCTCAACATTCGCATTAAAACCAAGTGCAATGCTGGTTTGAAACCGGACATGAAAATAGTAACCGCCGCCATGGATTATCAAATCTCACTGGCGGCGGTTTTTTTATTTAGACGCCGGAACGATACAATACACAAGCTGTTCATCAACATACTTTTACGGCTCAAGTATTGAGGCAAAGGCTTCGCAAAGGTTTCTGATTCCTTCTTTGAATTCATTGCTATCTTCTAAATCCGGCTTTAGATGTCTCAATTTATCTTCAAATATGGCAACCGCAAATGAGCGGAAAATATAAGAAGTCCATCGAAAATCAATTTCTCTGATGATTCCCAAAGTATGCAAGTCTTTTAGAATTAATGCCCCGTAGTCGATTGGCTCTTGTACCATTATCCTCTCGATTAACTTATGTGCATCGGTATTTTCATATTGAAGCGACAGGACGACACGGGAAATAGCAGTCATTCTGGCGATTTCATCGGGATTACCAAATGTATAGAACAACATACTTAGAACTTCTGGAAGAGGTTTTTCCTGCGCGGCTTTAATTATATCTTCGGGTGAATTTCTATACTTAGCGAAATTCGATTCAAATTCCGAAAATAAAGTTTTTAAGAGTGTTTCTTTTGAATCGAAAAAATAGTAAATACTTGCCGATTGGATACCCACTTTTTTAGCGATGGTCCTCATCGTTGTTTTTTCGTATCCATATCGGGCAAAAAGATCTAAGGCAGCCGACAGTATTTGTGACTTTGTGTCTGTCTCAACCACTGTATTACCCCCCGAAAAATGAAATCACTCTTTATTGTATGAAATTTCAAATTCTGTTATGAGTGCCGGTCACTGATGCTGCGTCAGCCCGATTTTGTTATGCAGAACCATTTCAAGTAATGCAATAGAGTCGACCATTTTTTGTACGGAATCGTTTATCTCAAGCAGCGATTCGCATGTTTGATCCGGAAGCTCGAGGAAGGCCTGCAGCTTTTCACCCTCGGCGTTGAGGATATGTGAGACAGCCGCCTGTTCAAGCGCTACCGATTCGATGAGATCGGTGATGGCCTGGCAGAGCTCATCATCGCAGGATAGCAGGTAGCCGGCGTCTATGTCGGTGCGGTTTTCACCCCCGGCGACATTGATTAAATCAGTATAGCCTGTTACCGGATCAGGGTCGCTGTCAAGGTCGGGGTCGCTGCCTGCGTGCTGTATCGTGAGTAAATTTCCGTTTAGCGGCTCAGGGTCAAACTTTACGCAGTAGGTGCCGTCCATGATGCCTGCAAACAAATAATATCCGGTGGTGCCGACAACAGGATGGTCGGCGCTGAGCGTTGTTTGCAGCAGGGTGCCATTCCCATCATAGAGTTCAACAATTATTCCGTTGAGCCCCGGTTCACCGGGATCCTGTATTCCGTTGCCGTTAAGGTCGGACCAGACGTAGTCGCCGATGGTGTTGGTGCCTTGTGTCATAGTGACCCTTGCATAGGCAGGTGGTGAATATGCCGGCAGATATGGAACAAGACTGCCGCCGATGATTGCGCTTGCAATATACCTGATGCTGTTAAAACATGTTTTTTCCAGCGGTGTGCCGACAGGGCCAAGCATGTCATTGGTTAAGGTTGCGCTTTCACCCGGCTGAAATACGCGACTTCCGAAATCGATTCGGATTGAACGCACAGTTGAGATATCAGCCGGCGGATTGTCGAGCCACGCTCCGGTTCCGCCCGGCCCTATAGGCACCATGCTTGGATCGTCAGACAAAGAGTACTTTATATCTGCACCCGGCGGGGGAATGATTGGCGCATTAAGAATCGGCCTCCACTGTGAGCCGAAATCGTCACCCAAGTATGGAAAGATGTCGATCATCACCAGGTTGGTTATCGGATCAGGGCTGTCATTTCTGACAGAGTGTCTGTACTGGAACATCTCACCGGCTGTAATGCGGGTGTCGTTGTCAGGGTCAAAATCAGCATCGCGCGGGCCTTTGCTGAGTTTGACGACATTGACCACATGCGCTGAAGTAACAGTGACCTGAAGAGTCTGCATGGCAACACGTTCTTCTTTGTCGCCATCCTGATCAAAATCGTAGATATCCGGTGCTGTGGTACCAATAGCGTAATGAGTGATTTCGGCGTTGTTAGCCTGTTCAGAGTTTATGACATACCAGAAATCAAAGTTATGAGCTCCGGGAAGAATGAACGGATCTACATCGCATTCGAGCGAATAGTAAAAAGGGTCACCGGCCTTACTTAACTCGTTATACTTGATTGGAACACGCAGAAGCGACTGTCCCATAGCATGCCAGTTTTGTGTGACAGTATATTCCAGCGGGTTGAGCGGCACGCCGTTATCCCGGACCGTAGTCAGATCAAATCCCGGTGGGATGACAACAAACATATCAGTTCCCGTCACTGTCATCGTGGTGCCGGAGGCAATTCTCAATGTGGCTCTTACGTTGGCGGTTCCGCCCGGATTGATTGTCAGGTCATCTACCGCTGTAGACACGATTTCTGTCACAATTATCTGGGAATAATTTACAGGAACAACCGCCTGTGCCGTGCCTGTAAGTACCGCTCCATTCGACATCGTAATGGTAGCCGTCATATCGTTAATGATACGTTTGTAGTGCTCCAGTGCAGGATCGCGTCGCTTGACTGTCAGATAAACATAGGCATTGATATTGTCACTCGGATGTATAAAGCCGCTGCCTCGGAAGCGGAACGAGGTTATATAGTCGCCCGTGCTGACCGCAGGAAACGGGCGGTGTGCATTGCCGATGATGGACGGGTCATGTGTCCAAACGCCTCCGCCAAGCGCTGTCTGATACTCAAAATAAACAACTGAATGATTGATCTGGATAGAGTTCCATTCAATTTCATCAGGCTCCGGGACATAGGTGGTTCCATCGTTGAGCTCAATCGAAAGCTGCAGGTCGGTCAATTCAATAGTACGTGGTATAACGTTTCCTGTCTGTGCGGAAGCCATTAGAATAAACATGCAGCGAATATTTTGCAATCCAAGCATAGTTCCGGAGATTGAGGTTGGATCACTCCATTTCGAAAGTAAGCTCCTACCCGGCTCAGGTTCCGGTAAAGGTAGCAGAGGATGCGTAACAGAAGCGCTAAGACTCGCCGGAACGTCATGAAGCAGCAGATAATCGGCGGTGACGTTGTCAATGATATCGCCTATTGCGGCGGGGCCTCCTTGCAGATCGACCTGGTCCTTTGGATAGCGAAGGCGAAAATTGATAATAACGCCGTTCGAAGGTGTGAGCACAGGAGTAAAATTCCAAACCACTGTGTTACCGTCAACAGTATATTGTCTGTCCGACCACACAATCTCAGGCGTCACACCGGTAATTGTCGGTAAATACTCGGTCAGTGTGCATTTTTCAGCTGCCCATACTCCGTTATAGGTGCCCTGAAGCGGTGGATCCAGTCTCCGTTCGACTCGGTAATCCACGATATACGCTTCAGCATCCTCAACATAGATGGTCCCGTTATTTACCACGCGTTTTGTCAGTGTGTCGCATAATGCACATTCGACAGTCCACGTTGGCCCTGGATCAGTTTCTTCGATTGGAATCACTGTTCCTGTGCTGCTGCGAAAGCTGCCGGTTAGATCAAGGGTCGGCGGAATCAAATATCCGTTCGGGCCTTGAGGCGCGTTGGAGTTCACAAAAAACTCAATAAATGCCGTTTGACCCGGCTGGAGCGAAGAGACCAGCCTGATATTCATTCGCAGCTCCGTTTCAGTTCGGTCCATCGTGTACGACGCACCGGCGGGCAGCCCCACACCACTTACGTCGCGCAGGTTATTGTATTCATCCGGAAACGTGACATCAAACGACATATCATTGAAGGTACCGCCCTCGGTTGCGCTGAAGCTATAATAAATGCGAAAATTTGCGGATTCTCCCGTCAGACGGCTGATGCCGTCAGGGTAATGAATCCAGTTGTTTGACCCTGTTGGGTCTTCAACCTGAAGACTAAAGTCTGTATTAATAGCCATAATGGCCTCCTTTTCAGAATATAAGGCCCGATCGCACACGGCTACCGGACCGTTAAGCTAGCTATATTCCCGGAAGCAGTCACATGGATCGCTGCAAAGTTTGATATCAGCAAGCGCCGCCAGCTTCGTGTACAGCACATGCTCCAGGTGGGTCGCGTTAATTATTGTTTTATTAACTTCGCGGTTGACTTGAAGAATAGTATCAATATCTTCGGATTCCGCGATGATTTTTTGCAGTTTTTCACCTTCTGCGTTTAGAATATGAGAAAGTGCTGCTTCAATTTTTGCTATTGATTCCATAATGTCTGCGCAGGGGTCTTCTTTTTTGCAGGGATCCTTACAGCAACATTCCCTGCATATTTCAAAGTTGCAGCGATCGGGTTTAAAGCCCAAAGCCTTAAAGGGTATTTGTAAATTGCACAGGAAAGGATAATGATAGTTTTTCAGTATAAGTGCCTCTATTTGCGGGTGTGTGCAGTGAGGTCGGCAAGGGTTGAAAATTAAGTTCTTTATTATGAACTTGTCATCCAGGCAGAAACAAACTGTTTTCTCGCCGCAATGGTCGTAAACTTCAACATATTGTTTTTGCTCCCTTATTATAGTTATGATAAATCCCGGACTAAGACTGAGAACGCTCGTGATCCAGCCGGTTCTGACGCAATACATTGTTTCGGGTTCTTCGCAACGCTTGTCGACTTCGATAATTGTGTTTGCAAAAGAAACCAGAAGCGTATCATTACAGCAGTTATACGAAATGCCCGTAATCATGCCTTCCGCCGCTGTTTTACAAATACGTATGCAGTCAATTTCATTCATTCTGCAATCAAGCTTAAAGAGAGTATGACAACTTGTGCATGAGGACGCCCAAAAACAGTGCTCACGCCAGTCGTAACAAATGCAGTCGTATACCCTGCAGGTGCGGTATCTTTCTTCAAATTCAAGACACTTGTTCAGTTTTATTATTTCGTACTCACATTGGATGGTGCAAAAATATGCGCACCCGTCAAAAGTAATATGGTTTATTAGTTCGTCACAACCGGTGATGACCGGCTTGCACGATTGCGTTTCAAAGTGATTCATGTTATAACCCCATTTTGCCACTTTAGATGGCTTGTTTTTCTTATCTTTAGAAAGAGCTAAACAGACTTGCCCCTGCCCGCTTGTCTGACTGGTATATGCCCAACTGCAGACAAACGGACAAGGACTGTATCAAGCCATTTACACAGGCAGTTTTATTGCAAGTTGCAATAGGGATCACTGCTGAGAAAACTACCGAGTTTTTTGGCCAATACCATCTCAAGTGTTGATACGGCTTTTACCATATCGTTAACGGACTTGTTAACGGTAAGTAAATCGTCTGCTGTAGTTGCGCTTGCTATCAATGCCTGCAGCTTTTCGCCTTCGGCATTCAGTATATGTGAAAGGGCTGTTTCTTCCAGCGCGATGGAGAGAACTAAATCGCCTATCGCTTCACAGCGGGTCGCGGTGCCCGCTTCAATAATTGGCATTCCCATGGATTATCACTCCTTTTCTAAAGCTCTCATCCGCAGCTTATTTGCGGCTTTATCAGCTCCGCTTTCGAGAGCAGGATGCCTTCAAGCACGAGAATGGACTTTGTCATATTGGCGACGGACTCGTTGATCCTGATCGCTTCCTCTGTGCTTAGATCCAACACCACCGCTTTCTGAAGCTTCTCGCCCTCTGCGTTCATAATGTGAGACAGCGCCGTCTGTACCAGGGAGATGGATTCCAATAGGTCGGTTGCCGGCTGACGAAGATTGCACCTGGTGATATAAGTCAGAACCGTGTTGCTGTATACGGTATGACGGAAAATGTCACCGCTCTGGCTAACTAAAACATCATAGGAGCTTTCCGCTCTGTTAGGGATGGGATTGACACTGTTGTCATCCACAATGACCTGATAGGTGACCACATAAGAACTGCCCGGCTCCATGTCGGCCAGGGCAAACCCAGCCACCGGATCATAGGTGTCATAAGGAATGTCATCGATTCTGACGCTGCCGGGGACAAATATGACGTTGGCGGCCAACGGGTCGCTAAACAGTACGTTTTTAGCTGCAAAATCGCTTAAATTTGATATGAGTACAGAATAGGTGAGCATTTCACCAATGGTGATCGGACATTGTGAAGCGAACTTTTCCAGTGTCAATTCAGCTATGTCGACTTCTGACAAAACTATGTCGTCTACCGCATAGTCATTGCCATATGGATCCGCACCCTCTGCGGAAATGGTGATGTCGGCGCTTGTTGCTTCTGTGTTGTAAAACAGACCCCCTGTTTGCGTCCATTGGGGAGGGTTTGTCTGGGGAAGTTCACTCAAGACCTCATGAAATAGAAGCGTTCCATCTGCTGCAACTACTGTAATTCCGATACGTGGCGGAGTCGGTGGAGGTGCCGCCGAGGGTTTGTTCATGTTCGCGATCCACATCGTGAGCGCATAATGGGTGTTCGCCTCCAGTGCGACAGTTTCCTTGAAAAAAACCGCGCTCTGATTCGCTTCGTCTACGACGATCATTCTGCCGGTTTCCATCCCGGTCGTGTGATCTGCCATGTACCACCAGTCCACGAATCCGGTTGCAATGTTATTGTAGACGACATTTCCGGCCTGAGGGGGAAATGCTGCGTTATAATTCAGCCCCGACAGCATCCCGGGATATTCGTTTGTCAGGGCAATGTTGTTTATTAGCGTTCCGTCCGACAAGTCTCCCCAATTTCCGTTGTTTGCGTTTGTGATCAGATTAGGGCCTGCCGGAGTTCCGGCAAATTCAGCCAACGGTCTTTCCTCAAGGGGACCGTCGTAAAAATTCTGATTTAATACGTTTAAACCTGCCACGGTTATAAACAATGTGTTTGGAGAAAGCGAATCGAGCTTGTTGGCGGCGGGAGCCGGAGACGGAGCCATGCTGATGGGGGGGTCGGCAGCGGCTGGTTTTTCCATTGCTGCAGCTGTTGCATAACTTACGGGAGATGGCCTGCCGCTTGCACCATAACACTCGATGAGTATATAATTCCCGTTAGGCACGCTACTGAACATGAACATGCCGATGGAGCTTGTTAGGGCAACGACGCCGAGAGCAGCTGCCGGATCATATAGACAGACGGGAACACCTGCAATGCCGGTAGAACTTGAACGAATTCTTAATCGGTCGTAATATACAGTTCCGCTGATAGTTGGCATAAAATCATCCTTTCGAAATTAGCGGTGGATATATCTGTCTTTTGCCGAATGAATATTAACCGCAAAAGACCCGTACATTCGTTATACCTGTTACTCAATACAATCTTCTGTCAAGCTGTCCTGGAAGAGCTCCAGTTTCGCTTGAAGAATCATTTCCAGTCTGGTAATTGCACCGACCATCGACAGCACGGATTTGTTCACTGCAAGCATTTGATCGCTGGAAGTTGCAGTTGCAACGACCTTCTGGATTTTCTCACCTTCTGCGTTTAAAATGTGTGATAACGCAGCTTGCTCTAAAGCAACAGATTCAATTATATCTGTGATTGCCTGGCACTTTGTGGTTGTGCTGGGCGTAATAATGGGCATTCCCATGGGTATACCTCCTAATATTTTTAACAAATTTTGCTTAAGGGACTTGATGGAAACCTTTTTGGAATCATCTAGTGAACGTCTGGAATGCACTTAGATTCCTTACTACATCGTATTCTCTACCTAACGTTTGGTTACTTCAGCGCAAACGGACGGGTCTATATCTTGGACATTTTTCTGACAATATCGCATCATGCGTCTGGAAGTATGATTTTAGTGAATGCAAAAAAGAGAAAAATAAATATGGACACCCTTGCGGGAGGGTCGATTTCTGCCTGCTCTGAGATTAATGCCGACTTTTAATACTCCCCTGAAACGCAAAAAAGCCGCCCCGAAGGACAGCTTTTCTGTGTATCACGTTAGACGTGATATGGTGGCGGAGAAGGAGGGATTCGAACCCTCGAACCGCTTTTGACGGTTACACGATTTCCAATCGTGCGCGCTCGACCAGGCTACGCGACTTCTCCATATTGCCAAACGGCTTGTTCATTATAGTTTAGTTTGAATATGTTGTCAAGGCTATTTTTACCCGTGCGGCAGCCGATAATTACCGTCTTAGCGCTTCAAAAAGATATTGCATTGAATAGAGCGCCAAATTGGTGTATAATACCTGTGAACACTGAACTATTCTCAACAGGAGGGGAATATGGAGAAGAAAAAAACAAGAGGCCAGGGAAAACGTACGCTGATAAATCTTTTGGTGACAGCGCTGTTCGCATTAGTTTACTTTTATTTTGCGCTGCCTGCGCTAAACCTACAGGATACGGCGTTTTACACGTTCATTATTATGGTAGCGGTAGTCTACTGCTTTCTGTCAATAGTTACGCAAGGGCTCTTCAAGTCCGAAACGCCCTCAGAGCTTTGGAAAAATATAAAATCGAAGTGCACTATACCCTTATTCATTTGCATCGCACTCGCTGTTATTTTTGTAATCGGCGCCTTGATTTCCGCGCCTATTTTCCGCTCCCGCTCTTATCGCGATCTGCTTACTGTTGCCGAGGGAGATTTTGTCGCAGAGGTGAACGAGATTTCCTACGGGCAAATTCCCATGCTTGATGCGGACAGTGCGGAAAAGCTCGGAGATAAAAAGATGGGCGAGCTAGCGGATATGGTCTCCCAGTTCGAGGTTGCGAACAATTACACACAAATCAATTATCAGGGGCGTCCGGTACGAGTTTCGCCTCTAAATTACGGCGACTTCTTCAAGTGGATATCCAATCGCTCGAAGGGCCTTCCCGCATACATCATTATAGATATGGTGACGCAGGAGGCTGACGCGGTACGTCTCGACGAAGGAATGAAGTACACTACCAGCGAATACTTTTTCCGCAATGTTGAGCGGCACCTTCGCTTCCAGTATCCCACGATGATATTTGATACGCCGAACTTTGAAATAGATGACGAGGGCACACCTTACTGGGTTTGTCCGAGAATCGTCAAGCGAATAGGGCTGTTTGGCGGAACGGATATCCAAGGCGCCGTGCTCATGAACGCCATAACAGGGGAGTGCACTTACTACGATGAGGCCCCGACCTGGGTTGACAGGGTATATTCCGCCAACTTGATAATTCAGCAATATGATTATCACGGCATGTACCAGAACGGTTGGATAAATTCGTTTATCGGGCAAAAGGGAGTTACGGTTACCACAGAGGGCTATAACTATATTGCCGCGGACGATGATGTTTATATGTATACTGGTATTACCAGTGTTAACAGTGACGGCTCAAACGTTGGGTTCATCCTCGCAAACCAGCGAACCAAGGAGACAAAATACTACCCCTGCGCAGGTGCTCAGGAGGTTGCTGCGATGGCGAGCGCCGAGGGTATCGTGCAGTATATGGAGTATGTCGCGACCTTCCCGCTGCTTTTAAATATTTCCGAGCAGCCGACCTACTTCATGGCCTTGAAGGACTCGGCGGGCCTTGTAAAGATGTACGCAATGGTCAATGTGCAGCAGTACCAGCTTGTCGCCTCCGGAACTACAGTGGCCGAGTGTGAGCGCAACTACAATGAGCTGCTTGGGCAGAGCAGCATAGGCGGCGGCAGCTACACCGGCGACAGCGTCACTGGTGAAATAACAGACATCCGCTTTGCTGTTATTGAGGGGAATACCCACGCCTTTATTAAGCTGGATAAAGACAAATTCTACTATGTCGTATCTGTTGCCGACAGCGAGCTCGCTGCGGTTCTCAGCGTGGGGGATGAGGTTACTATTACGCCTTCCGAGGCTGAGGGCGACCTGCGCAGCGCCTACGATGTTGAGCTGGTGAAATAAGAAAACTTAAAGACCGGAGAAGCGCTCCGGTCTTTAAGTTTATACAATATATAGCAAACTGCATTTTCTTGGACTTTAGCAGATTTCCGGCGACTTTCATATAATATATAGGTGATAATATGAGAGTTGTTGAATACGACCGCGGCAAAGCCGTGGACTATGCACACAAGTGGGCATATAAACGAAATCCGTCGTATTTGGACTTCAGCAGATATGGCGGAGACTGCACGAGCTTCGCGTCACAATGTATACACGCCGGAAGCGGCATTATGGACTACAAGCCGACCTTTGGCTGGTATTACATCAATTCAAACAAACGTTCCCCTTCGTGGTCGGGAGTGGAGTTTTTGCACAATTTTCTTGTGGGGAACAAGCGTGTCGGGCCGTTTGCGAGGGTTGTTGACATTTCGCAGGTCGAACCGGGCGATATCATACAACTACGGTTCGCTGGCAAGGTTTTTCAGCACAGTCCTGTAGTGGTTTCAACCGGCTCGATTCCTACTGAGCAAAACGTTCTTCTTGCGGCCCATACCTACGATACGGATTTCAGGCCGCTGAGCACCTATCATTTCGCTGAAATGCGCTGTCTGCACATCATGGGCGTTCGCAAGCCGTGAAACGAAAAAGGCAAGGCATATCAAAAGACATGCCTTGCCTTTGGAGCAACTACGCAGATCTCTATATTTTATCACTGCCACTGACAAGCATACTTCATTCTTTTTTTCTCCGCACAGAACAAAAAATCTACCGACATAGCCGGTAGATTTTTTGGCTTAAGTTGCGGTAAGGCAGCTCCTTGTTGATTTATTCTCTGTACAGCACCTTAAGCTGAGCGCATAACCCGGACAATGGTGCAGGAGAGACGTATTATCTACCGGAAGAGCGTGTCCCACTCTTCGACACCCGTTTCAGTCCGGGTATATGTGTGTTTTGCAGATGCTTCAAGAATAGCAGGATATGCCCAGTGCGTATCATCAAGATCCGTGAATCCTGTCAGCTCTTTTGAAAGGCCGTCCGCGCGGGTGTTGCGGTCATAAATGCGGTTGATAATGCTGACTGCTTCTGCCCGAGATATGCTCTGCTCGGGTCTAAAGCTCTGGTCTGGATAACCGTTTATCCACTTCAGAACGAATGCAGTCTGAATATACTTGTATGCCCAATGTCCGGAAGTCAGGTCACTGAATTGTGTCGGTTCGTTCTTCAACGTTGCGGAGGCAAACATCACAACAATTTTTGCAAACTCTGCCCGGGTAAGGTTGTCGTCCGGACGGAAAAGGCCATTATTGTCGCCTACCAGAATTCCTTTGTCTGACAGGTGCAAGACCGCCTTGTAGTACCATGCCGAGGAATCAACATCGGTGAAGATATTCTTTGCAGAGATTGTCGGCTCTTTGCCTGCGTCCAGACGGTAGAATATCAAAGCGGCCTCAGCGCGGGTGATTGGGCTGTCAGGACGGAAGGTGCCATCCGAATACCCCGTTAAATAGTCAATGTGCTGGATATCTTCCGTAACAAGCGCAACCTTAACGTTTGATGCCAGCTTCGGAATTGAGAAATGCGCACCGCCATACTGGATCACTGTGTCGTTTACCATCCAGCATTTCACCTTTTTGCCGTCAGCGGTATAGGAAAATTCCAGTGCGGTACCGGCACTGATCTTGTCGCCGGAGATCATGTCGGTACCCGCAGCCTTACCGGCGAGTCTCCCGCTCTCGGGCTGGACAAATGTGACAATGTAGCTCTCCGATGGGGCACCGCCGCCACTGGGCCCGGGAGCGGGGCCGCCGATGGGACCGGCCTGAGCAATCACGGTAAGGTCACCGCTGAGATTTGCAACGGTGTAGGTGGTTGACGCGGCTTTGGCGGAGCCGTTTACATTCCAGGCGATTAGCTTAAAGCCGCTGTCTGGGGTAAAAGTAAATACCACGTTTTTTCCGGCCGAAACCAAGGCTCCGTTAACAATGCCGTTTCCGTCAACGGTAGCCGTCACCGCACCGCCCTCCGGCTGAGAAAAGCTCACTCGATGGGTACCAACGCTTGAAACAAAGACTACTTCCACAAGTGAGTCTATCTGCAAAGAAGGCAGAATAAAGGTATCTGCAAATTGGCCGGGCTGCTCCGATCCGTTCACCTTCCAGGCTGCAACGCGGTAGCCCTGTGCAGGTGTGGCGGTAAAGGTGAGTGATGTGTAAGCATCTACTGTGGCACCGGATGCCACAGGTGCATCATCAGAGGTTTTCTTGGCGGATAGGGTTCCCTGCTCAATGTCGGGGGTGGGATAGGTAACCAGGCAGGTTCTGCTTCCGGTGAATTCTACGGACACGGTGACATCGCTGGTGATAGGCCCATAGGTAAAGGTGGGTTGATTCCCGGCCGCGGGAACACCGTTTACCAGCCACTGGCGAACTATGGAGCTTACCGACGGGGTCGCTGTGAAGGTCACCCTGCCTCCGTATGCGACAGAGCCTCCAGAGGCGAAGGGGTTGCTGTTATAGGCGGCCGTGAGGGTTCCAAAGCCCGTACCTGCGATGTTATAGTCTACGTCAATGTAGGTGCTTTCCATATACAGAACCTGGACGGTGGTAGCCTCACTTAGGTTGTCGATCCGCAGGGTTCTGTCATAATGATCCTTTACGGCAACACCATTTACACTCCACCCGCCAATCATATAGCCCTGCGCCGGTGTGGCGGTAAAGACCAGGGTTTTTCCGCCCAGAACTTTTGTAAAGGGCGATATGTTCAGGGTTTCCAGTGTGGCGGCAATGGTTCCGTGTGTTTGCAGGTCTGCGCCGGGAACCACTTCAAAGTTTACGGTCCACTGGGTGGGGATAAAGGTCACCTGAACATTAGCAGCGCCGCTCAGGCTGTTGACGGTATAGATCAATCCCGTGTAGTTGGAACCATCCGGGTTTTCCACAATGTCTCCGTTCAGCTTCCAGCTCTCCACTGCAAAGTGTTGGTTGGGTACGGCCGTAAAGGAAAGGGCGGTGTTTTTGGTAACCTCCTGATTGTTAGAAATGGAAAGGCGACCGCCTGTTGTGGTGGTTCTGGTGGCGGAGATACTGCCGTTGAAGCCGGCTGAGAACTCCACCTTGTATTTCGCTTGATTTACGGTTAAAATGCCTGGTTCAAAACTGATTTGATAGGCGCTGCGGTATGCCTTGATTGCTGCACTTACATCGGCGTCGGGTTTTAAGGAGGGGGTGATCGAATACTGACCGGGCGACTCGGTGTTGGTGGCGGTGAGGCTATACATAAGGCCGAGATTCTCTGTTACGACAGTACTGTCATTACAGCCTGCGGTAAAGCTTGTGGGCAGCGTCGCGCCGCTGTTCAGTGAGACCGCGTCCGCCTTCACCACGATGGCGCGGGGAATGACCTCGACCTTGCGGCTGGTTGATAACCCGGAATCGCTGGCAGTCAGGAGAACATTGCCGGGGGAGTGGGCGGAGTATTCGTTGCCGGTGAGCGACAGTAGGCCGGTTGCACCTGAAGTCGGTGGGCCGATTTCTGTCCTTGTCACAGTACCGCCGGAAACCGACACCAGATAGGTATTCACCTCGCCGGTGGTGCCAACGCCAACCCGGTCATTGATACCCTCAATGGAAAGATATCTGTCTTCAGCAGACCCAAGGGCTGTATAATATACAGGGTTGGAAACAACAGCCTCATTTAAGCTGTCGCCTGGGTATATCAGAGTGATTTCATAGGGTCCGGCAAGAGGCGCCGTCCATGTAGCGCTTCCGTTGTCGCTTAGTGTGACCTTCTGCTGCGATACAACGCCGCCCTCACTGCCGGCCCGCTTCATACTGAGATAGGCCTGACCCTCATAGGTGCTCTGGCCCATAGGGGTTCGGCCGTCAGTGGTCACGAAGGACAGTGTTACAGGGCTGCCGCCGCCATATCCTGCCGCTTTTCCGGTAGCTATATCGGCACTTAGGACAACTGTCGGCTTGCTCTTTTCCACCGTTAATAAGGCAGTGTCTGACCTGCTGACGGATAAGTTTCCGTCAACAAGCTGCTTCACCTCGCAGAAATAGCGGGTGTTGCTATTGTCCAAGGTCAGCTCGGGAATGTTTAGTGTTGCGCTGGTTCCCATAGGAACCTTTTCGGTGGTCACCAGACCGGTTACTGGAGATTCCTTCTCCCTGTACCATTCGTAATACAGGCGCTGTGTCCCTATTTCAAGCATTTGTGCCTGAACGGAGAAGGTGGCCGTATCGCCGGTGAGCAGATTTTGATCCAAAGGCTGCACCGTGATGGGCGGCGTCAGGCCATCATTCAGGGTGCGGCAGGAGGCAGTGTTGGAATAGGCCGATTTCTGGAGATTCCCCATGGCCATCACGCGGTAGTCGTAGAGCGTATTGGGATCCATATCCTCGTCCCAATAGCTCAGCGCGCCATTGGCGACTCTGGCGATGATCTGCCATTCATTAAAGTGTTCGTCCTTGCGCTCGATCTGATAGCCGCCGCTGGGATAGACTGGGGTTTCGCCTGGAATCGTCCAGCGCAGCTGTGCAGACTCGGTGCCCACATCTGTGACCTGCAAATCCTGAATGGCCCTTGGAAGAGAGCAGATATTCGGCAGAGCATAGTCCAGCACCATGATCTCGTTGGCGTTCAGCCTTTCCTGGCGCACAAAGAATTGCCAGTCGAAAAAGTAGCCTTCGGCTTCCTTGGGCATGTTGGCGATGGTAGACACAAAGCTCTGGCCGCTGTAGTCCACGGTGCCGTAAGCGTAACCCGAGCCGGCATAACCGGCCACACCCACGGAAATTCCCGCCGCACCGCCGCTGAAGTTGCCGGAAACACCCATGGTGAAGTCATACTCATTACTTTCGCTGGATTCGATGTCTATAGACTGAGAAACAGAATTCGACCCCGTGTTTGAGGACCGCATGGATGCAGTTTCCATGTTGTCAAATACATTATGGGGCGCTAAACTGTAAGTATATGGATCGCCGGGAACCGAGTGGATGATATTCCCACGGATTGGCTCCATGCCTTTTGTCTGGCCAGCCACCGCGTCATATGTGTCCACATCGATGACGCTCTTGAAGGGCGCCCCCGGCTCCGACATGGTAAGCTCTTCCCAGTGAGCAGGCACAGTGTCGCCCAGCTCATATGTCGTTCCATCGAAAAGGATGGGGCCGCCGTTTTCATCAATCATCGCCTGGGTGACCTTGTAGGCAGGGAGGAAGGCGTCGTAGACATAATCGGTCATGGGGAAGGCCACAAGGGCCACGGAATCGGTGCCGCCCTGGGTGCCGAAGGTGATGCCGGTGCTGCGGTCGTTTGACCAGCTGTGGGTATAGGTAAAGCCAAAGTCTAAGCTGCCGCCGATCTCCATCTGGGCGGCCTGGATGCCAAAGGCGCCCACCGACTGCTCAAACTTCAGTGTCAGCGAGGCATTCACCGTGGCACCGGTGGAGTGGCTGCTGCCGGAGCCAGAACTCTGGCCGAACTCCGTGGAGCTGCCCTCCTGATACCCGAAGCCGGGGGTATTGCTCAGATCGTTAAAGTATGGCGGACTCACCAGAACGGCGATGGGGGAGGGGTCGGTAAAACGCATGGATTTGCTCTTAAACCTGGCAATGGTGCTGTCCTGGTCGATGTTGGGGGCGCAGATGGAGAGGAACGCATCATGATCATAGGGACCACGATCCATATAGTCATTATAGTCACCCCCGTAGAGGCCAAGGCTAAAGAAATAATTATTATCATGTGCTCGTTTGCCGTAAATATAGGCGATTTGCTCTTTGCCAAGATTATTGCCGTCAAAGTTTCCGACAACCGCCTGTTGAATCCATTCAAGCTTATCAGAAGCAGTATTCAACATTTTGACGCCATATTTTTTGTCCCCCTCTGTAATTGCTGCGTTTTCCATGTTGGTGAAGCCACCTCGCTTGTCCTCGAGGAACATGGGATAGGCCTGGGCAACCGATGCGGCCTGACTCCAGCGGATCAAAAGGCCTTCAACAAAGATAACTTCGCCCTTATAGTCGCTGGTGCCGTCAATATTGGCGCAAACCACGGTCACGGGGTCAATCATCTGATTCCAAGTGTTTGTATCCACAGCCAAGGGCATCTCAATTTCGGGACTCTTATTGGTGTTAAACCAATCTTCTCCAAAGGAAAAGAGTTTAGTTTTTTGGTCATAGACAAGGAAATTCACAAAGTATTGATCGAAGTTGATCCACTCTCCGTCATTGACATTGCCCCAGCGGCCGGCCACCACCAGATCGGGCTGACGGTCGCCGTTTACATCGCCGATGGCAGTGCCTACGCCGGTCAGGTTAAAAGAAATACTACTGGTACGGCGGTTTTGCTGGTCTTCCATCTTTGTGTACACCTGCTGGTTTGCCAAAGATTCGCCTAATACGATGATTCTGTTTGCTGGCGGAGTCAGAGTTGTAGACTCTTGAGCCCAAACGGTTTCATCCAGTATGTAGAGCCGGGACGCTCTATACTTCCATGGGAAATCACCGTCAATATTGGCGGTCTTATATGCCGGAGGCGCCGCTGCCACGATGAGGTCGCAGCGACCGTCGCGGGTAATGTCTCCGGCGGTCAGAGTAACAGAAGGAAGGGCGCGAATGGCACGGTCTCCATCGGGGAACTGACGCGTGTCCTGATAATAGTCAAGCACCAGGGTTTTCCACAAATTGAATTCGTGTGTAATGCTATCGCCATCGTCATCGACAGAGTCTTCCCACTTCCAGATTTCAACGCGGGGATTGGCGACCAGCGTGGGGACATAAAAGGCGATTTCATCACCGGGTTCACCGTCAAAATCGCCCGCAACCATTTGATAGACGCCTTCGGACCGCCAGGGCTCGATGTGTCCGATGCGTGCAAGGTTGTCATAGCCTCCGCCGGGGAGGTGATACTCCAAGAAATCAGCATTTATGATATCCCGATCGTACACTGCCCTATTAGCTGTTTGAACTGCGCTACCCGGTTCGCCCGGCGTGACGATCATGGTGCGCAGATGGATACGCCGGTCATTATCGCCCCCATAAAACATCACAGTAGCGTTTTTCTGCCCTGTTCCCGTCAGGTCGGCAGCCACCACAATGGGCCGTTCCATGGTATCGGAATGACCAGCCAACCCTTCAGAATAGACACTGGGGCTAAGAAACCCGCTGGACCCATGCAGATCATTATAGGCTTGATAGACGCGGTTTTCATCGTCTCCATCCTGCGAAAACACCCCCAGCTCATCGATGGTAGACAGGGCGATATAGCCCGTGCCGCTGCCATACATATGCTGGCCGTCGTCGGCGTCAAAGTCGGCGGGGGTTTTAATATTCAGATTCAGATCTTCATAAGTAGACGGCGTGACATCCCCCTGAATTGGCACCGCAGAGTCTGCCCCCTCTGCCTGAGCCCGCATTGGAGGTATCAGACCTGTTATCATTATTATGGTAAGCACAAAAGCAAAAAACTTTACACCCTGTTGTTTCATTTGTTCGCACCCTCTCATGTAAAAATAGTGCTCTGCAATAAAAAGCACATTGCAGATCTTTGTATAATAACAATATTATACTTTATAATATTCAAATGAAACAGACGGTTGAGAGTAATAAATTGATTACTCTCAACCGTCTGTTTCGGCATTTTTCAATAATTCTCCTGTATAAGCCTATAGCCGCGCCCGCGCTCAAATTCGATGATAAACCGATTGTTCTCTGCCTGTATCAGGCACTTGCGCAGACGATAGATATGCGCCTTTACCGTTCTGGTGTCGTTCCCGCCCCCGCCCCATACAGTCTGATAAATGACCTCCGATGGCACAAACCTGCCAGCATTTGTTGTCAGGAAAAAAAGGATGGAAAACTCCTTTGGCTTGAGCATTAGGTCTTGTCCGTCAATATAGGCACGGCTGGAAATGTGGTCCAGAGTCAGCTGTCCTACAGCTGTCCTCCTGCGGATCAGCTTGCCGCTTCGCCGCAGAAGCGCCTCTATTCGATAACCCAGCTCCTGTAAGTCGTAGGGTTTTGTAAGATAATCGTCCCCACCGGCAATAAAGCCCGCAATGGCATTGTCGGCCCCTGAAAGCGCAGTCAAAAAAAGAATAGGAATTTCATTTTGCAGCCTGATTCTTTTACAAAATTCAAGCCCGGATCCATCCGGCATCATGATATCAAGCACTATAAGATCCGGCCCCGCCGAAAGAGCAGCCTCGCCGGCCTCCAGGGTTCCGGCTTCTAAAGTCTGAAATCCCAGTCGGCGCAGAAAGCGCCGATTAATATTCATGAGATCCTCATTATCCTCAATCAGAAGTATTAAATTACTCTTCATGGCGCGACACCTCCAGATTGCGGCCGGATTTGTCCTCGTGCAAGGTGAAACACACTTCCGTTCCTGTAGGACCAGAGTTTCGCACAGAGATTTCTCCGCCGAAGTTAGTTATGATTTCCCGGCAAATTGGCAGCCCGTGGCCATGACCACGAGTGCTGCCGCCTATTGCCTCACGTTTGAAAATATTTGGGAGCAGTTCAGGGGGGATTCCCTCCCCGGTATCAATTATACTAACTGTGATGTTATCACCCTCAGGTGCTGATAGTGCCCGAATGGTGATTTCACCGCCGAAGGTATGACGGTTAGAGTTGGTCAGTAGATTAATAAGTACCTGCAGCAGCATGTCCTGATTTGCTAGGACAGTCGGCAGCGGATTTGCGATATCAATAACAAGCCTGTTCCCACGGCGCTCGCACATAAGCTCGCAGATGCCCCGGGCACGTTCTATAATATCCGAAAGATCAAGCGTTGTCAGTTCCGGCGTTTGAGTTTCTTCCACCAGAATAAGTCTGTCCACCAAGCGGGAAAGGCGCTGTGCTTCTCTGGAAACAATATTGAGCGCCTCTATCGTGGGCTTCTTCGCCCCGGATTCTCCCGCCACATCTGACAATACAAGCTGGGCATAGCCAGACATCACCGCAAGAGGCGTCTTCATCTCATGTGATATATTTCTGAGAAGGTCGGATTTCAGATAATCAAGATTCTTGTATATACGGGCAAGCTCCTCATTTTGCCGCCAGGCCTCTTGCGCGGAAACCAGCTCCTGCTCTTTGTGTGAGTAATAAACGGCCATGGCGATCATGTTTGCCATGATAAAAGCCATCATAGAAATCTGTAGTACGCTGACCGCCCTAATTGAGCCGCTGTGCCCATGGAGAAGCGTTTCCGCTACTGCACCCACAATAAACAGCACACCACCTGTCAGTATCATTACATTGTCCAGCGTGGTTTGGCGGCTCGCCCGAATCAGCATGCAGACAACATAGATACCATAAACGGAGCATATTCCCTGATAATACGGCAGTAGGACAGTAAAAAATGTACTGGGAGTTGTCAACACAATCAGAGCGTAAACCCCGCCCATTCCGAAAAAGATCACGTTGCCAAACTTATGCAGGAGGCCGGGACGGATCATCACGATATATGCCATAAAGCTAGTCAGGATAAGGATGAGGGTGAGGTATTCCAACACAATGCCAAAGTGCCAGCTATAGGGAACCATACCTGTGATCTTGAGAGCATCCATATATCCACGGATTCCAATCCCAAAGCAGCATAGCGAAAAAGCGGCAAAATATCGTTTTCGTTTTAAAAAGAGAAACATCCCGAAATAAAAAATGGCAACAGTAAACATACAACTAAAAGCAAAAATCGCATTGATCTCGGAAATCGACTCAAATTGCCGAATGAGCTGCGGATCGCCAATGAAGAGGGGGTAGGCCTCGCCACCCTCGGCATGGTTAAAGTTGGAATACTGTATAATAATCTCTGCAAGTCCGTCTTTAGGAAGAAAGTTGCACGCATAGGTTTGCGCGGCAGGTATGGTGTTCTCCCTGTCAGTGGCGGGAGTTCCGACAGGCAGTTGCTCTACGCCGTTAATGAACAGACGTTGGGCATAATTAATGCTGTCGGAAGTCAATGCATAGTACTGATCCTCCGAGAACTGAAGCGTCAGCCTGTATGTTCCATACTGGGTGCTGTGGAGATCGCCTGCTTCGAATGTTCTTCCTGTGGGTGCGTTCTGCCCGGAAAAGTCCGTCGGGGTATACAGCACGTCCGGAAAAAATTCCCATCCGGACGGCTCCACACAGGCGACCTGATGCGCAAGATCAAGAGATCGGAGATCCGCATTGGCGTGCCTTGTGATGATAGAAACTGGTTTTGCAATATTGAAAGCGGACAGGATAAAAAATAACAGAAAAATACCGCAAAAAAAACATGCAATACTGAGTAGATTTTTTGCCTTCACAACAAAGTTCCCCCTCTTTTTGTAAAACCCATTTGAGTATTCTGCAAAAATGAAAAAGAATCTTTCAAAAAGCCGTAACACGCAACTCCATACTTATTATAGTAAAAAAGGCTCAGCTTGTCTAGTAGACTGTTTGCGCCTGATTATTGCGAGCTTTTTAAGGATTGTCATTTGTGGCAACCTCCTCCGAGGACCTTGTCGAAATTATGGGTGTCATCGGAAACACTTTGGATGCCGTAAACTACAAGATTTCCAAGGCGGTGTTTTGGATGATCGCCGTTGTCCTCGATAGTGCTTATGATGAACTGATTTGGTAAATCCTCCCGCAAACAAAAAACAGATGAACCAATGGCTCATCTGTTTTTTGTTCCCGCACCCTATTAAAGTTGACAGCAGTTTTGACAGCAATGCGGTCAATAGTAGAGGGTTTTAGAGGGGGAAATGTGGAGCATCTACGCAGATTCGAACTGCGGACCTCATCCTTACCAAGGATGCGCTCTGCCGACTGAGCTATAGATGCGAGTGGCGACCCAGAACGGGCTCGAACCGTCGACCTCCAGCGTGACAGGCTGGCGTTCTAACCAACTGAACTACTGGGCCACACGCGCCTAATGATTGTACAATGTATATTTACCTTTGTCAACAATTATTTCGGCTCAAAAAAGCTGCCTTTTTTTGCTGTACTTTCACGTTTTTCCCGCGCGTACTTGATACATTTTCTGAAATGTGATACTATTAAAAAAGCGTGTTTGCCACTCTTCCATTCGAACAGGAGCTTTCTATGAAGAAATGTCTTAAGAGAATTACATCGCTGTTGATTGTGCTTGTAACAGCACTGATTATTCCGCTCTGTAATGCCGGCGCTGACAGCTCGGGAAGATGCTTCATTTCCGTCAACGACAAAGTATATGACTCGGGAGAAATGACGACATTTGTCGGGGGAGTGCCCTATGTTCCGTCAAAGGTGCTTTCCTATTTCGGCATTACGACAAGTTACCTATCGGACCAGAATGCGGCAATTCTTGATATGAACGGCAAACAGTTGATTTTTGATTTTAATAACGGAATCTGCTACGATGAAAACAAGAAAGAGTTTCCTATCTCAGCGACGCTTTACAACGGCTCTGTCTATGTTCAGTCCGGAACCGGAAGGTTTTTTGGATTGAGCGTGAATACAATTTCCGGCATTGGAAGCGGCGATGTCATCCGAATAAAAAATGGTGCACAAACACTGACTGACAGCCAGTTTATTGAGGCGGCATCCCAAACGATGAATGCCCGCTATCTGGACTATTTCGGCACTCCTGCCACCAGCACTCCAACGCCAAGCCCCTCAGAATCGCCTGATGTAAAAGGGGCAAAGGTTTATCTTTCTTTTGTTGGCCTGCCAACAATGAAAATGCTCGACTCACTCAAGAGCTATGCTGTACAAGCATGTTTTTTCCTCACTTCTGATGATATTAGATCGGATGCCGATGCTGTCCGCAGGTTGCTCGGTGAAGGGCACACGCTTGGAGTTTACTGCGGCTCAACTCCTGAAGAGGATTGCAAAGCTGCCGTTGAAGCAGCGGGGGAGGCCACATTTTATCGTCCAACACTAATGACATCGTCCTCGGCCGACGCGAATGCAGTAAAGGACTTTGCTGTGAAGAACGGCTTTGCTTATTATTCACCATCAACAACGATTCCGGTCACCTCGGGAGATCCGTCGCTGGTTACATTAGCGTTGCCCAAGACAAAGATCGACTCAAATTTCTGCATTTATTCCGGGGAGAATACTGATTTTATACTTCCGAGCATTTTGTCTTATATAAGCACCAATGGATACAGTGCTGTTGCGCTTTTGGAAACAGTAGTCTAAATATTAAGCGGGGAGAACAGCAATATGAATCACAAACTTAAAGCCATTGTTCTGGCGGCAGGGAAGGGTACTCGTCTTAATACAGAAGACAATTGTCTTCCCAAGGTGATGCGGATTGCCGCCGGTTCGCCCCTGATAGCTCATGTTTTGAACGCAATCAGCTTTATTCCGCCGAAGGATTGCATTATAGTTGTCGGCTACCAGCGCGAGACTGTTATACGGGCGTTTCCGGACTATACTTTTGCCATACAGGCCGAGCAGCTCGGGACAGGCCATGCTGTGATGTCTGCATTTGAAGAGCTGGAGGGTTTTGACGGCTCGCTCTTGGTGTGCTGCGGGGACATGCCTCTCTTGAAACAGGAAACATACCAAGCGGTAATTGATGAGCACTTTGCCGCGCAAAATGTCTGCACAATTCTGAGCGGAAGCTCTGACATTGACCTTCCGTACGGGCGCATACTCAGAGACAGTATGGGCAAATTTGCCGGAATGGTTGAGGATAAGGACGCCACACCTGAGCAAAAGCAAATTCGTGAGCTCAACAGCGGCGTTTATGTGTTCGAGGCAGCAGCCCTCAGTGGAGTGCTCTCGGAGCTTAAGAACAACAACGCGCAAGGAGAGTATTACCTGACAGATGCACCTGTTTTACTCATGGAGAAGGGGTTGCCCGTAGGTGTCTGTTGCAGGAATCTCGGCTATGAAATCATCGGAGTAAACACACCCGGGCAATTAGCACAGGTAGAGGAGCTGTTGTTACAATGAAAAAAGTGTGCTACATTGTTGGCGCGGGCCATATGCAGGGGTCACGGCTTCTCATTCCTGATGACGCCTTCATTATTGCTGCTGACGGCGGCCTGAAGCATCTGCGGGAGGCAGGCATTGCCCCGAACCTTATTATGGGGGACTTTGATTCGCTCGGAGATATCCCGTCAGGTGATAATGTAGTCCGCTATCTGCCTGAGAAGAACGATACGGACATGATGATTGCCGTTAAAGAGGCACTTCGCCTGGAATACGATATTATTGTTATATACGGAGGGCTTGGAGGTCGCTTTGACCATAGTCTTGCTAATCTGCAAACCCTGTTCTACATCGCCAACCACGGTGCAAACGGCTACCTTGTTGGCTGCGGAAATGTCTGCACGGTTGTGAAAAACGGCGGTATAGCGTTTAGTGAATCGATGAGCGGGACTGTTTCCGTATTTTCCATGACTCAGACCTCTGCGGGAGTCAATATGCAGGGATTAAAATATCCGCTCGAAAACCATGTGTTGACTTCAGACGTTCCTTTGGGCGTCAGCAATGAGTTTCTCGAAATGCCTGCATCCGTAAGTGTGAAAAACGGTGCGCTGGCTGTTATTTGGAGCGGTGACTGCTACTGTCCCAGAGACTATTTTAAGCTGTGACTATAGGGCGAGAGCTCTGTTAAGCCATTAATTTTAGGAGAAGCAATGAAAATTTCGGGTGCGATTTTTGACATGGACGGAACCCTTTTGGATTCCATGCACGTATGGGATAAGGTCGGCATAAAATATGCAGTTTCCCGCGGTATTACGCCGCGGGATGATTTTGAATATAGGATCAGCAAGATGACAATGTCACAGGTTTCTGAATATCTGAGTACAGAATATGGACTTGCGGCAAAGCCGCAGGAGATCATTGACGGCATAAACTTGCTGGTTGAGGAAGAGTATCGAAATAATATCCAGCCAAAGCCCGGGGTTCAGGCGACGCTGGAAAGACTCAGGGACAAGGGCGTAAAGATGTGCGTTGCGACGGCATCTGATTTGCATTTGGCAAAAATGGTTCTTGAAAGGACAGGACTTATCAGATATTTTACTCAGATTGTTACATGCACAATGGTAGGCGAGGGGAAGCAATCTCCACGAATATTTGAGTTTGCTCTTGAGCAACTGGGTACATCAAAGGCTGAGACTCCGGTGTTTGAAGACGCGTTGTATGCCTTAAAAACCGCAAAATCCGCAGGCTTCATTGTTGTTGGAGTGTATGACGCTCACATGCGGGGGGATAGTGCGGAGATTGAAGCCCTCTCGGATTATTATATTAGAGATTATCGCGAGAGCTCACTATTTTAATTACTGTTTGGGGATATAGATGAGAAAAGAATTGAGTTTTGCCTTTCGGCGTACTATACCCGTTATGTTCGGGTATTTATTTTTGGGAATAGCCTTCGGCCTGGTTCTTCAGGAAAAGGGCTATGGATTTTTGTGGGCCGCGCTGGCAAGCATAACTATTTATGCCGGCGCAGGACAGTTCGTGTTGGTCGGAATGATTTCCGGCGGAATGAGTTTGCTTTCAACAGCGGTTACGATGCTTTCAATCAATAGCAGGCATATATTTTATGGCCTGTCATTCATTGAAAAATTCAAGGCCATGGGCAAGCGCGGTTTATACATGATTTTTTCGCTTACGGACGAGACATATTCCTTACTCTGCTCGACAGCCGTGCCGGAGGGGCTTGACTGGAAAAAGACTTATTTTCTTATTGCCCTGCTTGACCAGCTGTATTGGGTCGCCGGCTCCGTTCTGGGCGCACTGATAGGTGAATTGTTCAAATTTAATACAGCAGGCGTCGAGTTTGCGATGACCGCTCTGTTTGTGGTTATTTTCATCGAGCAGTGGCTTGAAACGAAAAATCATTTTCCCGCAATATCGGGCGCGGTTTGCGGCATAGCAAGCCTGCTGATATTCGGACCGGATAATTTCATACTGCCATCGCTTATTGCGGCAATTGCTTGCCTGCTATCGTTCCGCGCTTTCCGTAACACAAGGAAAGGGGCGGAACAATGAGTTCAAATATGTATGTATTCCGGACTATAATGGTTGCGGCAGTAATAACATTTGCAACGCGTGTTTTTCCCTTTGCGCTTTTCGGCAGGGGAGATGAACCGCCTCAGATAGTTAAGTATCTTGGGAAAATGCTTCCTGCTGCGGTGATGTCGGTGCTCATAATCTACTGCGTACGAAGCGTCGATTTATCTTCGTGGGCTCATGTGCTCCCGCAGTTGATTTCTATTGCCCTCGTGGTTGCCCTGCACCTCTGGAAACGGAACAATCTGATAAGCATAGGCGGCGGAACTCTTTGCTATATGCTGCTTATACAACTTGTATTTAAATAGGAAAAGGCTGTTGCTCTAAGCAACAGCCTTTTTATGTGGGGATATTTCTAGCAGCTACACTCCGGTGCCATCATATTGCGGAGCATTTTGACGATTTTGTGCAGGTTGTCCTTGGAGAAGTCCTCAATTTTTCCCTCATCGCAAAGCGCCGCAAGGTGGGGATCGATAGGGAGCTGCACAACAGTTTCGACACCGAACCTGTCGGCGACCTCTTCAATATTGCTCTCGCCAAACAAATAGTGCTTTTCATTGCAGTTGGGACAAACAGTGTAGCTCATATTTTCAACCATCGCCAGCACAGGGATGTTCATTAGCCCAGCCATTTTCACAGCCTTTTCAACGACCATTGATACCAGATCCTGAGGTGTTGTTACAACGATGATCCCGTCAATCGGCAAGGATTGAAATACCGTGAGCGGCACATCGCCGGTTCCGGGCGGCATGTCGATGAACAAAAAGTCTTCATTCTCCCAGAGAACATCGGACCAGAACTGGTTGACGGCGCCGCTGATTACAGGCCCGCGCCACACGACCGGGTCAGACTCGTTGCTGAGCAGAAAGTTTATTGACATTATATCGATACCGTCGCGGCTTTTAATAGGACGCATTCCGCCTTCAACGGGCTCCGGATGCCCGGATACACCAAAAGCCCTTGCAATCGAGGGGCCGGTGATGTCGGCGTCCATTATGCCGGTTTTGAAGCCGTGGTGATTCATATTAACTGCCAGCAGGGAAGTGACCATAGATTTTCCAACGCCGCCCTTGCCGCTGACAACGGCGATCATCTTCTTAACATAGCTGCCCGGGTGGGGAGGTGTGCCGTCCGGTTTCTTGTTCGCGCGCTTTATTGTAATCTTTGGCATTTCGCTGTTTCCAGCCGTATTAGTTGTGTTCTCGCTCATAAACTGCCAGTCCTTTCCTATGAATAGCATAATTATAAACCATTTGGGGAAATTGTCAACAAAGCCGGAAAGATAGCATCAGCCTCTTAAAATCAGTATTTGCGTATATTTGATTAATATTAACTTTGTTAAAACAATAGTTATGTTGGTGTTGAAAAATAGCCGAATTGGTGGTATAATCCCTGGTGATATGAATTTTTGTGATGCCGCTTCGGAGGTAAGACGATTTGAAACGTGAGAGAATATCAAATAACGTGATTAGGCGTTTGCCGATGTACCTTCGTAAACTGGACGAGCTTATTGCTCAAGAGGTCGATAGAATTTCCTCCAACGAACTTGGAAAGCAAATGGGGCTGACCCCTTCCCAAATCAGGCAGGATTTCAGCTGCTTCGGTGAGTTCGGCCAGCAAGGCTACGGCTATAGAGTCCTCGAGCTTCGGGAGCAGGTCGCCAGAATTCTTGGAATGAATGACGGTCTGACAGTGATAATTGTCGGTGTCGGCAATCTCGGTCAGGCGCTTATTGAAAACATGCATTTTGCCGAGCTGGGCTTCAAAGTCGTCGCCGCATTCGACCTTAATCCTGAGAAAATCGGAAAAAAAATATCAGATGTTACGGTCTTTCAGAATGATAAAATGGCGGAGTGGCTCAGCAAGAACCCTGCGGACATTGCGGTTCTCACAGTTCCGCAGACAGTCGCGGGCGAGGTTGCAAAGTCGGTCGCGGCATGCGGCGTAAAGGGAATTTGGAACTTTACAAATATTGACCTCGACCTGAAGGATTCAAACGTTCTTATAGAGAACATTCATTTTTCTGACAGTTTGCTTGCTCTGAGTTATTTTATAGGAGACAGCGCCAGGGTTAAGCAAAACCGTCTGCAAACTAACGGAGAATCAAATGAAGGCTAAACATACCTTATCATTATTCCTTGCGATATGTCTATTATGCGGTTTGTGCTGCGCATTTGCAGCTGATGCCGGAAGCGCGCAAGACCCGCTGATTTCGCGCAGCTATGTTGACAACACCTATCCCGGAATTGTGCTGAACGAACCGCTGCAGAGAATCCGTGATTCCATTACAGTGCTTCAGGCAAAGCTCAAGCAGGCATCCGGCGGAGCAACGATATCCGCGGTTAGTGTCGGCGGCAAAATAACGGCCGCTGCCGGCAGCAGTTTCACGCTTTTGTCCGGTTCCGCGAGCGTCACCTCACTTACGGGAACGCTGATTGATCTTACAGCTGGAAGCAACGTTGCCGGCGGACAGCAGCTGACAGCGGGTCACCGCTATGTTGCAGGTGCGGGATCATCAGCAACTGTAACTTTCAGCTCCGCCTCCAGGATTTCCGCCCTCGGCAGTGTCACTATTGCAAATTCCGGCAGCCTGATTTTCATCGACGTAAAGTCGGATGCCTGGTTCTATAACTATGTTTCATATGCGGTTTCTAAGGGACTTATTAACGGAAAGAGCACAACAGCATATTCTCCGGACGAAAACCTGAAAATAAATGAGGCGATCAAAATTGCCGCCTGCATGCATCAATTGTATAATACCGGCTCGGTGACGCTCTCAAACGGAAGCCCGACATGGTACAGCACTTATCTGCAATATGCCGCGAATAACGGCATTATCAGCAAGACCTATCCAAATTACGACGCATATATTTCGCGCAGCGAATTCGTTGCGATTTTCCATGCATCTCTGCCCGCCGGCTCATATGCCGTTAAAAATTCTGTTGCCGACAATTCCATACCTGATGTAAAATCGGCGGATGCCAATGCAGCGCAAATCTATGCCTTTTATCGCGCTGGCATCTTGAACGGAAAGGACGCAAAGGGAAGTTTTTATCCGGCTGCAAACATTCTCCGCAGTGAGGTTGCAGCGATTATCACAAGAATGTTCGAGACCGACCAGCGCGTGCCCATTACTCTTCAATAAATATCAGGCTGCCCATTGATGGACAAGCGCCAAAACGGGCAGCCACAATTAGAATCATTTGAGGTGTCACGAATGTCCGATACAATTGCGGCTATCGCCACCGGATACAGCAGCTCAGCAATAGGAATCATAAGGATTTCAGGCGACGACTCTTTGAAGATTGCACAATCTGTTTTTATTCCGAGAACAGGGGAGCCCCTGTCGAAAATTCCGGACAGGACACTGGTTTTGGGCTCATTGATTGATGCAAAGGGCGACTTGCTCGATAACTGCCTCTGCACTGTCAGCCGCAGCCCGAACAGCTATACCGGCGAGAACACAGCCGAGTTTCACTGCCATGGCAGCCCAACGGTGCTTCGTCTGTCGTTGGAGAGCCTTTTTGCGGCAGGAGCGCGGCAGGCATTGCCGGGAGAATTCACAAAAAGAGCATTTATCAACGGAAAAATGGATCTCACACAGGCGGAGGCTGTTATCGACCTGATTGATGCGGAGACTCAAGCCGCAGCTAAAAATGCCGCCGCTCAGTTAGGTGGTGCGATTCAGAAGAAGATTAGCGGTATATACGACGAACTGGTTGACATAATATCGCATTATCATGCTGTCCTGGACTATCCGGATGAGGATATCGAGCCCTTTGAGATTTCAAAATACAGGAAGTATTTTGCTGCGGCGGCAGGGGAGCTGCATGCGCTGCTCGAGTCATTTGAACACGGCAAGGTGATGAAAAACGGTGTGAAGGCTGCCATTGTAGGCAGGCCGAACGTTGGGAAGTCGTCTCTGCTTAACGCTTTGCTCGGTTACGAGCGCGCAATAGTAACAGATACCCCGGGTACAACAAGGGATACCATCGAAGAAAGCCTTCTGGTTGGCGGCGTAAAGCTGCGCCTTATAGATACTGCAGGCCTTCGCGGAACCAGCGACTCGATCGAGAAGATGGGGGTTGACAGAGCAAGGCTGGCAGTGCAGGACGCTGATTTAATCATTGCTGTTTTCGATGGCTCACAGGTTTTAACTTTCGAGGATCAGGAAGCAATAGAAGCGTCGAAACTTTCAAAACCCTCAATTGCGGTTGTAAACAAGCAGGATTTGCAGCAAAACAGGGTGAATATCGAACTATTCAGCGGATTTGACAGGATTTGCCTTGTTTCCGCCCTGGATAAAACCGGCTTGGACGAGCTGGGCAGGGCAGTGGGGGAGCTTTTTCCCGCACCCGAGGTTCCGGCGGGTGAGATTCTGACAAATTCCCGTCAGGCAAATGCGGTCGACAGAGCGCTCGTGTCCGTCACGGCAGCTCTTGATTCGCTTGATGCCGGACATACACCGGACATTGTGCTGACGGAAACCGAAAATGCCATCGCCGCAATCGGCGAATTAAGCGGAAAAACTGTACGTGACGACGTAACTAAACGTATTTTCGAAAGATTCTGTGTTGGAAAATAGTTTGGAAACCAGTTTTGTACTGTATAATAAATAGAATTGATATATTAAAGGAGAATGTGCTTATGAGCAAAAAGTATGTGTATTTGTTTTCCGAGGGTAACGGAGGAATGCGTGAGCTATTAGGAGGCAAGGGCGCAAATCTGGCCGAAATGACGGTTTTGGGAATGCCCGTTCCCAGGGGATTCACCATTTCAACAGAGGCCTGCACGCGTTATTATGAGGACGGCCAGACTCTGGCGTCTGATATCCAGAATGAAATTCTGGAATATGTAAAATCTCTGGAAAAGATCACAGGGAAAAAATTCGGATCAGCGGAAAACCCCCTGCTGGTTTCTGTGCGTTCCGGTGCGAGAGCATCCATGCCCGGCATGATGGATACCATTCTCAACCTTGGCCTTAACGATGAGGTTGCCGAGGGTATGATCAAGCTCACGAGCAATCCCAGATTTGTATATGACGCATATCGCCGCTTTGTACAGATGTTCTCTGATGTTGTAATGGAGCTGCCGAAAGAAAAGTTTGAAGAATATCTCACGGTGATGAAAGCAGATCGCGGCGTTAAGCTCGACTCTGAGCTCTCGGCGGACGACTTGAAGGAGCTTGTTGCCACCTTCAAGAGCTACTATAAATCTCGTATGAACGCTGATTTCCCGTCTGATCCTATTGAGCAGATGCTGCTGTCTGTCAAGGCCGTTTTCCGCAGCTGGGACAACCCCCGCGCGAACATTTACCGCCGTATGAATGACATTCCGTCCTCGTGGGGAACTGCTGTCAACGTGCAGGAGATGGTTTTCGGCAATATGGGCGATGATTCCGGTACGGGCGTTGCCTTCACGCGCGACCCGGCAAATGGCGAAAAGCGTCTTTACGGCGAGTTCCTTATGAACGCGCAGGGTGAGGACGTCGTCGCCGGCATCAGGACCCCGCAAACCATCGATCAGCTTGCCGAAGTGATGCCTGATGTCTACAAAGAGTTTGCAGATATCGCGGACAAACTGGAAAACCATTATCGCGACATGCAGGATATGGAATTCACCATCGAGCGAGGCAAGCTGTATATGCTCCAAACCAGAAACGGCAAGCGCACGGCTCAGGCAGCGATGAAGATTGCAATTGCCCTTGTTAATGAGGGTATGTGCTCTAAAGAAGAGGCTCTTCTGAAGATCGACCCGAAGCAGCTGGACGCACTGCTGCATCCGCGTTTTGATGAGAAAGCGCTCAAGGACGCAAAAGCTGTTGCCGTTGGACTTCCGGCATCTCCCGGCGCCGCCTGCGGAGCAATATATTTCACCGCAGAAAAAGCAAAAGAGCACGGCAAGGACGGCCCGGTGCTCCTTGTTCGTGCGGAAACCAGCCCCGAGGACATCGAGGGTATGGCAGCCTCCCAGGGCATTCTTACCGCGCGCGGGGGCAGAACCAGCCACGCCGCCGTTGTTGCCCGCGGAATGGGAACCTGCTGTGTTGCGGGCTGCGGCGCATTGCGCATCAATGAAAAGGAAGGCACGCTAAGCATTGAGGGTAATGTCGTTCGCGAAGGCGACTTCATGTCCATCGACGGTGTTACCGGCAAAGTGTACCTCGGCGTTATCAAAACAGTAGAGGCCGAGGTTGCCGGAGAATTTGCAACAATTATGAGCTGGGCAGATGAATTCAGACGCCTGAAAGTCCGCGCAAATGCCGATAACCCCGCCGATGCAGCGTCAGCTCTGCGCTTCGGTGCGGAGGGAATCGGACTGTGCCGCACAGAGCACATGTTCTTTGACGCCGCGAGAATCCCCGCAATGCGTGAAATGATAGTTTCCAAGACAGAGCAGCAGCGCCGTCACGCCCTGGCAAAGCTGTTGCCGATGCAGAGAGCCGACTTTGAAGGAATATTCAAGTCCATGCTCGGAAAACCCGTCACAATCCGCCTGCTGGATCCGCCGCTCCATGAGTTCCTGCCGACTGCCGATGCTGACATAGACTCTCTCGCAACGGAAATGGGCATTCCTTTTGAGGAACTGAAGGCTACAATTGCCGATTTGCACGAACTGAACCCAATGATGGGTATGCGCGGCTGCCGCCTTCCGATTATGTGGCCCGAAATCGGTGAAATGCAGACACAGGCGATCATTGAGGCCGCTATTAATGTTATGAAGGAAACAGGGGAGACGATCGTACCGGAGATCATGGTTCCGCTGGTCAGCTCCGGCGGTGAAATGCGCTATCTGAAGAAGCTCATTACCAACACGGCCGATCAGATTATCCATAAGAACGGCGTTAAGGTCGACTATCTGGTAGGAACAATGATAGAGCTGCCAAGAGCCGCAATGTCCGCAGACAGGATTGCGGTTGAGGCGGAATTCTTCTCCTTCGGTACCAACGACCTGACCCAGATGAGCTATGGTCTGTCCAGAGATGACTCCAGCAAATTCCTGCCGACGTATCTCGACATGAAAATCTATGAGTCTGATCCCTTCGAGAGATTTGACATTCAGGGAACCGGTCATTTAGTTGAACGCGCAGTTGAGCTCGGGAAATCAGTTAGGCCGGACATGCACATGGGCGTTTGCGGAGAGCACGGCGGCGATCCGTCGTCAATCGAATTCTTCAACAAGGTTGGATTGGACTATGTAAGCTGTTCACCGTTCCGCGTGCCGATCGCAAGACTTGCGGCGGCTCACGCGGCAATCAACAGCAAAAAGTAAGATATCATAATGTAAACACGGGACAGCCCAGTAAGGGATGTCTCGTGTTTAATTGCATAATCCTCCAAAAACCCATTTTATCCTCCCCCGAATTAAACAAAATTTTTATTTTGTTTAATATTTGGTCAATTCGTCAATGGACTTCCCTATAATGATATGCTATGCTTTCTCTGCGGTTATCGGGTTTTGACACCGTTTGTTTCTCCTGTCCTGCGGTCAGTTCATCGCGGATAATACAGGCTGAATTATTATTTTGTGTTTTTGGAGGTTTTAATATGGATTATCGCAGTCAATCTCCGGCTATACTCAAAGACTTCCTCATGTACCACGAAACAATCAAAGGTCATTCTTCCGGAACCGTTGATGAATACTTTCTTGACCTGCGGACATTCTTCCGCTATCTTAAAATCGCGCGCGGTCTTGTACCGCGTTCGACAGATTTAGATGAAATCAGCATTATGGACATTGATTTACACTTTGTCTCCGGAGTCACTATTAACGAGATATATGACTTCCTCGCCTTCCTCTCCCGTGACCGCGTTGTTAATCAGCGCAGCCGCGCAAAAGATTTTGGTCTTTCGGCAACCACTCGTGCAAGAAAAATTGCATGTATTAAGAGTTTCTATAAATATTTAACAGTTAAAGCAAAACTTCTTGCAGAAAACCCTGTTGCAGACCTTGATTCACCCAAAACGCCTAAAACACTCCCCCGCTATCTCTCACTTGATGAAAGTAAGCGGCTTTTGAATTCTGTCGACGGCAAAAACAAAGAGCGTGACTACTGTATTATTTGCATTTTCCTTAACTGCGGCCTGCGTATTTCGGAAATCGTCGGCCTGAACATCAACGATTTTCATGCAGACTACCTAAGAGTTCTGGGTAAAGGCAACAAGGAGCGAATTGTATATCTGAACGAGTCTACCATTGAGGCTATTAATGACTGGCTAATAGTCCGTAAAAGCCTCACCCCTGCCCATGAGCAGGCGCTGTTTGTATCCAACAGGCGCACGCGGATTTCTCGTGAAATGGTTCACAGCATGGTCAAGACAACCCTCCTGAAAGCCGGGCTTGATCCAACTCAGTATTCTTCTCATAAGCTGCGCCATACAGCAGCAACGCTTATGCTGCAAAACGGTGTCGACGTAAGAACTCTTCAGGAAGTTTTGGGCCACGAGCACCTGAATACAACCCAGATTTATACTCACGTTGACAGCAGTGAGCTGCGCATCGCTGCTGCGGCCAATCCCCTGGCGGATTATTCCCCGAAAAAGAGTGAAAATGAGGAAGAATAGTATTGCTTTTCCTGAGTTTCTTTAGTAGAATAGACACAATATGTTGTATCAATTTGTAACCAATAGTTTGCGTGCACCACATTTTGTTCCATATGTCGAAAAAACAACCACCGGAGGGTAAGCCAAATGGTTTTCTCTAGTATCGTCTTCATGTTTCTATATCTGCCGATCGTGCTTGCGGTCTACTATATCGTCCCCCGTAAATGGCGCAACCTTTGGTTGTTTATTGTAAACCTTGTCTTTTACGGTTGGGGCGAACCTGTTTATATAATCCTGATGATGATTTGTATCACCGTCAACTATATAACAGGCTATTTTGTCGGCAAGTACAAGGATGATAATAAGCAAAAAGCCCGAACTATACTCATTATCAATATTGTTATTAATATTGGCATGCTGGTCGTATATAAATACCTCGATTTGTTCATCACGACTTTCAACAGTCTTACGGGGACGAGCTTTATACAACCGCTTGGACTTGTTCTGCCCATCGGTATTTCATTTTACACTTTCCAGACGATGTCATATCCAATCGATATCTACCGCGGAGACGGCGATGTTCAAAAAAGCTACATCAGCTTTGGAACCTTTGTCGCACTTTTCCCGCAGCTTATTGCCGGTCCGATTGTCAGATATAAGGACATTGCCTCCCAGCTCGGCTTCCGCGCTACAAGCGTTGACCAGTTCTCGAGCGGTATCCGCCGGTTCACGGTCGGCCTTGCTAAAAAGGTTCTCATTGCAAATAACGTTGGTGTACTGTGGGACACCTGCTATGCTGCCCTCGGAACCGGTGAGCTCACGACCGTCGGCGCCTGGCTTGGAGTGGTGGCCTTTTCGGTCCAGATCTATTTTGACTTCTCCGGTTACAGTGATATGGCAATCGGCCTGGGCCGCATGCTGGGCTTTGAGTTTTTGGAGAACTTCAAGTATCCGTACATTTCTCACAGCATTACGGAGTTCTGGCGAAGGTGGCACATCAGTCTTGGAACCTGGTTCCGTGACTATGTGTACATTCCGCTTGGAGGTAACCGCAAGGGTGAAGCGCGCCAGTACCTCAACATTATGATAGTCTGGTCACTGACCGGTTTGTGGCACGGCGCAAACTGGACATTTATGATGTGGGGCGCTATGTACGGAGTTCTGCTGATAATTGAAAAACGCTTTTTGCTCAAACATCTGGAGCGTGCGCCAAAACTTGTTTCAAATCTATACGTCCACCTGATTACGCTTCTTGCCTGGGTTCTTTTTCAGATCGACAATTTGCCGCAGGTTGGCCAATACTACAAAACAATGTTCGGTTTTGGTCAGAACGGCGTTTATACCGGAACGGACGGCTACCAGCTCTTGTCCTTTGCTGTGATAATAGTGATCGGCGCTATTGCCAGCACTCCCCTGCCCAGCAAGCTCTTTAATAAGCTGCCGTCCAAAACGCAATCCTGGCTGGCTCCTGCTTTGACCGTTATTACGCTCTTTGTCTGCACGGCGTATCTGGTTGACGCGAGCTATAATCCGTTCCTCTATTTCCGTTTCTAAGGGGGGTGCTGAGATGTCGAAAAAATCTTCAATAGTTCAGATAATCCTGTTTTGCGTATTCATTTTCGGGTTCTTTGTCCTTTTTCTGGCTATGCCGGACGTCGGCTTTTCCGAGCAGGAGAACCGCGAGCTCACTCAGGCGCCGAAGTTTACTTTGGAGGCACTCTTTGGAGAAAGGTTTACAGGAAAGTTTGAGTCTTATACCACTGACCAGTTTCCGTTCAGAGATGACTGGATGACGGTAAAAGCAAGATGTGAGCTGCTTGCCGGAAAAAAGGAAAACAACGGAGTTTATCTGTGCAGAGAAAATACCCTCATCGAGGGGTATTCCAAACCAGAAGCGGAACAACTAGATACAAACATTGCGGCGGTTTCCTCATTAGTAGAAACCGCAGGTGTTCCTGTTTACTTCTGCATGATTCCCGGAATAGCGGAAATCCGATCAGACATTGTACCAATGAACGCCCCGAACGACAGTCAAAAGGAAACCATTGACTACGCTTACGCCAAGTCCGGCGCCATTAATATTGATATGTACAGCGCGCTAAAGGCGCATTCGGATGAGTATATCTATTACCGCACAGACCATCACTGGACAAGCCTGGGAGCTTTCTACGGCTACGAGGCAATAATGGAAGCCATGGGAATACCGCACGAGCCCTTAAGCAGTTTTGACCGTGAGACGGTTTCAAAAGAGTTTTACGGCACGATTTACTCAAAGTCCGGAATGAGCTGGGTCCCCCCTGACTCTATTGAGGTCTTTGCACCTCAGCAGGCAAGCACCAAGGTTATCAACTATATGAAAACAGAGCCGGAGGAAACTGGGCTTTACGACTCCACCTTCCTTGCAAAGAAGGACAAATATTCATTTTTCATGGGTGGAATTACTCCTCTGATAAAGGTTACCACCGGAGCGTCGGATGCCCCTACCCTGCTTATTCTTAGGGACAGCTATACCGACAGCCTGATACCTTTCATTCAGGACAGTTTCTCGGAGATCCACGTCATGGATCTGCGCTATTACAAGACTCAGCTCTATGAAAGCTCCGTTGCCGACTATGTACGCGACAACGGAATTGATACGGTGCTTGTGTGCTATAGCGCCTCTAATTTCGGAACAGACACAAATGTGTTCCTTATGGGCAATTAAAAGTAAATGGTATTATTTGGATTAGCTGAATATAATTCTAATATCCCAACCGCACATTTATCCGATGAAAGCGTGAATTAAATGAAATTAATAAAAACTGAAAACTATGAAGAAATGAGCTTACGGGCCG
The DNA here is from genome assembly GCA_031552685.1 of Oscillospiraceae bacterium. Lineage (GTDB taxonomy): Bacteria > Bacillota > Clostridia > Oscillospirales > Oscillospiraceae > UBA2658. Next base: position 48,729 of record JAVBMI010000003.1, read on the forward strand.
CGGAAATAATTTCCGGGCTTGTTGCGAGCAAGCCTGACTGTGTGCTTGGACTGGCAACCGGCTCAACGCCAGTAGCAACGTATCAGGAACTCGTTCGCAGGCACAAGGAGCAGGGGCTGGATTTCAGCAAAGTCCGCTCAGTTAACCTTGATGAATATGCAGGGCTTTCCCCGGAAAACGAACAGAGCTACCGCTTTTTTATGCGCAGTAACCTGTTTGACTCAATCAATATTAATCAGGAAAACACTCATGTCCCCTGCGGTTTGGCAGAAGATCTCGATGCCGAATGTGAAAGGTATGAAGAATTGATCTCAGACATGGGCGGAACAGACCTCCAGATTCTCGGAATTGGCCGCAACGGTCATATCGGGTTCAACGAGCCGGACGATGAATTCATCGTTGCAACTCATGTTACGGCCTTGGACGAGAGCACAATCGAGGCGAACAAGCGCTTCTTCGCCTCTGAGAGCGATGTGCCTCGCAAAGCGCTGACAATGGGTATCGGCGGCATCATGAGCTCGAAGCACATTCTCCTTTTGGTCAGCGGCGCCGACAAAGCGCAGTGCCTTAAGGAAACGCTTACAGGCAATGTAACGCCTCGTATTCCCGCATCAATTCTTAGGGTTCATCCCAACGTAACTGTTATTGCGGACGAGGCTGCTTTGTCGATGCTGGACTGAGAAATATTAAAACAGCCTCAGGGAAACTCCCTGCGGCCGTTTTTTATATATTCCTATTTTATATCGGTTGCGCCGAAAATACTGATTGCGCGAATATAAACCGTCGGGGCGCCCTCATATGTTGCTGAAACGAAAGTGTTGTCAACGCCGCCGAAAACTGGCGTGCTGGAGATTACGGCCCGCACATTGTCCGGGAGCGTAATGTCCGTACCCCCAAAGATAGAATAGGCATTTATTGCGCAGTCACGCTTTATAACAGCCTCCTGAAGCCTAAGCTCGATTCCGCCGAAAACAGCATATGTATTGACGCCGCGGAACACAACCCCAGTAAATTGAGGTGAGTTGCCGCCGAAAATCGCAAAAAAGTTTTCACCGTTGTTACCGGCAAAAATTCCGTTAGTGCCGTCTTTTTTGGAGCGACCCAGGTGCTTGAAGACCACTCCGAAACCAATGGCGACAATAATTATCGGTGCAATGAGTTTGTACCCGATTCCGTCTTTCAAGATACCCTGCGCGGACAGAAAAAGGAGAACACCAATCGCAACGCCAACACTGTTAACAACATTGAGACCGCCTGAAAATATACTGAAACCGCAAGGAATGATGATAAAGAGAGTCCACCAGCCGGCAAAGGTGATATCCAGCTCCCAAAATCCGATGATATTCCCTGCGTAAATAACACCTACAGCAATAATGACAAGGCCAACGATAATCGCAAAAGGATTCTTTTTCATCAGTTTCTCCTTTGAATTAGATTTGCAACTGTGAACAGGCACTCATCTGAACTATTCTTCACTATCCCAGTTGTGCCATACGTTCTGCACATCGTCGTTGTCCTCAAACAAGTCGAGCATTTTCGTCATATTCTTGACGTCCTCTTCAGATTTGAGTTCAATATAGTTCTGCGGGACCATCTCAATCTCCGCCGATAGAAAAACGTATTTCTTCTCCTCAAGATAGGAGGCAACTTCCTGAAATGCCTCAGGGCTGGTATATACAATAAAACTGCCGTCTTCTGTGACGCAGTCGTCCGCGCCGCCATCGAGGGCGTCCTCAATAACGGCATCCTCGTTGAGCTTGCCGTCTTCGTTGTCGATAAGGATAACGCCCTTTTTGTCAAAAGACCAGGAGACGCAGCCGGTTGCTCCCATGTTGCCGCCGTATTTATCAAAATAGTGGCGCATTTCTGATGCGGTTCTGTTGCGGTTGTCCGTCATCGTTTCAACAATGACTGCGACACCGCAAGGCCCGTAGCCTTCATATGTGATGCTCTCATAGTTCGAGGAATCTCCGGAACCGAGAGCCTTTTCTATAGTGCGCTTGATGTTGTCGTTTGGCATGTTCGCAGCCTTGGCCTTGGTAATAATCGCTGCCAGCCGCGAATTGTTTGCAGGATCTCCGCTCCCGCCCTCTTTAACGGCGACGATCATCTCTCTTGCTATTTTGGTGAACGCTTTTGCGCGCTTGGCGTCCTGGGCGCCCTTGGTTTTTTGAATATTGTGCCACTTTGAATGTCCAGACATGTTAACAGCTCCTCGTGTAAATTGCTGATTAATTTTATCACACTATGAGAAGCAGCGCAAGTGTTTGAAAAGGAAAGGTCTGAACTAATGTTCAGACCTTTGGAATAAGCAGCGGACGCGTCTTTTCGTCAAACTCTCCGCAGAGGCTGTTGGCATCTCTTATTGCCTCTATTGTGGAGCAATACTCTTTTGCAAGCGACCAGAGCGAGGCGTCGTAGTTTGCGCAGAGAATCACCAGTGACGGGCGGCTTTCGGAGTTGACAGGCATTTCCTCGTCGACTTCGATAGCGCACAGAGCATCGATTTGCTCATCGTCCCGTACAGAAATGCAATAGCTGATTTCAAGCTCAATCCTGCCCTCATCTGAAAGATCAGGTGCGCAGCAGCAAATGTCAAAAATGTCAACGCGTTGATTTGCCTCCAAATCGAGCTCCTGAGAGCCGCGCAAGGTTGCACTGAGCGGAACACACAGGCCGTCACTGTTTGTGCCGACCCCGCAAATGCGTGCCGTGAAGTCGAGTTTGCTGCCATTTATATCGCTGCAAACGCCCCCGCAGTAAATGTACAGAACTTTGTCGATCTCAGACCCGCACGAGCCCTCGAGTCTCAGCTTCATTTGCTTTGACGGGATTAAAGAAAAAACAGGAACATCTGCCGTTACGGCTTCTATAGAAAACTTGTTGCTGTATGCATCGGCGACGTAGACTGAAGCGCGGTTTGCAACGCAAATCGCCTGTACACATACCTTTATGTTAGCTGCAATTACGCCTTCCTCCCTGTCGGGGAGAAAAACAAAATCAGAAGCTGTTATATAAGGTATTATGTTAACTTGTGCATTTTCTCTTACGGAGTCAGTTTCAATTATTTGCGAAAACTGTGTCTCAAAGTTTGCTGAGGAGATATCCATGTCAGAACATAAAAACACTGCATTTGTTTTTGCTGTTGCCTTAAAAATGACCTTGTTTCCCACGGTTTTTACATCATCAATGCATATCTCGGTGACACAGGAGAGTGTTCTAGCGTCCCCGGTCTGGTCTGAAGGCATGTTGTACTCGTCCGACACAGTAAAACTTTTTTCCCCAATATCCATAATTAAGCTGTGTTCAATATCTTCCCGCTTAAGATGAATGCCGTATTCCTCAGGATTTTCAAGCGTCTCCCAGAGGACGAACTTATCCTCGTTATAACAGCGGATGTCTGCGCTCAGCTCGGCACGAACAAGAAGCTTGCGTGGGTTGAGCGTCCTTGCGTCGAGACGGCACATTTCCATGGAAATAACAGCGTCTGTGTCCTCAGTTGCGCCTTTTATTGTTTGGTCAAACTCAAATGGGAGTTGCACAGAAACGGTGTGGATTGAATCTCCGTCTTCATCTAAGAAAATTATGTCAACCTCGACTGAGGCACTGACAATCAGGCCGTCACTTACTGACTTATTTGAATTTATCAGCAGCTGTCCCCGGACATCCAGGATTTTTCCAACATCTCCGCAGGTGTCTGGAATTACCAGTTCGATACTCCCCTCTTGTGTGATCTTATCACTGTATATAAGCTTCAGGCACTCGCTTTCCAGTGCTTTAAGCGGCAAACGCATAGCATTTCAGTCCTTTCATAATCGGTTTGTTTAAGATTATGAAACTTGAAATTAAAATATGCCGCTTGTACAGAATCAGCGACAGCAAATTATTCTTACTCCGGCGCAAATCAGGGCAATTCCAAGGATAAACCACCAGAATTGCGGAGGGAGTATGAGTATGAGGAAAACAATAACTCCAACAATTACTGTCAGGCAGCCTATCCGGAATATATTTGGCCCTCTCCAATTGCCCATAAAATACCCCCCTGCAATTATGATAGTACATAATATGCAGAGGGACAAATTGTCAATTCTCTTTCTTTTTCAGTTCCCAATCATTTACTTGAGCAGCATATTCATAAAGACGCACGTAGCTGGCATATCTGCTCGGGCTGACAATCCCCTGCGAAACCGCTTCCAAAACGGCGCATTCAGGCTCATTTATGTGTGCACAGTCATCAAAACGGCACTTTCCAAGATGTGGGCTGAACTCATTAAAAGCGTATTGAAGATTCTCCTTTGGTATGTGATCTGTTTTTTCTATGTCGAAAGACGAAAAGCCGGGAGTGTCCGCGATAAACGCGCCGTTGCCGAGAGAAAACAGCTCAACGTGACGGGTGGTGTGCCTGCCGCGGCCGAGTTTGTCACTAACCTCTCCGACCTGAATGCGCAAACCGGGAGAAAGAGCGTTCAGCAGGCTTGACTTTCCGACACCGCTGTTTCCTGTGAATGCGCAGATTTTGTCTGCAATGGCGGCTCTGAGAATATCAATCCCCTGCCCTGTTACCGCACTTGTACGAATAAGAGTGTAGTTGGTGTGTTCATAAATTGCAAATAAGTCGTCGCCGCTGTTCAGGTCAGCCTTGTTTATGCATACGATCACTTCGCAGGCAGCGTTTTCCGCAAGAGCCGTCACCCTGTCAATCAAAAAGGGGTCAGTAACAGGATTAACAGCACAGGCAAGAACGACCATACAGTCAATGTTTGCAACAGCAGGACGCGCGAAGCTGTTCCTGCGAGGATGGATACTATTTATTGTGCCCTTGCCTTCATCTGAGAGTACAAAATCAACGTGGTCGCCTACCAGCGGTGAACTGCCCTCCTGACGGAGCTTTCCCCGGCCACGGCACTCGTACACTCTGTCGGCGGAATTGACGTAATAGAAGCCGCTAAGGGCCTTGACGATCAGTCCTGTTGGCATACTTATCCACCGGTTTCGGCCGGAACATCTGGCGGCGACGTCTGCGTGTCGGTCGGCGGAGGCGGCACATAGCCCGTGGAAACTCTTAGATAAATAAGGTCGCTTCTCGTTACCTTGTCTCCGGGAGTGATGTTTTGCCAGATGATAGAACCCTTTGTTCGGGTGCTTTCGCTTTCGGTTACCGATCCGATACTCAGACCCATTTCGACCAGAATTGTTCGCGCCTCGTCCTGAGTCTTGCCGATAAGATCAGGCATATCATATTCGATCGTTGAAGGTCCGATGCTTACATTGATATACACGGTTGAACCGCTGGGCATCTTCTCCCCTGCAGCGGGTTGAGTGCTGATCACATAATCCTCAACGATGTCTTCCGATGCAACATATGTCAGCTCGACAACAAAGCCAAGCTTTTCCAGAGTAATTTTTGCCTGGCGGTATTCGTTGTTATACAAGTCCGGAATCTCAGTCATCAATATACCGGTGCTGACAATGAGTTTTATCTTTATTCCCTCGCTTGTCGGAGCCATGCTTCTGTTTGCTTCAGGCGTTTGGGAAACGATCGTTTCTTCCGGAAAATCTGGGTTGATAGCATATGTCACGTCAAAAGTGTAAATGCCCTCGTAGTCGGGGTCGCTGGTTACTTCCGAAACATTTTGCCCAATAAAGCTGGGAATAACCATTCGCTCCCTGTCGACAAAAATGTCCTCAATCCAGTACTTCCAGAGGAAAGCGACTATAGCAAGCGCGAATATGGCAACCAGCGCAATTCCGAAAAAGGTACTGACTTTTCTGGCACGGATACGTCTGCGGGCATAGTCCTTCTTTGAAAGCTCTCCTGCGCGGCTGATCGGACGAACATGCCATACAGGATTCTCAGAGTCATAGGTTTCAGAATTTATCTGGTCATCGTCTGAAACATCACCTGTAAGCTGATGCTTGCGAAAGTCCTCGAGGTCATACAGCAATTCATCCGCTGTCTGATACCGCTGCTCAATATCAGGAGTCATAGCCTTGAGGGAAATCTGCTCAAGACGAATGGGTATGTCAGGGTTGATGTCTCCGGGCAGTGTAAGCAAAGAGCCAAAGTGCTGCACTGCAATGGCTTCAACCGAGTCTCCCTCATAAGGGAGCTGACCGGTCAGCATCTCATACATAACTATTCCCAGAGAATATATGTCTGAACGCGCGTCAACCATTTCTCCCCTCGCCTGCTCAGGAGAAATGTAATGTATGGAACCCATGGTTTCGGTAGAATTGGGGTTGCTTTCGTTTTCAAGATGGGCGATGCCAAAATCCGCAACCTTGATGTTCCCGTCCATTCCGACCATTATGTTCTGCGGTTTAATGTCTCTGTGAACGATGCCCTTGCTGTGTGCATGACTCAGGGCTTTGGCTGTCTGCATTGAAAAATGCAGAGCCTCCCTCCAGCTGAGGGCGCCTTTTTTCAGCATGTATTGCTTTAATGTGATTCCCTCAAGCAGTTCCATAACAATATATTGGCAATCAGGTGATTTGCTGAAATCATAGACAGCCACAATGTTTGGGTGGGAGAGCATCGCAACTGCCTGTGATTCCGCTTTAAAGTGCTCGCGAAACTCTGCATCCTCCGCGTATTCGTCTTTTAATATCTTGACGGCAACAAAACGATTGAGCCTGTGACAAAGCGCCTTGTAAACAATCGCCATTCCCCCTGTGCCGATTGCCTCAAGAATCTCATATCTATTGTCAAGCATTTGGCCTAGATATCTATCCATGCTTTTTTCCATGGCAAAGCCTCCTGATTACTGTAAAAACCCGAATTACTTTTGAAGCAGACCGACTGTGACGTTGTCTGGCGCCCCTCTTGAAAGGGCTAAATCCAAAAGTTCCTTCGCAATCTCTTCGAGATTCTTACTTCTCTTTGTAATTTCGAGTATTTCATCGTCTGCCAGCGTGTTGCTCAAACCGTCCGAACAAAGCAGGAGAAGATGATTCTTCTTTAGAATTGGAGTGAATATATCGCATTCCACTGTTGCATCTATGCCGAGAGCTCTTGTAATAACATTTTTCCTCGGGTGGTTTTTTGCCTGTTCGCGGGTGATGCTCCCGCGCCTGACCATATCCTCGACAAAAGAGTGATCGCTGGAAATCTGGGTGATTGAGCCGTCAGCAATCAAATAGGCGCGGCTGTCTCCCACGTTGGCAATGCAGCACTGCCTGCCCTTCACAACGGCGGCCACAAGAGTTGTGCCCATACCGGAATACTTTTCATTACTTACGGACTGTTGATATACTGCGGAGTTAGCGAATTCGACGGCCGTCCTTGTAATTTCGGAAAGTTTATCACGATTCTTCTTTTCCGTTATTGATTCAGATATCTTGCCCGTGAAGGCGCTGAGCGCAATATCGCTGGCAACACTGCCGGCGCTGGCTCCGCCCATTCCGTCGCATAGCGCGAGTATTCCATAACCGGCGAGCAGGTTTTGAACATAGCGAACGCAATCCTGGTTTTCAGATCGAACTTTTCCGATATCAGTAATTGTGTAGCCCTTCATGGCCCCTCCTATCATCTGTCGACTGCAGACTTTCTCCTGAGTTGGCCGCAGGAGGCCTCAACATCTCCGCCCAGTTTTCGCCTGACGGTAACATTGACTCCCCGGTCCTCCAGGATTTTTATAAAACGCTTCAAATTCGCAGACGTTGACGGAGCAAAGTCGCGCTCCTCAACGTGGTTGAGCGGGATTAAATTAACATGTGCTGAAAGATGCCTGGCTCTATCGCCAAGCAGTTTTGCTTGTTCCGGTGAATCGTTAACACCGTCAATCATAGCGTATTCAAATGAAATACGTCTGCCGGTGTGCGCGAAGTACTTCTCGCAGGCATCAAAGAGATCCTCGACACCTCTGTCCCTGTTTGCAGGCATTAGTTTTGAGCGGGTTTCGTTATCCGGCGCGTGCAGAGAGATTGACAAAGTCAATTGTAGGTTAAGAGCGGCCAGTTTGTCAAATTTTTCTGTTAATCCGCAGGTGGAAAGCGAAATATGCCGCATACCGATGTTCATACCGCCGCTGTCATTGACCAGCGACAGGAAGCGAATCACATTATCAAAATTATCCAGAGGCTCACCGATTCCCATGAGGACAATGTTTGAAATTTTACTGCCGGAGTCAAGCTGCGAAAATAAAACTTCGTCCAGCATTTCCGAGGGTTCCAGGTTGCGTACAAGACCTCCGATTGCTGAGGCGCAAAAGGCGCAGCCCTGACGGCAGCCCACTTGTGTGGAGATGCAGACGGTGTTGCCGTGCTTGTATTTCATAACAACGGTTTCGATAGCATTGCCATCAGCGAGTTCCCAGAGGTATTTAGTAGTGCCGTCATCTTTTGAAACCTGTTTTTTCAACAGCTTTGGCACGCTTATATAATATCTTTCCTCGAGCGATAAACGAAGCTCTTTGGGTAAATTCGTCATTTCCTCAAAGGAACGCACCCCGCGGCTGAGCCAGGAGAAAACCTGTCCGGAGCGGAACTTTGGCAAACCCAAGTCTGCAAAGTCCACGGCGAGTTCCCCGGGAAGCATTGATTTAATGTCAGCTCTCATTGCGTCTCCTCAGCTTGCAGAAGAAAAATCCGTCGGTGTCATGTATGTGAGGGTACAATGTCATCATCCCGGACTCAACTCTGCCGATTGGCGCGGGAAGCTCAAATCCCTCTGCCGAAAATTCCGGGTGCTGCGACAAAAATTTTGCAGTGACAGCTTCATTCTCACGTCTTAGAATTGTGCAGGTGGAATATAGCAGGGCTCCGCCGGGTTTAACATAAGCGGACACATTCTCAAGAATCCGCAGCTGCAGCTTTGGAAGTTCAGCTGTTTCAGCAAGGCTTTTATAGCGGATATCCGGCTTTTTGCGGATAACCCCAAAACCGGAACAGGGTACGTCCGCAATTACAAGGTCAAAAGCCTCATAATAGATTTCCTGTGACTGTGTGGCATCGGCAACAGCGGTGCTTATGATGTTGATATCCAGATCCCGGGCGCCCTTGGAAACGCGCGCCAGCTTGTTCTCGTGTATATCACAGGAAGTGATACTTCCCGTGTTTTCCATCTGAATAGCACAGGAAAAACTCTTTCCGCCCGGCGCGGCGCAGGCGTCAAGCACCCGCTGACCTGCCTTAGGTGCCGCCGCAAGTACAGACAGCATTGCCGCCGCGTCCTGAACGAAAAACAGGCCGTTTCTGAAGGCTTGCAGGGCGGTCAGGTCGCCAGAGGTCGGCAGAACAAGGCAATTTTCCAGAGTGTTATGCATGTGCGCGACAATGCCTTCGCTCATTAGCGACTCAATTAGTTCGCTTGCCGTATTTTTCAGTACATTGACCTGAACCGTCATTGGAGTTTCGGTGTTATTGGCAGTGAGCAGCTTTTCTGCTTCGGAAAAGCCAAAATCGCCAACTAGGACAGAAACAAGCTCTTTCGGAGTGCTGTATTTAATCGAGAGATATTCCTCGTCGCTTGTGTGCGGAATCTCAGGAAGGGCTTCCCTTGAGCGTATAGCCCTGTGAAGTACGGCGTTGACCAGGCCCGAAGCGCGTGAATAGCCACTCTTGTTGCACAGTTCAAGCGCCTGGCTGACCGCCGCATGGTCAGGTATCCTGTCGAGAAACAGCAATTGATATATCGACATACGCAGGATGTCGCGAACCTTTGGTTCAAGTTTGCCTGCGCCGTTGCAGAAAGCGTCAATATAAAAGTCCAGCAAAATTATGTTTTGCAGCACTCCGTAGCTGAGCTTCGTAGTCAGGGCGCGATCCCTGGCGTCAAGACCGGAATCATTGAGTATATTAGTCAGGAGCGAATCTGAAAAAGCCTGATTCCTTCTGCAGCGTTCCAAAACAATGAGGGCCGCTTCTCTGGCGGTTTTCTGCATAGTGTCCTCCGAGTCAGTTAATATCTATCGGATGTCCGCGAAGGTAATCGGCCGCTGACATCTGTTTTCCGCCGGGAGCCTGAAGGCGTGTGATCAGAATGGTTTCACCATTACCGCAGGCCACTTCTATTCCCCTTTTGCTGTCGGCGGACAAAATTGTACCCGGAGCTTTGTCGGTTTTATTCCCGATATATTCTACCGCGAAAATCTTAAACTCATTCCCCGCTAGCCTTGCTGTCGCAAGCGGCCACGGATTAAGTCCACAGACCTGCTTGTTTATCATGCGTGGGGACATAGTCCAATCTATCTGAGACATTTCTTTTGATAGTGGGGGCGCAAAGCACGCTAGTGCATGGTTTTGAGGTGTGCGTGGGGAAACACCTGCCTCAATATCTTTCAATGTCTTGCACAAAAGCTCTGCTCCCAGAACTGCAAGACGTTCAAACAAGTCGCCGGAGGTTTCAAATTCACCTATTTCAGTTTCAACCGTGTAAATAATATCTCCGGAGTCAAGCTCTGAAGCCAGATACATAGAGGTAAGTCCTGTTATATTATCTCCGTTCAGAACTGCGTGCTGAATCGGTGCCGAGCCCCTGTATTTGGGAAGCAGAGAGCCGTGTATGTTTATACAACCAAGCGGGGGAACTGCAAGGATATCATCAGGAAGTATCCTGCCGTATGCTACTACCACGACCAAATCGGGGTTGAGATTTTTCAGCATTTCGAGTGCGGTGCCGTCACGCATCTTCTCCGGCTGAAACACCGGAATTCCAGCTTCCAGAGCAAGCTCCTTCACAGGACAAGCCGATAGCTTCATGCCTCGGTTTTTAGGCTTGTCCGGCTGCGTGAAAACACCGACAACATCAAAGTGATTGTCGATCATGGCCTTTAGAGAGGCCGCTGCAAATTCTGGAGTTCCCATAAAAACTATACGCATAGGTAACCTCCTGAAATCAAGTTGCTAATTCTTCCTTCGTCAGCATTCTTTCGGCCAGCGATGTAAAGAGAACGCCGTTTAGATGGTCAATTTCGTGACAGAAGCAGCGGGCGGTGATCCCCTCTCCCTCAACTTCAAAGATCTTGCCGAATCTGTCTTGGGCTCTCACTGTGACCTTTTCGGGACGAGGCACAATTCCGTATTGCCCCGGCACTGAGAGGCAGCCCTCGGGACCAACCTGCTCGCCGTCGGTAAGAATAATCTCGGGGTTTATAAGTTCAATAAAATATTCGTCCGCCTCATCCTCAACATTAGTCTCAAGAATCAAAACAGCCCTGCGTAGAACTCCGACCTGAGGCGCAGCAAGACCAACCCCGCCGGCCTGCGCGAGGGTTTCCTTCATGTCGTCCAGCAGTATATGCAGACGTTCGTTGAATTCAGTTACAGGACGGCACTGCTTTTCCAACAGCGCGTCCCCTTTCAAAAGAATGTTTCGTGTTGCCATGCATTGCTCCTATTTCTACTACTATTGGTTTGGGTTAATGTCACCGAAGACGGAAACACCTTTGAATTCCTTGCTCTTTGAACAGTGGATTATTACTGAAGAAATCAGCTCACGGATTTCCTTGCTATCCTTGCAGGAGACTGTTAGCCGATATCTGAACCTGTTGTTCACTCGAACGACCGGAAGCGGCGCGGGTCCCAGAATGCGCGCTCCAGCATGATTTCTCAGCTCATCGGAGAGAATGTTCCGAGCCTGCAATAAACAGCGAAGCACAAGCTCCTCATCTATACCGGTGGCTGTTACACAAAACAAATCCGAAAATGGCGGACACCACTGGATTCTGCGCATTTCCAACTCAGACTTATAAAAACTGTTGTAATCCTGGCTTGCAGCCTGCAAAATGACCTGATTTTGCGGCGTAAAGGTTTGGATCACCGCCCTGCCCGGAGTCTCTCCACGTCCTGAGCGGCCGACAACCTGGGTGATGAGGGAAAATGTTCGCTCAGAAGCGCGGTAATCGCCGGAATATAGTGACTGGTCGGCGGAGATAACACCTACCAGCGTAACATTCGGGAAATCAAGACCCTTTGTGACCATCTGAGTGCCGACCATAATTGGAGTCTTTTCTTCTCTGAATTTGCTCAGCAGCGCATCGTGGGAACCGGCTCGCGAAACAGTGTCTGTGTCCATGCGTATGACGGGCACATTCGGAAAATGTTCTGATAATTCCTCAACAATTTTTTGTGTGCCGGCGCCAACATAGTTTAGCGTGCCGCCGCATTCGGGACACCTGCTGTCCACAGTTTGAGAATACCCGCAATAGTGGCACATTAAACGCTTGTTTGCGCTATGGTATGTAAGGCTGACGCTGCAGCGCGGACATTTATATGTGAAGCCGCATTCTCCGCAGCTGATAAGCTTGTTCATACCTCTGCGGTTCAGAAACAGAATACTCTGCTCACCGCAGCTTATGTTTTGCTCAAGCTCCTTAAAAAGAACCGAGCTGATATTCCCGCCGTTGCCCTGCCGGAGTTCCTTCTTCATGTCGACGATTTCGACCACCGGCAGCTCCATGCGATTATACCTCGCGGGGAGTGTAAAGAATTGATATCTGCCGATCTCAGCATAATAACTGCTCTCAATGTTCGGAGTGGCACTGCCGAGAATAAGGCTGGCATTGGCCTTCGCGCAGCGGTATTTGGCTATGTCGCGCGCGTGATAGCGGGGAGTGTTCTCAGATTTGTAGGTTTCCTCCTGCTCCTCGTCGATTATTATCAGACCCAGGTTTTGAACAGGGGCGAAAACTGCACTGCGTGTGCCGATGACCACGCTGGCCTCGCCCTTTTTTATCCTCTTCCACTCATCATAACGCTCTCCCATGGAAAGGGAGCTGTGCATAACGGCGATAGTGTCACCGAAATGTGAGGAGAAGGTCATAAGCATCTGAGGGGTCAGGGCTATTTCCGGAACAAGAAGTATTGTTGACCTTCCATGTTTCTGCAGCTCGCTGATCAGCCTGATATAGACAGCCGTCTTGCCGCTTCCGGTAACTCCGTACAGCAGAGCGGCACCTGCCTTTTCCGACTTCGTCATGTCCAGCAAGCCGGTGAAAGCCGCAAGCTGTTCCTTATTGAGGATGGGAAGCTCCGTTTTTTGCGCCGTTTTGTATTCAGGTCGGCGCAAAACTTCCTGCTTGTCTATTTCAACAAGCTTCTCGGCTTCCAAGCGCTTTATCGTTGCTGAAGCAGCTCCTGTAAGAGATTTTACATCGCTCATTGACAAGCCGCCATATACTGAAAGCAGCTCCAAAATCGCGGCCTGAGAGGGCGCGGAGCGCTTTCTGTCGGCAGCAGCGGAAATTGCGTCCTCGGAAGAAACGGAAAGACTTACAAAGCCGACGGTCTTGTCTGTCGCGCGCTGAATACTGACACTGTCTGTGATGATAATTGACTTTTGCGACAGCTCTCTCAAGGCATCAGACGGGCTTGCGTCTGCAAAGGCAAGCGAAATGTCTCCTAAATCACAGCTTCCCCCGTTAGCATAGAGCAAGTCCAAAAGAGCGATCTGTTTTTTTGACTTCCCTGCAGCAGAGTACGCGGCATCTTTATCGATTCCCTCTGCCAAACGGCAGGTGGAGCTGAAACTGAACCAAAGGCCAACAGGCAGCATTGTTTTAACTGCCTCATAAACAGTACAGAAATACCGCTCATGCATCCAAATTGCCAGTTTGAGCATTTCTTCGGAAATAACAGGCGTTTTGTCCAAAACGCCTGTTATGTGCTTAAGTTTATCGAGCTCTTCCGACTCCGTGAGCGCGAGAATAATGCCCTCTGCCAGACGGTTGCTCTTTGAAAATGGAACCGTTACCCTCACTCCGGGCTGGATTTCATCCAGCAACTCCTGTGGGACGAGGTAATCATAGGGCTTGTCTATCCAGTAAGCTGCGGCTGAAACCGCGATTTTAGCAATCGTTTTTTTCAAAGCCGCACCTCCCCAGCATGAATAATAAAATCAGAAAGAGTATTCGTTGTCGCTCGTTCCGGCGAAGCTGTCGATAATGTCACCGATCTTGAGCTTACCTGTGTAAACTTCGTCAATAGCGCAGGAAACCGGTTTCTTCTCAAAGTTAACATCATCGGGATCTGCGGTTGCGGAGATTTCCCGCGCCCTGCGGGCAACGAGATTAACCAGGAGATAACGACTGCCGACTTTATCAACTAAATCGGCCATTGGGGGGTAAAGCATCATTTTGAAAACACCTCGGAAATAATATTTTTTCTCTCGTCCATCCGGCATTTTTCAGCGGTGACGATAGCGTTGATTTCAGCAGCGGCGACATCGGTGTCGTCATTGATAACAAGATAGTTGTAGTCGGGGGCGTATTTACATTCGTTCTTAGCGGCGATTACTCTCTGCTGCAGAGTTTCCTCGCCGTCAGTACCTCTTCCCCGCAAGCGTTTTTCAATTTCCTCGAAAGAAGATGGAATCATAAAGATCATTATTGCGTCAGGACAAATGCGTTTTATTTGCATTGCGCCTTGAACTTCAATATCAAAAACAACGTCCTTTCCCTTAACGAGATTGTCATAAACTGCATCTCTGGGCGAGCCGTAGTAGTTGCCTACATACATTGCATACTCAAGCAGCGCCTTGTTTGCAATCATTTCCTCGAACTCAGGCCTGCTAACAAAATAATAGTCAATACCGTCCTTCTCGCCCTCTCTGGGCGGGCGGGTCGTTGCAGAAATAGAGAAGACCATGCCGGGGTTTTCGCTCATAACCTTCTGAATAACAGTGCTCTTTCCTGCGCCGGACGGACCGGAAATAACAATCAGTTTTCCGCACTCACACATTGTCGGCTTCACCTCCGGTATCCTGGTCGTTCTTGCCGTACATTCTGCCGGCAACGGTTTCCGGCTGGATGGCTGAGAGCAGGACGTGTCCGCTGTCCATGATGACGACCGCCCTCGTGCGTCTGCCATAGGTAGCGTCAACCAGCAGCCCCTTGTCACGGACGTCCTGGACAATTCGCTTTATCGGCGCGGAATCCGGACTGACAATGGCAATCACTCTTGAGGCCGAAACCATATTACCAAAGCCAATATTAATTAGCTTCATAGCGATACCTCCTACTCAATATTTTGCACCTGTTCCCTGATTTTCTCAACCTCTGCCTTGACTTCCAAAACGATGCGCGTTATCTCGCTATCGCTGCACTTCGAGCCAATGGTATTTGTTTCACGGTTGAGCTCCTGAACAATAAAGTCAAGCTTTCTGCCAACGGGAACAGTGCTTTTCAGGATTTCCCTCATCTGCGCTATATGGCTGCGCAGACGGACAGTTTCCTCATCAATAGCTACCCTGTCGGAAAAGATGGCGGCTTCCGTCAAGATACGGCTTTCGTCGATCTGTGTGTTCTCGAGAACTTCACGCATCTTTGCCGTTAGGCGTTCACGATACTCCAAAACGGTTTTCGGCGACCGTTCTTCGATCTGAGCCAGAAAGGCCTCAATCGTACTCAAACGGTTATGAATGTCCTCAGAGAGCTTCTGCCCTTCCCTCAGGCGCATAGAATCGTGCTCGTTCAGCGCGTTTTCAACTATGGCGAGGATTGTTGTCAGAGCCTCGTCTTTGACCAGCTCTTTCTTGTCCAGAGTGAGCACGTCCGCATATTTGCTGATCTGATAGGCGCTGACATCTGAGTTGAGGCCCAGCAACTCGGCAATGCTTTCGATTGCTGCTTTATACTCTGCGGCAAGGCCTTGGTTGACTATGACAGATGTGTCATTCTGGATAGAATTTGCCAGAGAAATGAAAACATCGACCTTGCCTCTGGAGATGCGTGCCTGAACCGCGGCTTTCACGGCGTCTTCAGCAAACATGAAGCCCCTGGGTGTGCGCACAGAAATGTCCGCAAATCTATTGTTAACACTTTTGAGCTCAACTGATAGCTCGTAATCGGCACAGCTGCCTTTTGCGCCGCCATAGCCGGTCATGCTTTTTATCATTAGTCTTCCTTTCCGCCAAACGGGACTCAGCTAAGTGATTTTTACGAATAAGATGTATTCGCCAACCCCGCCTACCCCGGTAAAGCCGTCAACATAGACCTTGGCAGGTATTTCGAATTCGCCGCTTGATGTGCCCTGCTCCACGCAGTCGGCAACAAGGCGAATATTGTTAGCTTGTACTTCTTTTAGAACATCAGGACTGCCTCTGAGTGTAACTTCCATGGTCTCATTCTCAATTTCTCCCGTATATCCTTGAGTTACATTTATGAGGGAGAAGTTAGTCACCTTGAATTTCTTGGTTTCCAGTCCCATAATTTTGATTGTGACCTTTGCTTCTGTTACACCCTTGACATTAGTGATGTTGTTATCCAGCACAATTGGGAAGGACTGCTCAAATGTCAGAGCTGAGAAAGATGTCAGATCAATCGTTCCCAATGAAATTTTGTTGATGCCTTCCAAGGTTTCCCCATCACCGGCAATAGTAATAGTTTCGGGAATACAGGTAATCTCAATGTTTTCAAGAGAAGCACCCGCGCCCTCTACAATATCAACCGTGAGAGGAACTTCCTTCGTAGCGTTGACGGTTAAGGTTACCTCTACCGTTTCAGTATCCAGCTTAATGTTGCCGAGCGGGACTTCAACACCCTCGGAATCGACCAAAATATAACTCTGATCAAAAGTGACAGTCTTATCAACATTCTGGCGGTCAACTACGACCCATGCGTTTGCAACTCTGGAAATCTCGCTTTCAGGGCCGCTGATTCTAACCGTATCAGGATTGAATTCAAGCGGTCTGAGTGTGAACCCATCTGCCCTGGTTCCGTTAAACACACCTTTGACATCAATGGTTTTTGACGTCGCTCTGACAACCGAGTAGGTAATCAAGAGCGGATCTGATGAAATCCGGGTATAATTTGCCGATTCAACCGTAGACGGATAACTCAGCTCAAAGGTAGACGAATTGTTTGCTCCTATTGATGTAACTTTTGAAACGTCAACAATAGCTTTCATATTCACAGAGCTCAGCTTCGCAAGGTCGCTTCGGGTCCCGCTTATCCTTACGCTGACAGTTCCATGGCTTTTTTCGGTAATGATCAGATTCCGGCTGTCACGAAGAGCGTCCTCGCCAATGAATTCAACCGGTATGCCGTCAAAAGAGCGAGTGGTCTGGTCGCGTAAAATCGTGGTGACATACATCCAGAGGATGACAGAGGCAAGAATTGAAATTATTATCCATACTATCTTGTTATCCCAGAATTTGCTTTTTGAAGGTTGTTTATCCATTATTCTTACCTCCAAAGAAAGCTGCAATCCGGCTTTTTATCGTCGGTTTTTCAAAAGAGTCATCGGGCATCAATTCATTTCGTAGAATCTTCTCGAAGGTTTCACCTGTCAAATGGCGCTTAAGCATCCCGTCAACCGCCACAGAAATCGCGCCGTTCTCTTCAGAGACAATTGCAACCACTGAATCGGAGTGCTCGCTTATACCTATTGCGGCTCTGTGGCGCATTCCAAGATCGCGGCTGAGATTTGTATTGCTGGACAGCGGCAGCATGCAGCCGGCAGCGGCAATTCTGCCGTCACGAACTATAATAGCACCGTCATGCAGCGGGGCTTTGTCATAGAAGATGTTTTTTATCAGCTCAGCTGTAACATCGGCATTTACGATGGTGCCTGTTTTAATCTGGTTCTCCAGAGGACTGACGCGCTCAAAAACGATCAGGGCGCCGGTGCGATCGGCAGACATTGCAGAGCATGCAAGCACAGTCTGAGTGATTGCAGCTTCGATTGCGGCAGTCTGCGAGCTGCCGCGCAAGAATGCAAAAGCACTCTGGCTCCCAATTTTCTCAAGACCGCGGCGAAGCTCAGGCTGGAACAACACGACCAACGCTAGGAAACCCAGCTCGACCGCCCGGCTGAGATAATAGTTGAGAACAGTTAGCTGCAGCCAACTTGAGAGCCAAAGTGTTAATAAAACAAAGAGAATTCCCTTTGCTACACGATTGCTGTTAGTTCTGCGAATAAGAGAAATTATCTGGTAAATAATGAACGCGGCAATTAGCATATCCACAATATCGGATACGCGGGCAGTAAGCAGATATTGAATTGCTTCAAGAACCCTTTGTCTTATCTCGGTCATGTAATACCTCTATCAAAAAAGGATATCATTGGAATAGCGCCAAAAATGGCAGAATCGCGAGGAAAGCTCAGGAAACACATGATAAATTCATGTTTTTGCTATTATATAATATTTTTAAAGAAATGGCAAACAACAAATGCCTATTTTTGAGCATTATTGAGGA
Source organism: Oscillospiraceae bacterium (assembly GCA_031552685.1). Lineage (GTDB taxonomy): Bacteria > Bacillota > Clostridia > Oscillospirales > Oscillospiraceae > UBA2658. The sequence goes on from JAVBMI010000003.1 coordinate 66,863, forward strand.
TATTTTTGAGAATGTAGCAGCCCTGATCGACTTCATTGAGTGTGTTAAAGGGTGAAAATGAAAACCGAACAGTGCCGCTTTCATAAGTTCCTGCAGTTTTATGCGCGAGCGGAGCGCAATGAAAACTGCCACGTACACAAATTCCGTTTCGCCCAAGCCTGTCTGTAAGCTCTTCACAGTCCATTTTGCTGCTGACGATGGAAACGACGCCGGCCTGTAGTGACAAATCCTTTGCAGCGAATATTTTTAGATTAGGATAATTTCTCATGCGGTCAAGAAAACGCTTGAGCAGCTTGTGCTCATGTGAGAGCACTGCGTTGTTTGGGAGCTTCGTTAGGTATTGCACCCCCATGCTCAGGCCTGAAATACCTGGCACATTATGCGTTCCGGCCTCCAGTCTGTCAGGCAGAAATTCCGGCATTGCAGGCGGTTTGCTCGCACTGCCGGTCCCTCCGAAGATTATGGGATCAGCTTGACGTCCGCAAAGCAGAACTCCCGTTCCCTGAGGCCCAAGCAGACCCTTATGTCCGGGCATTGCCATAAATTCAGCGCCCAGCGCCGTAAAGTCAATGGGGATTGCTCCTGCAGACTGAGACGCGTCAACAATAAGCGGTACACCGGAATTGCGGCAAAGCTGGGCAATTTCCTTTATGGGCAGGATGTAACCGAAGACATTGGAGACGTGGGTACAAACTACACATTTTGCTCCGGGAATGGCTCTTTTGAATGCGGCTATCGCCTTTTCGGGCTCGAAAAGCGGAGATGCCGCAACGCGGACATTTGCACCGAGCGCATTGAGAGGGCGCGCAACCGCATTATGCTCATAGCCGGAGATCACAACAGTGTCCCCGGCAGAAACGAGCGTATTGATCGCAATGTTAAGTGCATGCGTCGCGTTTGAGGTGAAAACGATTCTTTCGGGATCGCGAAAATTGAAAAACTCTGCGAGAAGCTCCCGGCACTCATATACGCTGTTTGCTGCCAGCGTCGCTGGGTAATGCCCTCCCCTTCCGGGGCTGGATTTCATCCTGACCGAGTTAAAGACGGCGGTAGCAACAGACGGCGGCTTTTGCAAGCTTGTTGCCGCACAGTCAAAGTATATCATCCGCTCACCTCGCTGACAGAGCCGTCTCTTGCCTGAACAAAGACTTTGGAGGGGCCGAGCCCTTCAGCGTTTAGCTCACTCAAAGCTGCGGACAAACGTTTCTCGCTGACTTTTATACAGTAATTGCAGCCGCTTCCGGCCGCGCTTTTTGGAATTTTCGTAACAATTGCGGTTATTCCGCTTCTTTCAAGAAGTCTGGAAGCCCGCTGAGCATAGGTCAAAGACCTGCACATAAGCAGATATTGAAGCATAATAATTCACTTCCGTCATAATAGTGAGGCCATGGGCGGCCTGATACATATTATGCTTCTGCGTGAATCACTGTTCGATTAGCACCACAGCGTGAGCGGCTATTCCTTCACCGCTGCCGGTGAAACCCAAATGCTCCTCGGTAGTTGCCTTGACATTGACATCAGAAATATCAATTTTCAGAATGTCGGCAATTTTTTTTCGCATGTCATGAATATACGGAGAGAGCTTTGGCGCCTGAGCAACGACGGTACAGTCAAGATTGGAGACTTTATAGCCTTTCTCGCTGAGAAGGCGATAAACCTCTTCGAGCAAAACTGCGCTGTCCGCACCGGCATATTTTTGGTCGCAGTCCGGGAAAAGGCTCCCGATATCACCCATAGCCGCCGCGCCTAGCAGTGCGTCAATAACCGAGTGCAAAAGAACATCGGCATCCGAATGACCCAGCAGCCCTTTTTCAAAGGGAATTTCAATTCCGCCAATTATCAGTTTTCTGTCCTCAGCGAGCCTGTGAACGTCGTAGCCGTGTCCAACCCTCATTGCGCCGCCTCACTTTCGCAGAGAAGGCGCTCGCGCCGTTGCATGAGAATAATCTCTGCCAGCTTTAAATCGAGAGGAGTGGTTATTTTTATGTTTTCCTCGCTGCCTTCTGTAATGTAAACGGGAACGCCCAAGGCCTCAACTGCCGAGGCGTCGTCAAAGACTTTGAGATTCTTACTGAGGGCGTTTGTAAGCGCACCTTTGACAATGGTCGGCTCAAACACCTGCGGAGTCTGCACAATGAAGGCATCTTCCCTGTCTGGCGTTTCTTTCACAAAATGCTTCGTGCCGATTTTTATTGTGTCTCGAGAAGCGACAGCGGGTACTGCGGCCATGTGAAGCAGCGCGCCTTCGATACATTTATTGATAACATCAGGAGTAACCAGCGGCCTTGCCCCGTCATGAATTGCAATTAGATTGGACCCGGGACTGCACTCACTTGCGCCGCAAAGAGCGGATTCGACACGGGTTCGACCTCCGATAAGGACTTTGCTGACCTTATAGAAATTATTGGCATCACATACCTGCGCCATCTCAAGAAGATTCTCCTCGGAAACAACGAGAACTATCTCATCAACGTAATCGCATTCCTGAAAAACCGAGAGTGAGTAAGCAATAACGGGAACACCCAGAAGCGGGGCCATAAGTTTATCATGGCCAAAACGCTGAGAGTTTCCGGCGGCAACAATAACCGCTGAACAATGAATTTTTTGAGAACGTATTGCGTTTGTAATTTTAGACAGGAACATACGGACCTCCATAGCCGGACATCGCTCCGGTAAAAATTAATGGCGGGCACGCAAACTGGCGGCCCGCCGGTTAAAGCAGAAAGACTAGCAGCTCGCCTAGCAAACGGCTAATGTTATACGCTGCTCAACTTCTTCATAGCTGGTGCAGTTTGAAAGAACAATCTCAGAAATGAGAATCTGCTTTGCAGAGTGCAGCATTTTTCGCTCACCCGTCGAGAGCCCCTTTTCCGTATCGCGAAGCATGAGGCCCTTTATCACAGTGGCAACCTCTGTTAAGTCACCGCTTTTAATTTTCTCCATGTTTTCACGGTAGCGCTTGTTCCAGTTTTGAGTCATATTGACTTCCAGTTCAGCAAAGGAGGCAATAATTTCCTCGGCATCGCGTGCGGAAACAATCGGTCTGACCCCGACAGCTGCAGTGGAGCTGACTGGAATCATAACAAGCATATCTCCTACAGGGAGCTTTAAAACATAATATTCTCTTTCGGTGCCATCGATTTTTTTAGCAATAATGCTCTCGATTATTCCTGCTCCATGCAGCGGATGGGCAATCCTGTCGCCAATGGAAAACAAATATATCCCTCCTGAAAATGCGCGTAAATATCTAACATACATTATTATAATATAATTATACACGCTTTTTCATTTTTTAGCAAGGATTAGCAAATAATAAATAATTTTGCAAAAAAGAACACACCACCGCAGCAAAACAAGCACGGTGGTGTGTTGAAATTCGTTTACTCTGCGGGTTCCGCCTCAATAGCGGCGGGCTCAGCAGGAGCTTCCTCCGCGGATTCAACAGCAGTGGTTTCGGTCTCAACAGAAGATTCTGCAGCAGGCTCATCTGCTTCAGCGGCGTCGGGTTCAGGTGCGTTGCCCGTTGCCTGACCGTCGGCAGAAACTTCATAAACAAGCGCATCAGCCGGAGTTTCAGAGACAGTTGCATCTGCAGAAGCAACTTCCTCAGCGGTTTCAGGCTCAGTTAGCGCACGGATGCTTAGAGAGATTTTCTGCTTGTCCGTATCAATTGCTGTGATTTTTGCTTCGACAGTGTCGCCTACACTGAGGACTTCTTCAGGCTTTCCAATTCGTCTGTTGGCGATCTGCGAAATATGGATAAGTCCGTCCACACCTGAGAAAACTTCTGCAAAAGCGCCAAAAGGCATTAGCTTGACAATAGTAACATTTGCTATGTCGCCAATCTTATATGCATCCATGAACTTTGACCAGGGATTCCCAGCGGGATCTTTATAGCCTAAAGAGATTTTGCGGTTTTCCTTATCAAAATTAATTACATAAACTGTAATCTCATCACCGACATTAAGCACTTCTGAAGGCTGCTTAATCCTGCTCCAGCTAAGCTCAGATACATGGACCATACCATCAATTCCGCCGATGTCGACGAAAGCGCCGTAACCGGTGAGGGACTTGACAACACCCTGATACTGCTTGCCTACTTCGATATCGTTCCAAATCTTATCTGAGCGCTCGCGGCGTTCATCTCTCTGAACGTCGCGGATGCTGCCGACAACGCGGCGGCGGGCACGGTTGACTTCTTTGATCTTGAGGCGGACCTTCTGTTTGAGCATTTCGCTCATCTCAGCTTCCTTGGGAAGGCCTGTCTGCGAGGCGGGAACAAATACTCGGATACCCTTGACAGAAACAACTATTCCGCCCTTGTTCTCCTCTGTCACAACGCCTTCGAGAATTTCCCCGCTTTCAGCAGCGGCTTCAACAACTGTCCATGTTTTTATCTGATCCAGCCGCTTTTTGGAGAGCATAATAGTGCCCTCAACATCATTTACGCGGACAACAAAGCCCTCAACAGAGTCGCCTATCTTGACAAGCTCTGCAATATCAATGCTTGCGTCGTCGGTAAACTCCGAAACGGGAATATAGCCGGAATGCTTTGTGCCGAGATCAACGCTGATTTCAGTCGGTGTAATGGCGGCGACTATGCCTGTTACGACGTCTCCGTTATTTATAGTTTTGATTGAGTCCTCCAGCATCTGGTCAAAGGACATTTCGGCCTCGGGAATAGAAGCTGCATCCTTTGTCACCTCTTCGGCTGTGGTTTCTTCAATTTTAATTTCGTCAGTCATGGTTTGTTTTACCTCCTTTATAATCCACAGAGGGGTCGATGCCCCTGCGGTGATACCAATGGTATCTGCCCTCTCGAAGAAGGCGGGATCAAGCTCGTCCAAAGATGAAATAAACTGAACTCTGGAACAATGTTCAGAGCATATTTCCGCAAGATGAACGCTGTTTGCGCTGTGTCTGGAGCCAATTACAATCATCGCATCGCACTTTTCAGCCAGAAGCGCAGCCTCACTTTGCCTAATTGACGTAGCACTGCATATTGTATCAAACACAGTGCAGTTTGTACACAGTTTTTTTTGAACTTTTTCAGTTTGTTCAAGATTTTTTTGGGTTTGTGTTGTTTGAAATACAACGGTAAGCGACATGTTCGCATTATCTGTTGATTTCAGAAGCCAGGACTCAAAATCATCCGCATTTTTAAAAACCAATGCGCCGTCGCACCAGCCGGTAATGGCAATTACTTCCGGATGAGTGGCAGAACCGATAATTACGGGTGTCCTCCCCTGCTTGGAGGCATCTGAAACTATGTTGTGTATTTTCTTCACCTTGGGACAGGTGGCGTCAATAATCTTTGATGTTCGCTTTGAAAGCACCTCGAACTCAGCTCTGGAAATTCCGTGCGTGCGAATAATAACCGAAGCATCAAGCGGTATATCAGCTGCCTTTTCGACAATTTGCAGTCCACGTTCTCCAAGTTTCTTTACAACGCTGTCATTATGTATCAAATCTCCGAGGCTATAGGCGCAGGAGTTCTTTCCTGCCAGGATCTCCTCAGCCATTTCCAGAGAACGGCTGACACCAAAACAATAGCCTGCGCTTTCAGCCAGAATGATTTCTTTCATTTTAAAGGCTCCAGCGCAAAAATGCGCTTCATCATTTCCTTAATCAGAGGGTCATAATCTCGGTTGTCAGGATTTGCCGGTGTGAATGGCTGCCCGATTCTGATAATGGTGCTGCGGAAGATTTTCCTTCCAGGTGTCAGGAATACGGGGAGAATGGGCGTGTTTGTTTTAATCGCCATTTTGACTGCTCCCGCCTTTGCCTCGGCAGTTTCGTTCATCGGCACACGCCGGCCTTCCGGAAACAGCATGATCGCATCACCGTTACGCAAGTGGCGCATTGATATTTTTATCGCGGAGACATCAGAGCCATCCCGCGCGACAGGATAAACACCTGCGGAACGCAGAAAGCAACCCAGGATCGGGATTTTAAAGAGTTCGGCTTTTGCCATGAAATAGATTCTGCGGCTAAATCCGAATGCGATAGCAATAATCACAGGGTCAATAAGATTTGTGTGATTTGCGCAAATCATTAGGGGCCCGTGGCGAGGAATATTCTTCTTATCGATGACACGGAAAGGGCATAAAAGGCGCACAAGTAAATAAAAAACTGCAATGTATAAAAAATAAATAATGTTCACTTCTCTATTTTCTCCCGAATCATGGTGCAAATTATGTCGAAACTTGCCTCCAAAGAATTTCCCGTTGTATCCAACAAAACAGCATCTTCTGCTGCTTTTAAGGGCGCATTGGCGCGGGAGCTGTCATTGGTATCACGATAGTTAATATCCTTGAGTACCTCATCAAAGGTAGTTTCAACACCCTTAAGCTGAAGCTCCTCAAAGCGGCGTCTGGCTCTCTCCTCGGGAGAGGCAGTCAGAAAAATCTTTAAATCAGCATCCGGTAAAACAACCGTTCCGATGTCGCGGCCATCCATAATCACATTGCAGGTGCGCGCAAAATGCCGCTGCATATCAAGGAGAAAAGCGCGGACCGGAGCCATAGCAGAAACATCGGAAGCATAGATAGATATTTCAGGCTGACGAATTTCAGCAGTGACGTCATTGCCGTTAAGATACATTCTTTGGAGTCCTTCATTATCGTGACGCATCTCAATCTTAAGTCCGGGGAGCAGCTCCGCAACCCTTTCGCCGTCTTTTGAGGCAACTCCGGCCTTAAAGGCAGCAAGACCAACTGTGCGATAAATAGCGCCGGTATCGATGTATATCAAGCCGAGCCTGGCGGCGCACATTTTAGCGATTGTGCTTTTTCCGGCGCCGGAAGGGCCATCGATGGCAACAGAGAAGAACTTGTTCATAAAGGGTATTCCTTTCGTCTTTGTTATTTTTGCAGAAAATCAGCCTCCGCTGACAGCTTTTGCCGCAGCATAAGCCGTAGACCAGGCAATTTGAAGGTTAAACCCGCCTGTATATGCGTCAATATCCAAAACTTCGCCTGCAAAGTACAAGCCCGGTACGAGTTTTGACTGCATTGTTTTCGGGTCAACTTCCTTTACATTGATACCGCCGGAGGTTATTATTGCTTCCGCTATCGGCCGGGGGCGGGTAATGTTGACCGGGAAATGCTTAAGGAGATGAACAAAGGCCATCCGCTGCTGTTTCGTAATGGAGTGAACCTTTGTTTCCGGGTCAATACCGCTCAAACGAACCAGCACCGGAATCATCGCCCGGCCGGCAAGCTCATTCAGAGAGTTTTTGAATTCTCTATTTGCGTTTTTTCCAAAATCCCGGAGTAAGCGCGAGTCCAAAGCGTTCTCGTCCAGGCCCGGTTTCAAATCAATTGAAAGTCTGTATCTGTGCGAATCAAAATCGCGCATATGAGAGCTGGCGGAAAGAACAAGCGGGCCGCTCACGCCAAAATGCGTGAAGAGCATTTCTCCCAGTTCCTCAAAAATCTTCCTGTTATTTTCGTCATATACGCTCAGGGTTACGTTTCGCAATGAAAACCCCTGCATCTCGGCGCAGTATTCATCATCAGTCTCAAGCGGGACAAGTGAGGGGCGCGGCTCGACAATAGTGTGTCCCAATGCTTTTGCCAGTTCATATCCATCACCTGTTGAGCCGGATAAGGGGTAACTGATTCCTCCGGTACAGATGACTACGTTGCTGCAGGAAAGATCGCAATCGTCTGAGCTAAGGTCGCAAATACTGCCATTTTCGGTCTTAAGCCCAGTAACACGGCTCTTAACAACACGCACGCCATTTTTTTGACATCTGTGCTCAAGTGCGTTTGCGATATCGTGCGCGCTGTCACTTACAGGAAAGACCCGGTTGCCGCGCTCGGTTTTCAGCGGAACACCCAAGTCTTCAAAGAAAGCTATAGTAGAAGCAGAGTCGAAACGGCTAAACGCGCTGTATAGAAAAGATGAATTGACGGGTATATTTCCCATCAGCTCTTTTACATCGCAATTGTTGGTCAGGTTGCATCGGCCCTTGCCGGTGATGCGCAGCTTTCTTCCCAGCTGCCTGTTTGGCTCGAAAATAGTGCAGCCGAGTCCGCTTTCGGACAGAACCGCAGCGCAAAGAAGACCTGACGCTCCCCCGCCGACAATTGCCACGTCAGTCTTTAGAGTTTTCATATACGTCGTTCTCTCTCCAGACAGCCTCAAGCTGATGGAAAGTTTCGCTTAGAGCGTCTTTATTATGGGTGCCGATTGCAACGATCAAGGCGTTGATAAGACTCAGCGGAGCTATGAGGGAGTCTACAAAAGAGACCATGTCGCTTCTGGCGTATAAAGTGATGTCTGAAATATCGGAAAGCGGGGATGTTTCACCGTCTGTAAGCCCGATTGTAGTAGCACCCGCCGCCTTTGCAAAACGCATTGCTTTAATCGTGCGGGTGGAATAGCGCGGATAACTCACACCGATAAAAACATCATTTTCGTTGATACGCAAAATCTGCTCAAATATTTCGCTCACGGCGGTGTCGTGAAGCAAGAGCACATTGTCCCGAAGAAGATTTAAGTAATATCCCATGAAGCTGGCAAGCGCAGTTGAGGAGCGCATGCCTATGATAAAAACGTGTTCCGCGTTCAATATAGCCTCAACCGCTGCGTCAAAGCTGTTATTATCAACGTTTTCCAAGGTCTTTTGCAGCTTGTCAATGTCGGATGAAAGCACTGCTTTCAGGACGTCCGAATCACCCATCAGCTCCTTTGCAACTTCTATCCGCTGCACGGAGGTAAGACGGTTCCGGATCATTTCCTGAAGCGCTTTTCTCATGCCCGGGTAGCCGTCATACCCAAGATCAGCCGCAAAGCGGACAACGGTCGACTCACTGACACCGACAGTGTTGCCAAGTTTGCCGGCGGTCATGAATGCAGCCTTGTCATAGTTTTCGAGTATATACTTAGCAATGAGCCTTTGGCCCTTTGAATATCTTTTCCCCTCTGCCGATATAACGGAGAGAACATCTTTTTCCATTCGAATCATTCTCCTTGAGTTCAAGAAATTTACCCGCGACAACATAATAATAAACAAAACACAGATGGAATGCAAGCGAATTTGAAGATAATATCAATGGAATCTTGCAAATCCCCTGCATTTCGTTATTATTCCTATATATATTTCATTATTTTTGCAAGTTCTCTATCTCTTGTTGCGTAAGCGGACGCCACTTCCCCTCAGGAAGATTCCCCAGCTTCAAACTCCCTTCTGCAACTCTTTTAAGACGCAAAACTGAAAGTCCGGACAGCTCGCACATTTTTCGCACCTGACGGTTGCGCCCCTCGCTGATGGTGATTTCAATCAAGGAAGAATCGTTGTCGCTCGATTTGAGGAAAACTTTTGCAGGAGAAACCGGCCTGCCGTCAATAACCAGAGAAGTGCGAAGCAGCTCTACGGCTTTGGCGATGTCATCGCCCCTGACGCGAACCTGATAAGTTTTGGTTATGTTATGCGACGGATGCGCTAAGCGGTTTGCAAATTCACCGTCATCGGTAAAGATAAGTAATCCCTCAGAATACATGTCCAGGCGGCCGACGGGATAAACACGCGCGCCAACGTCGCTCACGAGCTCTGTGACCGCTTTTCTGCCGTGCTCATCGCTCATGGTCGTAACATACCCCCGGGGCTTGTTCAGGATTATGTAGGTCCTCTCGGCTGATTTTGCGAGAGGCTTGTTATCAATTTCAATAACATCGGTTTCGTCGGCACTGTCGCCGAGTCCGGCAATCTTGCCGTTGAGCTTAACCCTCCCCTGTTCAATGAGCTGCTCTGCTGCGCGCCTTGAACAGTAGCCGGAGGCGGATATTAGTTTTTGTATGCGCTGCATATTGTCAACCACCCAGAATAGTTAAATAATCAGGCGTTTCCCAGAACGAAGCCATATTTGTTGGAAAGATACCATGCCCTGAGGAATCTTTCCCACGGGGTCAGCTTAATCCCCGGCGCGACTGGAACGTCTTCTGAATATATCAGCGGAAACTCGCCAAGCTCTTCTCCATCAATCGAAACGCGGACAAGGCCAGCAACGTCGCCCTGTTTTATTCCGGCGTAAACGAATCTGGGCAGCTCGATTGAAAGCTCCGGTTTTGCGTTGGCCTCGCAAAGAAATCTTGCATCCGCCACCGCAGTCACACCAACGCTGCTCTTTTCACCCGATATTACATGAACGCGGCCGATTTCACCAATAGGGAGCACGCTTCGATAGCTATATGACGAAAACGCCCAGTCATAAAGTGCGGTGTGATCCTTCCAGTCATGCGGGTCTGAGAGGGTTACACACACCAGCTTCATACCGTCACGTTCCGCGCAGGAAACAAGGCTTCGCCCGGCGGCGATTGTGTATCCGGTCTTAACGCCCAGACAGCCCTCATAGTTCCAGAGCAGCTTGTTGTGATTAATATAGGTCTGCTCCTTGACCGTATAGGTTTTTGTTGAAACGATTTGTGAAAACAGCGGGTATGTCAGCGCTTCGCAGGTTATTCTCGCCAAATCAGATGCGGATGAGTATTGCCGCTTGCCGTCAAGACCGTGCGGGTTTTCGAAAGAGGTGTTTTGCAGCCCCAGCTCCGCTGCCTTTTCGTTCATCAGAACCGCGAATTCTTCAATACTGCCTCCGCAGTAACACGCAAGCGCCGTTGCGGCATCGTTTCCTGAAGAGAGCAACATCCCGTACAGGATATCCGCCACAGAATAGATCTCCCCGGCTTTCAGGTACATTGAGGAACCTTCGATGCCGGTGTATTCAGGAAGAATTTGCACCTGTTCGTCAGGGTCGCAATGGTCAAGGACAACAAGCGCTGTCATAATCTTTGTCGTGCTCGCGATAAGCATTTGGGAATCGGCATTATGGGAATAGAGCACTTGACCGGAGTCAGCGTGAATCAGTACAGCAGCTCCGGCGCTTGTCCCTGGAGCTGCGTTGGCAATGCCCGTTGCCATAGTGAGAATAAACACTGCGAGGACTGATGAAAGTAGTTTCTTCAAAATAAGCACCACCCTTGGGATTATTGGGCAGTGCTTATTATTGACTCAAATGGAAATATTTATTCAGCTTTTATGGTACTACTTGTCCCGCTTGCGCTTGTCCATGAACTGATCAACCTTATCTACAATGTCCGGAATTTGCTCGACCAGCCTGTCAACAGTCGAGTTCGCGGGAGCAGAGATGCTGAGCATTTTGACAACTCCGTCAGAAATCGTCAGAAATCCAACCGGATCAAGCCTGACCCCGGCGCCGTAGCCACTGCCAAAGCCCTGCTTATCGGCCTTGGGAAAATCAGTACCGCCGCCGCCAAACCCGAAGGTTACCTTAGTAATCGGGATAATTGTAACGCCGTCAGGTGTGTTGATCGGATCGCCAACAATCGTGTTGACGTCAACCATTTCCTTGATTTTTGTCATAGTAATTTCATTGAAATCGCTGATAGGATGTCTATCCATTTGCTTCATTCCTTTCGTTCTTACGTTCTTCACGTTTTTTATTTGCTCGTAATTTTAAATAATCTATACCTAATGCTATTGCAATATAGAACAAATCAAGAAGGTTTATTGTCAATGTAAGCCAAACTTCAATCGCAGGCTTTTCAGACAAAAAATCACAATAAATACCGAAATCGCGGTTTTTAATATCAAGCGCTTCATCAACAAGAGGGAAAAAAGCCCCAACTGCGGCATTTGCTGCAGCGTAACCCATCGCGGTATCAAAGGGGTCATTGGCTGCAAAGGTATAATGAATCCTTATATACTCAATTTTCAGACGATGCCTTAGCCGCGACAGACTCTTGAGACCAAGTCTTAGTATGTCCGGAATGTCGCCCTTTCCCGGGAATTTCCTTTTTTTCTTTTCACTGTGTTCAACTTTTTCTTCCTTGCTCTTTTTGGGTTTCTTAAGATTTATAGCAAGCCGATTCTTTCTGGGGAAAACCTTAATGCTGACAGGCCCGATTTTTGCGAAGAGAATCAGTTTTTTTTCTTTATATCCGCCATCAATGCCAATCGGGATGAGCAAAAGAACCGTCAGAATCAAGATCAGTATGATAATTACTTTCAAACGCACATCCCTCCTTTAGTATCACTCCACCGGGCTACCGGGTGTTTTCCTCAATTGTGAGCTGTCCGGCTTCCTCAGCCTTAATTGCTTCTATTACCTCGTTGAGCTTGGCAACACCCTCCTGAGACGTCGTGTCAGGAAGCTTCGGCAGGTCGGACAGGTCAGTTATACCCATTGTTCTCAAGAATAAGTCAGTTGTTTTGTATAAAGAGGGCCTGCCGGGAGCTTCCAGCTTCCCGCAGCTTTCTATCAAGCCGCGCTCAAGCAGGATGCCCATGGTGTAGGAACTGTCCACACCTCTGATTTGCTCAACATAGGCGCGCGTAACCGGCTGAAAATAGGCACAGACAGCCAGTACCTCCAGCGCCGGTTGGCTCAGCTTCGGCGGCCTGCGCCGCTCAAGGGCGTGGATTACGTCGTCGGCATATTCAGGAGCGCTGACCAATTGGAGGTTTTCTCCGGTCCGAACAAGGCGAATGCCCCGCTGCTGATAAGCGTATTCGTCAGCAAGTCTTTTTGCGCCGACGAAAACAGCGTCCTTGTCAATATCAAGAACAAGCGCCAGACGTTCGGCTGAAATAGGTTCACCCGATGCAAAAAGGATTGCCTCGATAGTAGATTGGATTAGTTTCTCATTCATTTATGTTCGTTTCCTGTTCAAAGATAGAATCGGAAAATTCAATATCTCCATCGCCGCAGAGTTTTACAACCAGCTCCCCGTCTTCTTCACAAACAAGCAGATTGCCGGTGGCGCATAAGTCGAGAACGCAGATAAATGTGGCAACCAGCTCGGAACGGCTGCTGCTCAAAGAGTAAAGTTCTTTCAGGCTGCGCACGGGTTTGGCGCGCAAAAGATTAACTAACTGCGAGCTCTTTTCCCTGACGTTGAAGATGATTCGCCTCGGTACCAGAATAGCATCTTCGTGCAGGTTCTGTTTTGCACCGCGCGTAAGCACAGATGCCAGTGACAGCAGCAACTCAAGCGATTTATGGCTGTATTGATAATCGGAATTGCCCGGCTTGCGAAGGGGCTCCGCCTCTTTTGAAAACAGCAGCATGCCCTGAACGGAGGCTGAAAACAGCTCCGGCGTAACGGCCTTTATGCTTAAATATGCGTCCTGGCATTTGAGCTGCTCAAGCGAGGTCATAAGCTCCTCAAGCTCGGAGACTTCCTCATCGCCGGCAAGGAGTGTTCTGGTCTTTATGTAAACAAGATGGGACGCCATTTGAACAAATTCACTGGCAATCTCAAGATCAAGCTCTTGCATCTTTGAGATATGGTCTAAATATTGTTCCAGGATCTCCGAAATCTTCAGGTCGCGGATCTCAATTTTGTTTTTTGACAGCAGCATTAATATGAGACTGAGCGGGCCTGAAAAGTCCTGCATCTCGTCCCTTGTGCGGACTATGCCTTCTAGGTGAAAGGTCGGGTTGTCCATGTTTCCTCCGGTATGCAAGACAGTTGAGCAGCTATGCCACGAGCGCGAAGCACCACTGCGCAATATTATAAAGCAGATTAAAAATCCACGAGGTCGCTGTTGTAATAAGCGGGGTCAAGATGTTGAAATAAATCAGCGCCAATAACACGAACATTCCGAAACGCTCGTAACGCATCAGGACGTTGTAGGCGTTTTGCGGCAGCAAGGAAAATAAAACCTTTGAGCCATCCAAAGGCGGAATCGGAATGAGATTGAAAACCGCGATAGCACAGCTTAGATATGCGGTGGTCAAAACTGTCTGAAGAACTACAGACCCAACTTCGCCGGTGTGCATCAGAGGTCTGTACATGAAGCCGTAAAGCGCCATAAAAAACGCCGCGAGGATAATATTTGAAAGCGGACCTGCAAACGCTGTGAGCGCCATACCGCCCTTTGGATTTTTGAAGTTATACATATTGACCGGCACAGCCTTCGCCCAACCAAACTTGAAAATTATCATCATCAAAAGACCCATGACATCAATATGCTTGATCGGGTTTAGCGTAAGACGTCCTGCGTTCTTTGCTGTGTTATCGCCAAGCTTTAAGGCGACATAGCCATGGGAGAGCTCATGAAAGGTTAAGCAAATCAGCGCAGGGATGATTACAATCAGAATATCGGTTATTTTAGACCATTGAAGATCGGCAAAAAATGAAGTTATACTGTCTATGAGAGCACCTCCCCGGTTGGGAAAAATGAATTATTCCTAATTATATCAAATTTACCCAAGAAATACAAGAGCGGGACGGTATCTTCCGTCCCGCATTCCGGTCTATTCAATGTAACTTTCGATATGAGCCATGAGCTCCTTGTTGCCGTCCCCTTTTTCCGCGGAAAAAGCAATGATCGGAACATCGTCAGCCAGTTCAAGTGTAAGCCGGATAAGGTCCATATTGGGATCGATCTCGCTCTTTTTCAGCTTGTCGCATTTGTTTGCAACAACTACCATCGGACAGGCTGTCTCCTTGAACCAGTTTGCCATAACAACATCGTCAGCAGTTGGCTTATGACGGGAGTCAACGATCATCACTCCCAGGGTGATCAGCCCCTCCTCTGCGAAAAACAGCTCCATCAGTCTTCCCCAGCGGGCCTTTTCCTCCTTGGAAACTTTGGCGTAGCCATATCCCGGAAGGTCTACAAAATACGCCTTTTTGTCAATCAAAAAGTAATTGATATGAACAGTTTTGCCCGGTGACTGACCGACTCTCGCAAAGTTTTTCCGGTTAAGGAGCCTGTTGATGACCGATGATTTGCCAACGTTTGACTTTCCGGAGAAAACAATGGTCGGAAGACCGTCCTTAACAAAGTCCTTGGGGCTTGCAGCGGACTTAATGAAATCTGCGTTGTTTATATTCATTCCACACACCTACTGGCATATTTCCGGCTTGCTCTTGCCGTTTTCTGCGGCGGGGATCATTATATCCTGCGCCAGCGGCTCGGCAAAAACGATCTGTCGGTTCAGGGCAACGGAAAGAACCTTGTCAACATGGTCGGTGCTTATAAAATCCAAACCGGCGCGGACAGACGGATCAATTTCCGCGAGATCCTTTTCGTTGTCGGAGGGGATGATTACGGTCGTTACTCCAGAGCGCATGGCGGCCATTGTTTTTTCCTTCAGACCGCCAATGGGCATAACCCTTCCGCGCAGAGAAATCTCTCCTGTCATGGCAATATCACGCCTAACAGGGATGCCTGTAAGCGCAGAGATAACCGCTATGCAGATAGTAATGCCTGCGGAAGGGCCGTCCTTCGGAACCGCGCCCTCGGGAAAATGGATGTGAATGTCTTTTGTTTTATAGAAGTCGTGCTCAATGCCCAAAACATCGGTTCTGGTGCGGATGTATGACACCGCGGCTTTTGCGGACTCCTTCATGACATCACCTAGGTTTCCGGTCAGCTCCAGCTTGCCTCCGCCGTCCATCACGCCAACTTCAACATCAAGGACAGCGCCTCCGACCGGAGTCCAGGCAAGACCGCGCACCAAACCGACTTCATCCGCGGGACGGAGCTTGTCGGGGCGATACTTTGCTGGCCCCAGCATGGCCTCAAGCATACCTGCCTTGAGATTAACGCTACGGGACTCCTTGCCGGCAATTTTTCTGGCGCTTTTTCTGCAGATAGAAGCGAGCTCTCTCTCGAGAATACGCACACCCGACTCTCTCGTGTAGGAAGAAATCAGCTCACGGATAGCATCATCGCTGATTTTGAGCTGCGAAGCAGTAAGACCGTGTTTTTTGCGCTGCTTTGGAATGAGGTGCCGTTTTGCGATTTCCAGTTTTTCCTCGTCAGTGTAACTGGACATCTCGATAACCTCCATACGGTCTAGAAGGGCGCGGGGAATAGTGTCCAGCGTGTTGGCAGTCGTAATAAAAAATGTTTCTGAAAGATCGTAAGGTATCTCAAGATAGTGATCGCGGAAGGCGTAGTTTTGCTCAGCGTCGAGAGCTTCCAGCAATGCGGCGGAGGGGTCTCCCCTGTAATCACTGCCAAGCTTGTCGATCTCATCCAGAACAAGAATCGGGTTCTCGCTTTTGGACTGAATAACACCGGCAATTATACGTCCGGGCATAGCGCCGACATAGGTTTTGCGGTGGCCTCGGATTTCCGCCTCATCGTGTACTCCGCCCAGAGAAATTCTTGCGACCTTGCGGTTGGTTGCCCTGCCGATACTCATGGCGATACTGGTTTTACCTGTTCCCGGCGGCCCTACAAGACAGAGCACCCCACCCTTAATGTCAGGCGAAAGCTGGCGAACCGCCAAATATTCAATAATACGTTCTTTAATCTTTTCCAGACCAAAATGGTCCTCATCCAGAATCCTGTGAGCCTTTGCAATATCTCTGACTTCTTTTGTCCGCTTGTTCCAAGGTAAGTCAAGGCAGGTGTCTAGATATGTCCTTGTCACCGCGCTCTCAGAGCTGCCTGGCTGCTGTTTCGACAGGCGGTTCAGTTCCCTTAGGAGCTTTTCTGTTATCTCATCTGAGAGGTCGAGCGAGAGAATACGCTCTCTGTATTCGTCAAGCTCCTCCAGCTCGTCAAACTCTCCCAGCTCAGACTGGATCGCCTTAATCTGCTCTCTCAGGAAAAAATCGCGCTGATTTTTCGACATCTGATCGTGCGTGCGCTCTGATATGTCACGTTCCAGCGAAAAAACAGAAATCTCGTGATTCAAAAAACGGGTCAGAAGCTCAACACGCCTGATTGGATGTAGCTCCTCAAGCAGCTGCTGTTTCTTTTCCGGGCGAAGATAAATATTCTGAGCGATGTAGTCGGCAATGTAAGCAGGATCATCGCTTGCGGCCACTTTTGCAAGCATTTCCGGAGGGAGATTGCCGGCAATATGCGCATATTCATCAAACACAGAGATGCACTGACGTAAAATAGCGTCAATTTTTGAGCCTCCGGATTTGACTTTTGTGTCCCCGATTGGCGATACTTCCGCGTAGAGCATTGTTGGCCGTGACTCGAATTTAACGATTTTCGCGCGCTCAACACCTTCGGCAAGAACTCTGACAAGTTCTGTGCCGGGGACCTTCAAGAACTGCTTCACACGGCAGATGGTTCCGATTTCATAGAGATCCTGAAGTTCGGGCCGCTCCTTAGAAATATCCTTTTGCGCAACCATAAAAATCATTTGATTGCTGTTGTTTGCAGAATTGAGAGCAGCTACGGACATGGGTCTGACCACATCAAAATTGATGAGCATACCCGGAAAGACCGACAGCCCGCGCATAGGCAGCAGCGGATAACTGGCATCTTCAATCATATTATTATTCTTCATAATGAATCTCCTCTCTGGGTGAGAAAGAGCCACACTTTAGTGCGGCTCTTCAAACGATATGAAGGCCGTCAGTTTGCCTTATTTTGCCTGGCCGGCTTTTTTGTTCTCACGGAAAACCAGCGGCGGATTTCCATTGATAATACAGTCAGCAGTAACTACAACCTTGTTGATAGTTTCGTCAGACGGCACCTCGTACATGATGTCTGTCATGATGCCCTCCATAACACTTCGAAGGCCTCTGGCGCCGATTTCCATTTCAATCGCCTTATCGGCGATAGCGCCGAGAGCTTCAGGTTCGAAAATCAGCTCAACATCGTCGTAATCCAAAAGTGAGATATATTGTTTTGTAAGCGCGTTTTTTGGCTCTTTAAGAATACGAACCAAATCTTCACGAGTCAAAGAACTCAAGGATGAAATAACAGGAAGCCTTCCGACAAGCTCCGGAATGATGCCGAATTTGAGCAGGTCATGCGATTGGACCTCCTGCATTATGGCACCTACATCGCGCTCTTTTTTGCTCTTGATGTCCGCGCCAAAGCCGATTCCCTTTCGGTCAAGACGATGCTCAATTATCTTCTCAATTCCGTCAAACGCTCCTCCGCAGATAAAGAGAATATTTGAGGTGTCTATTTTAATGAACTCCTGATGCGGGTGCTTTCTGCCCCCCTGAGGCGGCACATTGGCAATTGTTCCTTCAAGAATCTTCAGCAGCGCCTGCTGTACGCCCTCACCGGAAACGTCTCTGGTAATCGAGGCATTTTCACTCTTGCGTGAAATTTTATCCATTTCGTCAATATATATAATGCCGTGTTCTGCTTTTTCAACGTCAAAATCTGCAGCCTGCAACAGTCGCAGCAGAATATTTTCAACGTCTTCTCCGACATAGCCGGCCTCGGTAAGCGTGGTCGCGTCTGCAATCGCAAAAGGAACGTCAAGGACCCGTGCCATTGTCTGAGCAAACAGTGTTTTGCCGCTGCCGGTAGGGCCGATCAGCAGAATGTTGCTTTTTTGCAGCTCAACATCGCTGCGATCACCATAAATAATTCTCTTATAGTGATTATAAACGGCAACTGAGAGTGCAACTTTTGCCTTTTCCTGGCCCACGATATAATCGTCTAAGGTAGATTTAATATCTGCCGGGCGCGGCAGACTTCCTCCGCTAAGACCGAATCTCGTGTCAACAGCGGGGTTAAAAGAGGCATCAGAGTCGTCAATAATGCTCATACATAAACGGACGCATTCATCGCAAATATAAGAGCCGTTTCCCGCAATCATACGCTCGGCAAGAGTTTGCGTTTTTCCGCAAAAACTGCAGCGAATATTTTTGTTGTCTTCAAAATCTGACATAAGCTCCTCTTAAGGCAACGGGAGTCAAACCCGTTCCAGTTTCTTGGGCGGTGCCCAAATCTGATTTTTCTATGCGCGGTTAGTAATAACCTTGTCAATCAGGCCGTAATCCATTGCATCCTGCGCGGTCATAAAGTTGTCGCGCTCACAGTCTTGAGTGACCTGCTCAACAGATTTGCCGGTGTTTTCGGCCAGAATTTCGTTCATACGCTTTTTTATAATCTCAAGCCGCTTGAGATGAATGGCCATATCGGTAATCTGCCCCTGGGTTCCGGCTGAAGGCTGGTGAATCATAATTTCAGCATTTGGAAGCGCCATGCGCTTGCCCTTGGTTCCGGCAGAAAGCAGAAATGCTCCCATGGAAGCTGCAAGTCCGATGCAGATTGTTGATACATCGCATTTTACATACTGCATTGTGTCATAAATCGCCATGCCGGCGGTAACGCTTCCGCCGGGGCTATTAATGTAAAACTGAATTTCCTTATCAGGGTCCTGCGACTCAAGATAGAGCAGCTGCGCAACGATGAGGCTTGCCGTAGTGTCGTTAACCTCCTCAGACAGCATGATAATGCGGTCGTTAAGAAGTCTTGAAAAAATATCGTACGAGCGCTCACCGCGGGAGGTCTGCTCAACTACATAAGGTACTAAACTCATAAAATATTACTCCTTTTGATTTGTTAGCAACCAGAGAACCATATCCCTTTATGAATAAGAATATACCAGCATTTTTAGTGATCCAATCCGGATTATTCAGCCTTCTCCTCTTCTTTTGCCTTTGGGGCAACGGGAATGGCAGATTCGAGAATAAGGTCGTTTGCCTTTTTCTTTTTCATGTCCTCTTCCATGATTTCTCTCGGAAGGAGCTTTGTAATCTGCTCTTCGGTCGTGTTGTACGCTTCGGCCATACCCTTGACAGCCTCGGCGATGTCATCTTCTGTAATTTCGAAGTTTTCTTCCTTCACGATCGCCGCGAAGAGAAGGTCGGACTTGATCTGCGCAATCGCCTGAGGGCGGAGCATTGCCTTAAAGCCGTCCATATCCATGCCCATCATGCGGACATATTCCTCAAGACGCACGCCCTGAGCCATGAGATTGCGGTCATATTCCTGCATTGACAGGGACATGCGCTCCTCAATCATAGCCTCGGGAATGTCGCAGGTCATATTTTCAGCGGCTGCTTCAACTGCCGCAAAGGCGAATTCTTCCTCAACGGCCTTCATGCGGCCTTTTTCAAGTTCTTCCTTAATTGCCGTACGATATTCTTCGAGAGTGTCGAACTCAGAAACGTCCTTTGTGAACTCATCGTCAATCTCGGGAAGCTCTGTTTCGATAACTTCATTGCACTTAACCTTGAATACAACAGGCTTGCCTGCAAGCTCAGACTGATAGTCCTCAGGGAACGTGATGTCAATTTCCTTCTCGTCGCCGGCCTTCATTCCGACTACCTGCTCTTCAAAGCCGGGGACAAACTGACCCGAACCCAGGTCCAGCTTGTGCCCTTCGCCCTTGCCGCCTTCGAAAGGAATGCCTTCGTCGAATCCTTCAAAGTCGATGTCGGCAGTGTCGCCATTTTTTGCGGCCCTCTCAACAGAAACCTGACGACCGTGGCGCTTGCGCATTTCCTCAAGATACTGGTCAACGTCGGCATCTGTAATGTTGATTTCTTCCTTCGGAACTTCAAGACCCTTATACTGACCGAGAGTGACCTCGGGATAAATGGCGGTTTCAAAGCTGAGCAGAGCGGTCTTCTCGTCAGTGATATCAACATCGGTGCAGCTTGGGCGACCGACAGTTTTCAGACTCTCCTGCTCAACTGCGAAAGAAAATGCCGATTGTGACATTTCATCAATTGCATCGTCATAAAAAACATTTGCGCCGTACATTCCCTCGATTACAACTCGTGGGGCCTTTCCTTTGCGAAAGCCGGGGACAGAAATGTTCTTTTTATTCTTAAGATATGCGGTTTGCACCGCTGCTTCGAATTCTTCCTGATTAAGGTCAACCTGAAATGCTACGACATTGTTTTCTTTCTTTTCGACGTTTTTCACGATCATTGGTGTTTTTCCTCCTAGTATTGGCCTGAACAGCTGTCAGACCCTGCAATTTTCATACGATGTATTGTATCAGATGGGTATATTAAAAGCAAACACTTTTTGTGAACATTTTACTTAATTTATAACACAAATTGGTGCAAAATCCAGAAAATCTGCGGAAACTGTTCGGAATTCCGTTTTACCGCACAAACCCTCAAATACATTACGCAAACTCTTGCTGTGTATGTGCCCGGAACAGCATATCTTAACGCTGTATTCTTCAAGCAGCTCCAAAATTTCGATACACTCATAAGCACCGTATTTGGGCGGGTAGTGCAGGAAAACGTATTTGTCCTTTCCCTCTGCTGCCTTCAGGGAGGTTTCTAGCCTCCCGAGCTCGCGGGCTAAAATCTTTTTGTCATGCTCTGAACCTGTTTCTTCTTCATAGAACCAGCCACGGGTGCCGCAAATCGCAGCGTTTTCTCCATAAAAAAAGCAGTTATTATTGAGGATGTCCAATGTAGTGATGCCATTTTGTTCAAAGAAAACTTTGGCCTTTGTCGCCGTAGACCACCAGTAATCGTGATTTCCTTTCAGAATGATTTTCCTCCCCGGAAAGCTGTCAATTAGTTTAAAATCTTCAAGGCATTCATCAAAATTCATTCCCCAGCTAATGTCGCCGCAGAGTACAGTGACATCATCAGGCTTAAGCCTGGAAAAGGCCGCAACGAGTCTTTCGGTATGGTTCTCCCATACCGGTCCGAAAATGTCCATCGGTTTGTTCGTTGTCAAAGACAGATGCGGGTCGCCGATTGCATATAGGGACATAGATACCTCCGAATATTTTTTCGACAAATGATGATACTAGTGATACGGAAGGTTCCGTAAACAACAAAAGGAGAAATAATCAGATGACAGAAAAGTCAAAAGAATGCATCAATAGAGTCGGATGCAACGTGCAATCCTGCACATACAACAAAATGGGCTGCGAGTGCACCGCCTCCAAAATTGACGTTGCAAACGAAAAGGCTGAGCGCAAGGCCGAGACCTTCTGTTCAACCTTCGCTCCCAGAGGAACCATGTAGCAGGCAGCGCTTGAAACGCGTTGCCCTGAGCAAAACGGGGAGTTGCCTCCCCGTTACATAGACAAAAAGTCCAAAACTGCATCAGGCATATCGTCCTTTGGAACGCAGCGCGAAAAGCGCGGCTTCTTTCCTGCAAGCTCGGCCAAGGGCTTGGGAACACTCTTTCCCGTCAGCAGGGAAAGCTCATCGACCAACTGCGCGCCTGATTTAGTACTTGCGACGCCGAGAGCATCAAGAACGCTGTCGCAGAATTTGAAAGGACTGGCGGTTGAAACGATGATTGTCGGGAATGCCTCTCCTCTTTTCCTGCGAATTTGATCCAAAACTGCATACGCGTCGGCGGTGTGGGTATCCATGAGATACCCTGTATCCTTAAAGACCTGCGCGAGAGCGGCTTTAGCTGTTTCATCGTCACAGAAACCGCAGTCGAAATCTGCTGCAATTTTGTTGTGAACTTCTGTGCCGACATTATATTTTCCTGTTTCTTTGAGTTCCTCCATCCACTTAGAAACGGAGGTGTCATCGGCACACATGAACAGCAGGCGCTCAAGGTTTGAGGAAACGAGAATATCCATAGACGGAGATAATGTGGTATAAAACTTTCTGTTGCGGTCGTACACACCTGTGTTTATAAAATCAGTCAGTACATTGTTGCTGTTGGAAGCACAGATCAGTTTGCGAATCGGTAGGCTCATTTTCTTGGCATACCAGCCGGCGAGAATGTCACCAAAGTTGCCAGTCGGCACGCAAAAATCTATCTCATCGCCCATTCTTATCTTTTCGGAATTGACAGCGGCACAGTATGATGAGAAATAGTATACGATCTGCGGCAGCAGTCTTCCCCAGTTAATAGAGTTTGCCGATGAGAGAAAAACTCCCTTTCTGTCCAGAACCTCGGCAAAGCCGCGGTCGCTGAATATCTTTTTGACGCCGGTCTGCGCGTCGTCGAAGTTGCCCTCAACGGCGCATACGTAAACATTTTCGCCGTGCTGGGTGGTCATTTGCAGTTTTTGTACGTCTGAAACGCCCTCTCGCGGATAAAAAACCGCAACAGAGGTTCCGGGTACATCAGCAAAACCTTCAAGCGCGGCCTTCCCGGTATCGCCTGAGGTGGCAACCAGAATGCAGATCCGGCGGTTTTCGTCAGTTTTCCTTAAAGAGGCTGTAAGCAGATGCGGAAGCATTTGCAGAGCCATATCCTTAAATGCGCAGGTCGGGCCATGCCACAGCTCCAGAAAGCCGGTGGAGCTGTCCAAAAAATGCACCGGAGCTATTTTCTCGCAATCATAGTTCGTTGAATAAGCGGCCGCGGCAAAACCCGCAAGCTCGTCAAGAGTAAAATCGTCAAGAAATTTTCCCATAACCGCTGCAGCTATCTCGCGGTAGCTCATTGAGCAAAATGCACATAGCTCATCATGTGTAACTGCCGGTATTGATTCCGGAACAAAAAGGCCGCCGTCCGCTGCCAGACCCTGTACAATTGCTTCTGCTGCGCTGACGCGATTGTTCTTATCTCTCGTGCTGATATAATTCATGCGGGACTCTCCTTATTGAAACGCATCTTCAAGGTGCGTGATCTCATATTTTTTTGCAAGCACACCTTCGGGTGCGTATATCTCTATTACATCAAATCGCGGTTGGAGCCCTGTGTCATTTGCGGCAAGCCAGAGGGAGGCGGTTCTAATAAGCTTTTCCTGTTTTGAACGGGTAACAAACTCTCTTGCGTGGGCAAAATCGGCGGATCTCCGGAGCTTAACTTCTACAAAAACTATGTACTCCCGGTTTTTGACAATAAGGTCAATTTCACCGAAACGGCTGGTGTAATTCATACCCACAAGTACATAGCCTTTTTTCTTCATATATTTTGCCGCCGTCTCTTCACCCCAACGACCCGCTAGCTTTGTTTTCATTTAAGATTCTCCCCGTGAAGTCCCTTTTTCAGAAAAGACGGCCTATGAACGGGAGTAATCCCGTACTCCCGAAGAGCGGCGTAATGCGCCGCCGTTCCGTAGCCCTTATGTTTTGCAAAGCCGTATTGCGGGTATTCTTTGTCGTATTCACGCATGAGCCTGTCGCGCGAAACCTTGGCAAGAATTGAGGCGGCGGCAATACTTGCGCATTTTCCGTCTCCTGCAACTATGCAGCGATAGTTATAATCAATTCCCTCGCCGCGGTTGCCGTCTATCAGCGCGAGCGAAGGGCTTGGAGCGAGCATCCCGATTGCGCGGTTCATCGCCAGATACGTAGCGCCAAGTATGTTTTTTTCTTCGATTTCCAGAACAGAGGCAAAGGCGATGCCGTATGACAGAGCATGGTCCACAATAATTTGAAAAAGCTCCTCACGCTTTTTCTCCGAAAGCTTCTTTGAATCGTTCAAACCCTGAATTTCAAAACCAAGCGGCAATATCACTGCCGCGGCGCATACAGGCCCGGCAAGGGGGCCCCTGCCGGCTTCGTCAACACCGCACACAGGTGAAATCCCCTGTGAGGCGATTTCGCATTCAATCTCCCAAAGATTCATTTGCCGCTCCTGCCGTCTCCGGGCGTTCCAAGCTGATTCTGCCAAGTCTGCCGTCGCGGAATTCATCTAGTAGAATTGCGGACATCCGCTCCAAGTCATATTCGCCCTTGGAAAGCAAAAAGCCCCTCTTCTTTGCCGCTTCTTCCAGCAGCTCGAAGCCGGTTGCTTCCTGCGAAGGCACAAATTTGTACCTGCTTTCAATGCTTTCGGGGTAAAGCTCACGCAGCTTCAGCATGAGGTTTGCACAGAGAGTTTCCCTGTCTATAATTTCATCACGTATGGCTCCGGTGTACGCAAGGCACTCCCCTACTTCCTGACTGTCAAATCTCGGCCACAGAATACCCGGAGTATCCAGCAGCTCAAGACCTGCGTCAATTGTAATCCATTGCTTGCCCCGGGTAACGCCGGGCTTGTCTGAGGCTTTTGCCGCTTTGCGCTTTGCGACCTTATTTATAAAACTTGATTTACCTACATTCGGGATTCCGAGAATCATCGCGCGAATCGGGCGGCTAGCCTGCCCCTTAAGAGCGTTTGACTCTATTTTTTCTCTCAGAACCGAACGAATCGCGGAGGAGAAGCCGTTAACTCCCTTTCCGCTTTTACAATCGGTTTCCAGCACCTGCAAGCCTTTCGAGCGGAAATATTCACGCCAAAGCTCGGTTATCTTAGGGTCTGCCTGATCTACCCTGTTAAGAATAACAAGGCGAGGCTTTGTTCCGGAGAGCTTGTCGATGTCGGGGTTTCGGCTTGAATAAGGAATACGCGCGTCAATGATTTCGCAAACAGCGTCCACCAGCTTCATGTTCTCTTCAATCATGCGCTGGGCCTTGGTCATATGGCCCGGAAACCACTGAATGTTCATCTTTTCGTTCATTTTAGTCAACAACTCCAAATTTGTTCAGAGGCACTACGCGCAGCAGTACTTTTCCGATAATGTAACGCTCGTCAACACAACCAAGAGCTGCCTTGCGGCTATCATGCGAGCCGTTGCGGTTGTCCCCCAGAACGAAAACACAGTTTTCAGGCACAGTTACTTTGCCTGCGAAATCCAGCTGATTATTGGTAGGAGACGCAACATAAGGCTCGACAAGAGCTGTTCCGTCAACATAGACGATGCCCTGCTCAAAATCGATCTCGACAGTCTGCCCTTCCGTGGCAATTACGCGTTTGATTATCGGCTCTTCCATAAAAGATTCTTTGCGCAATACTACCACATCGCCGTTTTTCGGCTCGTAAAACAGGTTTGAGATCAGCACCCTGTCGGAATCATGAAAAGTAGGTATCATTGAGGTGCCGATGACACCTATGATTCTAAGAAAAAACGAAAACACAATAACGCAAAACAGAAGCGCTGAAACAAGACACTGGAGCCAGTCATACATCTCGCTGCTTTTCGCGGGTTTGTCGGGTTTTCCGTCAGCGGTCTTTTCAGCTTTTCCCGTGCTGTTTTTGCCTTTTAAAGCATTTTCCTCCTGCTCGAATTTTTCATAATCAAATTCAGAATCACCCTGCGTAAGGTTTTCTGAATTCATATCGATGTTAGCGTCCAAAAAATAACGCCTCCTTTACTGTGCGGAAAAATGTCTCTGCACAGGATATATCTAAATTGATATTATACACGATATGCATGCGTTTTAGCAACACTTAATTCCGCCTTCATTAAGAAGAAAAAGAGAGGCATAAGCCTCTCTTTCATAGTTTTTAAACTTTTTCCTTGACCTTGGCCTTCTTGCCGACCCTGTCACGGAGATAATAGAGCTTCGCTCTGCGAACCTTACCTCTGCGGACCGTTTCAACAGAGACAATCGTGGGAGAGTGCACAGGAAAAACTTTTTCACAGCCGACATTATAGGAAATGCGGCGAACTGTGATCGTTTCACTGATTCCACCGTGCTTTCTGGCAATAATGGTGCCGTCAAAAGCCTGGTTTCTCTCACGGCTTCCCTCTTTTACACGAACAATAACACGAACTGTGTCACCAACGTTCATTTCGGGGAGCTCGGGTTTCATATACTGCTGAGTTAGCGTTTGAATTAAATCCATAATAAGAATCCTCCCTTCATTGCAAACGTTCTTTCACGGAAGATTACCCGCCAGAGGACCGTTCCTGATGAGCCTATGCAAAGCATTTTCGCACAGCTCGTTGATTTTATCACAAAAAATTTTCAAATGCAAGATTTTTTTAAAGGAATTGTATCAGTAGCAGAGAACAAAGCCGCCCGAATTTGCATAGATCGTGCTGATACCCCCGGCACGCAGAATTAAGCAGTCTTTAAAGGGCGTGTTTTTCATAACGATATCACGCGCCAGTCTAGCCCTGTCCATACACTGACAATGGGTGATGTATAGGGTCTTGTTCTTTGTAACTTCAGGATTGCTGCGCTGCGCGATGAGTTCAGCCATTTTTGTAATCGCGCGGTCCAATGAAAGCGCTTTGCCTCGGACGCAGATGTTTCCGGTGTCGTCGCCGCCCATAACCAGCTTCAGACGAAGCGCGCCGGTCACTATAGACTGGAGGTGATTAAGCCTTCCGTTTTTGCGGAACACCTCAAGGTTCTCAAGAACAAAATAAGTGCTGAGCTCCTCAATAAATTTCAATGTCTTCTTTACAATATCATCAAAAGGCATGCCTGAATCGGCAAGCTCCTTTATTTTTCTACAGATAGCTATTTCGCCTGCAGCAGCGCTCTTGGATGAAAAGACAAATATATTGCGCTCAGGATACTTTTCCTTAAACATCTTCGCGGCTACAACTGCGCTTGCGTAGGTGCCGCTGAGCTTGTCAGACAGTGTTACAACATAAATATCGTCCGCTCCGCACTCGTAGGCGCCAAGAAAACTGCCGGGCGATGGACACGCGGACTTTGGCGCGCTCAATGAAGCTGCCATTTTACTGAGCAAACCGGCACAGCGCAGGTTCTCATCGTCAACAAAAATCTCATTTTCGAGCTCGATGGTTAAGGGAACGCGAACAAGCCACGAAAAATCCTCAGCAAGATATGGATAGTCACAGCAGCTGTCGCCAATTATTTGAAAACTCATGGTCAGCACCTCGAAAAATTCCAAAAATTATGTGATGTGGTTTTAACAACTACACAGAAAGTATAACAGCAAAAAGGCGGTTGTCAATCAGGGCCTGTGCTTATAGAAAAGAATTTACAAACTGTTAATTTTCACTTTCTGCAAGCCTTACGATTGTATCCGCGCAGTTTTCTATACCGAGTGAGCCGCTGTCAAGTGTGACGGTATAGTTGCAGCACTGCCCCCAAACGCGTCCGGTATAGTTTTTGTAATATACCTTGCGCTTTTTATCCTTTTCCTCCAGACGGCGAAGCGGAGAGGCTTCATTTTCCCCGTAAAGCTTAACAATTCGATCAGCCTTGAACTCCTTGTCGGCGTGGATAAACACATGCAGCGCATTTTTAAAATCGCGGAGTATATAATCCGCGCAATGTCCTACAATGACGCAGGGGCCCTCAGAGGCGATTTGGCGTATTACATTGTGCTGAACGACAAAGAGCTGGTCGGATATTCCGGGAACCCCTGCGTTGCCGCTGCTGCCGGAGCGCGCAAGATTAAATAAAAAGCTGCTGGTTGAGCTTGCATCCTCGCCGTGTTGTTCTACAAAATCGACTGAATAGCCGCTCACGGCGGCAACCCTTTCGATCAAAGCCGTGTCATAAAAGCCATAACCTAGTTTTTCTGCAACAAGCTTTGCGACAGTTCTACCTCCGCTGCCGAATTCACGACTTATCGTAATTATTTCCCGGGCCATAATACCTCCGTTTCCGCCAAATTATATCGGCACACACAGGTCAGGTTTCGTTCAAATCAAGGGGCTGAGGGAGAGAAAGATCATTCCGCTTGGTTGCAGAAATGAATCTTAGTGCGGAAATAGTAAACGGAATAGCAATAGCAAATGAGAGAAGATCTGCGACCGCCTGAGTTGCCGCGAGTCCCCAAATGTCAAAAATTGCCGGCAGAATAAAGACCAGCGGAATGAAGCACAGGCCCTGCCGGGTTATGCCCAAAACAATTGCTCCAACAGGTTTTCCGAGCGCTGAATATAGCATGTTTACGATAATTACCCAGGCGTTCAGAGGCATTATTATAGCCTGGGAAATAAGGCAAAAGCTGCCAATCTCAACCATTTCGGCGTCGCCCTCGGTGAAAAGGAAGATTATCTGCCTTGAAAAAATGCAGACCAATGCGCCTACAACTGTCATGGAAATTATCACGACAACAGAAGAAAACCGGAATGACTGGGTAACCCGGTCGTACTTTTTTGCGCCCCAGTTATAACCTGCAACCGGCATAAAGCCCTGTCCAAAGCCTAGAATCGCAAAAGTCGGGACTGACATTATCCTCGTTACTACAGAAATACCCGCAAGAGCCGAGTCTGAATACTGTCCTGCCATATTATTCATCAAAATAAATGCAATAACCGAAAGACCCATACGCAAGAGCGACGGCAAACCCATCAGGCTTATTTCGCGGATGATATCAAGACTGTACGTTATCTTTTTTATTGCCAGGCGAAGGATGCTCTTGCGTCTGATATAGGGGTAAATCAAAATGCAGAAGCCAACAAGCTTTGAGAAGGCGGTGGCTATTGAAGCGCCTGCAACACCCATTGCAGGAAAGCCGAAGTAGCCAAAAATCAGAATCGGGTCAAGAGCAATGTTTAATAGTGCGCCTATACCCATTCCGAACATGGAATATATCGGACTCCCCTCGGAGCGCAAACATTGATTCAGCACGAAACTTGATGCCATAAACGGTGCGGCAATAAGGATATAACTTGCATAGTCGATCGAATACTGCGTTGAGGAAGGCGTTGCCCCTAAAAACTTGACAAGAGGTTCGAGAAATGAGAGGCCGCCGACCGCTACAAGAATACCCAGAAAAAACGCGGTAAAGAAGGCTGTGGATAGCGTCCGCGATGCCTTGTCGACCTGCTTTGCGCCCAATAGTCTTGCAATATAGCTGTTCGATCCTATCGCCAGGAACGACCCGGCCATCATAATTGCCTGATCAATAGACATATTTACACCCACCGCAGCCGTTGCAGCAGTGCCGAGAGAGCTGACGAAATAGGTGTCTGCCATGCTGTAAATTGATGTTACGACCATCGCAACGACTGTCGGGACGGCCATTTTGGGCACAAGACGGCGAATAGGGGTTTCCAGCATTAGAGCTCGTCTTTCACTCTCGATATTCTTGTTATTAGACATATGCCCTCCGCAAATATTATTTATGATAAGCGGCGGAAAACAAATCAATGTTTCGCTTTGAAAAGCCGCAGGGATGAAATGTGATGATTTCAAATGAACCTAATATCATATCTGTCAATTATAGTGTTACCTGATTGGGCTGTCAATAAGTGCTGTAAATAATAATAAAAGGGAGCGGATTAACCACTCCCTTTTATTATCAGGATTTGACGTCACTTTCGTCAAAAGGATCTCCGCATTGAGGACAGAATTTCGGAGGATTCTTCGGATCCTCGGGCTCCCAACCGCATTTGCCGCACTTGTAAAGAGGCGCATCTGCCGGTTTCGGCTTGCCGCATTCAGCACAGAACTTCCCTTTATTTACGGCACCGCAGCTGCAAGTCCAGCCATCTTGTGAAGGCATAGGCTTGCCGCACTCCGCGCAAAACTTACCCGTGTTGCCGCTTTTACCGCATGAGCAGGTCCAACCGCTTTGAGGGGCTGCATTTTGCTGTTGCTGCTGCCCCATCTGGAACAGAGCCTGCGGATTTGCACCGCCTGCATTTTGTGCCATGCCCATGCCAATGAAAGCGCCCATTGCGCCTCCGCCGCCTTCATTCTTTGCGGCATCCTGCATTGCCTGAGCCTGAGCACCTGTGAGGTGTGCCGCTGCCATGCTGGGATCACGCAGAGCAGCGTTGCGCTGAAGCTCCTTGATCATGGCTTCATCTTCCTCAGAAGCCTTAACAGAGGAAACACCAAAGGAAACGATGGAAATTCCGCGCAAGTCACTCCACTTTTGAGAAAGGACGCTATTTAACGCGTCGGCTAGCTCCATGGTATGACCCGGAAGAGAACTGTAACGTATCCCCATATCAGAGATCTTCGCGAACGCAGGCTGCATGGCTGTCAGAAGCTCCGATTTGAGCTGCTCATCCATTTCCTCGCGTCTGTACTCGCTGGTGACGTTCGCGCAGACGTTTGTGTAAAACAAAATCGGATTATCTATGTGATAGGAGTATTCTCCAAAGCACTTGATTGCTATATCGATGTCAAGACCGATGTTTTTGTCAACAACACGGAAAGGCACAGGATTAGCGGTGCCGTATTTGTTGCCCATAAGCTCTTTCGTGTTAAAGTAATACACACGCTGGTCTTTTCCGGTGTCTCCGCCCATGGTGAAACGTTTGCCTATGTTTTTGAAGGTTTCCTTGACGGTCTGGCTGAGCTTTCCGGTAAATATGCTTGGCTCAGTCGATGTATCATAAACGAATTCCCCGGCATCGGCGCATAGCTCAACAACTTTGCCCTGTTCAACAATGATCATGCACTGACCTTCGTTGACGGCAATGATTGAGCCGTTTGAAATAATGTTCTCCTCGCCCTTTGTGTTCGAACTGCGGCCAGAAGTCCTTTTTTGACCCTTTTTCATCAATACATCCTGATCCAAAGAATCAGCGTAAAAATACTCCCGCCACTGATCGGCGAGAACTCCGGAAAGGGCTCCCACCCCGGCTTTTAACAGACCCATTATATTTCTCCTTTCAGTTTTAACTGATTGCATGAACATAATAACAAATATTTCCCAAATTGTCATTACAATGTTTCACAATATTTGTAAAAAGATATTATAATTTAAATGAGCTGCCAAAAGAATAAAGACAAAATCAATAAACGCACTTCAAATATTTGTCAATTTTTCCACTTCTTTTTCCGGACAAATAATGTATAATAAATTATAGATGAATTGAGGAAAAAAAGGAGAATAAGGCATGGAACTGAAAAGTTTGAAGTTTTTCTGCATTACGGCAGAGCTGGAACATGTTTCTAAGGCAGCTGACAAGCTCGGTGTCGCCCAGCCTTATTTAACAAAAATAATCGGGCAGATTGAGGATGAGCTGGGAGGCAAACTTTTTGACAAAGCGGGCAGGCGGATAAAGCTCAACGAAAGCGGAGAAATCTTCTACAGGCACGCAAAGAGCATCCTCGCCTCTGTTGACAAGATGTATGCCGAGATGGATTACGTCTTTGACAAAAGATCCAGAATGATAACCCTTATGTGTAATACGGAAGTGTATACTCCAGAGCTGATTATCGAGTTTCAGGAGAAAAACGCCAACTATGGCATCAAGGTTTCGTATGCTTCCAGGAAAGAGATGATTGAAGCGCTGAAAAGCGGTGAGGCGGATTTTGCGTTGTGCGATCCTCCAATTGACGAAGATATGATACCGGGACTTAAAACCGAGATTGTGTGCCGGGATGTTGCTTGTGCGCTTTTGCCGCCCGGACACCCTTATATCGGAGGCCCTGCAAGAACATTTGCCGATTTTGTCGGAGAGAGATTGATTACCACCCCAAAAGGTGGCGCTATGCGCAGCCATGTTGATTTGGTAAACGAAAAGCACGGGCTCAATCCTCGCATAGTCTGCGAAACCAACGACCCGACACTGCTGATCAAAGCGGTTGAAAGCGGATTGGGCTATGCCTATCTGTCGCATATTTCACTACTGAAATATCCGGAGCTGCGTGCAAACTGTGTCGATATCAGCAGCCCTGATAACTTTGGATTTTTTGGGTTGAGCTACAATAAAAACGCAATTGAGAACAAAGCGATGGAGGATTTCCGCGACTTTGCGGTTTCTCACTTCAAAGACCTGCAGCAACAAATAGATTCAGAGTTCCCGATGAAATAACTCCGGAAATTTCTTCGGTTATTTTAGCCCTTGACAAGAGCAAAAATGTATACTATGATATTTCCAATTTAACAAACAAAAGCCATGATAAGGAACAAGTAACCTTGACTGACCCGTACAGAAAGCAGCCGGCTGATGAGAGGCGCACGGTAAACTCCTGGTGAATACATCTTTTAGCTTCGCACTGAACGGCATGCGCCAAGTAGGCTGCGACGGGACAACGCCCGTTATAGCGTGAGGTCATTGAACCACTCACCGGTGGGAGTGACCCGACAAGGCGGCTTGCGCGAGCAATCCGCAAACCAAGGTGGTACAGCGAATATATTCGCCCTTCGGATTTTCCGAAGGGCGTTATTTTTTGAACAGGAGTCAAATCATGCCAATCACAGAATTTTTAGAGAGAAATGCAAAAGACTTTCCGGATGAAACGGCACTCGTTGAAATCAACCCAGAACACAAGGGCGGCGATGAACAGGCACAGTGGAAGGAATTTAGCCTTGTTGAGATGAATTATCGCGAGGATCAATACCGCCGTGAGATATCATGGCAGGACTTTGACTGTCGTGCGAATCGTTTTGCTCATTTGCTTCTCGCAAACGGTGTGCAAAAAGGCGACAAAGTCGGGGTCCTTCTGATGAATTGCCTTGAGTGGCTGCCAATTTACTTTGGGATCCTTAAAGCGGGTGCCCTTGCCGTGCCGCTAAATTACCGTTATACAGCCGATGAAATCAAGTACTGCCTTGACCTTTCCGACTGTACGCTTCTGGTTTTCGGCAATGAATTTATTGACCGCGTCTTGGCGGTTAAGGATGAAATCCCAAATTTGAAAAAACTGTACTTCGTCGGCGGGACGTGCCCCGGCTGGGCAGAGAGCTACTATCAGTTCATGGCTTACTGTTCGAGTCGCAAACCCGCTGTTGAAATAACTGACGATGATGATGCCGCAATATACTTTTCGTCCGGAACGACCGGCTTTCCAAAAGCGATTCTGCATAAGCACCGCAGCCTCACCCATGCGGCGATTGTCGAGCAGAAGCATCACGGTCAGCAGCGCGGGGATTGCTTTTTGTGCATGCCGCCGCTTTATCATACCGGCGCGAAAATGCACTGGTTCGGGAGCCTGATATCTGCAAGCATGGGCGTTATACTGCGCGGAATCAGTCCGAAGTGGATATTTGAAACTGCCGCCTCTGAAAAGGCAACGAACGTCTGGCTGCTCGTCCCGTGGGCGCAGGATGTTCTGGACGCCCTTGACTCCGGTGAAATGAAGCTCTCTGACTATGATCTCTCCCAATGGAGACTGATGCACATCGGCGCGCAGCCGGTTCCTCCATCGCTTATTGAGCGTTGGAAGGAGTATTTCCCCGACCATCTCTATGACACGAACTACGGGCTTTCAGAGTCGATTGGCCCGGGCTGTGTCCATCTCGGAGTTGAAAATATCGAAAAGGTCGGTGCGATCGGAATTGCCGGCTATGGCTGGGAGACAAAAATAGTCGATAGTGAAAAAGAGGAAGTCACACCCGGTGAAGTTGGTGAGCTGGCGGTTCGGGGTCCGGGGGTTATGACCTGCTACTACAAAAACGATGAAGCGACAAGGGAAACACTTTCCCCTGACGGCTGGCTTTGGACAGGCGATATGGCGCGCTGCGATGAAGACGGCTTTATCTGGCTCGTTGACCGGAAAAAGGACGTGATCATAACCGGCGGAGAGAATCTCTACCCTGTGCAGATTGAAGACTATCTGCGCCGAAACAGCAAAATAAAGGATGTTGCTGTCATCGGTCGGCCTCATCCGAGGCTTGGCGAGATTGCCTGCGCGATAATAGAACTCAAGCCCGGCGCAACTGCAAGTGTAGATGAAATTAACGAATTCTGCAGCGATTTGCCAAGATATAAAAGACCAAGAGAGATTATCTTCGATGATATCCCCCGAAACCCGACCGGCAAGATCGAAAAACCCGTACTGCGAATGAAATATGGCGCAGTAGATATCGTATCTATTCAGACAGCCGTGAAATAGGAAAAGAGCACCTCTAAGGGTGCTCTTTTTATTATTTTATACTAGCAGACATGAACAGACCATCCAAAATTGTCCTCGGCTCTTCCCCACTGTATCCCTGTCAGCGTGTCATACAGCTTTTGCGTAAGCACACCGATTTTGTTGTTGCCAATATGGTAACAGTTTTCCTCGAATGAAACCTCTCCGATTGGAGAGATGACGGCGGCAGTTCCCGTGCCCCAGGCTTCCTCGAGGGTTCCGTTTTCAGCGGCTGCTATCAATTCGTCAATTGTGAAGTCGCGTTCTTCAACTGCATAGCCCCATTTTTCAAGAAGCTCAATACAGGATTTTCTGGTTATTCCTGGAAGAACGCTGCCGCTGAGAGCGGGAGTGATAATCTTGTCGCCGATTTTGAACATAACATTCATCGCGCCGACTTCATCAATATTGCGGCGGGTCACCCCGTCAAGCCAGAGCACCTGATTGAAGCCCTTCTCATGCGCCTTCGTTCCCGCGCGGAGTGACGCGGCATAGTTGCCGCCGCACTTTGCATATCCGGTTCCCCCACGAACCGCTCTTACGTCCGTATTCTCAATGAGGATTCGAACAGGGCTCAGCCCCTCAGGATAATAGCTGCCTACAGGACTGCAAATAATGCAGAAAAGGTACGAACTGGACGCGCGTACGCCAAGGAAGGGGTCAGTTGCAATTAGGAAAGGACGGATATATAAAGATGTGTCCGGCTCGCCCGGAACCCAGTCGTTTTCCAGCGCAACTAGAGTTTTAAGCGCTTCGATATATATGTCCTCCGGAATCTGAGGCATGCAGAGGCGCTCGGCTGAGATATTCATCCTTCGCACATTCTCAATTGGTCTGAACAAACGGATATGTCCATCGTCACCGCGGTAAGCCTTGAGCCCTTCAAATATCTCCTGACCGTAATGAAAGACCATGCTTGAGGGCGCAAGCGGCAGATCAGCATATGGAACAATCCGCGGATCATGCCAGCCAAGACCCTCGTCATAGTTCATAAGAAACATGTGGTCAGTAAAAACTGTTCCGAAGGCAACACCTTCCATCGGGGTTTTTTGTTTGAGTGCAGTAGCTTTTTCAATACGTATCGTATCCATCTGTCATTCCCTCTTATAGTTAAAGTTTCTTAGTTATAGATTCTACCATGATTTCGGAGTATTTCAATAAAAAACTGCTCCATCGATTGATTTTTGGTGCATACGCCGGAAAACTTTGGTCAATTGCCTGAAAAAGATATAAGGGCAGGCATGTACAGCCTGCCCGAATAAGCATATGTCTCAGTTGCCATGGTAAGTTTGTATAAGCTCAAAGCACTCGCCCCGCACGTCAATCGACTTTATGTAGGCTGTTTTTTTACTGTTTCCTTCATCATCTGCAAGGCTGTGTTCCCCGGTAACTCCGGCGTGTTTTATCAGGCGCAGCGCGGCAGTTATATCAGCAGGTTTTGAGGAGTCAGCAGCTTCGATAGCATCGCAAAGTATCATGTAGGCATCATAGGCAAGGGCTGCGACAGGAGTGGTGTATGAATTTCCGCCATTTTTCTCCAGTCTGTCTTCGCTGTTCGAAAGCCATTGACTGAATTTTGCGGCAAAACTTGAGGCAGTAGAACCCGAAGCGCCCTCTGAATTAAACGCAGACGAGAAATACACATCTTTCCCGGCTGCAAGGGTTTCGCTTACAAGTGTTTGGCTGTCCCAGGTATCGCCGCCGATAATCGGCTTGAAGAAGTCTGCTTCCCTTGCCTGATTAATAAAGGCTGTTCCAATGGAACATGGCGAGGGTATAAATACCGCGTCAACTCCGGCCTTGGAGATGTTTTTTATCAAATCCTCATAGTTCGTCTGGCCGCTGTTAAAAGAGAATGCCTCCACTTTCCCTTCCAGACGTTCAAACTCAGAGGTAAAGCTGCTGCCCAAGCCTTTTGAATAGATATCTCCCGCCTGCGACAAAACTGCAACATTGCGCAGGCCCTGCCCATATGCGAACTTTGCCAGAACACTTCCCTGAAAAGCATCGCTGTAACAAATGCTGAAATAATCTTCTGCCTCATCGGAGTCTGAAGGAATTTTGCACGATATGTTTATCGAGGGTATTCCGGCATTTTTAAATATCTCTGCGCCTGCAAGCGAAACTGTTGTACCATATGAACCGAGGACTGCAGAAACCTCCGATGTAACAAGGTACTCTGCGGCGCTCTTTGCGGCGTTTACTTCAGACGCATTATCAGCGGTGACAAAGGAGATGTCGTATGTGACCCCGCCTATATATACAGACGGTCTGATCGATTTTGCATATTCAAGTCCAAGTGTTTCCTGTTCACCTCCAAGCGCGTTCACGCCCGAATAGGGTTCAAAAACACCAATATATATTTTGGGGTTTTGCTGCGTTTTCACATCATCGGGCGAGTCACCGCTGAGGGTGCCGCCCAGAACAACAAACAGCACCACCGCCAATATGAGAGAAAAAATGATAATCAGTCTTTTTTTCATAGCAACTCCAATGGAGACGGCCATCACCGAAATGTGAAACTTCTGTCGCTCAATATTGTACATTATTTGCGAAGCTATTTCAAGCAAAGAGAATTATTGCAACATATAAGGGCTTGTCCTGTAATCATCTCCTCCGCGCCTCTCTGCCAAAGCAGGAAAAGCTAAGACAAACAGGTCGTGAGCAGCCGATTCAAGGGCGAAGAGTGAGCGGCACTCCGGCGAATAGTCTTTCACTGACGCCGGTTTTGTTATGATCGGTACTCTGCTTTTTTCAGAAATAATACGCAGCGCCGCCCTGCCCTTTTCGTTGGCAGCGAGAACGCGGGCGTAGGGAGGCGTTCCGGAGGCCATGCCGGAGGTAATCCCCAATGCCGCACACATACACATACGCCTGATTCTGGAGAGCGCATAACGTTTGGATTTTGCTTCTGAAATAATTCCGTCAAGCGTAGTTTCTTCATGCGCTGCCGAGAAGAGTCGGTTGCCCAAGCCTTCTCCCGCGTCCGGCAAATTGGTGTATGCCTGCTCGTCCAGCATGCGCAGCCTTGATATCACTGCATCTTCAAGCATTCGCATGTTCACCGGTCCGCGCCCCATTTTACGCTCCCTGTCATATACGAGCTTTGCTTCTTTGGGAACAAGGCTGCGAATTGACTTTTTATCAAAAAGCTTTTCGCGTACCTCAGACGCCGAGCCTCCCGGATGGTCATGCCCCCCGTCGGAGCGGGGAATTGTAATTGGTTCCATGCGTAAATGCAGCTCGTATATCGCTTTGATATATTCGACCGCCAAAATATTGTTCGGCGACTCCAAGTGCTTTGCGATGTCTCCGTATTCGCGTTCGAGCACAGTTTGCCTTGCCGCGGCAAACGATGCTCCCGACTGCATTTCTTCTTTTGTTGCAGGAATAACCACCGGATCCATCATCGCGACTGCCAATGCGTTTAGAATATCAATGTCGCCGCACTCACTTCCAAAACTGATATAATCAATACAGCCAAGAGCGCCCAACAGACCAACCGCCCCACGGGCAAAGCCTTCAGCAGATGAGAGCGCCCAAGGCGCTGGAAGCTCAAAAATAAGGTCAACACCGGACTTTACCGCCGCCTCAGCTCTGGCGTGCTTTGAAAAGCAAGCTGCCTCCCCTCTCTGAACAAAATCTCCGGACATTACACCAACTACCGCACTTTCTGACCCAATTTTCGACTTGCTTTGTTTGATTTGATAGAGGTGCCCGTTGTGAAAGGGATTATATTCAGTAACAATTCCTATTATTTTCATTTTTTCTCCTAAATTAGAAATATATTTGTCAAAACCAGAAAAAAGCTTGTATTTGTTTGAATAAAGTATTAAAATATCGAAGTGTGTGTTTGCGGTATTACTGCTTTATTCTACATTTATTTTGTGCCTATTACAATACGAAAGGGAAATAATATGAAAATATTGGTCATCAATGCAGGAAGCTCATCGCTAAAGTATCAGTTAATCGACATGGAGGGCGAGAAGGTTCTCGCTATAGGAATTTGCGAGCGCATCGGAATTGACGGTCATCTGAAGCATAGTCCCAATCTCGACGGAAAAACCGTTTTTGATGAAGATATTCCTCTCCCTACCCACAGCGAAGCTATTGCAGCCGTCATAGAAAAGCTGACAAGCGCTCAGTACGGTGTTGTTGACAGTATGTCGGAAATAAATGCAGTGGGTCATCGTGTTGTTCACGGCGGCGAGTCATTTTCAACTTCAGTTCTTATTGACGATGAAGTTCTCAAGGCCATTGGTGACTGCGTCCCCCTTGCCCCGCTTCACAACCCTGCAAACATAACGGGCATACTGGCCTGTAAAAAGGTCCTGGGAAATGTTCCTCATGTTGTAGTTTTTGATACCTCATTCCACCAGACTATGCCGGGAAAGGCTTATACCTATGCGATTCCCTACGAGTATTACGAGAAGGACAAAGTCCGCCGCTATGGCTTCCACGGCACAAGTCACCGCTATGTTGCCTCCCGAGCAGCGGTGATGCTCGGAAAGCCGATTGAAAACCTTAAGCTGATCTCATGTCACATGGGCAACGGCAGTTCAATCTGCGCTATTGACGGAGGAAAAAGCGTTGACACCTCAATGGGCTTTACTCCGCTTGCCGGTTTGCCTATGGGTACGCGCAGCGGCGACCTGGATAACGGTGTTATCCAGTTTATCATGAACAAGGATGATCTGAGCATAGATGAAATGATGAATATTCTAAACAAAAAATCCGGTGTATTCGGTGTGTCAGGCGTATCCAGTGACTTCCGTGATTTGGACAGTGCCGCCACTTCCGGAAATAAACGGGCAAGGCTTGCGCTCGATATGTTTGACTACAGCGTAGCCAAGACTGTCGGCGCCTATGTTGCTGCTATGAACGGAGTCGACGCAATTATCTTCACCGCAGGCATCGGCGAGAACAGCAAGGGTACCCGCGCCGGTATCTGCCAGTATTTTGAGTATCTTGGCTGCAAGTTGGATCCCGAAAGCAACGCCAAACGCGGCGAGGAAATTGAGATTTCAACCCCCGGCAGCAAGGTTAAGCTGCTGGTTATCCCGACAAACGAGGAACTGGTTATTGCCAGGGACACCAAGAAAATTGTTGAAAAGTAATTAAGCCAAAGAAAATAGCGGAGCATCGGCACATGATGCTCCGCTATTTTCATTTGCAGCAATTGTTGGAAGGAAGGTTTTCAAGCAGTTCACAGAAAAGTTTAATATGATGCTCCTCGTCTTTGATTATCCTTTCCAGAATGCACCTGATGTCATCGTCGCAAATCTGTTCTATCAGAGATGTATATGCGGCAACGGCTCTTCTTTCGACCGCAATATTGTTCTTCAGAAACCGCTCTGGATTCGTTTCATAGTTAGGGTACTGTCCCGACCAGAAGCAAAAGCCTCCGCCGGTTTGCGCACCGATTTTCGGGCAGCCGCCCAGCTGATAAATCAGTTCACCAAGTATTTCCATGTGGTGCATTTCAACCCTTGCAATGCACTTTACGGTATCCGCAATTTTTTCATCGCAACACACAAAGTGCTGGAAAAGGTAACGTGTAATGTCTGTCATTTCACTCATCTGACCTGCATAGGCCTCGGACAAGAGCGCAGCGTATCTGAGATTTCTACACGAAGTCTTTACCGGTGGGTATGGTAAATTAAGCATACAATCATTTTGTCCCACAGCGCATTACCTCCAATTATTTATTCCGGAGTAATACTATGCGCTGAGAAGTGATTATATGCAAAAAAGGCGGCTGTTTACAGCCGCCTTTTAGGTTTAAGCCTTTAACTTTTTGATTTCGGCAGTCAAAACCGGGAGAATCTCAAACATGTCTCCAACAACGCCGTAATCAGCAACGTTGAAGATCGGAGCGGTTTCATCCTTGTTGATGGCAATGATAGTTTTTGAACTGCTCATGCCGGCAACATGCTGAATCGCACCTGAAATCCCGCATGCGATATAGAGCTTTGGCCCGACTGTTTTGCCGGTCTGGCCAACCTGATGGGAGTGGCCGATCCAACCGCTGTCAACCGCCGCGCGGGATGCGCCGACAACACCGCCGAGAGCCTCTGCCAATTCTCTGATGGGCTTGAATCCGTCAGGGCCGCCGACAGCGCGGCCGCCGGAAACGATGATCTCCGCGCCCTCAAGGTCAACGAGCTCTCCGGCAAGTTCCCTGATAACTTCAAGAAGTTCAGTGCGAATCATTTCCGGAGCAACGTGAATTTCTTCCTTCACAACCTCTACTGTACGGCCTTCCTGGGGCTCAATCTTCTTGAATACTCCGGGGCGGACAGTACCGATTTGGGGCTTGTGATCCGGGCAAAGGATCGTCGCCATCAGGTTGCCGCCGAAAGCGGGACGGGTCCATGTTACGTTGCCGGATTCTTCGTCAATTGCGAGTGACGTGCAGTCTGCTGTGAGGCCTGTCTTCAGACGGCAGGAAAGGCGCGGACCGAGGTCGCGGCCGTTGTTAGTCGCACCGATGAGAATACTGGTGGGACCGTACTTCTCTACTAAAGTGAAAAGGGCGTGTGCATAGGCGTCCGTCGTGTAGTGCTCATATTCCTTGCCTTCTACAGCGATAATGGAGTCAGCGCCATAAGCAGCTGCTGCCTTGACAGAAGCGTCAATATTGTTTCCAACTACAACAGCGACGACCTTGCCGCCCTGCTTGTCAGCCAGCTCGCGTCCGGGATTGAGCAGCTCAAGACCTACATTTTTGGGAGTGCCGCCGCTCTCCGTTTCTATAAATACCCATAAATCCTTTGTGATTGCATCCATTTTCCTTACCCCCTCTTAAATGATGCCGCCGGCAACAAGCGCCTGAACGAGCTTCTTTGCCGAATCTTCATTTGTTTCTTCTTTGATGGTAACTCCGCCTGTTTTCACAGGGGGGGTAAAGGTCTTTTTAACCTTCGTGGGCGAGCCCTTGAGGCCGATGCAGGTTGGGTCAATGTCGGGCAGGTCTGCAAAAGCGATAACGGGAATTTCCTTCTTACCCGCAGCCATCTTGGACTTGATTGAGGGGTAACGGGGGTCAAAGGAAGGCTTGGTTACAGTAACCAGGCAAGGCATTTTTACGCCGATGAGTTCGAAGCCTTCGTCAACTTCCTTCTTTACCTTGACCATATCGCCGTCAACCGCGGCTTCAACAGCGTAGGTTACCTGAGGCAGATCAAGATGCTCAGCAATTTCAGGGCCGACCTGAGCCGTATCCCCGTCAATAGCCTGCTTGCCGCAGAAAATGATATCGAACTTGCCTTCGGTCTCCTCGA
Organism: Oscillospiraceae bacterium; assembly: GCA_031552685.1. Classification (GTDB taxonomy): domain Bacteria; phylum Bacillota; class Clostridia; order Oscillospirales; family Oscillospiraceae; genus UBA2658. Next base: position 108,376 of record JAVBMI010000003.1, read on the forward strand.
GCTTTTCGATAGCACACTTGAGTATGTAGCTGGTTGCCAGCGTGTCAGAACCGCCGAATTCGCGTCCGCTGACGAGGTAAGCCTTGTCGCCGCCAACTGCGAGGCACTCTTTGAGAGCGGCTTTCGCCTGCTCGGGTCCCATGCAAAGCAGAACGATCTGAGAATCGGGATCAGCATCCTTGATTCTAGCGGCAAGCTCCAGAGCATATGCGTCAAAAGGATTGACTATGCTGGGAACGCCGTCACGGATAAGGGTGTTTTTAACAGGATCGATTCTGATCTCGGTAGTATCAGGAACCTGTTTAATGCAAACAAGCATATTCATGATGGTATTTTCCTTCTTTCCAAAAATATTACCTTCATGGGAACAGCTTGTCCCGGAAGGTATTCTTCGTAATTTAAGATTATAACTTATTCATTAACTGTATGTCAATACAAGGCGAAAAAAGTGCAGAATTTAACACTTATTAGAGTGAAATCTGAACAAAAGCCCGCGTAAGCACTATGTGTTTACGCGGGCTTTTTTGCTGCAGGGGATGACCCCGTTATAAAAGTCAGCTAAAAAAGTTTCGCGGAATGTGTGTTTACATCATGCCGGAAGCCTTGAGAAGGGACTTCACGATAACCATTCTCTGAACCTGGTTGGTGCCCTCAAAGATTTGACCGATCTTAGCGTTTCTAAGGATGATTTCGATGGGATACTCTTTGCTGTAGCCATAGCCGCCAAAGATCTGGATAGCATCGAGTGCGGTTGCCACACAGGCGTCGGAAGCAAAAGTTTTCGCAGCAGACGCAAGAGCGCTGTCAACAACACCGTTATCGATCATTTCCGCAACCTTATATGTAAGGGCGCGGGCAGCCTCATAGCGAATTTCCATATCAGCGATCATGAACTGAATGGCCTGGTTCGTGAGTATGGGTTGTCCGAAAGTATTACGTGTTGCGGCATATTCAATGCACTTGTCAATGCAGCTCTTCATAGCGCCGCAGCTAGCCGCGCCAACACCGGCCGGACGGGTGATATCAAAGGTGCTCATAGCAATTTTGAATCCCTGGCCTTCGTTTCCGACCAGATGGTCAGCAGGAACGCGAACGTTATCAAATACTACTTCAGTTGTGTTGGACAGACGGATGCCCATCTTATCCTCTTCCGCTCCTATGGAGATACCGGGGCGGTCACGCTCAACTATGAAGCAGGACAGGCCGCGGGTTCCGCCGCCGGGAGTGGTAACTGCAAAAACAGCATAAACGGTGGCAAGAGCGCCGTTGGTGATAAAGGACTTTGTTCCGTTGATGACCCACTCGTCACCCTCAAGAACAGCGGTTGTGCGGTTGTTAGCAACGTCAGAGCCGGCGTCCGCTTCAGTGAGAGCGAAAGCTGCAAGGCCGCCGTCAACAATGAATTTTCCGAAAAGCTCTTTCTGTGCCTGTGTACCAAAAAGCTGAATGGGCTGGAAAGCCAGACCGCAGGCGCCAATAGCAGTTGCAAAGCCCATGTCCTGATAGCCGAGCTCCTCAAGAACCAGAGAGTTTGTAACTTCGCCCATACCGCTGCCGCCGATGGATTCGGGAAGTGTAATGCTGGTAAGACCCATTTCAGCACATTTTTTTACGACGTCCATGGGGGTTTCGCTCTTTTCGTCGCACTCCTTGATTTTCTCCCAAGGCAGCTCCTTGCGGATAAAATCGCGGGTCATCATCTGAATTTCAATTTGTTCTGGGGAAAAGCCGTATTCTTCTTTCATTACTGTGTCTCCTTTTTCGTTTTTTCATTTGCCCAAATGTAAATGTCCGAGTAAGGTTTTGATAATGAATGACAAACTCCGCGGAAATGATTGATAATTCATTAACAAGTCATAACTAAAGAAATTATAGCTCATTACAACGGCGAATGCAATGATAAAATCATATTTTTTCAGACTTCATCAATATAACCACAACTTGTAAAATTTGTCTGTCACTTATTGTCAAAGATAAGCGAAATCACCCTTGACACTTTGACTGAATATGTGCGAATATGATATATAGTTATGCAAAAATAATTATAAATGGCATACTATTTGTGAGGTAAACACAATGTCATATTGTACAGAATGCGGCTACAGCCTTCCGATCAATTCATTTTTCTGTCCGAATTGCGGAATGAAGCTGGGCCCCAATGAACTGCGACCGGAGCATGAGTCATCTGCAACCGAAAACACCTCGTCCGGCACTTCGTTTCATGCAGAAAAGGTGCAAAATCAGGCTTGGAGAGCTCCTGAGCAGCAAACAGAGCATATTTACGGCTATCAGAGACAAACCCTCCCCCCTGCCCCGAACCGTACGACTAAAAAGAGCGGCTCCGCAACAGCAATTATTGTAATAGCGTCAATAGTTGTTGTTCTTGCGGTGCTTGCCTTTCTCATTTTAACCCTGGGCGGAGGAAAGGGCACTTACGTTGGCTACTGGGAAAGCCGCGAAGTTGACACCGGAAACGGATATGAAGATGAGTTATACGGAAATGACATAAAGGGATTAATTGCGTTGCAATTAAATGAAGACGGTACTTTTCAAATGCACCTTTCGTTTTCGGGTGTGGATGATGAGTTCGGGACTTGGACTGAATCAAAAAACGGTCTAATACTCTCGTTTGATGATGGTTCTGAAGAATTGTACTATATCAATAAGATGCTGATCATGGAGTTTTCCGGTTATGACTATCGATTTGTTCGCACCGATGGAAGCATAGTCGGCGCCGGAAACGAGGTATCCGGCGGCCACAACAAGGGCCTGCAAGGCAATGCAATCAGCGGCCATGTCGGTGACTCAGAGTTTTACGTTTCCATTACAGGGGCGGAACATTTTCTGGATATTGATAATGAACCGGCAATCCGTGTCTACTATGAATTCACCAACAACTCCGAATACTCATGTTCATCCTGGTATTCCTTGGGTTGGAATGCAAAACAAGACGGAGAGTACCTCGAGGAAACTTACGCTTGGGAAGATGTCGATGTATATGCAAACGACACCTGTTATATTAGGCCGGGAATGACAATACAGTGCTGTGTTGAGTTCCGGTATGACGAGGACGACGGGAGCATTGAGCTGAGCTTCTTTGGATATGATTCGGGCGAATCCGGCGGAGTCGTTACAGCTACATATGTACCGGGCGTTTTCCCTGGAGCGCCGCCTGCGATTTCCTATGCACAGATTGAGGACCCCGAATGGACAAAAAAGCTGGAGAGCAGCGGCTCTTTTGAGGATGGCGCCTTCGATGTGGCAGTAGTCGACGCAAAGTTGGCGGAGGACTATTTCGGCGATGCGGCAATCAGAGTATATTATGAGTTCACAAATAACAGCAGCGCACCTGTCAGCATGGATATGGCAACTTATTGCTACACATATCAGGACGGGTTCTCCATGCTCCCCACATATGCGATGGAGGATTCGGAAACAGACGAGAACTTTTATAAAGAAATCGCTCCCGGTGAAACAATAATAACATCATGCTTGTTCACCCTGCGTAATTCCATTTCTAACGTTGAGGCCGAAATTGAAAGCGCTGTTAACCACGACGCAGTGGGCGAAACCTATATCATTAAAAAATAGGGCGTAGGTATAAAAAAGAAGAAATAAATCAAGGCGCCACAAATGTGGCGCCTTGATTTGCTTTAAGTTAAAACTTCAAGTCTTCTGCTGATAGGAGTGTGAATCCGTTTTCTTCAAGAAGGTCATGAGCTCTCTGCTGGTCGGCGCATTTGAGAATGATTGTTGCGCCGCTGCCAACGGGAGATACGAATCCGTAGCTGTATTCAACGGCAATGCCGCTGTCTGCCAGAGCTTTCAGCGCGCTGTGGAAGGCTCCGGGAACATCGTCAATCTGCAGGGCGAGCACGTCCGTTTCAATAACCGTCATGTTCGCCGCCCTGAGTGCGGCGAGTGCATCCTTGCGCTTGTCAACAATCAGACGTACGATACCAAAATCGGCTGTGTCAGCGATAGTTATTGCACGCAGGTTGATTCCGTTTCCCGACAACACTGAGGTTATATCGAGCATCGCGCCAAGGCGGTTTTCAATGAAAACAGAGATCTGTTTCAAAATCATATTTCTTCCTCCTAATTATTGATGTCTGTGCGCTTATCAATAACTCGCTTTGCTTTTCCTTCAAAGCGTTCAATGCTTTTCGGCTCGACCAGTTTGACCTTCGCTGATATTCCAAGAACAGAATGTATAGAGTCTGTGACACGTCTTGCGATGGCTTCCAGCTTTCTGACTTCGTCAGTAAAGGACGCTTCATTCAGCTCAACAAGAACCGTCAGCTTGTCCTGATTGTTATCGCGCTCAACCACCATCTGATAATACGGCGCGATTCCGTCCAAATTCATCAGCACAGATTCAATCTGTGACGGGAACACATTGACGCCTCTGATAATGAGCATGTCATCTGTACGTCCGGCGGGCTTGACCATGCGAACCGTTGTTCGTCCGCAGTCGCAAACTCCCGGTAGGCGCTTGCCGATGTCGCGTGTGCGATAGCGGACAAGGGGCAGGGCCTCCTTTGTCAGGCAGGTAAATACGATCTCCCCTTCTGTGCCGTCAGGAACGGGTTCCAAGGTTTCGGGGTCAATTATCTCGATGTAAAAATGATCCTCATTAACGTGCAGCCCGTTCTGACACTCACATTCAAAGGCAACGCCGGGGCCAATCACTTCTGATAGCCCGTAGATGTCATAAGCTTTTATTCCCAGTCGTTCTTCTATTTCCCGGCGCATATTCTCAGTCCAGGGTTCAGCTCCGAAGAAACCTGCCTTAAGATTCAAAGAACTGCCGAATATGTTATTTTCGTCCATAAAATCCGCAATCGTAAGCGCATATGAGGGTGTGCAGAGAATAAATGTCGGCTGAAAGTCCTGTAAAATTGTTACCTGACGGCGGGTGTTTCCTGTTGAAGCAGGAATGGTTGCGCAGCCAATTGTCTCAGAACCCAGACCGCCGCCGAGCCCTCCTGTGAACAAGCCGTAACCGTAACTTATGTGACCGATGTCAGCCTTCGTTATGCCTCCGGCACCAAGGGTTCTGGCCATAACCTCACCCCAGAGCGCCATGTCATTTTGCGTATATCCCACAACAGTCTGCTTGCCCGTTGTACCGGAGGAGGCATGTATCCGAACGACTTCATCCATATCAACAGCAAAAAGTCCGTAAGGATAATTATCCCGCAGATGCTGCTTTTCCGTAAAAGGCAGTTTGACCAAATCGTCGATCGAGACAACATCTTCCGGCTTCAGGCCGATTTCTTCAAACATCTTCCTATATAGCGGAACTTTTTCATATACACGCCTGACCATTTCGCAAAGGCGTTCACTCTGCAGCGCCCTGAGCTGTTCTCGCGGCATGCACTCTGCTTCCGGGTTGTAAATATGGTATGGCACAAAATATCCTTCTTTCGTTAACAATCTTATAAAAAAACCCCGCAGCGAGCTTGCCGCGGGGTTCAATACCATGTGTGATATGAACCTATTCCGACAAACCCAAAGACGCCTCACCAAAAATGCAGGTAAAGCAAAAAAACTCAGCGATATATGATTTGCCAATGAATATATGCATTGCAAAGGTTCTCCGATGAAACTTTTATTTCTGCAATCATAGCACACAGACTCCGATTATGTAAGTGGTATTATGCACAAAAGTTCTGCTAAACCGAGATAGTAAGTGCGTATGTACCGTTAAATTTTAACAACATAGACATTGAATACAGAGCCGGCATAATATTTCATACGAAATAGCTAAATCGTTATAATATTTGCGAAACATATTATAAATAGATTACTATTGACTTTATCAGTTTAAAGACATAAAATATATAATAATTATCTTAGCATAATAATTCACTTAATTCGTATTTTTGATAGCATTATTCACTTTTCTGGTTTCTTTAGCCGGTTCCCCTCTCTTGTGAACCGCTATTGTAAATAAATCTATTATTTTAATGGAGGAAATGAAATGAAGAAGATCTTATGTATTGCGCTTGTTCTCATCATGATGCTCGGATGCTTCGCTGCATGCGGCAATGGCGAAACAAAAGAGAGCCCCGCAACCGAATCAGAAGAACCGGTTGAAAACAGCCCCGCGGCGACCGGCGCTGCAATCAAAATCGGTGCTACAGGTCCCCTCTCCGGCGGTGCGGCTATCTACGGTCAGGCTGCAAGTAACGGCGCTGCCATTGCAGTTGAAGAAATCAATGCACTTGGCGGGCTCCAGTTTGAGCTCAAGTATGAAGACGATGAGCATGACGCAGAAAAGGCCGTCAATGCATACAACGCTCTTAAGGACTGGGGAATGCAGATTTCCCTCGGTTCAGTTACCTCTACCCCCGGTGAGGTTACTTCTGCCGAGAACTTTGCAGACCGCATTTTTGCGCTGACCCCCTCCGCTTCAGCAACGGCTGTTATCGAAGGCAAGGACAACGTTTTCCAGATGTGCTTCATGGACCCCAACCAGGGCACCGCGTCCGCACAGTACATCTTCGATCAGAAGCTCGGCGAGAAGATAGCTGTTATCTACAAAAATGACGACGTATATTCCAAGGGCCTGTATGACACCTTTGTTGAAAAGGCTGAAGAGCTTGGCGTGGAAATCGTCTCCACCACAACCTTTACAGAAGGCAATACCGACTTCGCTGTTCAGATTGCTGATGCTAAGAACAACGGCGCTGATCTTATTTTCTTGCCCATGTACTATGAGCCCGCGTCCCTGATTCTTGCACAGTGTGCCTCTGCCGGCTATTCGCCAAAGTACTTTGGTGTTGACGGCATGGACGGTATCCTTACAATGGAAGGTTTTGACACAGCTCTCGCGGAAGGCGTAATGCTTCTTACCCCCTTTAACGCTGACGCTGACGATGCCAAAACTCAGGATTTTGTTAAGAAGTATCAGGAAAAGCATAAGGAGATTCCCAACCAGTTCGCTGCAGACGGCTACGACTGCGTCTATGCCATCTATCAGGCATGCATGAATGCCGGCGTTACTGCCGACATGGACGCTCCTGAAATCTGTGATCTCATGATTGAGCAGTTCACCACAATGTCCTTTGACGGACTCACCGGTAACGGGATGACATGGGCTGCAACCGGCGCTGTTTCAAAGTCCCCCAAGGGCATGATCATTGAAAACGGCGTTTATGTTGGTATGTAGTCAACACCCTTTAGCGAGTTAGATTGGTCGGGGGCTGCCGAGTCGGCTCGGCAGCCCCCCTTTTTTCTTTAAATAAGTAAGTCGATATGCTCCGGCAATTTGGCGGATAATATCATCTTACTTATTAATTTACTGTTTTGAGAGCATATTAGATATAGAGGTGATATGATGATTTTCCTTGATCATCTGATTAGCGGAATCAGCCTGGGAAGTATATATGCGATTATCGCACTTGGCTATACTATGGTTTATGGTATAGCCAAGATGCTTAACTTTGCCCATGGTGACGTTATCATGGTTGGCGCGTATATTTCCTTCTGCGCGACAGCATATTTGAATTTGCCGCCGTTGGTTTCAATGGCGATTGCTATGCTTGTCTGCCTGGTTCTGGGTGTGATAATTGAACGTCTGGCATATAAGCCTCTTCGTTCGGCTCCTTCGCTTGCTGTTCTTATCACGGCGATTGGTGTCAGTTATCTGCTGCAGAACCTGGCTCTTATTATCTGGAGTCCGAACCCGAAGGTGTTCACCTCACTTGTGGGGAATAATCGGATAAGTCTTTTTGACGGAGCCCTTTCAATTCAATATAAAACCTTGCTTACAATCGGTATTGGCGTTGTTGTTATGATAGCACTTACCCTGTTTACCAGTAAAACAAAAATGGGCAAGGCAATGCGCGCTGTATCCGAGGACAAGGGCGCGGCACAGCTAATGGGAATAAATGTAAACACTACAATCTCTGTCACCTTTGCAATTGGAAGTGCGCTTGCCGCCGTTGCGGGTGTTTTGCTCTGCACGGCATACCCCACACTGACACCCACAACCGGCGCGATGCCCGGAATAAAAGCTTTTACCGCGGCAGTTTTTGGCGGGATAGGTTCAATTCCCGGAGCAATGCTCGGCGGTATTCTGTTAGGAATAATTGAAGTATTCTCTAAGGCATATATTAATACTCAGGTTTCAGACGCGATCGTTTTTGCCGTGCTGATAGTCATCCTCCTTGTCAAGCCTACAGGATTGCTTGGCAAGAAGGTCAATGAGAAAGTGTAGGTGCGGAGTGAAGAAACTTACTAAAACAACAAAGAATAATATTCTTTCCTATGCGATTGTAATAGTTGCTTTCGTAGTAATGAAAATTCTGCTTTCCGGCGGACATGTATCTTCATCGCTTTCCGGACAGCTTATTCCGATATGCACTTATATTGTTATGGCTGTTTCACTCAACCTGGTTGTGGGAATATCGGGAGAACTTTCCCTTGGACACGCCGGATTCATGTGCATCGGAGCCTTTTCCGGTGCCGTCGCCGCCGTCAGCCTTCAGGGAGCAATCCCTTCAGACGCAGTTCGTCTTGCCGTTTCAATGGTAATCGGTGGTCTGTGCGCGGGGCTTGCCGGCTTCCTTATAGGAATTCCGGTCCTTCGCCTGCGCGGCGACTACCTGGCGATTGTCACTCTCGCTTTTGGCGAGATTATCCGCAGTCTTATAACCTGCGTCTATGTCGGTTATGACAGCAATGGTTTGCATTTTAGCTTTCTTACCAGTGCTAAGGCGCTCAACCTCGCAGAAGGTGGAAAGGTGATTATTGACGGCCCCTCCGGTCTTTCCGGAATGACAAAAATTTCTACTTTCACAGCAGGCTTTGTCTTCATACTAATTACGCTGTTCATTGTACTGAATCTGATCCATAGTCGCCAGGGCCGCGCTATTATGGCTTCCCGTGACAACCGCATTGCCGCTGAAAGCGTTGGCATCAGCGTTACCCGCTATAAGATGACAGCATTCGTTACTTCAGCAGCGCTTGCAGGCGCGGCAGGTGTTCTCTTTGCCATGAACTTCACAGCTATCGCACCCGCAAAATTCGGCTTTACAACCTCGATTCTGGTTCTCGTCTTTGTTGTTCTCGGCGGACTGGGAAATATATGGGGCTCGATTGTCGCTGCCACGGTTCTCACGGTTCTGCCGGAAATGCTGCGCGGATTCGAGAAATACCGAATGCTGGTATACGCGGTTGTTTTGATTCTGGTCATGCTAATCACCAACAATGAAAAGCTGAAATACTATTTATCCCTACTTGCAGGAAAGCTAAAAGCGTTATTTGTTAAAAAAGAGCCCTCCGCCGGAAACTTGGCAGGAAAAGGAGGCGACAGATAATGGCCGAGAGAATCAACAGAGAAAAGACAAAGCTCGTTCCGGTTCCCAGCACGAACATTATTCCTGAGCGCGACGTTGACAAGACGCCAATTCTGGAGGTCAGTCATCTTGGTATCGACTTTGGTGGTTTGACCGCGGTTGACGATTTCAACATGGCGATCGGCCGTACCGAAATCGCCGGGCTCATCGGGCCGAACGGCGCTGGAAAAACTACTATTTTCAACCTCTTGACAAAGGTCTATCAACCAACGCGTGGCGTTATCATGCTTGACGGGGTTGACACCGCAGGCAAAACAACGGTTCAGGTTAACCAGATGGGCGTCGCGAGAACTTTCCAGAATATTCGCCTGTTTAACAACCTGACAGTTGAGGAAAATGTTAAAATCGGTCTCCACAACGAAATCAAATACAATCTATTATCAGGGGTCTTTCGTCTCCCTGGTTATTGGAAGCAGGAGAAAATTGCCCATGAGCGCGCATTGGAGCTGCTTTCCATTTTTGACATGCAGGATATGGCTGACAGCAAGGCGGGCTCCCTGCCTTACGGCGCACAACGCAGGCTGGAGATAGTCAGAGCCTTGGGTACGAACCCTGCCCTGCTTCTGCTGGACGAACCTGCCGCCGGTATGAACCCTTCTGAAACTTCAGAGCTTATGGAGAACATTCAGAAGATTCGTGACACCTTCCAGATTGCCATTATGCTCATCGAGCATGATATGAATCTGGTCATGGGCATTTGCGAGGGAATTTGTGTTCTGAACTACGGCAAGGTAATCGCCAAAGGCACTCCGGATGAAATTCAGGCAAACCCGCAGGTCATTGAAGCCTACCTCGGGAAAAAAAAGGAGGCCTGACTATGCTGAAAGTAAATGATATTAATGTTTTTTATGGCAGCATTCACGCAATAAAAGGAGTTTCATTCGAGGTTCAAAAGGGTGAGATCGTTACGCTGATCGGCGCGAACGGCGCAGGAAAATCCACGATTCTAAACACCATTTCCGGATTGCTTTCGAGCAAGACCGGCTCGATTTCCTTCCTTGACAAGGATTTAGCGGGCGTCCCCGCGCATAAAATAGTCATTTCCGGCTTGGCACAAGTCCCGGAAGGCCGCAGAATTTTCCTCAACATGACAGTTCAGGAGAATCTGGAGATGGGCGCCTACACCAGAAATAAAACTGAGATTGAAGATTCCCTGGAAGACGTGTTTGAGAAGTTTCCCCGCTTAAAAGAACGCCGAAAACAAATCGGCGGAACTCTCTCCGGCGGTGAGCAGCAAATGCTGGCAATGGGTCGCGGCTTGATGTCGAAGCCGGAGCTTCTTATGCTCGATGAACCGTCTATGGGCCTTGCGCCGCTTCTTGTTGAGCAGATTTTTGAGATAATCAAAGAACTCAACAAAGCGGGAAAAACCATTTTGCTAGTTGAGCAAAATGCTCAGATGGCGCTTTCTATAGCAGACAGGGGCTATGTTCTTGAAACAGGTAAAATTGTTTCCAGCGATTCGGCCAGTGCTCTGCTCAATGATGACTCAGTCAAAAAGGCATATCTGGGAGGATAGCCCGGGCAATATGATAACAGAACCTGCCAAGCTGATTTGCTGGCAGGTTCTGTCTGCGTAAACTCCCCTATTTTCTTGACTTGCGCATGCGAAATGATGTATACTCTCTTGTGGATTCAATTACCTGAAATGGAGGCCTATTCCTTGAATGTCTTGTATCTGATCAACTTCGCAGGCAAGGCCGGAACAGAGAAATATGTTGAAAACCTTGTACGCATTCTCGGACAGGAAAAGATTAAGCCTTTTTTTGCTTATTGCGTTGAGGGTGAGCTCTCCGAAAAAATGAAACAATCCGGCATTCCCTGCATTCAGCTTGAAATGAGCTGGAGATCTGCTCTGTCGGCCGCAAGGAAGCTGGCGGAATTCTGCCGCAGCAACGAAATTGATGTTATCCACGCCCAGTATCCGCGTGAAAACATCATTGCCCTGCTTTCAAAGCGGCATTATGCAAAACCGCGCGTAGTTATGACCAACCACCTCACTCTGCGACTTTCGGGCGCTTCGGGCTTTATCTGGCGTTGTTTGAACAAACACTTTACACCCAAAAACCAGAAAATTATTGCTGTCTGCAACGAAGGACGCGAAATAATGATTCAAAACGGTGTGAAGCCGGAAAGAATTGAGGTTATTTTCAATGGGATTGAACCCTCAGGTGGACCGCTCAGGAACGAAGCAAAGCGTCAGGAGCTTGAATTGAGAGCAGATTGCTTTACTATTGCGATTCTTGCAAGGTTTGCCCCGGAGAAAGGCTTATCTTTTCTTCTAGATGCTCTTGCGGAGCTCAAACGCAAAACAGACAAGCCCTTTTGCTGTCTAATCTGCGGCGACGGTGCGCTATATGACGAGATTCGGGTCAAAATTTCAGATTTGGCGCTTGAGGACAATTGCAGACTTCTTGGTTTCAGAAAAGACACAAAGGAAATCCTGCTTGCCTCCGACTGCTACGTCTGCTCCTCAAGCAATAATGAGGCCATGAGTTTTGCGATTTTGGAGGCAATGGACTGCGGTTTGCCGCTTGTTGTTACTGATGTAGGCGGAAACAGGGACCTTGCGGAAACCGGCCTCTCCTGCGGATTTGTTGTACCCTTTGGAGAGGTTGAGACCTTTGCAGACAAGCTCCTGACCCTGCTGAAAGATTCTGACCTACGCAGTGAACTCTCGATAAACGCGATAAAAAAAATCGAACGAGTCTTCAACTTAAATAAACTGGCATTTGATGTTTACAATTCATATTGCTAAGAAAAGGCAGGTACAAACCATGATTGACAAAAACGGAAAGCTATTTGGAAAGGTCAACCTCATCGACCTTATCATTATCCTTGTTGTGCTGTTGGTGGCGGGATTTTTTATTCTGCGTGGAACAGGAGTTATCGGCGGCGGCAGCGACGGCGAAACCACGCAGGTTCGCATCAGCTTCTTTGGTGCTGAAGTACCCGACTTCGTCGTGGATTACCTCCATGCCGGAGACAGCGTATATGACCACACGGAAGAAGTTACTCTCGGCACTGTTGAAAGCTGGGAAACGGGCGAACCTTCCGGCTACGAGTCTGTAATCAACGGCGAGGTTCAGGAGGTTTCCAGAGAGGGATTCGTGTCCGTTAAGCTAACTATCCTTGCGGACGCAGTTATGGGTGAACACGGCGCCACTATCGGCGGCGAGCTCTACGGCGTTGGACACACACTGTCTCTTTATGCCGGTCAGTCTAAAATGTATTTGAAAATATCGGCAATAGAACCTGTGTCCTGAATTAGTGTTTTTACGAAAGCGAGGTGAATTATTTGCTGGAATCAAGTGTTCTGGGAAAAGTATATGACATTTGGCTGCAGAGCGGTTTTTTTGCCATTCTGCAAACAATTTATGCTGCGTTCAGCCGTTCTTTCACAAACAGCAAAATAGTTCGCTTCTTCGTTAAGGACAGCAGTGTTGAGCCAATTTATAAGCAGTCTGTAATTGCAAGAATACTTAAATGGATATTCGATTTAATTTACTGTGTGTTTTCAAAAATTTACGCTGCTGTAAGCAGAGCCTCAAAAGGTAGTGTTACCGCCGCATTTTCCAGGCGTTTTCTCAAGAGCTCGTTCTTTTTCAGCTTTGAAACACTTTTGGGCGGCTTTATCTGCCTAATGTTCATAATCCCGCATGAATACTGGTCGAACACCTACGCCCTGCTGGGTGTTGCAGCCCTGTGCGGACTGTATTTTATCCTTGTCGGAGCCGGGGTGAGAAAGGCCTACTATATCCACGACATGGGTCTTCCTGTGCTGCTTTTTGCAATCGCCTGTGTTCTCGGCGTGTTTTGCAGCTTTGACAGGAGCGACAGCCTGCGGGTTTTCCTGTTTTTTGTTACTTCACTTTTGTTTTTATACTTAATTTCTGCCGATATCACTTCAAAGCGCCGCCTAATGCGACTGCTGGGATTTATATACACGGCGGTAATTATTATGGCCTTATACGCGATCTATCAGCGTTTAATCGGTGTTCAGGTAAGCTCGAGTTTAACTGATCTAACCGTCAACAAAGGTGTTCCCGGCCGGGTATTTTCAACGCTCGGAAACCCCAACAACTATGCAGAGTTCATTGTTATGATGACGCCGGTTGCTGCGGTTTTTGCGGCTAATGTAAAGTCAAAGCTCCTGAGAATCCCGCTGTGCTTGGGCATTATTCTCCCTGCGGGCGCACTTCTGATGACATATTCGCGTTCCGGCTGGATTGCTATTCTAATCGCCTGTATCGTTTTTGTCTACTACGCAAACAAAAAGCTGATTCCCGCGCTACTGCTGCTGTGCGTGGCCGCTATCCCCTTCCTCCCTGACAGCGTTATGATCAGAATCGCCAGCCTCTTTAACAACGAGGACACTTCAAACATGTTCAGAATATATATCTGGAGCGGCGCAATCAATATCGCAAAGGACTATTTCATAACCGGGATAGGACTTGGCCCGGCGAGTTTTGCGGAAGTTTACCCCGCTTATGCGCACCCTCTTGCAGAGATTGGCGCGCCGCACAGCCATATGGTATATCTGGAGCTTATAATCGAGATGGGCATACTTGGCTTTATCTCCTTCATGTGGTATATGCTTCGTCTGATGAAGGACACAGCAAGATCCATTTTCAATAACAACAGCCGCGTAATCAAGCTGGTGCTCTGTGCATCACTTGCAAGCCTAGTTGGCATTGCAAGCACCTTTTTCGGTGAGTATGTCTGGTATTACCCGAGAACCTTCTTTGCATACTTCATCCTCGCCGGAATTGCTGCTGCCGTTATCAGGATATCCAATTCTGATGGAGCAGCCGAGAGAGTTGAGCCTGATGGAAGAAGCAAAGAATATGAGTAAAACTAAAAAACTGATATGGGCGGGGCTGATAACCGCAATGATTGTTCTCGCAACAGCGGTCATAAAGTTTCCGACAGGTATTGGATACATCAATGCAGGTGACGCTATCGTACTGCTGAGCGCCTTTATTCTTGGCCCTTTTTGGGGCGCTTTAGCCGCCGGTTTGGGTTCTGCTCTTGCCGATGTTATGGCGGGCTATGCGACCTATGCCCCCGGCACTTTTCTGATAAAAGCGTTAATGGCACTTGTTGCAGGGCTAATTCTCTGCCGGGTCAAGGGAGTCAAGCTTCCTCTGCGCAGCGTTATTGGCGCGGTCGTTGCTGAAATCATCATGGTTGCCGGGTACTTTGTCTATGAGTCGCTTTTTCTTGGTTTCGGGTGGGGCGCAATTGCCGCTGTGCCAGCAAACGCGATTCAAGCGGTATTCGGAGCGACTGCCGGCTGTGCGCTTTACCTCGCACTCGCTAAAATCCCCTATGTTCGCGACAACTATAGTATTGGAGATAAAAAATGATTACTGTTGAAAATCTTTCCCTTCAATTTGGCGGGCAGAAGCTGTTTGACCGCGCCGACTTGCAGTTCATAGCAGGCAACTGCTATGGGATTATCGGGGCAAACGGTTCCGGCAAGTCGACCTTCCTGCGTATTCTCTCCGGCGAATTGGACAGCTATGACGGCAATGTAATCATCGACAAAAAATGCCGCATGTCTGTGCTCAAGCAGAATCAGAATATGTATGACGACTACAGTGTTATGGACACCGTAATAATGGGCAACATGCGCCTTTATGAATGCGGCAAGGAAAAGGATGCGATCTACGATAAACCCGATTTTTCTGATGCTGACGGTATCCGTGCGGCTGAGCTTGAGGAGGAATATGCCGAGCTTGGCGGCTGGGAATCGGAGAGCGACGCCTCCAGGATCCTCCAGGGCCTGGGGATTGCGACAAATCTTCATGATAGTATGATGTCTGAGCTTGAAGGCAGGCAGAAGGTCAAGGTGCTGCTGGCGCAGGCTCTTTTCGGACATCCTGACATTATCCTGCTCGACGAGCCGACGAACAACCTGGACCTTGCATCAGTCGTGTGGCTGGAGGACTTCCTTTTAGACTATGACGGCACGGTTCTGGTCGTTTCCCACGACCGTTATTTTCTAAACACTGTTTGTACCCATATCGTTGATATCGATTTTGGCAAGATCAAGATGTACGTCGGCAACTACGACTTCTGGTATGAATCCAGCCAATTGATGCAAAAGCTCCTGAAAGACCAGAACAAAAAGGCCGAGCAAAAAATTGAAGAGTTGCAGAACTTCATTCGCAGATTTTCCGCAAATAAATCCAAGTCGCGTCAGGCGACCAGCCGCCGCAAGCTTATCGATAAGCTAACTGTTGAGGAAATGCCCGCCTCCTCCCGCCGCTATCCCTGGGTCGGCTTCAAGGCGGAGCGCGAGCCGGGCAAAGACAGACTTTTTGTCACCGACCTCAGCAAGACCGTTGACGGAGTAAAGGTTCTCAATAAAGTCAGTTTTATAATGGGCAAGGACGACAAAATAACCGTTCTTGGAAAGAACGAGATTGCGGTCACAACTCTATTTAAAATTCTTGCCGGAGAACTTGAGCCGGACGAAGGAGAGGTAAAATGGGGCGTTTCCACAACGCAGGCGTACTTCCCCAAGGACAACAGCTCATATTTCGACAACTGCGATTACGATATAATGGACTGGATTCGTCAGTTTTCCGAGGATAAGCGCGAGAGTTATCTGCGCACCTTCCTGGGACGCATGCTTTTTTCAAACGACGAAGTCTACAAAAAGGTGAAAGTCCTTTCAGGAGGAGAGCGTGTTCGCTGTATGCTCAGCAAAATGATGCTTTCAGGCGCTAATGTCCTCTTGTTTGACCAGCCGACAAACCACCTTGACCTTGAATCGATTGCTGCGCTGAACAATGGTATGGATGCTTTTGAGCACAATATCATTTTCTCCAGCCACGACCACCAGCTCACACAAACAGTCGCGAACCGTATCATCGACTTGACTGACGACGGCTGCATTGACCGTGTGTGTTCTTATGACGAGTACATGAACATTATGGACAAACCCCAGTTCTAGCTTTACAATCCGAACGGAGTCTGCTAAAATGATTTCCGTTCGGTAATATGCGCCCGTAGCTCAGTTGGATAGAGTGTCAGACTCCGACTCTGAAGGTCGCTGGTTCGAATCCAGTCGGGCGTACCAGCAGAATTTGCTGATACAGAAAGCCTCAGGCGTTTTCGCCTGAGGCTTTCTGTACTATACATTTATCAGACAACAACATATAAACACTTAGCACAACTGCAAGAAAATCTTGCCATGTATCGTTTTTTCTTGAAATCAAAATAATAAACTGGTACTATAATAACAGATGAAATCCTTCAAGCAGAAGCGGATATCCGTCTT
Organism: Oscillospiraceae bacterium; assembly: GCA_031552685.1. Taxonomy (GTDB): domain Bacteria; phylum Bacillota; class Clostridia; order Oscillospirales; family Oscillospiraceae; genus UBA2658. The sequence goes on from JAVBMI010000003.1 coordinate 125,035, forward strand.
CTGCTTGAATTGGAATGAAGAAGTAAGTGACATACGAACGGAGAAATACTCGCGTGGGGAGATTGAATTATGGCCAGAAAATACAGTTCGCAATTACTTGAAAAGCTAAAGCAGGCAAAAATCGAGAAAGATAAGGACGGCTTTGAAACCGTATTAAAACCTATACCGGACGGTGATGCCCCGGGGGCTATGGATCCCCGCTTGTACCGCAGTATGCGTCTGCCGATGCTGCTGATGCGTTTCATGCCCAAGAAAAAGAATGCCTCAATGCAGGATCAGCTTCTAAACATGAGAAAAATGTTTAACGGTGTAAAGAGCCATCCCATGACCCGAAGCGACACAAAGATTGAAAACGTATTTGCCGATTATAACGGTAACAAAGTGCCGCTGAGAGTTTATACCCCGGCGGCTGCAAGCAGCTCGGAAAAACTGCCTGTTCTTTACTACATACACGGCGGTGGCTTCTTTGCAGGCTCACCTGATGTAGTTGAGGAGGCAAGCAAGTATTTTGCTGAAACCTACCCCTGTATCGTGGTTTCCGTCACCTACCGCCTCGCTCCCGAAAACCCATATCCGGCAGGCCACGAGGATTGCTATGAGGGTTTGCGATGGGTCTACCAAAACATTGAAGATTTTGGCGGTGACCAACAGAAAATATTTGTTTCAGGTGACTCCGCCGGAGGCAATCTCGCCAATTACTGCTCAATGCGCGACAGGGACGAAGCAAGCGGCATGGTAAAAATGCAGGCGCTGTATTATCCAACAGTAAACATGGCAGGGGTTCAGGATGAATATTTCAAACCCGGCAAGCAAAATTATACTGTTGACAAGAAGTCTGAAAAGATCGTGTACGGCATGTTGGATATGCTCGGAGGAGAAGGATTTGGCGCGTTTTCAGACCTGCTCAAAGTTGATGATATCAACATCCCCTGCTTGAATCCATATACGGCCAACTTGAGCGGTCTTCCGCCGACGCTAATTCTTGTCGGCGAGTTCGATTTCCTCTATCCGGAATGTGTGGCCTATTCTAAAAAGCTCAAAATGGCAGGCGTTGAAACCAAAACTATCGTCTACAGGGGCCTGTCGCACGCTTTTCTTGACAATATGGGAAAATTCCCGCAGGCAGAAGACAGCGTCCTAGAGGTAATTGCTTTTGCGAAGAGCCATATTGACTGATTCGGATTAATACGATAAAAAGAGACAGCATTAGCTGTCTCTTTTTTTATCCCATAACAGCGGCTATCGCACCCCTGACGTTTTTCACAGAAATGAGTTCCAGACCTTTTGGCGCTTTCACCTCGTCCCGAACATGCGCAGGTATTACGCAGCGCTTAAAGCCGAGTCTAGCAATCTCTGCGAGCCGCTGATTAAGTGCCGAAACGCTTCGTATCTCCCCTGTCAGACCGACCTCGCCAACAGCAGCAAGATCATCTCCGACCGGGATATCACGCTGGCTTGAGGCAATGGCCAGCACCGTTGCAAGGTCAGCAGCCGGCTCGTCAAGCGTGAGGCCGCCAACAACATTTATGTATGTGTCGCTGCCGCCGAGAGCAATTCCTCCGCGCTTTTCAAGAACAGCCATGAGCAGAGTCGCCCTGTTGTAGTCAATGCCACTGGTGTTTCGTCTGGCTACGTTAAATGTACTGCTCGCGACAAGGGCCTGAACCTCCGCTAGCAGCGGACGTGTACCCTCCATAACACAGGTAACACAGGTTCCGGGGCAGTTGCTCGGCCTTCCGGAGAGCATCATTTCGGATGGGTTTTTGACTTCAACAAGCCCCTTGTCCTGCATTTCAAACACGCCGATTTCATTAGTTGACCCGAAACGGTTCTTAGCCGCGCGCAGTACGCGGTAGGTCATGCTGCGTTCACCCTCAAAGTACATCACGCAGTCAACCATGTGCTCCAGAACCTTTGGCCCTGCAATTGCACCCTCTTTATTAATGTGCCCGACGACAAAGGCGGTTAATCCTTCTGCCTTTGTCAGCTGCATCAGCGCCATTGTGCAGTCCTTTACCTGAGTTATGCTTCCCGGGCTGGCTGAGAGCTCAGGGTTATACATAGTCTGAATGGAATCGATGATCAGAATATCGGGCTTTATCGAATTTACCGCCTCTATTGTTTCAGACAAGTCAGTCTCCGCGAGAATGTATATCTCCTCGCCCTTTACACCCAGACGCTCGGCGCGCATTTTTAGCTGGCGTTTGCTTTCTTCGCCGGTAACATACAGCACCTTTTCATTTGCGCTGATCAAGCCGCAGATTTGGAGCAGAAGCGTCGACTTCCCTATTCCTGGAGCGCCGCCCACGAGGACAAGCGAGCCGCGCACAGCGCCGCCGCCGAGCACACGGTCTAATTCCTCAAGACCGGTTGAAAAACGCAGTTCATCCTCGGAGCCTAGATCAGAAAGTGCTTCCGGGACACTGAGCTTCGCCCGTCTTGTCACTAGGGCCGCGCCGCTTTTGCTCTTTTGCTCGGCCGGTGCTTCAACAAGTGTGTTCCACTCACCACAGCCTGGGCAGCGTCCTGCCCATTTCGGAGTTTCAGTACCGCACTGGGAGCAGAAAAAGGCGGTTTTTGCTTTCATGATATACCTCTTTTGTGTTGAAATATTGCTAAGTATGAATTGGCTCTGAGGACAAAAATTTATAGTACGCGCTCATGAGTGCAAGCGCAGTTTTAAGCTGATAAGCATCGTCCTCCAGCAATCTGGCCTCCTCAGGATTGGAAAGAAAGCCACACTCGGCAAGAAGCGCCGGACAGCCTATCTTCTTGAAAAGGAAAATGTTATCCGAGATCGGCGAGGCAACTCTGCGATTGCCGGGATAGAGAGCTGCGTTAAGATTTTCCTGCGCTATGCTTGCAAGTAAAACGCTGCTCTCGTCAATGGCATAGAATGCCTGCGGACCCCGCGGACTTCCGCTCGGAAATTTATTTTGATGGATGCTGATGACGATCGCGCCCGGGATGCTGTCAATAAAGGCTACTCGCTGCTTTTGGTCATAAACCTTTTTTTTACTGATGCTGCCGGCGCTTTCCGGGTATTCAATGTGTTCACTCTCACGCGTCATAAGGCAAGGCGTTGCAGTCAGTTGAGCCAAGGCCCTCATTTTCAAGGAAATATCGAGATTAATTGCACTCTCTGAGTTCCCCGTGATAGAAACTGCGCCGCCGTCCGCACCGCCGTGCCCGGGATCGATAATCAGCACAAAGCTGCTGCCGGTTGAGACCGCAACAGTATTAGCCGCATTATCTCTCACTACAAAGAACACGGCAACAGCGACAGATAAGAACATAATAAAATAATACGCGAATACTGACGGCTTGATAGATACAGTCATGATTATCACCTCTGTACCTATACTATTTAGCTCTCGTCAATTCTATTCGGGAAAAGGACAGTCTTTCTTACACCTTCAAATCAGTTTCACCGTCAATAATAAGAGCTGAATATTGCCTGAGAATGGGTTCTGCAATTTCGCTAATATACTCCGTCACTTGCTGCGCGCTGCGGCCTGTGAAGGCAGCAGGATTAAGATTTGCCATTATTTCATCTTCTGTCAGACCGAAGATGGGGTCAGCCGCAATTCGGCTTATCAAGTCGTTCGGAAGTCCCTGCTCTTTAACAACACTCCCAGCGGCAATAGAGTGAAGGCGGATTCTCTCATGCAGTTCCTGACGGTTGCCGCCTTTTTTCACGGCAGCCATAAGCAGGTTCTCCGTGGCCATGAAAGGCAGCTCCTCCGAAATATGTTTTTCAATGACCTTTACATGAACCTGCAAGCCGCTAACGACGTTCAGATAAATATCTAAAATCGCGTCAGTAGCCAAAAAAGCCTCGGGAACTGAAATGCGCTTGTTGGCAGAATCATCAAGTGTGCGCTCAAACCACTGATTATACGCTGTCATCGCGGGATTCTGAGCTTCGGCTATGACAAACCTCGACAAGGCGCAAATGCGCTCACAGCGCATGGGATTGCGCTTATACGGCATTGCGGAGGAACCCACCTGTTTGTCCTCAAATGGTTCTTCAATCTCCTTCAGGTGAGAAAGAAGCCGCATATCATTTGCAAATTTTCCGGCGCTCTGTGCAATTCCTGAAAGCGTTGCCAAAATAGCCGCGTCAGTTTTCCGTGAGTAGGTTTGCCCGGATACAGGGACGCAGGAATCAAAACCCATTTGCGCTGCAATCAGCTTGTCAAGCTCGCGGCATTTCTCATGGTCACCGTCAAAAAGCTCCAGAAAGCTTGCCTGGGTACCGGTAGTACCTTTGCAACCGAGGAGCTGCAAGCCAGCTATTCGAAACTCAAGTTCCTTCAAATCCGTCATCAGTTCATTGATCCAAAGGCATGCTCGCTTTCCCACGGTTGTAAGCTGCGCCGGCTGAAAATGGGTGAAGCCCAGAACAGGAAGGTCTTTATACATATCTGCAAAATCAGTAAGCCTTGCAATAACGTTTACCAGCTTAGCCCTGATAAGAAGGAGGCCTTCACGCATCACGATTATATCGGCGTTGTCACCGACATAACAGCTTGTTGCGCCAAGATGGATAATCGGCATCGCGTTCGGACATTGCCTGCCAAATGCGTGGATATGCGCCATAACATCATGCCGCAGTTTTTTTTCCATCTCCTCGGCATATTCATAATTTATATCGTCCGTATGAGCTTCCATTTCCGAAATCTGCTCATCGGTGATGTTCAGACCAAGGTCCTTTTCCGCTCGGGCAAGGGCGATCCACAGCCTGCGCCAGGTTGTAAATTTCTTATCAGGCGAAAAAATGTAGAGCATTTCGTCGCTGGCATATCTGGAACAGAGAGGGTTATCATACGAGTTTTTCATTTCTTGTCCTTCCAAAAAGCAAGCGCGACCGGATGGACATACGTCCGCCGATCGCGCGATAAATTGCTCAACGTGATGATAAAATCGGCTTTATTGATTCTATCATCCCTGAATGAACTTTTCAAGCCTGTCAAGGCCCTCTTTGATATTCTCCATAGATGCAGCATAAGTCCAACGGACAAAACCCGGAGCTCCAAAGCCCGAACACGGAACAACCGCTACGAGCGCCTTCTCCAAAAAGGCGATAGCAAAATCGTCATCGTTTTCGATAAGCTTTCCGCCAAGTGTTCTGCCAATCAGCTTTTCTAGATTCATCATAATGTAGAAAGCGCCGTTCGGCTTGATACAGCTGACTCCCTCAATACTGTTCATGCGCTCAACGATGTAGTTTCTGCGCTCCTCAAAGGCCTGCCGCATAACTTCAACGCTCTCCTGCGATCCGTTCAGCGCATCAAGCGCAGCAAACTGACACATTGTTCCGGGTGCGCCGGTTGAATGGCTGAGAAAGTTAGACATGACTTTCGCAATTTGTTTATTGCAGCATGCGTAGCCTATTCTCCAGCCCGTCATGGCATATGCCTTTGAAACACCGTTAATCAGAATGGTTCTCTCGTACGCGTCCTGTGAGATCGTGGAAAAGCTCACAAACTCTCCGCCGTCATAAACCAGACTGTCGTATATTTCATCCGAAATTACATAAATATCATGCTTCTTGCAAATTTCTGCAATCGCTTCAAGCTCCCGGCGGGTATAGAGCATACCTGTCGGGTTCGAGGGATTGTTGAGCATGAAGGCTTTTGTGTTTTTGGTGATGGCGCTCTCAAGCTGTTCAGGCGAAATCTTGAAATCCTGAGCCTCGCCTGCCTCAACAATAACGGGCGTACCGGAAGCCATGAGAATCATCTCATAATAACTGACCCAGTACGGTGCCGGCAAAACAACCTCGTCACCCGGGTTGAGAATAGCACATAAGGCAATATAGACATTGTGTTTTGCGCCGCTCGCAACAACAACCTGCGTAAAGTCATAGTCGAGATTGAAATCGCGTTTCATCCTTGCGGCGATCGCCTTGCGAAGATCGATCATTCCGGCCGCCGGCGTGTACTTGGTTTTGCCGTCGCGAATCGCCTTAATTCCTGCTTCCTTAATACTGTCCGGGGTATCAAAATCGGGCTCGCCTGTTCCGAAGCCAATGACATTCAAGCCATCCGCTTTCATCTGCTTTGCAAGAGAATCAACTGCAAGAGTTGTAGAGGCTCTCACCTCGCTGGCCATTCGCGAAAGTTCTTTCATAATACAATACCTCTGATTCAAAACTGAAATTATTATAGGATAGATTTTTCATCTTTGCAAGTAATTTCATTATTTTTGCGGCAATTGACAAATAATATGCATTATCAGCTGCAAGAACAATGCAAACTGACATCAGTTGTCTGTAACCATTCTACTCAGTATTCCCGGGAATTGATAAAAGAAATGAGCCTGATTTTCAAATCAGGCTCATTAATAGTGCTATTGTTCTGCGCCGGTTTTCTTTTTTCGCAATACTATGATAAGAATCAGGGAAACAATGACAACAGCCGCAACTAAAATTATTGCAATAGTCGTCGTGCTCAGCCCATCACGAGAGGGTGTCGGAGGCGTGTCAGAATCAGGCTGGATAAAATCTATTTTTTGGTACTCTATCGTTTCAATGTCGGTTGCCAGAGGGTCGGAAATGCAAACCCAGCTGTCTTTAATACCGTAATAGTAGCTCACATAACCCCACACACGCCCGTCATCATCAGTATATGCTTCATCGAAAGCAGGTCTATCTTCGAACTCCAGAGTATATTCGTAATACTCTCCGGAATGCGGATAGGTCCAAAAAACGGCACTCTCCAAATCAGCAAGCGCAGTGGAATCTCCCTCATAGGGCTTTAGCTCAGAAGCGTGCTCCTCAAGAAAGCGCTGTGAATCATAGCCGAGAACCATATCATCCATTTTCACGTAACCGACAATGAGGCTTCCATTGCCTTCCGCCGGAAGTAAGTACTTGTCCGCGCTGCTCGTATCGTCATATTCCGTCACGCCCCAGAGCACACCGCCTGCGCCCTTATAGGTAGAGAGGATAAGAAAACTGTTGCCGTTTTTCGAAAAGCCCGCACTGCTTCCGTCAGGTTCTTTGAAAAACTCAACGTAACCTTCCTCTCCATTTGTGTAATAGTTGCGGTTAAGGTACTCAAATTCCTCATAGTGGCTGTTGTAAAAATCATCATCCGGTGTGTAAATCACATCTGCAAAAGCAAAAGTACCCATAAGCGTTGAACCGAGAACAAGCATAAGCAAGAGCACAAGAGTACGTTTAAGAAAAGTGTTTTTCATGTCGTTTCCTCCTAAAAAAATGTCGAAATAACTAAGCCAATTGCATATGAAAACGCATTGGCGCCGAGGGAGAACAAAAACGGTCGCTTAATCTTCTTTGCCGCCAGCTTATAGCAGAGCCCTTCCGCAAGAACCGCTGCAAGCTCCAGAGGCAGTACAACTGTCCATTCAGGGGCACAGCCCGCATTCATCATAAGCGCATGCAGCAGAACGACTGCCGGGTTTGTAAGGGTGTTCGCCAGAACAACCAAAAGCAAATCGTGCCATCCACGAATTTTAAGAGCACAGCAAAACCCAAGCTCCAGAACAAGCGTCATTCCAAGTGAAATGGCAAGAGCCGCGAAAATGCCCTCACCCATCGGTTTGTCTCCTTATGCCCCAGTATAACAAAATTGCCGAGACGAGGCTGGCAATCACTGCACCGAGCGGCATCGCAAGGGACAGCTCAAGGCCCAAGAGCAGAGGCAGCGCCCCTATGAAAAGCCCAAATGTAAGCAGTCCAAAGCCGAAGCCGGGAGACTTGGGCAACAGGCGCACCACGGCGCCAAGAGTTATCGGCATTGTCATATTGAACAGGAAGACGGCGATCAATCCGAAAGCAGGCGTTTTATAAAACGCAAAGAGAATTGCCGCCAAGCACAGTGAAATTACAGTTACCCGGCGAAGTCCGAATCTGTCGGCTAATATTCCTCCGGCTGCTTTCCCAAGTGCCAGCGCAAGCACACAATAGAGGGCAAAGTTACCCTCGGATTTCCAGGGAAATGCGAGCGTCATTCCTACATATGAACGAATAATGACGACAACGAACAGGCAAAGAAGAAAAAGAAAAGATAAAAACGGTTTTATCTTTTCCATATGTAGTTTTGAAAGCTGCTTCGCTTTGGAGTCGTCAAATGCAGTAATGACGTCGACAAATAACAGAATCACTATTATGAACAAAGCTGCAAAAAGAATTGCCTCGGCAAATATCCATTTTGTTGCCGCCATTGTTCCGCAAAACAAGCCAAGCGCACCCGGAGAAACAAAAATGCCAAGTGCAGACAGCTTGCCGCGGCTGAGACAAAGAACATCCCTTCCTGCACCAATGTGGAAAAGTGCATTTCCAAGTCCAAGAGCGATGCACATCAATACAGGACTAGATTTCAAAATAATTGAGAAAAACGCAAGTATTATTCCTGTTGCAGCAAAATATGTATTTCTGCCCAGCCTGTCCAGGATTATGCCTAACGGCATCTGTAATGCGAAGGCGCAAAAGTTATAAAGAAGCAGAAGCTCAAAGCTCTCGCCGCCGCCAAGCAGGGAAAAAACGTAGTAAGCACTAATAAAGTCAACAAAAAAGTGGGCAATCGAATATAGAGTTGTCTTTCCCAGGAGTGAACTCAATATCTCTCCCCTGCCTTTCAGTAAGTTGGCCTGTGGATTAGACGCGCCTATTTTATTTTGGTTCCATTAGTTGAGAGAATAATTTCTGTTAGAGCTGCAATAACCCAGAACGCAGCAATAAAAATGGCGCAGTGCATAAAGAAATCAGCAGGCAGAATATTGATTATCTCGTCAACATTTGGGTAAAAAATCCATGTGTCAGAATTAAAGAAAACCTTGTGAAAGACCACAAAGGCCCGGTCGAAGTTAACTGCCATTATTCCGCATAGGAGAATCGGAATTGTCAGAGTTAAAATACCAGAATAGCGAAGAGAAATCTTGTCAACGAGCTTGAAAACAAACATTATCGCCATAAGAAGCAGTGAAATTGCCCCGGCAATGTAAACTCCGTTAAAAATCGGCTTGCAATCCTCGAAATGTTCTTTGCCGTTTTCGGAGAATTTCAGTGTCGGAAGGTCAAATTCTTCGTGACTGAATGGGGAGATAAAATCCATCATAGCGTTGTAATTTGCCATGATTTCCTGACGGTCAAGCCCGCTTGTCTCGACAATTCTCAGTGCTTTTATATCTGCTGAGTAGGGAAAATCCGTTACATGAATCAATCCAAGTCCCAAGCCTGTTGCGGCAAGCAGGGTGAGCACCGCAAGAAGCAAGCCAATAAGAATTCTTTTCATTGGAGCGCCTCCTGTCCTGCTATGCTAAATATATTACCGCCGTGAGAATCTATAGCCACCGTGAGCGGCAGCTTCTCAATTTGGAGTCGCTTAACAGATTCGCAGCCCAGTTCCTGAAAGGCAATCTCCTGCGCAGAGATAACGTGGCTTGCAATCAGAGCTCCCGCACCGCCAACGGCACAGAGGTATACAGCTCTGTTTTTGACAATAGATGCGCAGACCTCGTCATTTCTTTCGCCCTTTCCGATTATGGCAACCAAACCCAGGTCAAGCAATCTGGGCGTAAAGCCGTCCATCCGGCTTGAGGTTGTAGGTCCGCAGCTGCCAATGGGCTTTCCCTCCGGCGCTGGTGTGGGTCCGCTATAGAAAATTACGGCACCCTCTAACTCGAAGGGCAAAGCCTCTCCCCTGTCAAGCAGCTCGAAAATACGTTTATGCGCGGCGTCGCGCGCCGTGTAGACTATGCCGCTGAGTAGAATGCGATCGCCTGCCATGAGTGATACCGCAGCGGAGCGCATGTTTTTTGTTTCAATTTCCAGCATGAGCTGACCTTCCTTTCGGGAGAGCTATATAATCATTATCGCATAAATCAGCACAAAAAACAACGGACAGCAGTCCGCCGTCCGTTGAAGATATCATATTATGCTTTAAGCGCTGCCTTTGCCTGCTCAGTGAGAGCTGTAAAGGCCTCCGGGCTGTGGATTGCGGTTTCGGAGAGCATCTTGCGGTTCATATCGATGCCGGCGAGCTTCAGGCCGTGCATGAAGGTGGAATAGTTCATGCCGTTCATCTTGCAGGCTGCGCTGATACGTGTAATCCAGAGCTTACGGAAATCTCTCTTTTTCTGCTTGCGTCCTACATAAGCATATGTGAGGGATTTCATAACCGCCTGGTTTGCCATTTTGTAGTGAGTGGATTTAGCTCCCCAGTAGCCCTTTGCCATCCCGAGGATTTTATTTCTTCTTTTGCGCGTGTTCATTGCGCCTTTAATTCTAGCCATATCTGAAAGTCCTCCTTATTTGTAGGGAATCATACGCTTGATAGCAGATTCGTTGGTTGCGTCGGCATAAGCTCCCTGACGGAGGCGTCTTTTGATCTTAGTGGTTTTTCCGTGTCCGTTCAGAAGGTGGGATCTATAAGCGTGTGAACGCTTGACTTTACCGCTTTTAGTAACGCTGAATCTCTTTTTCGCGCCACTGTGTGTTTTAAGCTTGGGCATGGTGGTTTTCTCCTTTGATTATTAGTATATTACTTAGCATTTGAGTTTTGTTTGGGGGATAAAAACATAGACATATTACGCCCTTCGAGTTTTGCCTCTTTATCGAGGACGGCAATTTCTTCGCACTTTTCAGCAAAGGCCTTCAAAAGATCTGCACCGAGGTTCGTGTGCGCCATCTCTCTGCCCCTGAAGCGGACGGAAACCTTCACGCGGTCACCCTCGCGCAGGAACTTTTGGGCGTTCTTTAGCTTGACGTTGAAATCATTCTCGCCAATACTTGGAGACATGCGGATTTCTTTAACCTCAACAATGTGCTGATTCTTTTTCGCTTCCTTTTCCTTTTTGGACTGTTCAAAGCGATACTTGCCGTAGTCCATGATCTTACATACAGGCGGCACTGAGCCGGGAGCAATCTTAACCAAATCAAGATCCTTTTCGATAGCGACGTTCATGGCTTCCTGAAGTGGCATGATACCAAGCTGTTCGCCGGTGTCACCTATAAGGCGCACTTCCTTGTCAAGAATCTCTTCGTTGATTTGATAATCTGTGTTTGCGATACTAAAACACCTCCAAACAAAAATGCAAAACGCCAAAAAATAAGTGCGGGCACAAAGGCACCCGCACATAAAAACACAAAGACGGCAAAAGCCGGTTGTGGTTTATTAACCCGGCGCACATTGTGGCGGGGTGAGGACGGACACCAACCGAACCTACTTTATTCCAGCTTTGTAACTATATCAGCATATTCCACGCTTGTCAAGAAAAAACATCAAATAGATTTTTGCATAAGGCTAACCAGCTTGCTCGCTCCCAGTCTGTCTGCGCCGGCGTCAATCAAATGCTGAGCGTCTTCAAAAGTGGCAATGCCGCCGGCTGCTTTTATCTTCGTTTCAGGAGCACATTCACGCCTCATCAGGGCTACGTCTTCAACCCTGGCCCCATATTCTCCAAAACCGGTGGAGGTCTTTATAAAATCAGCGCCTGAGGTTGATACAAGCTTGCATAGATCAATCAAAGTTTTCTCCGGCAAAGCGCTGCACTCAACGATGATTTTCAAAATATGATCCTTTGTCACTGTTCTCAGCGCCGCTAGCTCTGCTTCAACCGCACTGTAGTTTCCGGCACAAGCGTCAGCAATGTTGATAACAGCGTCTATTTCATCGGCTCCTTCTTCAATCAAGCGCCGGGCTTCAAATATTTTGGTCGCCGTGTCGTTATAACCGTTCGGAAATCCAACCACAGTACATATTTTGATTCTTTTTCCGAAGAGGCGCTTTGCCTCATGAACATGAGCCGGCGCCAAACAAATGGATGCACAGTCGTATTCTATTGCCAGCCGGCAATTTTCGGCAACTTCGTCAAATGCGGCATCAGTGCGAAGAACCGTGTGGTCACATATCTTTAATATCTCAGTTTTGTTCATGGAATATTCCCTTCTTGAAACTAGTCAAATTCAGGCATCGCTTTCTTTGCTGCGTCAATCGCTTTTTCTGCAGCGGTTTTGCAGTACTCCAGAAATTCTTCCAAGGGCAGAGCTCTGGAAAATATGTATCCCTGCATCAACTTGGTTCCGTTCCGAATAGCGGCTTCGAGTTCTGTATATCGTTCAATTCCGCAGGATACTACAGTAACATCAAATTGCCTGCATAACTCAAAGAAAACACTTTTAACAATATGTTTTTTGTCGTAGCTTTCAACCTCAGTGTGAAAGCCTCTTTTAAGCTTAAGTATGCTGCACTCAATGTTAGAAACCTGCGAAAAACTTGAGTTTCCCCAATTGAAACTATCTATTGCAACCCTGAATCCTGAAGCTCGCGCTTTCTCGGAAAATGCAATAATCGCACTTTGGTTAGAGCTAACATCCCGCTCCTTAAACTCAAGTACAATGCTCCCCGGACTAATTCCCGCCTGTTCAACTATTACAGATAGTTTGCCAATCAGGTTATCGTCCTCAATCTGTTGGCGCGCAATATTGACACTCACGAAAAAATCCTCACCGAAAGATTCTTGTAAAGCTTTCAGTGCTCTTGCAACTTTCGTTAAAATAACATAGCCCAGGTCAATCATATAACCGGCCTTTACAAACAAAGGCGCGAATATCGCAGGTGAAATTATACCAAATGTCGGATGCCGCCAGCGGGTAAATGCCTCCGCTCCCACAACTACACCGGATTCAATATCCATAACAGGTTGATACTCGATAAAAAAGTCTTGTTCATAATCAGGCGTATACGCGTTTAAAATAAGACTTTTGCTTAGACTATGCTCGAGCTTCAACATTTTATCATATACTCTCAGCGGTCCGTTATCAGAATTTATTGCATTATTCAGGGCAAACATAACACTCGAAAGCGCATCTTCCGTTTCAATGCCCTCCTCAACTAAATAGACGCCAAGTTTAAAATAAACCTCGAATTTCTGCCCGCCTATTTCCAAATCCGTTGTACTGTTTGATTCCAGAACCGAGAGAAAATTGTTCAACTTTGTTTTTGAATGGTTAGAGAAAAACACGAAGACGTTTTCACTAAAGCGAGCAATGGTGTATCTCGGACCGGCTTTCTCGAGAAAATACGAAGCAACCGTATAGTCCAGCTGAACTCTCTGATCATTGGTTAAAATGGTGCTGAGGTTATCGAGATTGGATATGCTGGCAGCGAAAAGAATGGTTCCGGCGAGGCCGCTCCTCTCCTGCTCCTCATACTGATTTAGTATTTGTATAAGCTTTGTTCGATTATACAGCCCGCTGGCATCGTCATGCTCAATCAGGTAATCCAGTTGGGTTTCAGCCTGCATTATCTCATTGACGTTTTCGATGCTTACCAGCCAGCTTTTGCCTTCATTGCCGTTAGGCTTAATAGGTGAATATCTGAACTCAAGATATATAGGCTCAGAGTTGTTCAAAGAAACAACACTCCTGTGCTGGTTCATTGACATGGCATTTTCCGGATAGCCGTTTATCAGCTCGTCAAGTCTGCGCCCTGAGCAGTATTCAAGCTTTTTCCCAAATAAAATCTCAGCAGACGAATTCATATATTCAATTTTATCATCCGTTACAATTAGAATTGCGTTTTTGAGCATATTCAAAATATTGCGCTTCACAAAATTTGTAGAATCAATAATTCCATATCGGGAGAATGAAATATAAAACAAAATTCCGGAAAACAAAAACGAGGCTGCAGTATAATCATACTCACTAACCTTAAAGACGTATAAAAGAGAGGTTAGAAACGGAAACGCAATTGCTGCCAAAATCAGAAATATTTGCGGTTTTGGTGATTTGTTATCTATTAGACGCAAAACGATTCTGATCACGCAGATAACAATGGTTCCGAATACGATGATTTGAATAAGGTAAGAAGCCCAGCCATAATGAACTGAAATGTTTTCAATTTCAGTTCCAACGTAAACAAGCTCACTGGATAAATAAAAAACACCACTCGGATTCACCCATATAATCAGCATAGAAACAGCTATCCAGACAGCCGAATAAAGAAGTGTCCTAAGGAAGAATATTTTTCGTCTATAGAAGGCGCTCTCAACAAGAAGCACAAAAGCAACAGGCAGAAGGCAAATGCCTACATACTCCAATCTCATAAATAAAAATTTTGCGTCTTCTCCCCATGAAGCGCATTTAGCGCAATAAAAAATTGTCCAAACAGCAACAGATGCAATCACAAAAATGTAGTATCCGCCGCCGGATATGTATTCTTTCTTTGTTTTTAAATACATAGACGCAAGCAATACCAGTAGAAAAGCAGCCGTGACAATACATATGCTTGTCATTATTTGATTCGTCATAAATTTCCCTCCAACTGCTCCCGGGGCTACTTCCCATTGTTAAACAGTTTGTAGTAGTTTAGAAAATCCTGCTCAGATAAAGGGCGGCTGAAAATATAACCTTGTATTAAACTGAAGCCTTGTTCCTGAAGATTTAAGAGCGCGTCAATGCTCTCAACGTGCTCAACCACCAAAGAAACGCCTAATTCGTTACACATATTCAAAAGCGATTTAAGGACGACTGCGCGCCTGGGGTCTAAATGAGAATTCTCAGAGAGGCTGATGTCGAGCTTTACCTTATCCAGCGACATGTCCGTGATATATGCCAGTGTTGTATCTCCGGAGCCGAAGTCATCCATTGATACACTTGCTCCCAGAGCATGGATAGCATTGCAAAACTCAATAACAGAATTAACATTTTCGCTGGCAGCAGTTTCAGTGAATTCAAAGTCAAGCATTTCAGGGCTTAACTCGTTTGCCGAGATGAAATGCCTGATATCGTCCAATAAGTTCTTGCTGTTAATTTGGTTTTTTGAAATATTAATGCTAAGCTTGAAATCATTCGAGACGTTTTTTTCAAAGGCGGAAAGAGCCTTGCATGCCTTATCAAGGATAACATACCCCAACCTGTACATTTCGTTTGCACTTTCAAATATTGGTATAAAAACCGCAGGAGACAGACTCCCGAAAATGGGATGCGTCCACCTCAGCAGGGCCTCTGCGCCCACAACTATTTTATTGGCAGTGTCAATAATTGGCTGAAATTCCAAAAAGAATTCATTTTCGTAGTCTATGGTGCTTAAGGATGCCATCAACTTTTTATGAAGCTCATGCTGCTGAGCCATGTTAAAGTCATATAACTCGTAACTCTTTCCGTTTTTTATTGCCGATCTGACGGCAAATGATGCTTTTTCAATTGCCTTTTCAGGTGAGTCTTTGGGATCATCAATCGCATAACTCCCCAATCTCAAATCAACCGTGAAATACTGGTCAGAAAAAGACAGACTGGTATGTTTATTGCCTTCAAATGCCAAAAAGAAATTGTTTAAATTCACCTGAACACCATTTGAAAATATCAGAAACTCGTTATCTGAGAATCTAGAAAGCAAATAGCCAGATGGCAATAGTTCTTGTATGCCATGAGCGATTGCAGCATATATATCATTTTTCTGCTTTTTTGTTGCAATTCCCTTGAGAAAATTTGAGTTGGCCAGAACTGACGAAAATATGTAAGTACCCGTAAGACCGGATGGAGAATTATCTCTGTAATTACGCATTGCTTCAAGAAAGCTTTCCGCATTCTTAAGCCCTGTAATAGGATCAAAAGACGTAAGATATTCGAGCTTCTCAATCATCATGATTTCTTCAGTAACATCATGCAGCATTACCAGTTTTCCAAATTGCTTTCCCTTATCGTCGGCAAGGGCAGTTGAAGTTGCTCTAATTCTCTTTGGAGTGTCACATAGTACCGAAACCTCAAATATGTCATCATCAAGTCTTTCCGGAAAGCATTTTTGAATCTCGTGCAGGCTCTTTCCGACAATTTCATCGGACTTCATAGAAAACAGCCGCTCTGCAGCACTATTAACCGCTTCGATCTTGTTATCAGTCAAGATAACAAGAAGCGGATCAGTAAAGAGGGAAAATACATTTCGTTTTACATACGGTATGGTGTCAAGTATTCCGTAGTTTATTGCGGAATATGTTAGAAGAATCGCAGAAACAGCCGCAAGAATGTTTGAGTAGTCATATTTGGTAAGCCCTACCAAATATGCGCAAAAGAAAATAATCAACATCAAGATTGCCACGCCCATCAAAACTGCCTGTTTGAGAAAGATTTTCCCCCTTATGCTGCTGGTAAATAAACGTATAACACAGTAGATCAAGAAGAAGTAAAGTGCGCCTTGACAGATGAAATAGAGAGGATTGAACTGAATATCAAGCTGTAAAACGCCTGTTCTTAAATCCGAGAATTCATAAGATTGGAAAAAGACATTCGCGGGGTTAAAGAAAGTAAATATTGAAAACACAAGGCAGAAAAGTATACAAAGAATAAGCTGCCAGCGCTTTATGTGCTTGAAAACGTCAAAGTAAACTCTGAACAGGCTAACATATAATATAACTATCAGCATTATCAAGAATGACTCAGTTTTAAAGCAGAGCATACTGACAGAAACGTCATCAGTGAGAATTTCAACCATGAACAAAACATTCGTAACAGCAAAGGCAAGAAAAAGTGCACCGTATAACCATATGCCTTTAAAGGCAAATGCTTTATTGCGAAAATATAATACAATAACGCAAAAAATAATAATTAATGTAGCTACTCCACAAAGCGTAGCGTGCAATTCATTTGACTGCATAAAGATTTATCCTTCCCACTTCGCTCCCCGAGTGCAAAGTGATTGTCATCTTCGCTGTGTTTTGTACATTTTGGATAATTTACTTTAATTTCTGCATAATTTATTATACGCCAACAACAAATTTTGTGTCAAGATAAATAAAACTGTGTCAATTTGTGTCTGTTCTGCGATTAATTAATATTTTTTTCGGCTAGTCAAGCATTTAGATATGAAGAAGCAAAGAAATCAGATGATCAAAAAGATTAATTGAAATTCATGCAAAAAGGAACTATAATAAACAAATCAGTGTAAATTTTTCGGAGGCATAAATGCAAGAAATCCTATTTAATTCACGACATGAGCTGGATAAATTGCCATTTGGAGCGGTTGTTTCAGGAGAAGAAGTCTTTTTGGGATTACGGATAGCCGAAAGCGTGCGATGCACAGAGATTAAAGTGCATATAAAAAATGATGATAGCGGCGCGACCGAAGAAATACCCATGGAAATGGTTTGGGAAGAAAACGGATATGCGCGTTTTGAATGTATTATTAACAGCGGGGCTCCTGGCCTTTATTTCTATTGGTTTTCTGCCAAGAGCGACAGTGGGTCGATTCTCATTGGTCGCAACGGAAATGCAGCCTTTATAACCGATGCCCCTGTCCCCTGGCAGCTTAGTGTGTTCTCGGCCGATTTCACCACCCCGGAATGGATAAAGGGAGGCGTTTTTTATCACATTTTTGTCGACCGTTTTTTCAAGGGCGCCGATCACCCTATCAGACCCGGTGCTGTTTCCCGTTCTGACTGGGGAGAGATTCCGGTATATCTTCCGGACGAAAACGGAACTATCCGCAACAACGACTTTTTCGGAGGCGATCTGGACGGGGTGATTCAGAAGCTGCCCTATCTCAGTGAACTGGGTGTGAGCTGCATATATCTGAGTCCTGTTTTTGAGGCTGCGTCAAACCACAAGTATGACACCTCAGACTACATGAAGATAGATCCCTCGTTTGGCAATGAAGATACTCTGCGTGAGCTCTGCAAGAAAAGCGCGGAGCTGGGGATAAAGGTTATCTGTGACGGCGTGTTCAACCACACCGGCGACGACTCGTTGTATTTTGACCGCTACGCAAACTATGGCGGCAACGGTGCGTACAACACGAAGGAATCACCATACTATTCTTGGTATAACTTCACGAACTGGCCTGATGAATATGAGAGCTGGTGGGGTATAAAAACGCTGCCGCAGGTGAATGAGAACAACCCGGATTACCGGAACTTCATTCTCGGCACGAACGGGGTCCTGGAACACTGGATGAACGCAGGAATCGCCGGCTGGAGACTGGATGTCGCCGACGAATTGCCTGAGAGCTTTCTTAGACTGCTCAGAAGCACAGTAAAGAACAAGGATGCAGATGCGCTGATTATCGGCGAGGTGTGGGAAGACGCGACCACAAAAATAGCTTACGGTCAGCGTCGGCATTATTTTGACGGCTCTGAGCTGGATTCAGTAATGAATTATCCCTTCAAAAGCGCGATTATTGACTTCATACTTTCCGGTGATGCGGAAGCCATCTGCGAAGTCGTGGAAACAATCTGCGAGAATTACCCAAAGCCGGCGCTCGACAGCATGATGAATAGTTTGGGAACCCATGACACAAACCGAATTCTCACCGTTTTGGGTGGAAAGCACTACGATAACCGTGACGAAAGAGCGCTCGCCACGCTGAGCGAATATGAGAGGACAGCGGCAAAAAGAAAGCTGACTTTAGCTGCTGTACTTCAGTTTACCCTCCCCGGTGTCCCCTGTCTGTATTACGGCGATGAGGCCGGACTTGAGGGCTTTGAGGATCCCTTTAACCGCAGGTGTTTCCCATGGGGTCACGAAGACCTCGAAATCCAGAATATGTATAGGAAAATAATAAAAACGAGACGCGGCAGCCAAGTTTTTTCCGGCGGCGAATACAAAACGCTCACGGCAAGTGGCGGCGTCTATGCATTCATGCGAAAAAAGGACGGCTGTCGCGTATTAGTTGCAGTTAATATGAGCGCGAAAGAAATATCGCTCGCGTTGGATGTGGCTGGAATCCTGCTGTTTTCCGAGTCGGCTTCTATAAGCGGAAACATCCTGAATATTTCTCCGCTGGGCTGCGCTGTGGCAGAGCTTTAGACTTCGTGAACTGCCTTTGACTCGCAGTAAATACAGCGGTAAATACCGTTTTCACGGTCAGTTAAATGGAATATCTGCGGAAGCTCCTGCTCTGTCGATGTGATGCAGCGGGGGTTTTTGCATGTAATAACACCCGTTACCTGATTCGGCAGGGCAAGTCGGCGCTTTTCGATTATCTCCCCATCTCTTATGATGTTTACAGTGATGCCCGGGTCAACATAACCGAGTACGTCAAGGTTGACATCTATGAGAGAGTCGATCTTGATTATATCTTTTCGTCCGGATTTTTTGCTGACGACATTTTTTATTATTGCAACAGAACAGTCGAGCTTTGAAAGCTCAAGAACCTTGTAGAGCTCCATGCTCTTTCCGGCGCTGATGTGATCTAGAACAATGCCGTTTGCTACAGAATCAATCGTCATATCATTTTACCTCCAGGAGTTTCAGAATTAGGGCCATCCTGATGAATTTTCCATTTAAAACCTGTTTGAAATAGCAGGCTCTCTTGTCCCTGTCCACTGCTCGCTCGATTTCGTTGACTCTGGGCAGCGGGTGCATAATACACAGGTCGTCCTTTGCCTTTTCCAGCCGCTCCGCGGTAAGGATAAAGGTGTCCTTCAGGCGCATATAATCCGCCTCGTTAAAAAATCGCTCGCGCTGTACACGCGTCATATAGAGAATGTCAAGCTCCGGAAGCTTGTCCCAGTTGCTGGTTTCAACAAAGTCGTGCCCGCCGCTCTCCAGAACGTCTGTTCTGATATATCCCGGAATCCTCAGCTCGTCAGGAGAAATCAGAACAAAGCTGTTGTTTTCGTAGCGCGCCATCGCTTCAATCAGTGAATGGACGGTGCGTCCGAATTTTAGATCTCCGCAGAAACCTATTCTAAGATTGCCCAGCTTGCTTTTCTCGCGGTAAATCGTCAGAAGGTCTGTCAGCGTCTGGGTCGGGTGGTTGTGTCCGCCGTCACCGGCGTTTATCACAGGTATCGGAGCTGACTGCGCTGCGACAAGAGGTGCTCCCTCCTTCGGGTGACGCATGGCGATTATGTCTGCATAGCAGGCAATTGTCTGCGCCGTGTCCGCAACGCTCTCCCCCTTGGATGCCGATGAGCTGGAGGCTTCAGAAAAGCCTAAAACGCTCCCGCCGAGCTCAAGCATGGCCGCTTCAAAGCTCAAACGAGTTCTCGTCGACGGTTCAAAGAACAGTGTCGCGAGCTTTTTTCTTTTGCACTTTTCTTCATATTTGGTCGGGTTTGCAATGATGTCCTGCGCTGTTGAAATTAATTCGTCAATTTCGCTGATGCTGAGGTCTGTGATGCTGATTAAATCTTTCATTGTGCGCCTCCGTTTCGAGATTTCTATCTGCTAATCCAGCTCTCGTCTGACGGGTTGTCGCGAAAGGCCAGAATTCGCTCAATGTCGCTGTGCTCAATTTTGCCGTCCTGGACGGCGACTTGAACGAGAATATCGAGGTTTGTCAGACTATGGTTGATAACACTTGCCTCTTTCAGGCGGTCAAGTCCCTTTTTCATTCCATAGGTGAAAATGCTCACAACGCCAAGAACCTCTGCCCCTGCATCACGCAAGACATTTACAACCTCTATTACGCTTCCTGCGGTGGAGATGAGATCTTCAACAACCACGACTTTGTCGCCGGGATTGAGTTTTCCTTCAATCTGATTCTGACGCCCGTGATCCTTCGCGCCGGAGCGGACATAGCCCATAGGCAGGCCCATTATATGCCCGGTTATCGCCGCATGCGCAATTCCAGCCGTGCTGGTTCCCATAAGAACTTCGCAGTCCGGGAAAAACCTGCGGATGTTTTCAGCGAGGCCATTTTCAACCCTGCCGCGAACATCAGGGGCTGTCAGAGTCAGCCTGTTGTCGCAATAGATAGGACTCTTTATGCCGCTTGCCCAGGTAAAAGGCTCCTCGGGGCGGACGATGACCGCCTCGATCGTAAGAAGATCTTTAGCAATTTGTTGCTCCATTATTCTGCTCCTTTATGAGTAATTAACCAATAAATTCAGCGACGGCACGCCTGTACTCAGCAACAGGGTCAGCAGCCTGAGTGATGGGCCGCCCAATAACTATATAGTCGCTGCCTATTTCTCTCGCTTTTGCGGGAGTTGTTATTCTCACCTGATCATCTGCGCTGCCGTCCGCAAAACGAACACCCGGCGTGACGGTTAAGAATTCTTTACCGCAGCGATTTTTAACAGCTCCGGCCTCAAGCGGTGAGCACACGACACCGTCAAGTCCTGACCTCATAGCGTTTTCGGCATAAGAAAGCACTGTTTCTTCAAGCGTCTGTGATATTAGCAGTTCGTTTTGCATCACTTCCTGACTGGTTGAAGTAAGTTGGGTTACAGCAACCAGGAGAGGACGGCTGCCGTCGGCACGGGTCAAGCCCTCAAGCGCAGCCTTCATCATACCGGATGCTCCGCCGGCGTGAAGGTTGCACATATCTACGTCCAAAGCACTCAAAACCGCCATACTTTTATTAACGGTGTTCGGAATGTCGTGCAGCTTCAAATCGAGAAAAATCTTGTGCCCTCTCGCCTTTATCTCACGGACAATATCCGGGCCTTCCGCGTAAAAAAGCTCCATGCCGATTTTCACAAAAGGCTTCTCGGCTGTAAACTTGTCCAGGAATTCAGTCACCTGTTCCCTGCTGCTAAAATCACAGGCAATAATAACTTCTTTGCTCATCTGTGAGCACCTCCGATCATTTCTCGTAAATCAGTGATTCCGTATTTCCCCATAACTGCTGGCAGGTCATCAATGATTTCCTTGCAGACAAACGGATTAACAAGATTAGCCGCTCCCACCTGAATAGCCGTTGCGCCGGCGAGAATCATTTCAATCACATCCTCAGCGCTTGAAATGCCTCCCATTCCTATTATGGGGAGGCTTACCGCCTCGTAAACCTGATAAACCATGCGCAGTGCAACAGGAAAAATTGCAGGCCCTGACAGACCGCCCATGATATTTGCCAGAACCGGCTTGCGGGTTCTCAGGTCGATTCGCATTGCCTGAAGTGTGTTTATCAGCGACAGGCCGTCCGCGCCTGCTCTCTCGCAGGAAACAGCCATAGCGGCAATATCTGTTACATTCGGGCTTAGCTTAATATACACCGGCTTTGTTGTGGCGGCTTTTACAGCGTGTGTCACTTCGGCTGCAAGCGCGGGGTCAACGCCAAAGCTCATCCCGCCGCCATGAACATTCGGACAGCTGATGTTCACCTCAAT
Source organism: Oscillospiraceae bacterium (assembly GCA_031552685.1). Taxonomy (GTDB): domain Bacteria; phylum Bacillota; class Clostridia; order Oscillospirales; family Oscillospiraceae; genus UBA2658. The sequence goes on from JAVBMI010000003.1 coordinate 147,055, forward strand.
AATGCCAACCTGCGGCTGCTTGTCCATAGCCTGTGCACAAAGGACATACTCGTCAATCGAAAAGCCGCTGATGTTTGCAATCAGGGGCTTTGTGAACAATTTCGCAAGTGTGGGAAGTTCTTCCTCACAAACACCTTGCAAGCCCGGATTTTGCAGTCCCACTGAATTTATCATTCCGGAGGGTGCTTCAGCAATCCTCGGGGTGGCATTGCCGAAGCGCAGTTCAAGGGTCGTGCCCTTGAATGAGATGCTGCCCAGAATGTTGATGTCATAAAGCTCTGCGAACTCCTGTCCGAAGCCGAAAGTTCCGCTTGCCGGGATAATCGGATTCGTCAGCTCAAGCCCGGAGAGATTAACAGAAGTGTTCACCATATTATCTCCTCCTTTGTCAGAACCGGACCCTCGCGGCAAATGCGCTTGCTGCCGTATTTGGTTTCGCAGGAGCAACCCATACAGGCTCCGAAACCGCAGCCCATCCTCTCTTCAAAGCTGAACTGACCGTTCACCCCTGCCCTATCGTAAACGGCTCTCAGCATCGCTTCCGGGCCGCAGGCATATGTGTAATCACAGCCTTGTATGTGAGAAAAGGCATCAGTCACAAAGCCCTTTATTCCGGCGCTGCCGTCTACAGTCGTAATAAAAACAGGGATCCCAAGCGCACAAAACTCATCTACGCAGAAAACTTCGCTAGCGGTGTTGAAGCCTAAAATAACCTTTGGACGCACATCTCTGGCGATTAGACGCTTTGCGAGGAAATACAGCGGTGGAACTCCGGCTCCCCCACCTATAAGGAGCGGCATTTGACCGCTGGCCTGCAAATTGTAGCCATTACCCAGCCCTGTGAGCAAGTCGAGAGATTCGCCGGTTTGCATACGGCTGAGCTGCTCCGTGCCAGCACCAATAACTTTGTATATCAAAGTCAGCTCCCCTATATCAACGTCGCAAACGGATATAGGACGACGCAGAAACAGCCCGTCCAGAGCAATGTTTACAAACTGCCCGGGAAGCGCGATTGCAGAGGTATCACCGGAGAGGACAAGCTTATAAACGCCCGCCGCGAGCGATTTATTTGATTTGATTGTGAAAATAGACTTATTCATAAACCACCTCTTCATTGAAGCAAAAGGCTCTGTCCGAAACTACCGGCTGACCTGCAACAAGCGTTATCATGTGTTTCCCGAAGACTCTTTCACCCGCAAAGGGAGTAGATCTTCCCATAGAAAGAAAGCCGTCAGGGTCGATTACATACTCCGCCGCGAGATCGAAAACCGCGAGATCCGCAGGAGCTCCAACCCTGATCGCGCTGCCGATATCAAAGCGCTTTGAGGGATTCTCATTCATAAGCTGAACCAGTTTTTCAAGCGAAATGACGCCGGTTTTAACAAGCTTTGTATAGAGAATCGGAAACGCAGTTTCAAGACCGACAATACCGTTGAGACTGTTAGCCAGACCTCCTGACTTTTCATCCGATGAATGCGGGGCATGGTCTGTCGCAATCATATCTATCGTCCCGTCTTTTATTCCTTCGATCAAGGCCGCTTGGTCCTCCCTGCTGCGGATCGGCGGATTCATACGGAATCTTCCCTCATCCTTCAAATCCTCGTCGCAGAGCACGAGGTAGTGTGGCGCAGTTTCACAACTTACATCGAGGCCTCGTTTTTTTGCGTCTCGTATAAGCTCGACGCTTTCTTTTGTGGAGATGTGGCAAACGTGATATTTACATCCGGTTTTTTCTACAAGTCCAAGGTCGCGCTCAAGCTGCTTCCACTCGCTCTTCGAAGTGTTTCCGAGGAAGCCGTGCTCCGCGGCAAAAACTCCGTCGTGGATAAAGCCGCCGTGTGTCAGAGAAAGGTCCTCACAGTGCGCAACTATCATCTTACCCAGTGCGGCAGCCATATACATTGCGCTCTCCATAATTGCGCCGCTTTCAACACCCACCCCGTCATCCGAGAAGGCGATAACGCTTTCTGCTATTGCCGGCATATCAGAGAGTTCCTTTTGCTTTTCTCCGACAGTGATACTCCCGTAAGGGTAGACCCGCACCTTGGCGTCGCGTGCAATGATTTCCTGCTGTACTCTGAGGTTTTGAATACAGTCCGGCACCGGATCAAGATTTGGCATGCCACAAACGCTTGTAAATCCACCTCTGGCTGCTGCAAGCGTACCGGTTTTAATTGTCTCCTTATAAAAAAAGCCCGGTTCTCTAAGATGTACATGAACATCAATGAGACCCGGAAAAACGAAACAATTATTCATATAAAAAACAAGTGCGCCCTTGGTATCAGGTGTGATGGAAAGAATTTCGGCAACTATGCCGTCTTTGATGAAAAGGTCCTTCTTTTCAAAGCCGTTTCCGGTATATACTTGTGCGCCGCAGATGTAACAGTTCACGCTGGACGCCTCCATATCTCGTAAATTTCATGTAATGTTATCACAACATAGGGTAAAATGTCAATACATTGCAAAAGTTTTCTTGCTCCAATAATTTGAGTTGCTGCTGAACGTTTTTATTGCGCACAATGGTTATACGCTCCGGTAAATCTGAATAGTCTATGGTATCAGGATTTTCTACCAAACGATTTTACTGGAGGTTACATATGGACAGGCTAAACGCAAGCAATTCTGTTGCGCTCTGCGGCACAGTTTCAGGCAGACCGTACTATTCCCACACAATCAAAGGAGTAAGGCATTACAGCTTTCCCCTTACCGTTCCGAGGCTATCGGGAACCGAAGATACGATAAACATAACCTGTACTGAAGATTTGCTCACTCTGGCTATACCATCAGATGAGTCCATGCTGAGAGTATGCGGCGAATTGCGCTCTCACAACAACAAAAGCGGAGTCGGAAACAAGCTTCAAATCTATGTCCTAGCTAATTACTTTGAGTTCTGTGATGCTGAGGCAGATAATCAGGTGTTTCTTTCGGGAACGCTCTGTAAAGAACCAAAGCTGCGGGTTACACCTCTCGGTCGCGAGATTTGTGACCTACTCATTGCAGTTAACAGACCATTTGGACGTTCAGATTATCTGCCGTGCATTTGCTGGGGACAGAGCGCAAGAGATTGCGCGCAGTATTCTATTGGTCAGACTCTGGAGATCGAGGGACGCATCCAAAGCCGCGAATATATAAAAATTGTCGGCGGGCAGCAGGAAACGAAAATTGCTTTTGAAGTTTCGGCAATGAGCGTTACCGGAAAATAGAGAAACACCCGATGCAAGGCATCGGGTGTTTCCACTAAAATTCAAGTGTTGCGAAATAGTCGTCCGGCGTCTCAGCGCGTCTTATCATTTTGGCACCGCCATCCTCAGTAAGCAGGATCTCTGCGCTGCGCAGCTTGCCGTTATAGTTATATCCCATAGAGTGCCCGTGGGCACCTGTGTCGTGAATCACAATGAAGTCGCCGATATCAACTCTGGGAAGCCAGCGGTCGATCGCAAACTTGTCGTTGTTCTCGCACAAGCCGCCGACTATGTCATAGAGATGATCCGCAGGTGAAGCCTCCTTGCCCATAACTGTGATATGGTGGTAAGCACCGTACATTGCGGGTCGCATCAGATTGCATGCGCAGGCATCCACGCCGATATAGCTCTTGTGGATATTTTTCTGATGCATCGCGGTAGTAACGAGACAGCCGTAGGGTGCAAGCATATAGCGACCGAGCTCCGTATAAATCGCAACGTCGCCCATTCCCGCCGGAAGCAGTATCTGGTTGTAAACGCGCTCTACCATTTCACCAATCTGCATAATGTCTGAAGCCTGCTGATCGGGACGGTAAGGAATCCCGATGCCGCCGGAGAGATTAATGAATCCGATTTTGATGTCAAGTTCATTTTTCAGTTCAACAGCAAGGCGGAAGAGGGTCATGGCAAGGGTCGGATAATAGTCATTGGTTACTGTATTACTTGCCAGAAAGGCATGGATACCAAATTCCTTAACACCCTTCTCCTTGAGTAGGCGAAAGGCCTGAAACATCTGGGGCTTGGTCAGTCCGTACTTGGCGTCTCCCGGGGTGTCCATTATAGTATTTGAAATCTCGAAGTTCCCGCCGGGGTTGTAACGGCATGAGATCTTCTCCGGAATAGCGCCAAGTGTTTTTTCAAGAAAATCAATATGCGTTATATCATCAAGGTTTATAATTCCGCCTAATTCTGAGCAAAGGACATAATCCTCCGCAGGGGTGTCATTTGAGGAAAACATGATGTCCTCGCCGGAAATGCCAATGCGTTCGCAAAGCATCAGCTCCGTAAGCGATGAGCAGTCCATGCCGCAGCCTTCCTCATTGAGGATTTTCATAATAGCAGGGTTTGGGGTGGCCTTTACTGCAAAGTATTCTTTGAAGCCCTTATTCCATGAAAAGGCCTTGTTAAGCTTTCGGGCATTCTCCCTGATGCCTTTTTCATCGTAAAGGTGATAGGGGGTTGGAAATGTTTCCGAGAACTTGTTCAGCTGTTCCAGCGTTACAAACGGCTTTTTCATTTTACGGTCTCCTTATAATAGTTTTGTATAATAATATACTCGTTCAAATATAACAGATTAAATGTAACTTTACAACAAGAAATAATTTACCAATTAATTGGTAAAGGTCCCTGTTTTTTGTTGTATATAGATGAAAACGAAGCAATCACTCTTTTGTAATTGCTTCGCCTTATCATTGGCTTTTGCCTGCCTTTATCACTTTGAGCCGTACAAACTCCTCGCGCTCTTTCTCTTCAAGACTGTCAGCTATTCTTAGGATTGATCTGTCAAGATTCGGCAGAATTATATTCTTCAAGGCATTTGCCCGCTTCTGAGTCTTTTTTATCGAATATGCCAGCCTGAAAATAGCGTTCTCAGTCTCTGACAGGTCACGAAGAAGTGCCTTTGCGCGGTTGAACTTGATATACGCTTCATCGAGAGCAGAGGTAGTGTCCGCAAGTCCGTAAGGCAAGCTGTCAGTTTGTTGGGCAGAAGCGAGAACAGTGGGTATTTCAACGCCCATAACGCTGCGGTAAAGAAGGCCAACGCTGTTATCTACGGGCATCGCTCCCGCAATGTGCTCACAACCGCCTAGAGAAATGTTCGCAAGCTTGAGCGCGGCGTATGCATCCTCGAAAACGGTGTCAATTTGAGACTGAATTTCCTTTGCCTGGTCAATCAGAGCCATGAGCTCCCGGATAAGAATGTTTCGCTTTTTATCCATAAGCTCATATCCGCTCGCGGCCAACTCGCGCGAACGCTTGGCCGCTATTAAATTGCCTTTTGTCGGCGCCAGCTCCGCCACTTGCTTCACCTCACTCTGTGTAGTGCTTATCCAGCGTATCATCAGACACGCGGCTCAGTTCACTTCTGGGCAGGGATGAGAGAATATCCCAGCCGAGATTAATCGTTTCATCCAGACCTCGGTTCTCAGTTTCTGCCTGATTTATGAATTCTTCCTCGAATCGCTTTCCGAAGCCGATATACTTTTTGTCAATACTAGATAACTCGTCCTCGCCAATAACCGACGCCAGACTGCGCGCATCCGACACAGCGGAATAGGATGCAAATAATTGGTTTGCCAGCTCTGAGTGGTCATCTCGTGTGAGGCCGGAGCCTATACCGTCTTTCATAAGTCTGGAAAGAGAGGGCAAAACAGAAATTGGCGGGTAAACACCCTTTTGTGCAAGCTCACGGGAAAGAACTATCTGCCCTTCAGTTATATATCCGGTAAGGTCAGGAATCGGATGACTTATATCATCGTTCGGCATTGTCAGAATAGGCACCTGAGTTACACTGCCGCTCCTTCCGCGTATCATTCCCGCGCGCTCGTAAAGAGAGGCAAGGTCTGAGTACATGTAGCTCGGGAAGCCCTTTCGAGAAGGTATTTCACCCTTAGATGACGAGAATTCACGCAGCGCCTCGCAATATGAAGTCATGTCTGTCATAACCACCAGCACGTGGTAGCCGTGCTTAAAGGCAAGAAACTCAGCAGCGGTCAGAGCGCAGCGCGGTGCTATGATTCGCTCTATTATCGGGTCAGAGGCGATGTTCAGAAACATTGCAACACGCCCGATGGCTCCCGATTCTTCAAAGCTGCGTATGAAGTATTCTGCGGTGTCGTTCTTCACACCCATAGCGCAGAAAACGATAGCGAATTCTTCATTATCGCCAATTACCTGAGCCTGGCGCACAATTTGAGCCGCCAGTTCATTGTGACTGAGTCCCGCGCCGGAAAAAATCGGCAGCTTCTGACCTCTGATCAAAGTACACATGGCATCAATTGAACTGATGCCTGTCAAAATGCAGCTTCGTGGGTACTGGCGGGAAACGGGATTAATCGGTGAACCGTTGATATCTGACTTTTCCTCAACAAATATCTCTCCCAGACCGTCGATAGGTTTGCCGAGACCATTAAAAACACGCCCGAGTATTTCCCGGGAAAGCGGCTGTAGGATCGGTTTGCCTGTAAAGCGGGTATTCACGCTCTCCATATCAATTCCGGCTGTACCTTCGAAAACCTGTATAACAACGCGATCGCCATCTATCTGGATAACCCGTCCGTAACGTCTTGACCCATTTGCGAGACTGATTTCCGCGAGTTCATCATATGCGACATCGTATACGCCTTCCAGGGCTATCAGAGAGCCAACCATCTCGGAAAGTCCGGTGTATTCTATTCTCATTTGCCAACACCTCCCGGATTGTATTCACTGTCAATTTTCTCCACGATGCCATCAATAAGCTCCATGAATTTTGAAACAGGTGTTCCCTGCCCCAGTTCGAACTTCATTTTTGACAGCGAGGAAAACATCCCCGTCATTGCCAGTCTTGTAACAGGGACACTGCCTCTAACAAGGGCTCTGGCGCTGTCATACATGTGAAGAATGATGCGCATCATTCCTATTTGGTTTTCCGGAGACATATATGTGTCGGCCTTATCAAACGCGTTCTGCTGCAAATAGCCCTCGCGTATTACCTTGGCGGTTTCAATTACGAGCTTCTGGTCATCGGGCAGGACATCGGAACCAATCAGCTTGACAATCTCCATAAGAGATGATTCCTCGTGCAGAATTGCGACAAGCCGTGCGCGCATTTCCGTAAATCCCAGACCGAAGTTTTCCTCATACCAGGGAGCAAAGTCATTAAAATATTCTGAATATGATGTCGTCCAGTTAATGGACGGAAAATGCCTTGCATACGCAAGCGAGCGGTCGAGTGCCCAGAAGCAGCGGATAAAACGCTTTGTGTTTTGCGTGACCGGTTCGGAAAAGTCTCCGCCCTGTGGTGAGACCGCACCGATCGCTGTAATTGAGCCTTCGGCTCCGGAAAGCGTGCGCATATATCCGGCGCGCTCATAGAATCCGGCCAGACGTGATGGCAGATAAGCCGGAAAGCTCTCCTCCGCGGGCATTTCCTCAAGCCGTCCGGATATCTCGCGCAGGGCCTCCGCCCAGCGTGATGTTGAGTCTGCCATAAGCGCAACATGGTAGCCCATATCACGGTAGTATTCCGCAATAGTCATACCAGTGTAAACCGACGCCTCTCTCGCCGCGACTGGCATGTTGGAGGTGTTTGCAATCAGTATTGTCCGCTCAAGCAGCGGTCGTCCGCTTTTGGGATCTTTCAGCTCGGAGAATTCATCCAAAACCTGCGTCATTTCATTGCCGCGCTCACCGCAGCCGAGATACACAATTACATCTGCATCGGACCACTTTGCAAGCTGATGCTGCACCATGGTTTTGCCCGCACCAAATGGACCCGGAATTGCGGCGCATCCGCCTTTTCCAACAGGAAACAAGGTGTCTATGACCCGCTGCCCGGTAACGAGGGGACGGGTAATCGGCAGCCGCTTATCAACGGGTCTGGCAGCTCTTACTGGCCAATTTTGTGACAAGGTTAGTGGATACATTTTTCCCCTGTCGTCCTCTATTAAAGCGAGAACATCCGTCACACTGTATTGTCCGGAGGCTTTCACTTCAGAAACTTTGCCTTTAAAGTCCGGAGGCACAAGGCACCTGTGCTCAATTGCCTGCGTTTCCATGCAGCGGGCAAAAATCTGACCCGAGCTGACATGATCTCCGTCTGAAATCTCGATATTCACATCCCAGAGCCTTTGTGTATCGAGCGCGGGAAGTGTGATGCCCTTTTTTATGAACGAACCGCTTTGGGCTTCCACAGCCTTAAGGGGCCTTGCAATACCGTCATAGATGTTTCCGAGCATTCCCGGCCCGAGCATAACTGATAGCGGGCCGCCGGTAGGGTAAACCGGCTCTCCTGTTTTCAGTCCGCCGCTGTCCTCGTAAATCTGTACGGTCGTTACCTCTCCGTCCGCGCTCACAACCTCGCCGGGGATTTTTTCGTTTCCGACCAGCACATAGCTCATCATCGACAGGCTTCTCCCGCCGCGCACTGTAATAACAGGGCCGTTAATTCCGTGAATAAAATAACCGGAGTCCATTCTAGCTGACCTCCTTTATGCCGGAGATCTCTGATATATCACGCATAAGGTCAGAGACGGCACTGTCAAAGCTCATATCTACGCGCTGTTTTTTTGCGTCGCAAATAAGACGCAGCCCGCCTAAAACAAAACGGCCTTCAAGAAAGGAAATATTATTAGAATCGCCTTCTTTAGCGAGAGCCTCTGCCAAGTGCATATCCTCAGTTCTAAGAAAAACCCTGCAACTATCAGTAGTGCCAACATAGGCAAGTGCCTTTTTCAGAAAAGACCTTAAACTCAATGCATAATCTTCTGTTTTTGTATAGTCGGCAATGCGCCGGATTAGTTCCTGTCTTATATCATCTGCACACTGTTCGCGGAAAATGAGATGGTCGTGTCTGCATTGCGCGCGGTTTGTGCTGACGCGTTTGTGCTCACGGGCAGTTATTTCCGCAGTTTTTGCAGCTCTAAAACGCTCGGCCTCCGCCTTTGCTTCCTTCTTTGCATCAATCAAAGCAGCATCGGACTTGAGCTTCAAATCATCTGTTATCTGCCTGACTTCCTTTTCAGATTCCGTAAGAACGGTTTCCGAAAATACTTCAAGCTTATGTTTAAGTTCCGGCACTGAAAAACACCACCTTTAGATCTTTATGCCTATTGCGTCCCTGATGAGCCCGGTAATAGAATCATCTCCCCTGCTCGAGCCTTCCGTTCCCGGAATGATTGCAAGCAACGGTCTTTTCGAGCTGAGCTTTATTTCTGATATCAGCGCGGGATTGAGCGCGGCGCATTTTTCTGACAGCAGTAATACGGCAATTTCGTTGTCGTCCACAGCCGATTTTATTCCTTCGTCCAGCTCACTTTTGCTTTTTGCGAGAATCCCTTCAATGCCCGCAAGACGCAGGCCGGTGAGGGTATCCTCTTCATCGCAGATAACAAAATACCTCATGACTTTTTACAGGCCGGAAATAATCATGAAAGCGATCAGCAGCCCATAAAGCGCAACGCCTTCCGCCATTCCTACAAAAATCAGCGCCTTGCCAAAAACACCCTCGTTTTCAGAAATCGCCCCAAGAGCGGCAGAGGCAGACGAGGCAACAGCAATACCGCCGCCGATGCCGGAAAGTCCGACCGCCAGAGCCGCGCCAAGATAGCCCATACCGGTAACAAAACCGTCCTGAGTGACGAGCCCTCCGGCCTCATTTGCCGCTTCGGCTGACTGCGTAAAGCAGAAAACCGCTCCAAAGACGACTACCGCAAAGAAACCGATAATTTGCGATAGCAGTGGTGACTTCCCTTTGTGTCCTCTTTTTCTGCGGAAATAAACGGCAGCAAGGCTTCCCGCGATGACAAGCGCAACCATAATTGCAATAATGTATTCCATAATGTTTTTCCTCCAGCTCTAATTCTCTATGGGCTCGTAGCTCACTGTTTTTGGCGAAAACGGCCGGCCGCCGCTTGTATAAAAACGTCCGAACATTTCATAGAATTCCAGACGCATAACCTGGATGCAAACCAGCGTGGCTTCTATCCCCATTACAAGGAGATTTCCGATGATGACTCCGAAGATACTATTGCCGCCGTTGGCATTGGCACTGAGAAGGAACACTACCATCATCATTCCTGCGTGGCTGATGACAAATGCGCCGATTCGCAGAAAAGAGACTGTGTTTGAAACAAAGGAAAGAACCGTTTCAAATAATTCGAAGAAGCCCTCTACAAAAAAGCTCGAAATTGATTTCGGCATCCAGTCCTTCTGTCCTGTTACCAGCTTTGTCAGCGGTTCTGCTGACATCATCAACAGAAGCGGTAAAACAATCAGTCCCAAAATATATGGCATAGTGAATAGATTTGTTCCAAACATCGCCAGGGAAACTGCCGCAACAGCAATACTTAAATACATGATGAACCCGGCAAGGCCGTTCGGAGAAAAGAATATCTTCTTGACATCACGCTGCCGAATGCCATTGATTATGTTCATGCACATACAGGCAAGAAGCATAACAACGCCAATTGCAACAGATATATACAGCATTGTCATGGTGTTGCCGTTCTCGAGAACTTTGAATCCGGGCAGGATGTGTTCATATCCGAAGAGATTGCCGTACACAAAGCCGAAAACCACGGAGGAAATTCCGACAATGGAGAGAATTCTGCCGAGCCACATTTGCCTTTTCTTCCAGAGCAGCAGACCGAAAAGTGATAAAACAGCTCCCTGGCCAACGTCGCCAAACATTATTCCAAAAATAAGGGTGTAACTCATTGCAAAGAATAAACTGGGATCAATTTCATCATTATTTGGCAAGCCGTACATATCGATAAACGGGCTGAATATTCTCGTCAGAAAATTACTTTTAAGTTTGACAGGCGGTTTTGAGTGCTTTACGTCCTTTTGATTGGTTCTTATACAGCTGAAGCTCTCGACTGACTCACACTCTTTTACAAAATCCTCGGCATAGGCAGAAGGTATCCAGCCTATAATATAGAACCTGTCCGCAATGTACCCGGCGGTGCTTCGGAAGTCAAAAACGTCACTCATAAAGCGCAAATATGAATATCGGGCGAGAAGTTCCCCGGCCTCGGCAGTTTTTATGCCGCTGAGCTTTTCCTCAATGTTTTGCAGCTCCTGCGTGTCAGCTTTAATAAGCTCATTGAGTTTGGAAGCAGTCTCCTGCGCATCACCCTCAAACCCGGCGTCCGCGGATATTCGGATGCGCTCAAATCCTCTTGTAGCAAAAACAGAATCTATTTGGTCTTCCATTTTCGGAAGAACAAAATAAACACAATATACCCAATCATTTTCAGTGCCGGTATCAATTAAAAAAACATCATCGCGCTCATCCGCAAGATAAAAAATATCAGTAAAGTCCTTCTTTTTTGCTCTGCCCAGGCGAACTTTCAAATACTTCATTGCCAGAAGGTCATTCAGTTGTTCGTCGAGTCCTTTAAAGTGCAGCAATTGCTCCATTATTGCAGTGTTCTTCTTAATATTTTCCGAAAGTGAGCTCTGATTCTGCTTGAAATCGTTTATCAGCGATGTTACGTGCTGCAGGTATTGCTGTACACTTTCCAACGTAAAATCTTTGCCTTTAAAGTCTGCAAACTCCGGTTTAACATCAAGCTGAGCAGCAAGATTGATAGCTTTATTCAGCTCAGCGGTATAAGGGTTGGTTCCTTCAAAATTCTTTAGACGCTTAAATCCGCTGAGCGCAAGAACTGTGTTTTCCGGGTGAAATTCCCTGTTCAGCACAAAGCTGCCAATTGCCTTGTCAATCATATCCTTAGGCCCGGAGAGGGTTACCATTGTCATCTTTTCAACAGACATTTTATCACCTTCTTAGAGGGTAAGAGCCGGATCCACCCCGTAGTGGATCGCTTCGGCAACTCTCAGTAGTTTTTCGGATTCAATGCGCTTCAAGGACAAATACGCCTGAACAATGCACAGGGACGGCTGCGGGGTGCGAAACAGCTTGTGTAAAAATGAAGACATTGCACTCTCGTATTGTCTTTCCAAGTTTGAATAATCGAAATCCTTGAAGTATTTGCCAAGAGAAGTGGCGCTAAGTGTGGCTACTGCCATGTTCTCAGTCGGAGCGGAAACTATTTCTTTGATCATTTTGTCGTTGAGCCTGTATTTTACGGGGATAAGCAGTTCAACTGCACTTTCGAGCGAGGCAGGAAAGTAACGCTTAATTCGCAGGATATGGATTATATTGAGCAGATCCGCCTGCGTTCCCAAACTCTCTAGCAGCTTTTGCCTGCCGATTCCGGTAAAGTCTTTATCCACATAATGAAACACAGCGGAGTAGTATTTGTTTTCAAGCGATATGCTCACTTTCCCGTACTCAGGGAGTCCCGTTTCAGAACCTTTCAAAGCAGCTTTTAATGATCCATAATAAATAGTTGCGCTCGCCGCCTCGACAATATCCGCGTACTTATCTGCGTTTTTCAGCGCAGCGAAGTCCAGCCTGCTGCGCTGCATCAGCGCTTCCGGTACACGAGGCGGGCTTATAGTCTCCCTGACCGCTGCAAGCCGGTTATAAGCTTCTAAAATAAGGCGTTCCTCCGCCTTGTATGTCATAAAAATCAGATATCGCTTGTCCTGAAGACTTGCAAAAGAATACACTCTCTCAAATTCAGACAGAATTTGCACTCCAAGTGCATCTTCAAAATCGTTAATCTTTGGCTCGCCGGCCGGTAAAAGACGTGCAGCATCACTCCAGCCAGGATGAACTTTGAGGAAGGCCGCCAGTTCCCCTGTGCTTCGCATTCCGCACACACGCTTCCAGTCGTCGTCAGATAGCATCTTCCCATATAGCGCGCGCATTTTTGCGCTGACAGCGCTATATTTCATAACCGCACTAAGCATCCTGACGCACCACCGACGTAAACAGCTTGGCAATCAAGCTCTCTCTGCCATTTTCGTACATCTTTTTCGCGTCATCAGCAAGCCGGGCGTATTTTTCGTTTTGCTCATTAATAAGCTTGTCTGATTCGGCAATCAGTTTTTTTTCAAGCTGCTCTATATCCTCTTGCGCGCGTTGCATTTCCTTTTCACGGATGGCGGTTTTTTTATTTTCAATCTGTTCGGCAAAGCCTTCCTGTCTCTTTACGGCATCAGCATAAAGAGTTCTCGCCTTGTGTTCAGTGAGAACGATTTCGTGAAGAATCTCTTTTGAAGTCATACACTCGCCTCCGATTTTCTTACTAATTCGAATAATACTCCACATCAGGCAAAATGAATATAGCAAAACTGACGAAAATTTACAGTATATTGTATTTATAAAGCATGAATTTTCCTTATAGAGTGCCATAAAGCGCCAACGCGGGTGAACTGAAATACAAAACTGTCGCGGAAGAACGACTGGCGCAGAGTCAAGAGAGGCTCAATTGCCATACACCATAATTGATATACGCAGCAAAAATGAGCCAAACCAGATATGGAATTTGCAGGAACGCGGCCGCCTTGCTTATCTGTCTGAAAAGCAATTTCATTATCACAACGGCAATGATCAGAGCAAGCAGCCAGAAAAATGCGAAGCCGTATTGTCCGAGATTGAAGAATATCGGCGACCAGAAAAAATTTATAATCAATTGCACTGCGAATGCAAGCAGTGCTGTTTCTTTTTTCCTGCTTCTTGAAACAAACACCAAGTACGCGGAAATCCCCATTAGTATATAAAGAACAGTCCAGACAACCGGAAAAACAGCGCTTGGCGGTGTCAGAGGCGGTTTTGGCAGGCTTTTAAAGGTTTCTCCAATATCTCCTGAAGCAAAGGCTGACAAGCCTCCAACACCCAGACATATCAGCGTTATCAGAGTTAACGTTTTCCATTGTATTTCGTGCTTCTTATTCATATCACTTCACCTCTGTCTAGTCTATGCTTGGTTGTAAATATTATAAGTCCCTCCGGAAATTCGCATTTACGGAGGGACTTGTAATATAAAATTTTCCGTCTAGCAGTTTCTGCCTTTTCGCGGCAGGAATTCTCTGAGTTTGGAAACAACCTCAGCAATGTCAATCGGCTTGCCAACATGGGCATTCATTCCCGCCTTAAGACACATTTCCACATCTTCACGGAATACGTTGGCTGTCATTGCGACAATCGGTATTTTTGATGCCTCAGGAATATCCAGCGCTCTGATACGCCTTGTGGCCTCCAGTCCGTCCATTTCCGGCATCTGCACGTCCATAAAAATCAAGTCATAGTCTGAAGCATTTGCCTCAAACATTTCAAGCACTTGAATACCGCTCACCGCGCAGTCTACGCGGAGCTTTGTAGGGGCAAGCAGCGCAAGCACGATCTCTCGGTTTATTTCCATGTCCTCCGCAAGCAGAACTCGGTAGCCTTCAAAGGTCGTGGCATTCTCGGTACTCAGCTCACAGTCCTTTGCTCCCTGTTCCTTTCCGAGGCATCCGTTAATACAATCGGCAATTGCAGAAGGAAACAGCGGTTTGGGCAGGAATCGGTCTACACCTGCGGCTCGCGCCTCATCTTCAACTTCCGTCCAGGCACCCGCTGAAATCATTATGATTACCGAGGGTTTCTCATTGTGAGATTTAATTTCACGCGCAAGCTCAATTCCATTCATTTCCGGCATCCGCCAGTCAACAAAGTAGATGTCGTACGCGCCGTTTTTGCTTATCTGGTCCAACGCTTCTCGCCCGCCGATGGCCCTGTCGCACGAAAGCTCAAATCTCTCCGCAATTGAATAAAAGTAATCCAAAGTATCCTGATCATCATCAACTACAAGCACTCGCAAATTTCTCCAGCTCACACCTGTTCCAATCAAAGTGCCTTCGGATATCTTCCCCCGTTTGAGCTGAACCGTAAATTCAAATACAGAACCAACGCCCGGTTCAGAATTTAACCAGATTTTGCCTCCCATCATCTGAACTATGCGTTTGGATATTGCAAGGCCAAGGCCAGTTCCGCCAAATTTACGGGAGGTGCTGCTCTCCGCCTGTTCGAATGAGGTGAACAGCCGTTTTTGCTGCTCGGGGGTTATCCCAATTCCGTTATCGGATACACTGATTCTGAGGGTGCAGAGATCACCTTGAATTGACTCCAAGTGCGTATCAAGACGAATCCGGCCACCCTCCGGGGTAAATTTAACGGCATTCGAAAGCAAATTAGTAATAACCTGAATCAGGCGCTGGTTATCTCCGATCAAAGCATGTGGAATCTCATTGTCGAGAGTAACAGTAAATTCCTGTCTCTTTTCGTCTACGCGGAAACTGATGACATCAACAGTTTTCTGCAGCATTGTTTCAAAATCGAACTCAGTTTCCGACAGTTCAAACTTGTTAGCTTCAATCTTTGACATATCCAGAACGTCGTTAATCACACCTAGCAAGTGCGAAGAAGCATCGCCAATTTTATTGAAGGCATAGTCCTTTTGCTCCAAATCGCCGGCGCTCATACCGATAGATGTCATTCCGATGATAGCATTCATCGGCGTGCGCATCTCATGGCTCATATTTGAGAGAAAATCACTCTTCGCGCGGCTTGCTGCCTCCGCTGCTTCAACCGCTTTTTCAAGCGCAACAGCATTTTGACTGAGGCTCAGCGTCATTTCATTTCTCAATAGCGCGTTTGCGATAAGAAGGCTGCCTGAACGTAAAATTGATTCCTCGTTTGACGAGAAGTATCTCTCGCTATGGCAATCGTCAAAACCGACGAAGCCCCAGAAGTGCTCTTGAAGAAAAACAGGTACGATAAGAATAGACAAAACGCCCTGTGCGGAGAGACGATTCTGCTCCTCCTCAGATAAATCCCGAACTATGCCGTTTACACATGTGCCTGAGGAAAGCGCCTCTTCCCATCCGGGCATCAACTTATTATAAGGGATATCAACGCTGGCTTCCTCGCCCCGCTTCGGGAATGCGTTGTCTGACCAGTCGTATAGCCTCGTACCGCAGAGTTGCCCGTCGATTATCTGGTTCTTCCAAATATAAACCCTGTCTACATTGACCGACGCTGCGATCATTCCCATACAGTGCCAAAGAACATCAGCAAATTCGTCGACCTCCGACTGGAGCAAAATGGTAGCGACGTCATTGACCGTGTGCAGCAAAGCATCACGATGATCGATTTTTTCCATCATCTTTTTATACTCGCGCATATCGCGGGTGTAGCCGGCAACTATGTACTCCTCGCCTCGTTTTACACGAACCAGTGTTATTTCCGACGGTATCGGTGTTCCATCCAGCTTTTGGTGCATCCACTCAAAGACCGCCCTGCCCTCGCTGAATGCTTTTCGAATATTTTCGCCTGCTTGTTCTGAAGACAGTTTGCCGTCAGGCTGATACTCGGGGGAAAGCTCATAGAATCTATCTAGGTATTCCTCCTTGCTGCCAAGTTCAAACAGCTTAACAGCCTCGTCGTTGCAGTCGATATTTTTGTAGTTTGAGTCCCAAAAATTACAGCAGAGCGGAGTTGCGTCAAGCATAATACGCGTTCTCTCGTCTGCTTCACGCATTTTCACGGCTTCTTCTTCTCTAGTCACAACGCTGGCAAGCATAAGGCTGCCCGAGCGAAGAATGCTAATTTCTTCCTCAGTAAAAACACGCACGCGGTGGCAATCATCAAAGCTGATAAAACCCCAAAAGTGATCCGTTATGTAGATAGGGATCGCAAGAACGGATTGCAGCAAAAAGCCCTGGAAGAAAGCCTGTTCATCAAGGGGAAGCCCTGCTAAAGTAGAGTTAATGTATCCGCCCCCCGCGAAAACGCGTTTCCATCTTCCGATAACATGGTCATAGGGACCGCCTTTAGTAAAGGCTGACATGTCACGGCTCTCCGGCGCCGAGTTCCATTCAATTACATGTGAGTAGCAAAGAACACCGTCTTTCATTTCATTTCGCCAGATGTGTATCCGATCAACGTCCATGCAGCGAGCCATGAGTTCCATGCCCTCCTGCAAAGACTCCCGCGTCTTCGTACTATCGGCAGTAAGCAGCACTGCCGCAGCACCGTTAACTGCCTGCAGCAGCCGGCTTTGCTTATCTCGTTCAACAGATCCGGCAAGCAGTGCCGTGTTATATGAATTCAAACGATCCCTCATGCCCTGAATTGTTACAGCAAGAGCTCCGAACTCATCCTCCCTGTCGCTGCCATAGATGATTTCGTTGCCCTCTCCGCTTCGGGCAAGGCTGCCAGTAAGATTCGTTAAGGGGCTAATTATGATACGGCGGATGAGCGTGTTAATAAGGATTGTGTAGAGTGCGAACCCAGCCAACATGACAAGTAAAAGCGGCAAAAGTTTTCCTGCGTTAAACAGCGAGCTTGAATTGTAAAAAGTAATAACTGTCCAGCTCGTACCTTTAATAGGAGCGATGGCAGCATAGCCGTATGTACTGCCTGAAATCTGCATCACATCCGGCTCAGACTGCTGGGCGAGCTGCCCTTGCTTATCACTCAAATATTTTTCGATAGCAGAATTGAGTTTTTTATCGCCACTCTCATCGAATATGCTTTTAGTAAGCGACTCATCAGGAGTTGTTCCGTTTGAGACAAGCAGACTGTCCATTTGGATAATCCCATTTTTATCAACAACATAACCGCGAACGCTTCCGCTGTCATAGCTGCCAAAAAGCTCCTCGGCAACTGAGTCAAACTCAAGGCCGGAGCAAAACACGCCCAGAACCTCGCCGCTATTTGATGTTACTTTATGGTTGATCCAAAGGGTTCTGGAATTTGTGACTTTGTCTATGTCTATATTCAGCTCATAGTCGAACACTGACTCAATGCTTGTATAATACCAGGCATTATATTCAATGTCAGGATCAAGCACATCAAAGGGAACAAATTCGCTGAATTTTGCACCACTTTCAACCGAATACTCATTGAGTGATTTGTCAATGCCAAAATACAGGCCCGCACTTTGAAATGAATCAGCATAGCCGATCATTTCGTCATAGGCAGCTTGTTTTTTTGCGTCATTGCCTTCATCAGCGTACCATTCAGCTACTGCCTTTGAATGAGCAATCTTGCTGACAAGCGCAAGCTCACGATTAAGATAAGAACTAAACTTTTCCACCGTCTCAATCGAATAGAAGCGGGCATAGTTTTTCGATGCCTCTCTTGCGATGCTGGCAACCATAATTGCTACCATCGTAACAAAAACAGCAAGAATCACAAAAAGCAACAATAAATTGGCGCTAAAAAAGCGCGAAGATAGTCCGTGCTTCTTTTTAACCGCTTTGGCAGCTTTTATGTCCATTTGTTTACTTCACCTCTATACTTATATTGAGCCTAAGCAGATACAGCCTCTGAAACTGAAGAAGAAATAGAAATCAGCAGGACAGTCCATCCTGCAATGAAAAACATTATAACATCAATAATGGTAGATATCAACATTTATACCTATATATGCCAGATGCAATGCAGACTTAGTATTTTCTATGAGCGAGATGAAAATATTGTGACTGTAATTACGGATTCAATTCAACTTATCTTAAATCATCGAGCTCAAGAAAGTAGTCCACTCCGGTGTCAGAAAAACCGGACGCCCTCAACGCTTCATTCGATGCGATATTTTCCCTCTCAGGCTCAGCTATAACTATTTTCGCACCGATTCGACGAAGCATTTCAAGCATTTGCCTAACCATCTGTGTGCCAAACCCTCGCCTCAGAAATTCAGGTTCACCGATAAGGCAGTCAATGCTGTATATTTCTCCCTCCTTCTCCCCCACGCGCCATTGATCGTTCCAGATTTCGTGTTTTTGAGCAAAGTAACAGTCGTAATACTGACAAAATCCAACAGGAACACCTTCAAACTCTGCAATAAAATGTGTCAGGAAAGAGAACTCCCCATGCCGCTCCCGCAGCTCGTTGAGCCAGTGCTCAGGGTGCTTGTACCACTTTGCCACATGCGGCATATTCAACCAGCGCTCCATAAGTTCAATGTCGCCGTCAAAAAACGGACGCAGCATCAACTTGCCGGGGTAGAATTTAGCCATGAACTGCTTGTGAAAGGTTTCATAGCCTGCATCGTCGTTCTCGGCCTGTTCAAATTCAGGGGCGAGAAAACGAAGAGTACCACCGCCGGAAAGATAGCCGGGTGTTAGTTCATAGGCCATGAAATAATCTTCCGCAGTCCCGTCAGTGAGAACAAGTCCAAAATCTCGCGCACGTTTAAAGCCTAGCTTTGGGTAGTAATCCGGAACACCTGTGATTAAAACTGCTCCGAAGCCCAGCTCCCTCGCTTTCTCCATGCTGTGTTGCACGAGTGCGCGCCCTATACCCTGCTTTTGACGCTCAGGAAGAACACTGAGCGGGCCGAAGGTTATTGTCTCAGACTTGCTGTCATCAGAGCGAAGGATCTCACTTTTAGTGTATAAAATGTGCCCGATAATTTCCCCGTCATCCACTGCCACAAAACTTAGCTCGCGGACAACAGAGGTAGAGTCCTTCAGCAAATGGATAAGAAAATGCTCATCCGGCCGCCGCCTTCCGGGGAAATTCAAAGTCAAAAACGCTTTGTAAGTGAGGTTCATAACTGCTGCATAATCTTCAGGAAGCTCTGAGCGAATAATCATTTTTTTCTCCTTTTTTTAAAGACAAGACCTTGCCGCCCTGACAAGGAATCCGATTTGAGTGTTGTGAAAGGACATTCATTGAGAAATGTAAGCTGTCTGTCGTCAGTCTAATCAATAATACCATAATAGACCAATATTTTTCACATCTCTACAAATTTTTGTATTCTTAAGGAAAATATCTTTTTTTCTAAAGAATATAAATAAAATAGTATTGACATTTACCTAACGTAATAGTTTAGAATACAGCTACGGAGGTGAAGTTTTGGAATACACTATCAGCAAGCTCGCAAATATATCCGGCATAAGTACGCGCACTTTGCGGTACTATGATCAGATCGGCCTTCTTCAACCCGCAAGGGTGGATCGAAACGGCTATAGAATTTATGGAAATCGCGAGGTTGATCTGCTACAGCAGATATTGTTTTATCGAGAGCTCGGCGTCACTCTAAACAGCGTGAGAAAGATGATCACTTCTGATGATTTTGATTTAGAGCGCACACTGCAGGGTCATCTGGAGAACTTGAAGCAGGAGCGCAGACGAATTGATCTGCTTATCGAGAATGTTGCAAAATCGATTTCTTCTATGAAAGGTGAGACACAAATGACAGATAATGAAAAATTTGAAGGGTTCAAGCAGGAACTCATAAATGAAAATGAGAAAAAATATGGAAAAGAGATACGTGAAAAATACGGAGACAAAAATGTTGATGACTCAAATTCGAGGGTTTCGCGCATGACACAGGAGCAGTTTGATGAGGCCGAAAACATCAGGCAAGAGTTTGAGAAGGTTTTGGAATCGGCTTTTAATTCGGGCGACCCTTGTGGCGAATTAGCAATGAAAGCATGTGAACTGCACAAACGCTGGCTTTGTGTTTTCTACGATAAGTACTCCAAAGAATATCACAGAAATCTGGGTAAAATGTATGTTGCAGATGAGCGCTTTAGGGCAAACTACGACAAGATTGCCCCAAAGTGCACTGAGTTTTTGAGAGACGCTATAAATGCTTTTTGTGAGTGATCCTTATATGAAGTATGCAAGAATGCTCTGGCAGCGTAAGTGATGGAGAGGCAAACGCCCCACCATCACTTGCGAGAAAGTACAAGGGAACTGAGAAGTGCTATCTTCTCAGTTCCCTTTTAAACTCAAAATGTGTTGTTTGATAGAAATAGATGTGCCTTGCGCCCTTCAGATGCTGCATAATCAATCAGCGTGTGGAAATGTTAGAAGCGCGAAAAGCTCACAGGTTCCTTTTGACAGCCTCCCAGACTTGCTCCTCAGTCATCGGTTTGAAGTCCGGCTTGGCAAATTCGGTTTTGCACAGGGCATAAATCGTTTTGTTATAGGGCGCCGGAACATCGTATTTGTCGGCCAGCTCAATAAAGTGCCCCTGAAGGCTGTCGAGCTCGCTCACACCCGAGTGCCGCTGCAAAATGTCCTGAGCCATACTGCTGAGCACCATTTTTGCCAAACTCTTTTTGAAAATGCCCATGGTAATGAAATTCGGCAGCTTTGCCGAAGCTTTTATTTTGCTCCAAGTTGGCATATCGCCTGCCTTGAATTCCTTAACGCCGGCGGCCTTGATGATCTGAACACCCTCGTACAAGGAGTTGGAGAGCACTTTCTTAAAAAGAGGCAGGGAAGATATTTCGCGATACTTGAAGCCAACGAGCGTCGTATAGGAATTTGTCAGGTTGATAACCATTTTGCAGTAGGCCGCGTCGCGTATGCGATCGGTCACTACAGTTTCGACCGCGACACCCATAAATTCCTGCAAGGCTTTGAGATCATCCTGCCGCTCATTGTTAAGCGTGCCGAGCACAAAGGGTCCTTTTTCCTGATACCCGATGACACACTGCTCGTCGAACCATGCGTTGAATTCAATAATTGCAAAGACGGCGCGGTCAAAATACTTTGGTAGGATAGTCTGGTTCTCAACTCCGTTTTGCAGTCCGAGAACGATGGGGTTCCCCGTAACTTGTTCTCTAACCATTTTTGCGACGGCATCCAGATTGTAGTTTTTGACTGCAATAGCAATGACGTCTATGTCCTCAACCTCAGAGAGGCTGTCAATAACCTTTACAGGGATATGCTCCTTTTGGTTTTCCTCACCCTGATGGTATAGCGTAAGTCCCTTCACTTTCAAGTTTTGCGCGGTTTCACCCTGATCCATCAGGTAAACCTCGTCGTGTTTCTTGGACAGCCAGCCGCCCAAACAACCGCCAATTGCGCCCGCACCAATGATAACAAATTTCATTTGTTTTCCCTCCTCATCATTTTAAATCAAACGATTCATCGTAATAATCGAAGCAGGCTGTCATGTGCTCAACATAACGTGTTTGCAGCGGCAGCGGCGCAATCTGGAGGTTTTTCAGCACTTCGCCGCAGGGTGTGTCGCCAAGCTTGATATAGGGCTTGGCTGGCATTTTGGCTGGATTGAGAAGAACGCCCATGTTTTTCTTTATCAGAAAATCTCCCTTAAAATTAGTTTCCGCCTTGAGAAGACGGCCATTCAGTTTTGGGAAAAGATAGGTGGTTTCGTCCATGGCGGTCGGCTTTCCCGCCTTAGGGATGCGAAGGTTGAAGTACTCGGCTCCGTCTTCATATGCGGAAATAACCGCCTCGCTCCCGGAAACGTTTATGTCGATTTCCTGCGTCACCTTTGGCAAGCCCCAAATGTTGTTGCCGCGCAGACAGTTCTCGCGCGATGTGACGGGCATGGAGAATACATAATAGCCGCTGTAATTATTGAACATGAGTGGCAGCAGAATGCTGCTTTTTGGCTTGTCAACTTCAACAGCAAAGGTGAAAGCAATCTCGTTGTAAGGAGGAATGCCCATGACTTCTTTGTATTCATAGCAGGAAACCGCCATAACCGCTTTGTTTTTAAGCGCGCGAACAGGTTTGACCTTTTCGTGAGGCATCATCTTGCACGCCGCTTCGTAAGAACACAGAAAGATTGCCTGAGCACAGGTAACGTCGCGATAAAAGGTTGGGAACTGATATTCCTTTTCGATGGTATCCGTGAGCTGAACCTTATGCTTGACCAGATGAAAGCGCTTGTAAAAGTCATCTTGAAACAGGTCTTCGTTATCCAAAAGCGTGTTGTCGAAGGTATCCAGTATTTTCATTTTTGCCTCCCAATAATGCTTTTTTATGACCACAGAGGGTCATATCAACACAATATCAGAACAAATTGCTTTAAGCAAGTTTTTTAATGAGCAAGCAAAAATATTAGACCTTTTGAAATAATTAATTTATAGAGAAATGCGTAACAGAAAGCTTTCTGCTACGCATAGGATTCATAGGCTTCGTTTACTAATCGTTTCAAAACAACAAGCTACACTTCCGCTCGCCTAAACAACCTGAAGTGTAGCTCATAGGATGGTGCGGATGAAGGGACTTGAACCCCCACGCCTCTCAGCACAAGAACCTAAATCTTGCATGTCTGCCAATTCCATCACATCCGCGCGCGTGTGTAATATTAGCACATGAGCGAGTTCTTGTCAATTGCGGAAACTAATTTTTGTCCTTGGATCTAAAAAGCACGGCTACAATCACGCCGAAGAATACCGCGGCAGCAATTCCGGCCGCGGCTCCGGCAAAGCCGCCGGTTAGCGCTCCTAGAAGGCCTTTTTCCGCAACGGCTTCACGAACGCCCTTGGCGAGCACATTACCAAAGCCGATAATCGGCACGCTCGCTCCGGCCCCCGCCCACTTGACAAGCGGCTCATACAGGCCTATTCCGCCTAAAACAACACCCGCTACAACATAAGACGTCAATATTCTTGCCGGAGTCAGCTGAGTTTTATCAATTAGGATTTGACCTATGGCACATATCAGGCCACCGACAAAAAACACCTTTACGAACATCATTAACGTGTCCATTACTGCACCTCATTTTCTATTGAAACCGCGTGACAAATGCCCATGACAGGTTTGCCCTGCAGGCTTGTTGTCGGCGACATCATTGCGCCTGTCCCGGCAAAAAGCAGCTTGTTTATTTCCCCCTTTTGCATCTTCGAGAGGAGATATCCTCCCAAAACAGCTGCGCTGCAGCCACAGCCTGAGCCTCCGGATTTCACATTCTGTTTATTCAGATCAAATATCATCAAGCCGCAGTCGTTGCCGTTCAAAGCAAGCTCATAACCGTTTTTTCTGCACAACTCAACCAGAATTTCAAACCCTACTTTTCCCAAGTCTCCTGTTACAATCAAGTCGTAATAACTCGGTTCTCTAGCTGTGTCTGCAAAGTGTGTACATAGTGTTTCAACTGCAGAGGGCGCCATCGCAGCCCCCATATTTGAAGCATCGCATATACCGGCATCAATTACTCTTCCGGTTGTTGCGTGAGTTACTCTCGGGCCGCTCCCTGTCGAGGACACTACGGCACCACCGGCCGCAGTTGCCGTTCTCTGAGCCGTCGGTGCGCATTGTCCTCCGTAGCATAATGGCAGGCGAAATTGCCTTTCGGCGGAGCAGAAGTGCGAGCTTGTGAGAGCTGCAGTGAGATTTGCGTATTCGCCGTCAACCATCATAGAGGCAAGGATTAAGGACTCGGCCATCGTAGAACAGGCGCCGTAGAGCCCAAAAAACGGGGCTTGACTGTCCTTAATTCCAAACGCTGACCCAACACACTGATTGAGAAGATCCCCGGAAAAGAGGTAATCGAGATTTTCTCCCGTGATGCCAGCCTTTTTAATTATTATATCCAAGCACTTTTTGAGCATTTCGCTCTCCGCACTCTCCCAGCAGTCCATGCCAAAATATGTGTCTGTATCTAAATAATCAAAGAATGACGCAAGTGGCCCTTCACCCTCAATTTTCCCGCCTACCGCAGCACTGCTAATTATGACGGGCGGATTAAGAAATTGTACCGTCTGAACGCCAAGACGTTTTCTTCTCATTTTGATTCCTCTTTTCATTGCGTTGCTTCCTTATCATAGATTTCCCTAAAAGGAAAAAAAATATTATTTTTTTCTCGTTCTTCATAAACCTAAGAGCTACCGAAATGCTTTGAACTTGTTTGCGGTAAATAACAAAAAGCAGCGGACAGATAAACTGTCCGCTGCTTTTTAAATTAATTAATCATACTTAATTCTTTTCAAGGAAGCGACATATTGCCTCGAAGGATTCCTCGCTCAAATCGTGCTCTATCTTGCAGGCATCCTGCCTAGCCGTTTCAGGGCTTACCCCAAGTTTAACAAAGCAGTCGATCAATGTGAGGTGGCGCTTATACATGCCTTCGGCCACTTTAAGACCAGTATCCGTCAATGTTATGAGATTACTCTCATCCATAGTGATATATCCGTTTTCCCGCAGACGCTTGGTGATGTAACTGACGCTGGGCTTTTTTACCCCAAGTTCCTCCGCAATATCTATTGAGCGGATATATCCGTGACGATTACGAAGAATTAGCATTGTTTCAAGGTAGTCCTCAGCTGACTTGTGAATGACCATAATCTCACCGTCCTTGCAATAACATTATCACAAAGTCCGGCGCTTTGCAAGAAAAAGATTAGAGGCAACTAACCGCATTTCTATTGCGTAAGACTTCAGCTCCCAATGGGACATTGTTTCCCAGTGTGATCAATATAGTACTCGCCCTGAAGGAGCATTTGAGATACAGGCATTATTTCGTAGCCCTCCGACAGCAGGTGCTCAATTATTGACGGCAGAGCCTCTGGAGTATGGAGGGCTGCATTGTGGAAAAGCGCAATTGATCCGGGCTGTACTTTACTTGTTACGCGTTTTGTGATTTCTGCTGCTGAGAGATCTTTCCAATCCAAGCTGTCAACATCCCACTGAATTGTCAGCATACCGATCGAATTGACGGTTTTGACGACATGATCATCGTATTCGCCGTAGGGACAGCGAAATAATGTTGGCCGAACGCCTGTTACCGCTTCTATTTTGTCATTACATGTGTTAAGATTTGCAATAATTTCGCTCTCGCTTAGCTTCGAAAAGTGGGCATGATCATTTGAATGGCTCATTACTTCATGACCGGCGTCAGAGAGCGCTTTGACGGATTCCGGGTACTTGTCGACCCAGGCGCCGACAACAAAAAAAGTTGCCTTGACTTTATACTTTTCCAGAGTGTCTATTAGCTGCTGGGTATCTTCATTCCCCCAGGCAGCGTCGAAGGTCAGGCTGACGCACTTGTTATCCCTTGAAACGCTGTATATGGGTAATTCGCGGGTGGTCGCGGCAACGCCTACTATCGCCTGATTATTAATCAGCCACGGCAGACCGAGAAAAACAGCGATTGCCAAAACCACCGCTACCGCACCCCTGTTTCGTCTGACCCATTTTCCTAGTTGTTTTGCTCTGTACTCCACATAATCACTCCCTAATATGTTTTGTACATACTATGTGGAGCGATGAGCATACATTCATCTGGGAGTGCAGCAATTATTAAAAGGGGCTACGGACAAAAGGCCTGACAAACTAAGCGAACAATCCAAAATGGGTCAGTCGCACATATGACAAGATTAGAGGCGCAGATGCTCTCGTTTGCAACCTGGGATTTCCAAAATGGACTGTGGTTCATGGCGCTCCCATAGTCTAGCCGGATAGCTTATCTGTCTGAGTAGCGGAATGCCAGTTTTCAATATTCAAAGGCCTGCCAAAACCTTAAATGGCACTTTTGGCGCTTAAAAAACGCAAGTGTCTCTATGTGCCTTTAAATTCCAGACAGGCTCTGATTATTTTGTTGAAATTCTCAGCTTCCCAGGCGCTTCTGCCGATAAAAAGTCCGTCTACATCGGGAAGTTTTATCAGCTCGACTGCATTTTCGTTGTTGACGCTGCCGCCGTGCAGAATCGGGATTTTTTTTGCAGCTTCCTCGCCAAACAGCTCCATTAGCTCCGCTCTTATTACGCCGTGCTTCTCGGCAACATATTCGGCAGAGGCGGGGACGCCGCTGACTCCGATGGCCCAAACCGGCTCATAGGCAATTATTAGAGATTCCGCCTTATCATTCGGCACCATATATAACCCGACCTTGAGCTGTGTTCGAAGAACCTCGTCGCTTAGTCCAAGCCGCTTTTGCTCTGCGGTTTCTCCGATGCACAGAAGGACTCTTAAATCATACTCCAGAGCACAGAGGACCTTTTTGTTCTCCATTTCGTCCGTTTCGCCAAAAACATGACGTCTCTCCGAGTGTCCAATCTCAACGAGCTCTGTGCCGGTCTCCTTGAGCATCAGGGGAGAAATTTCACCCGTGTACTGCCCTCTTTCCTCCCAGCACATGTTTTGTGCGCCGAGCATAACAGACTGCTTTGAAACGCACTTTCTGGCTCTGTCAAGGGTTGTAAAGGATGGGATCACAAACAGGAGTAGCTCCTCCCGGCTCAGATCCGCTGTAAGCGCATCCAGATGTATAAGGAAGCTCTCTGTCTCGGCAATCGTCTTATACATCTTTGTATTGGTGCCTATGTATAATTTCTTAAACTGTGGCATTAAGTCATCACACCCGCTTTGCTTTCAATTCATCTATCTTTGTCATATGCCTGATACCGGGCGACCTTTGGCGCAGATGAGGAGTTGGGGTCAAAGGTGCAAGACAGCCAGGTCTTCAAAAGCTCCTCCGCCAGCTTTTCACCCAAGGTAAATGCTCCTAAACACGCTATATTGCAATTATTGCTCAGCACCGCCCGTTGGGCTGAATAGACGTCGGTTAGTAGGGCGGCATAGGCCCCCTTCACCTTATTTGCGGCTATGGACATTCCAAGTCCCGTCCCGCAAACAAGAACGCCTCGATCGGCTCTACCTGCAGCCACTTCCTCGGCAACGGTGATTGCTGTGTTTGCATATATCGGATCGTCGCTGCCCATGTCCACAGTCTCGTGGCGGAGGCTTTCGCATAGCTTTATTAAATCATCCTTCAATGACTTAGCATTGGGGTCGCAACCAAAAATGATTTTCATTTTTCACCACCTTTTCTATCTTGCTTCTCTTAGCTTTGACTTTTTACTCTTGAACGAAAGCCCTAAAAAGCCATTTGGCAGGAACAGGACTACCAGTATAAAGAACGCGCCAATAATGATCTGATAACGAGGCGTCCACTGGCTTACAAAGTCCTGCATCACAAGGTATATCAGCGAGCCCAGCAGGGCTCCTTCGAGCTTTTTCGAGCCGCCAACAAGAACCATGAACAGAATTACAATTGAGTTTGACATGGCAAGAGTGTTTGGAGAGATCATCGTGTAGAATAAAACCGAAAGCACTCCCGCGAGCCCTGCCATAAGACTGGAAAGAAGAATTGCAACATATCTAATAAGCTGCACATTAAAGCCCATTGCCGCCATTTTCTGCGGGTTATCTCTAACACCCTGCAGAGCTGTTCCAAAGGGGGCGCTGATCATGTGTTTTAGGAAGATATAACACAAAAGTACTATTACCAAAACAAGGTAATAAAGCATATTTCTGCCGGTTGCAAAGCTCCAAACAGGTATTGCGGTTGTTCCGCTGAATCCGCCTGTTAGCTCCACCCACTGGAGCGCCGCCAGATAGAGCATTTGCCCAAAGGCAAGGGTTATCATAAGAAAGTAATTACCCTTGGTCCTGATAGCGATCAGCGCGAAAACCGCAGTAACAACCAGCACCATGGCAAGTCCGAAAACAACAGACAGCCCGAAAGGCCAACCAAACTTAGTCGCCGTTATTCCTATGGAATAGGCCGTTATTCCGAAAAAGCCCATTTGCGCAAAGGAAAGCATTCCGCCCAGTCCCATAAGGACATAAAGGCTCATTGCCGCAAGGCCCATAAACAAAACTCTGGTTAAGAGAAAAATATAAAAGCTCTGAGCAATGGAGGGTAAAAAGACAAGCACCAGCAAAATTAAGGCCATCACCCAAACAGAAGGAGTGCGGAGCTGTTTAAGTTTTCTCATTTTTCCACTCCCTTCCCCAAAAGGCCATTAGGTCTGAAGGCCAGAACCAGCATAAGTGCCCCAAAAATACAGATCATTGAAAGATTTGACACAGTTGCCTTGGTAATGCTGTCTATCAGCCCGACCAATAATGCGCCCAAGGCTGCCCCGCCAAGGCTTCCGATTCCTCCGATGATTATTACCACCAGGGAATATGTTAAAATCGTCGCGTCAAAGCCCTGTGTAAAGGACAGGTATGTGCCGCCCAAAACACCGCTAATTCCTACCAAAAATCCGCCAAGTATGAATACTACAGTAAAAACAAGCTTGATGTTTACACCCAGAGCAGAGGTCATTCCGGAGTCATCAACACCCGCCCGGATATACTGACCGAATCTGGTTTTCTTAATCATCAGGTAGAGTGCAATTCCCTCTGCAACTGCAATGGCAAGAATAAGCATTCTTATGGCAGGGTATTTTGCAAAGCCCAGATCAATGCTGGTTCTTATAGCGTCTGGTGCAATTACGTTTCTCGGTGTTCCGCCAAAAACGGCAAGCAGAACATCGCTAACGACCAAATTAACTCCAAGTGTAAGCAGAGTTTCTCTCTGGCTATTACCTAGAGTTCTTTCAAAAAGAGTTACCTTCAAAATCAACGCGATGATCGACGTTCCAACACCGCCGGCCAGAATGCCCAGAAACCAACTTCCTGTGTATTGCTGCACAGTAAGTCCCAAATATGCGCCTACCAGGTAAAACACGCCGTGGCTCATATTAACAACTCTCATTAAACCGAAAATAAGAGTCAGTCCGCTCGCACACATAAACAGGAGGCCGCCGTAGGTTATTCCGTTTAACAAAACTATAATTGTGTGATTCAAAACGGCTCGTTCTCCTTTCTTATTGCGCTGAATCGGTAAATTTTATCCTGCACCGCCTGAGCTGTGGGAATGCGCTCCCCGGTAGAGCCGGTAATATATCCGACTGCCCCTGTTTTATTGATGACCTCGCGAACGGGTTCGATGTCGTTTAGCGGACCGCCGTGGATAAGTACTGGAATTTTTCTACCGAGCTTCTTAAGTGCTGAAACAATTTCGCTTACGAGTGCCACGGCCTCTGACAAATCGACAGTTTCCGCTCCGCCGGCGGGGCCGCCGCTTGTAACGCCGCCGACCATGGCTCCGATAAAGTCA
Source organism: Oscillospiraceae bacterium (assembly GCA_031552685.1). Taxonomy (GTDB): domain Bacteria; phylum Bacillota; class Clostridia; order Oscillospirales; family Oscillospiraceae; genus UBA2658. The sequence continues at coordinate 176,564 of JAVBMI010000003.1, forward strand.
GCGCCTGCTTCGGCCATTCTGACCGCCTCCTCGGGAGTAAAAACATAGGCAAGAGTAATCATTCCAGCCTTAGACGCTACTTCAATTAACTGCACCTCTCTGTCAAAGCCGAGGTTTGCCATTTCCATCTGTTTTCTGAGGTCTCCCTCGTACATTCCGATAAAGGGCTCATTTGTAATGCCTGAGGCTCCCAACTCAAGTGCTTTCTGCACCATTGAGGCCAGGTTTCGTCTTGGGTCATGCGCCCCGATTCCAATCATAACAGGTGAGGTTTTAATGGCGCCGATGATCTGCGGAGCTGTATCAAAGGCTAGCTTGTTGCAGTCGTCGTATGGCAAAAATGCCATTGCCGTTGGGACTCCTTGTATTCTGTATACGGCAGTATTGTAGGTAATTATCATATCTGCTCCGCCGGTGTCCGCGCCGATCGCGGTAAGGCCGCAGCCAACGCCGGCAAATACAAGCACATTACCGTTATCAATCTTCCTATTAATTGCTTCGAGATATTTTGTCTTATTTATCATAATCTATCTCTGCTCCCACAATTTCAGGAAGGCCTCTACCGTTGCCTCCGAGAAAACATCATCATTAATGTTCCCATCAAGCTCATAAACGGGAACTCTTCCCTTAACAGCATCTTTTATTGCTTTAAATAAAACGGCGTCGCTTTCCTTACTCTCCCACGGACCGCCCGGTTCTTCGTATTTATCGAGCCCTCCCAGTGGCAGCAGCACCTGAGTAGGTCCCTTTGCTACGGCTGCCTTTTCTCCTAGGATTCTTCCGAGATTCGCCAGCTCCTCATTTGTCGCCTTAACGGCACAGACTGTAGGGTTATGGACGATAAGCTTGCGCGACGGCACATTTTTATCCGCGGGAACGCAGGCAACGCCGTTGAAGTTCAATACCTCCAGCGCCCCCGGTACTATTACCTGCGGTATTCCCCGCTCTCCCGCAGCCGTCAGTCTGGTTGGGCCTGCCGTGAAAACTCCGCCGTATTCATAGTCACAAAGCTCAGAGGTGGTAAAATCGATCACTCCGTCGATAAAGCCGTGGCGTATCATGTCCTCCATTGCAATTCCGCCGGAGCCTGTTGCGTGGAAGATTATAGTGTCAAAGCCCTCTTCCACCAGCAGGTCGCGCATGTGCAGCACCCCTGGGGTCGTTATGCCAAACATACTGATGGCAACAAGCGGCCTCTTCTCGCCCTTTGAATATTCAAGGGCCTTTTCTCTATTAAGTGCCATTCCTGCTACAGAGTGTGCGGCATTTGCCAAAATAAGACGAGAAAAGCTGTTTAGCCCGGCAATATCGGTTATCGAATACATCATTGAAATATCAGTTCCGCCCACATAGGGCTGAACATTTCCGGACATCATCGTAGACACCAGAAGTTTTGGAAGCCCTAAAGGAAGGGTTTTCAGGGCTGCACTGATAAGGTTTGTTCCTCCCGAGCCGCCCATTCCGAAAACCGCATCACAGCGGCCGTCGGAAACCAGCTTTTGCAAACAAAGAGCCAAGCCCCGGCTCATGGCGTCGATTGCCACAGCACGCGTGTCGCTGCCCTCGCTGCCAAAGCGAATGTCAGCAAGGTTTATGCCCGCCAGCGAAACTACCTCAGAGGCTGAGATATCCGGCTTAAACGGAGGCTCACCAAGAACACCCGTGTCCACAATGATTACATCACAGCCAGCTTTAATAACGCACTGCTTCACATAGTCGTATTCAACACCCTTTGTATCAAGTGTTCCAACCAATACTACTGTTGCCATATCAAATCTCTCCTATTACGATTCGGAAAAGGGCGTCTTGCAAACAAAAAGACGCCCTTTCTGCAGATAACTGTCTTACTTTATTTTAAGGGCCTGGAACTGCTCAATGCACTCTCTGAGTGCCCTTTCAATAGGCAGTCTTTCAATGCTGGATGCGCCTATAAAGCCGTTTACATCGGTCTTGTTAAAGCAATATTGCACATTTTCGGGATAGTCAAAGGGGCCGCCGTGGCAAACAACTATGATGTCGGGATTTTCCTTGCGGGCAGCCTCAAGAATCTTCTGGGTTCTTTCGCAGGCCTCTTCCAACGCCAGTGCAGAGCCGGCACCGATGGTCCCTCCAAGGGTAAGTCCCACATGTGCACCGATTAGGTCGGCGCCGGCAGCGGCCATCTGCTTAGCTTCATCTTCACTGAAGGCATATACAGCCGTGAAAATGTCCTTTTTGTTGCACTTTTCAACCAGCCGAACTTCTTCAGGATAGCCTAAATTGGTTGCGTCGATCTGCTTTCTGAAAACGCCGTCGTAAAGTCCAGTGGTGGGGACATTTGTAATACCGCTGAAGCCCATGTCCATCATCTTGTCAATCAGAGCGTCAATGTCTCTGTAGGGGTCAGCAGCTCCAATGCCGCCAATTAGTGGGGTGTCCTTAATAACTTTGAGCAGGTGTTCGCCCAGTTCAAGAGTCATGCGGTTGGAATCGCCATAAGCGAGGTATCCGGAAAGAGAGCCGTGACCGTCCATTCTGAATGGGCCGGTGTTGTATCCCATCAAAAGGTCTATTCCTGCCTGGTCGGCAATTTTTGCAACGAGTCCAATGCCAGCTCCACCAATAACAATAGGTTTCTTGGCGGAAATTTTACCGTGCAATCTCTCGTTAATTTCCTTACGGTTGAATTGACGCACCATTTTCTTCTCCTTTTGTTAAAACGTTTATTTTTAGCCCACTCCAATGAGCTGGTGGGTGAGTTCTTTGTTATCCATAAGCTTCTGGAATGAATCGCTGTAAACGATATTTCCGGTCAGCATAACATTTACATTCTCAGATACTGCCTGAGCAAATAACAAGCTCTGTTCAACCAGAATGAGTGACATGTTGGTTTTCTTAAGCTCTAAACAAAAGTTTACAAGCTGCTCAATAATAACAGGAGCAAGGCCCTCTGAAGGTTCGTCCATGATAAGCAGCTTCGGGTTTGTAACCAGCGCCCGACCTATTGCCAGCATCTGCTGTTCACCGCCGGATAGGGTCGTACCGCTCTGTTTGTAGCACTTTTTCAGCTTTGGAAAAAACTCATACACTCTTTCTGCATCCCAGCCGACGTCAACACGCCTTGCGGCAAACTTCAGCTGCTCATCAACAGACAGGGATTCAAAAATATGTCTGCCCTGGGGAACATACCCGATACCTTTGTGGGCCACAATATATGGCGGAAGACCAGTTATGTCCTCACCACAAAAGGTTATTTTACCTTCTCTGACAGGAACAAGCCCCATAATTGCTTTGATCAGCGTTGTTTTACCCATTCCGTTACGGCCAATTATTGCCGTTGTGCCAGGGTATAGCTCGAGAGAAACGCCGTGTAAAACATGACTGCCTCCATAGTAAACATGCAGGTTTTCAACACAAAAAATTGAACCGTTACTCATGCTTTACCTCCCCCAGATAAATTTGCTGAACAAGCTGGTTCTTGCGAATTTCGTCAACAGTGCCTTCGGCAACAATCGCACCATCAAACATTACAACAACATAGTCTGCAATTGCAAACGCTAGATCTATGTCATGCTCGATCATAACTATAGTAACATCGCGGCTTAGTCCTTGAATTAGGGAAAGCATAACCGCGCGCTCTTCAGCGGAAAGGCCGGCAGCCGGCTCGTCAAAGAGCAACAGCTTTGGCTCCGGCAGGATTGCCAAACCGAACTCCAGCTGTCTTCTCTCACCGTGGGAGAGAGAAGCAACTGCAACGTCCAGTTTTTCATAAAGGCCGACTTCTAATGCTGTTTTATCAATTCTCTCATTGGTTTTTTTGTTTCGCCTTATTGAGGAGAACATATTGAAGTGGCTATGATTCTTTTCCTCACCGAGTAGCGACAAATACATATTTTGACGTATAGACAGCCCGTCAAACAAGGCTGAGGTCTGATAAGTCCTTCTCATGCCCATTTTTACCCGCTGTCTAACCGGAATACTGGTTATATCCGTGCCAAACAGTTCAATCTTACCAGAGCTAACTGCCAAGTCCCCTGCGATAAGATTAAAAAGTGTTGTCTTTCCTGCGCCATTGGTGCCGATGAACAGGCGCCGCTCACCATAAGAGATGTCAGTGTTGACATCTCTTACGGCATGAACACCGCCAAAGCTCTTGCACACATTTTGTAACGAAAGAACGGGAGCTGATTCGCTATTTTTCATCAATTTCGAACCTTTCTGATTACTGAAATACGATGTGCAGCGCTTGCAGCATCATAAGCAGTTATGAGGCCAGTTTTGCGCCATTAATTGTATCAATCGTAGGATTTACGCGGTCATAAGATGGCTGAGACTGATACCAGTCGGGATCATAGGGTCCGAACTGAGTCTGATTTTCATAAGTCTTGTAAACTACGTTTCTGAGCATACCATCTATATTCTGTACCTGTGTAATGTAAACATTTTCGACTACGTTATGATACTCGTCAAAGCTGAAGGGTCCTCTGGGGCTGTCATACTTTACCTTTAGAATCTCGCTGCGGAAGTTATCAAGATCGCTAAGATCTCCCTTAACTGCGTTCATAGCCTTGATGGCAACCTGCGAACCTATATAGTAGTCTGCCGCGAAGAGGGAGGATGCTCTGTCGAATCTTTCAGTGAAAGCTGTATCAAAGGCTTCAAACTCGGGATACGGCAGAACCTGTGCATAATGCGAACCGGCATAAACGCCCTCTAGCAGGCTGCCAGCATCGGATCCGAGGATTGTAGTGTCTATGGTGATTGATCCACCAAGGATTGGAATATCAATGCCGTAATCATGGAACTGGTTAATAAAGTTAATAGCATCGCTTCCGCCGAGTGCGACATAAATCGCTTCTGCGTCATCGGGGATCTGCGCAATAATGGAGCTATAGTCGGTTGTTCCCATATTGACCCAAAGACGATCTAAAACCTCGCCGCCGGCTCTTACATAGTTTAGCAAGAAGCCGCCGACCTGCGAGAACGGGAAGTCATAGTCCTCAGCAAGAGTAACGATCTTCTTATAGCCAAGCTCCTGATAAGCAAAATCGCCGAAAGCAAACATGGTCTGCGCGCCTGTGTATGCAGTTCTGAAAATGTTGTCCGGAACGCCGCGCATCGTTACGTCCTCAGCGGCTGCGCCGGCAACTATGATTGTTGTGTCAGGAATGTTGGGAGCGTAATCCTTAAGAGCAGTTGCTTCGCCGCCGGAGAGCGGTCCAAGGATAAGGTCAACGCCTTCTCTTTCAACAAGACGGCTAACCTTCTGAATGCAGAGGTCGGGGTCTGCGGCTGTGTCTTCAAAGAAAAGCTCTACTTTTTTGCCGTTTATTGTGTAGTCAATTTCCTCAAAAGCCATTTTAACACCTTCCATACCATCAACTCCAAGAGCAGCAAAGGCACCCGTCAGCGGAACCAGGACTCCTATTTTAATGGTTTCAGCTGAAGCTTCGGGGGCTGCTGACTGGGTGGTGCCGGGGTCTGTTGTCTGCTCTGTCGAAGTGGTTTTACAACCGACAAATATCGCCAGAACCAGTGCCAGAATAACTAAGAATGTTAGATGCTTTTTCATTCAGACTTTCCTCCTTAATAGTGTTGGGTGACATCCCCAAAATATTTCGTCTCTTTTCTAGTGATACGACGAGTATTGGTACGGGAGTCTTGGCGATTTTAATTATGCTTTATTTGTTTTGAATCAGCAAGAACATTATTTTGAAACGTTATAATATTACAGGTCTTTTAGTATAATGAGGCCGTTAGCGCAAGATCAGTCTGGCATTGTTTGAATCGTTTTATTTTTTGCCTTTAGCTAATTTTACTAACCATTACAAAACTTCCACATGTGTTTTGTATAAATTTTCTTAGAGCTTGTTGTTTGTTTTCCAATTGGTATTATTCCTCAAACATTACGTCCAAAAATAAATGGAAATTTTTCGATAAAATGTCTTATTTTTTGTTCTTGATTCATATGAATGAGATTTTATTGCAATAATCAGAAAAATAAACACTGGCAATTTCACTATTTTTATGCTAACATAATAATTGAAACGTATCATTTTCTTAATAAAGTGAGGGATGCTCATGATTACAATAAAGGATGTCGCCCGAGAGGCGGGCGTATCCTGCGGGACAGTGTCGAATGTTCTGAACAAAAAGGGTAACGTTAAGGCGGATAAGATTCGCCTTGTTGAAGATGCCATAAAGCGGCTCGGGTTCTCGGTAAACGAAGCTGCAAGGACACTTCGTCAATTGGGAAAGCGCTCTATCTCGTTGGTGGTTCCGGACATGAGGAGCAACCACTACATGGACCTGTATGAAAGTATAATCTCATACATGCGTCCCTACGACTACTCGGTCGAGATCTACAGCACCAACAATCTTTTTCACCATGAAAAAAACATTATAGAAAAGCTGGTTTCGGCAAACGTGTCCTGTATTGTTTCCTTCCCGACCTTTATAAGATCCAACGAGGTTTATGACAGCATCCCCCCCTCCATCACCCTTGTTATTGTCGGCCCTAAGCCAAAGGACATTCATCGTCCTTATATCAACATCTCCTTTGATTACGGGCAGATTGCTTCCGGCATAGTTGACTATGTGACATCTCGAGGTTACAAAAAAGCTGCCATCTTTATTGACAATGTTCGCTTTTCCTCGCAGTTTACGAATGTGCTTCAGCACAAGCTGACCCGAAACAACATTTCTGTTTCGATCCTCGGCTCCTCCAACCGGACAAGTGTTTTAAGGGCCTTTGAGTTTCTTTCAAACAACCCGGAGTTTGACGTGATAATAACCTCAAACACCCTAAGGGCACAATCGGTCAAGCAGGTTTATGACCTACTGGATAAAAAAACCGAGCCGGAGATAATAACCCTGACCTCGAGCATCTCGATTTTTGAGGGGAACTTTACCGCTGTTTATCAGGACTACAAAAAGCTAGGGGCTATGCTGTGTGAGGTGCTAATACGTTCCTTTAATTCCGGCGCCCCGGCAAACGACACTCTGGTAATAAAGAGCGATGGCATTAACTTGCGCCCGCTGTCTGTTAGCAGCTTTGAAAGCAAGAGCTATCTGAATATTCTTGCCCCGGAAAATCGCTGCACCCTTGCGCTTTCGCATTTGCTTTCAAAGTTTAAGATAAACACCAACATTAAGGTTAATATGTCCTTTTACCCCAGCGCAAGCATCAATGAAGTAATTCAGTCCGGAAAGATCAATCAATATGACCTGTTCCTTTCCGACATGGACTATTTCGAAAGCCAAACCAAGGACCTGTATATACCGGCTGACAAAGACATTTCGGCATGGCAGGAGCTCAGGACGGCTGTCGACCCTGACTACACTTATTTCCCAAAGGTGAGCGAAAACCGGTTTTGTTATTCCTTTAATTCTGAGTGCCTTATGCTGTTTTATAGAAATGATATTTTTACCGAGCAGGGAGAGCGCAGGCTTTTCTATGAGGAGTTTTATAATGAGCTGAATGTGCCAAAAACTCTTGATGAATTTGACCGCATTGCAAATTATTTCAATCGTTCCTCAAATCCAGTTTCACCGATTCTCTATGGTCTTGCAATGTCGCCCATAAACTCAGAGAGTTTCTGGCAGGAGTTTTTCTGGAGAATCCTTGCAAGCTCTGCCGATTTTATCGATGACGCCGGCAAGCTTCATTTTGACCACCCCTCGGTTATTAACGCCAGCAACCAGTTTTTCGATCGCCTTTCCCGCTCAAATGCCTCCGGGCTTAACCAAACCGGCTCTGCTGTGGACGAATTTGCGAGAGGAAACTCTGTTTTGTCCATAATGTCTACTGGAGACGCAGCAATTTTTAATGACAATCGCTTCGAGGCCATTTCCGAGCACATCAAGTGCTATGACGCTCCCTCAAGCAAGCCAATCGTCAAATCCAATGTTATCGGCATCGTTAATACTTCCACGAAAATAGCTGAGGGCAGCGCCTTTCTCAAATGGGTCTTTCACAACTCCGTGTCAAATATTCTTACCCTTATGAGCGGGCAGCCCATAACTCAGTCCTCTACCTCGAACAACGAAATTCTCTCTCTTTATCCGTGGCTGAAATATTTTAATGTTTCCATGCAAAAGGGTGAGCTTCTTTCCTCCCTTTACACCGATTCTATTTTCAAGTCCAGCTTTCGCCAGGAGTTTGTATACAGTGTTACCAACCTATACAACAAGGGCAGCAAATCAGGAGACATGCTCTCACATCTGCAGTCATTGTATGCGAAAGGGGTGTTTAATTGAGCGAGCTTTACGTAATCGGAACCGGTCATGCTTTGGTCACCGAGCTATATAATTCGTGCTTCGCCATCTGCGATGAGGGTGAGTATTTCCTGCTTGACGGCGGCGGCGGAAACGGGATCCTTGCCAAAATGAAGCAAATGAACATTCCGCTGGGGAGCTTACGCGCCATGTTCATTTCCCACGAGCACATCGACCACCTCCTCGGCTGCGTCTGGGTTTTTCGAGCAGTTGCCGATGCAATGAATCTTCAAAAATACTCAGGCAATTTCTGCATATATGCCGAGGCCTCTCTTTTGGAAAAGCTCAAAACGATATGTCAGCTGACGCTGCAGCCCAAAGAGGTCGGCCTTATCGAGAGCAGAATATTTCTTTGCCCCGTCACTTCCGGACAGAGACTTTCAGTCTTAAACTACGATGTCACTTTTTTCGACTGCCTGTCTCACAGAACGGTGCAATTTGGCTGCAGCCTGCGCCTTCCCTCCGGAGAGGTCCTCAGCTATCTTGGTGATGAACCGCTTCATGCGGAAAACTACAACTACATAAGAAACACTAAGTGGCTTATAGCGGAGGCTCTTTGTCTGGATTCGGAAAAGGACATTTATAAACCGCATGAAATAAGCCACGGCACAGTTGTGGACGCCTGCAGGATAGCCGACATGCTGAATGTGAAAAACCTAGTTTTGACACATACCGATGACTCCCATGGTTCAAATAAAAAAAGGCTATATATAGAAGAGGGCAAGCAGTTTTTCAGGGGTAAGCTGTTTGTTCCAGACGACTGCGAAATAATCAAGCTGATATAGTCCAAAAAAACCGTTGAAATCATGATTCCGACGGTTTTACTATTTTTTGCAGTTTTAAAATTATAATAAAGCTATATTTTGGGCGCTCAAGCGAAGTATAATTTATGCTTTTTGCATCATCAGCCAATTCCGATCCTGTATATATCACATTCATTTGACACCAAGCCATCAACAGTGTCTACTGTTCAATACACGTAATGTCAGACCCCCTTTGTGTAGTACAGGAAGTTGTGGAGGAAACTGTAGTCCAGAGCGCTGTGCGAACGCACGGTGTTATATTCCCTGACCCAGCGGCTCAGATGCACCTTCGCCTCATATATTGTGTCAAATATCTCATGATTCAATAACGCCTGACCACAACACAAAATAGCGGCAAACTTTTGTGTGTGCTTCACACTAGAGTTTGCCGCTATTTTACATTCCCCCAGGCAGCGTCGAAGGTCAGGCTGACGCACTTGTTGTCCCTTGAAACGCTGTATATGGGTAATTCGCGGGTGGTCGCGGCAACGCCTACTATCGCCTGATTATTAATCAGCCACGGCAGACCGAGAAAAACAGCGATTGCCAAAACCACCGCTACCGCTCCCCTGTTTCGTCTGACCCATTTTCCTAGTTGTTTTGCTCTGTACTCCACATAATCACTCCCTAATATGTTTTGTACATACTATGTGGAGAGGCAGACATCCATACATACAAGAAAGATAACCGAGGGGTTGAATTTCCGGATTACCAGCTAAAAAAGAAGTCTGTTCAGCGATAATAAACGGAGATATAAGTCTAAACCATAGCCTTCAGCTCAGAGCTGATGATAAGCTGAGCCTCTGTTGCGGCCTGAATCTCTTCAACAGTGAACTCCGGGTTATACTCAGTAAGGAGCAAGCCTTCTGGAGTAACTTCCATGACACCCATCTCTGTGATTATCTTGCTGATGCAGTTAACGGCGGTGTAGGGCAGGCGGCACTTTTTTAGTATTTTGGGGCTGCCTTTGGCCGTGTGCTCCATGGCAACGATGACGTTCTTGGCACCCACGAGCAGGTCCATCGCCCCGCCCATCCCGGGCATCTTCTTGCCCGGGATAATCCAGTTGGAGAGGCTGCCCTCTTCGTCGACCTCAAGGCCGCCGAGAACAGTTGCGTCAACGTGGCCGCCGCGGATTAGTCCAAAGCTGGTGGCACTGTCGATAAATGAGCCGCCGGGTGCGACCGCGGAGGGCGAACCGCCTGCGTCTACCACATGGAACGGGTCACGGTTTTCTTCGCTGATCTGACCAACATTGATGCAGCCAAGCTCCGCCTGAAGAGTGACGTTAACACCCTCGGGCAGATAGTTGGGCACGAGTGTGGGAAGGCCGATGCCCAAGTTAACTATATCACCGTCCTTGAGCTCTTTGGCAACACGCTTTGCAATAAAACCCTTGATCTCAGCCTTATCCATGGTAGATACCTCCCTCAACAACGTAATCCACAAGTATGGCAGAGGTGCGCACATCCTCAGGGGCGATCTCACCGATATCGACGACTTCCTCAGCCTCAGCAATAACGGTATCGGCAGCAGTTGCCATGAGCACGTTGAAATTCATAGTAGTGCCCTTATACCAGACATTCCCCTTTTTATCTATCTTTGCGCCGGCGATGCAGGCAAAATCTGCCCGCAGGGGCGTCATTAGAAGATAGTCCCGGCCATTTACAGTCTGCTTTCCGAGGCAAAGGGGGTTTTCCTCCACAATCGTGCCGACTCCCGTAGGAGTCAACACGCCGCCGAGCCCTGCGCCGCCGGCGCGAACCATCTCGGCAAGGCTGCCCTGGGGAACAAGTATGACCTCAAGTGTCCCATCCTGCATGTTCTGTGTCGCGACCTCGGGGTTCATGCCAACATGACTCGTGATGAGCTTTTTAATTTGCTTGTTATGAACAAGCTTAGCAACGCCGTAATAATCCTCGCCCATGGGACCGCCGGGCATCGCAGCGTCATTGCAGATCATTGTAAAATCGCCTTTACCGCTCTTTGCTAGGGCATCAACAAATTTGTGGGGGTTACCGCAGCCCATGAATCCGCCGAACATGATCGATGCGCCACTTGGTATGAGTGCAACAGCTTCATCAATACTGATAAACTTTGCCATATATCATTCACCAACTTTTTCAAAAATTGTGGCGACTCCCATGCCGCCGCCGATGCAGAGGGTAGCAAGTCCGCGTTTTGCTTCAGGGCGTTTTTGCATCTCATGGAGAAGCGAAACAATAATACGCGCTCCCGATGCGCCGACTGGGTGGCCAAGGGCAATCGCGCCGCCGTTGACATTAACTTTCGCCATGTCAAACTTAAGCTCACGGGCTACAGCGCAGGACTGCGCCGCAAAGGCCTCGTTTGCCTCAACAAGGTCAATGTCGTCTATGGTCAGGTTTGCTCGCTCAAGCGCCTGACGGGACGCGGGAACAGGGCCAATGCCCATGATCTTCGGGTCAACGCCGCCCTGACCGTATGAGATGAGCTTTGCCATGGGTTTGAGACCAAATTTTTCAACGGCCTCGCCTGATGCCAGTATTATAGCTGCGGCACCGTCGTTGATGCCTGAAGCGTTGCCGGCAGTAACTCTACCGTCTTCTTTTTTGAATGCAGGCTTTAGTTTCTCAAGTGCCTCCATACTGGTGGCCCTCGGGTACTCGTCCACCTTAAAGTCGACTATCTCGCGCTTGACCTTTACGGGAACCGACACAATTTCATCATTGAATCTTCCCGACTCAAGAGCTGCTGACGCCTTCTCCTGGCTTGAAAGCGCAAAAGCATCCAGCTCCTCACGCGTCAGTCCCCACTGATCACAGATGTTCTCGGCAGTGATGCCCATATGGTAGTTGTTAAATGCGTCCGTAAGGCCGTCGCATACCATCGAGTCTACCATCTTTGCGTCACCCATTCTGGCGCCCCAGCGAGCAGACGGCATAAGGTAGGCAGCGGCAGACATGTTCTCCATGCCACCTGCGACGACGATGTCATTGTCGCCCGCAAGAATTGACCTGGCTCCTTCTATGACACTTTTCATTCCCGAGCCGCAAACCATACCAACGGTGTAAGCCGGAACTTTTTCCGGTATTCCGGCCTTTATGGCGGACTGACGCGCCACGTTCTGACCCTGGCCCGCGGTTAGTATGCTACCGAGCATTACCTCGCAGACATCTTCGCCCTTTAGCCCTGCTCTTTCCAAAGCTTCTTTGACGACAACCGCACCGAGTTCCGCTGCGCTAACGTCCTTGAGCGTCCCTCCAAAGGAGCCAATCGCTGTCCTGCAGCAGTTAACTATGTATACGTCTCTCATTTTGTAACCTCCATTTTATAAAAACAGACGGGGGCAAAACGCCCCCGTCAAAAAGGCACTGTCAGTTCAATCCAAGTATTTGCCTCGCCTCGTCTGGGGTTGCAACCTCACAGGTAAATTCCTCGATTATACGCTTTGCCCTCGCAACAAACTGCATATTGTTATCGGCAAGAACGCCCTTGCGATACATGACGTTATCTTCCATGCCGACGCGGATGTGTCCGCCCATTGCGATTGCTGCATACATTATTTCCATTGCTCCGGCACCTACGCCGAAAGCGCTCCAAGTCGAACCGGGAGCAACAGCGTCCATGGTGTCCTTCATAAATACAAGGTTCTTGGTTGTGGCACTGATTCCGCCTGCAACACCCATGCAGAACTGGAAGTGGCAGGGAGTTTTGAGAATACCCTTCTTGATGTAGTAACCGGCATTGTAAATCATGCCCGGGTCAAAAGCCTCAATTTCAGGTTTAACGTTAACTTCCTGCATCAGGGTGCCGAGCTTTTCCAAAAACTTCGGGTTGTTTTCAAAGATGGTTGTGTGCTGCCAGTTCATGGTTCCGCAGTCATATGAGGCCATCTCGGGCTTTAATTCATAAAAGGGGCGAATTCTGTCTTCTTCCAGGAGATTTACTCCGCCGGAAGTGGTCAGATTGATGATGATGTCGCAATCCTTATGGGCCTTGAGAAGCTCAACTGTTTTTGCGAAATTGTCAAAATCCATCGCAGCCTTGCCCTCATTGTTGCGCACATGAATGTGTGCGACGGCGGCTCCGGCCTTCCAGCAGTTATAGATTTCTTCTGCAATTTCCTCAGGGGAAAGCGGAACATTGGGGTTATTTTCCTTGGAGGGCCATGCGCCTGTTGTCGCTACGGTTATAATCCGCTTGTTTTTCAAATCTGACATAATAGCAGTCCTTTCAATTATTATTTTTTATTACGGTTAAACAGATTTTTAATGTACTCGATACCGCTGGCTCCGCCGCCTTCTTCGCCGGCATATCCGGTACCGCCATACTCGTAAATGCGGTCGGGAACGTCATTTAGGTCATCCTCGTCAATCTCGGCCACACAACGGGCCATTGAACCGTCACCCATGTACCAGCGCAGGGGGAAGCAGTTGAATCTGAATCGTTTACCGGAAACCTTCGCGAGGTCGCCGCCAAGATTCTCAACGCCTACTATCCCGTGTCCGAGAAGCATCTTATGGCAAGGTTCCCAGGTTCCCCAGTTGCCAAACTCCTCAAGCAGGCCAAACTTCTTGTCATAGGCCTCCTGTCCATGGATGCGTATATACTCGAATTTATCAAACTCGGCGTTTGCTTCCTCGCCGAACAGCTCTTTGTACTCCTCGTGGAGAGGTCTGCCCGTTGCACCCAACAGGTTCATGCGGGTCATGCCATTGTTGCCCATCGCCGTGTGGAGGGGATGGTCAAGCGCCTGTCCGTCTACGGCAACGCATTTAACCTTGTACTTAACAAACCACTCTCCTGCTTCAATTCCGGTTCCTGCCGCGTAGTGGTAATATGCCTTGCTGTCGTCAAAGAGCTTGTGCATTCCTGTGTCAAGACAGACTATCATGCCCTCAAGCTCCTCGGGCTTTATTCCAAACTTCTCACAAGCAGCATCCAGATGCTTTCCGGTAATGAGTCCCCACGGCTCAATGTCGACCTGCAGGCAGATCGCGTCGCCGGTGTAGGCGTCAACGGGCATCTCGTGCGTATAGCGTGCACGCTTACCATCGAACTCGTACTCCATAACATGGCGGGGAGCGTCACAGTGGGTGCCTGTGTGCATTGTGCAGGTGATTTTCTGTGTCAAAACTCCTCCCTTCGCCATTGTGTGTGCATTGTCGATGGCGGGCTTATCGAAATACGGCCAACGCGGAATCTCTCCGCCGAAGGGGTGTGTCAGGTCTACAAAAACTTTCTTTCCCATAATATTTTCCTCCGTAATACTTTAATCCGTCGTCCGCTCAACGGCCTTTGAAATTGGTTTCAAAGTCGTTGCGGCGCTGGATTATTTTTGTTTTTAGCGTTGTAATCTATGAGGTATTCGCGCAGGCCGGTGGCAGAGGCTTCCATCTGTTCTGCTGTCCACTCCTGCCAGCCCTTGCCGGTCTTGAAGCCGTTGTCACCGCGATCGAGCATCTCCTTAAGGCAGGGCGACGGCTCATGATTGTCGGCCAGATGCTTTAATATATAGTTATGTATGTTGTAAGAAAGCTCGATGCTGACCATGTCGGAGTTTTCCATGGGTCCAAGTACAGGCCAGCGCAGACCGGGACCAAATTTGCACGCGTCATCAACGGTTTTAGCGTCAGCAATACCTTCCTGCACCATGTAAAAGGCTTCACGCCAGAGCGCGTGCTGTAAGCGGTTTGCCACGAAGCCGGGCACATCACGTTTGCAGTAGATAGGCTTCTTGCCGCAGTCAGCCATAAGCTTCATTGTTGCCTCCATTACTTCCTCGGAGGTAAAATCGCTTTTAACGACCTCAACAAGCGGAATCAGGTGTCCGGGATTCCAGAAATGAGCCCCTACCACCCGCTCTTTATGCTTGCACTTAGCAGAGATTTCAGTAGGACTCATGACTGAGGTGTTGGTTGCAAAAATGCAATCCGGACGGCAGTAGCTCTCAATTTCCGCAAAGAGATCCTGCTTGGTTTCCATGACCTCCGGCGCGCACTCGATGACGAAATCCGCATCCTTCGTTGCAGCTTGGAGGTCTGTTTCAAATTTGATCCGGCTGATGATATCCTTTTTCTGCTCCTCCGTCATTGCACCCCGTGCGATCATGATGTCCAGATTCTTTTCAATCGGGACATATCTGTCTTCTTTCAACTGCCGTGTGCGGAGCACTACATCCAGCTCCGGATTTGAGGCGAAGACCTGAGCGAGAGAGTTTCCCATCATGCCCGCGCCGATGACTACGATGTTTTTAATCATAAATATCTTTTCCTTTCATCTCTCGTATCCCAAAAATTCAGCTCAGCGGAGCTGGTGATTTTTGAAAGGCGGAGCAGCGAAATGAGTGAGCTCTGCCGCTTGCGGAAGAGCGAGGAATATGAAGCTTGCGACGATGCTAGTTCCCCCAATAGCCGCCGGTTGCGTCGTAGTTTCCGCCGGTCAAAAAGTCCGACGCAGAGGAGGCAAGGAATGTAAATAGGCCGATAAAATCCTCCACCTCACCAAGTCTTCCTATTGGCAGGCGTTTAAGGAAATTCTGATATACAGCGGATTCGGGATCAAACATCCACTCAGTGAGATCGCTACGGAAAACCGTGGGGTTAACAGTGTTAACATTTATATGATGCGGCGCAAGGTCGCAGGCCATTGACTGAGCCATGATGTCGCAGCCGCCCTTTGACGCACAGTAGCCCGTGTAACCCTTCATGCCCATTTTGCTGCGGGCAGAGGAGGTGATCACAATCTTGCCACCCTTTTCCTGCGCTACCATTTTCTCTGCTGATAGTTTGCAAATGAGGTAGACACTTTTCAAATCTGCATCCATGATCTTCTGCCACTCCTCGACACTCTGCTCAAGAATGCCCTTCGGAGCATTATAGCCGTGGCATACAGCAAGGATGTTCAGCTCTCCATAGGTTGCGGCGGTAAACTCAACAATTTTCTTGCAGTCAGATTCACTTGCCGGGTCACCGGCTATGTATGCACAATCAATTCCATCCGACTTAAATTCCGCAGTAAGCTTTGCAAGCTTTGCTTCGTTGCGTCCAGTCAACAATACCTTTGCACCCTGGTAGCCGTAGGCCTTTGCCACTGCACTGCCTAAAGCGCCCGTAGCGCCAGTAACAATAGCAACTTTGCCTTCAAGACCAAACATGCCTTGTGCAAATTCTTTTCTTACTTTTACCACTTTCTTCACCCTTTCTTCTGTTTATTTTTCAGGATAGTTGATGACAACAAGCATTCTTGCAGGCAGGTTGCTCTCGTTGAGCAACCCCCTTCCCTCATTTGGAGGAAAAGATATGCTCTCGTCCTTATGAACGACATACTTTTTGCCGTCTTTGTCAGTAACTGTCATTTCGCCTTCAAGGACATAATAGACCTTTTCCAACGGATTGTCGTCATATGCCCACTCGGCCCCACCGCCGGGCAAAAATGTTGAAACACCCATCCAGAATTTTTCGGCGCCGGTTTCTTCCTTACCATGAATCCGCATAGCGGTCATAGCAAAATGGCCGGGTGCGTTATAGGATTTAAGCTCCTCTAATGTTCGTTTAATCATTCTGTATTCTTCCTTTCAAATTGTCGGTTTTAGTAGAACTCTAAATCTACATATTCGTGTGGTCTTCATTTCTCTTTGCCGCAATGTTCAACAGTGCGTTAAGGGCGAAGGCACAGATTGCAAAGACAATAACCATGATAAAGGTTGAGTTATATGCTCCGCCTGACTTCTCTTGCATTACGCTGGAAATTAGGGGGCCTATGATTGCCGCCGGTATAACAAGAAAGTTGTTAATGCTAAAATTGACAGGATAGTTTTTAGGGCCAAAAAAGGTGTTGACTACCCCGGAAGACATTGCCGGTGCGCTGCCAAAGCTCATACCGACCATTAGAAGTCCGACAAAAATGAGGATTACATTCTTTGTTGTCGCGCCAAAGTACAAGCAGACACCGGCAATTAGCATGATTGCCGAGCTTAAATACAGTGACCTTGTCCTGCCAATTTTGTCAAGAAGGCTTCCGAAACTAATGCGTCCGAGCCCGTTAAATACTGAAACGAGAAGCCCCAAAAGAGCCGGTGCTCCAAAAGCTGCAGCTATGACAGCCGCACTGTTTATCACGAGAAAGCCTGCTGAAGTGATTATTACGTTCCATGTAAAGAAGAGCCAAAATACCGGCGTCTTAAGCATTTCGAGCGGCGAATATTCTCGCCTGCTCTGTGAATCTGAAACAGCAATGTTGTGCGATGAGGCTTCAGGAGATTTTACGAAAAAAGAACCTAAAACCAGTAAGACAGCCGCCGTAATTGCGAGAACAAGAAACGCTATTGTGATTCCTATGCTGGCGGCCAGTACATTGACGACACTGCCCAGAGCAAGCCCTCCAAGGCCAAATCCCAACAGCAGAGCGCCGGAAGCAAACCCGGGTCTGTCGGGGAACCACTTAATAATGGCACTTATGACTGCGTTATAGCAGATACCCACACCAAAGCCGCAGAAAACGCCATAAAAAATATAGAGCTTAATAAGGCTTTGCTCCGGGTTGCTCTGATCAAGCCGTGAGCAAAGGAAAAAACCTGCAAACAGCATTGCAGCCGCAATCCAAACTAAGTACTGATTCTTTATCCATTTAAGCAACTTGCCGCTAACAAAGCCGCCAATACAAAAAGCGATCATTGAAATAGTGAATGTGAGAGATAGATTTGTTGCAGTCCACGAGGTGAAAATACTATTGAGTGGTGCACGAAATATCGACCAAGCATAGATAAGCCCGAGAAACAACATGATAAGAGTTCCAGCGGCCAGATACAGGTATTTTTTATTGCCGTATGTGTTTTCCATTTACTAAAATCTCCATATAACCAAGACCGCCGCATACAGAGAGGCTCTGGTTAAAATAATCTATTTTTATTCGACCTCAATCGGAGGCAGTGCAATCGCATCCTTGTATGCGGAATATTCCTTGCGTTTTTCGGCAATAAACTCACGATTCTGACCAGCCTTCATGTGGCACTGCATTATGCGGCTGTTGTGCAGTTCCTGACCCTGAGGACTCCAGCGGTTCTGAGCCTTATCTGCATCCGTAAATGTCACTTTCAGCTTGCCGTCAGACATCTCAAGCGTTGCCTTGGTCAGGCACTGCGGACAATAGTAGTCACCGTCAGGCATAAGCTCAATTTTATTTCCGTGACAATCTGGGCAAAGGCCGGGATCTCCAACGTAGACCGGTTTTTCACCACGCTCTTTTGCAATAAACGCATCAGCTACATTGCCGCCAAGAGTGCGCATACGCTCAAGTATCTGTGGCTCTAGAACTACAGCTCCCACAGCGGTGACAAAGTCAAAATGACACTTGTCCACGACTGCCTCATATGATCCGCACAGCTCCATGGCAATCATGTTGCAGGTATCCAGAGTAAAGTTAGTCCAGTCGGTTCCGCCGATGGAGAAGGCGGCACCTATTTTGGGCTCACGGTGCTGCACAAGATCGCGATAGTCGCCGCTTGCGTGCAGCTTGTTCAGAAAACGGATAAGGATGCCGGGTGGCAATAAATTGTACGCCGGAGCTGAGACGATTATTGCGTCAGCTTCGCGCATTTTCTGCTCCAGGAAATAGAAATGGTCACTGCCGCTCTTATGTATGCAGCGGAAGCCCAGATCGCCTTTTGTCAAATGTGTCATCATACATGTTTCGCAGCCGGTGCAGCTGCGGATTTCTGCATCTTGCAAGCGTACGAACTCGCATACAGCGTCACATTTTGCCTCAATTCCTTTGAAGGCTTCCTTCATCATAATTTCCGTGTTACCGTTCTTTCTTCCACAGCAAATACCAAGTACTTTCATTTTGTGCTCCCCCTTGTATGTTTTGTGTTTTTACAGTCCCTGAAATATTGGAATGCCTGTATATTCTCTTGGTTCTTCTTCGCCACGAAGCACGCGCAGCGCTCCTGCGGCCAAAGCTTCCATTTCAAATTCACCGGCATAAACCGAAACCGGCGCTATGTAGGATACAGCCTGTGTTATCTTGTCAGTAAGATTCTTGTCGTGCGCCATGCCACCCGTGAGCAGAATTCCGTCCACATCGCCGGAGAGCACCGCGGAATATGCGCCAATAAACTTAATCACCTGATATACCAACGCATCAAATATCAGCGCTGCACGCTCATCACCGGATGCCGCGCGCTGTGACACCTCACGAGCGTCCGAAGTGCCAAGGTGCTCAACGTAGCCACCGGATTTAATTACGCGATCAAGCATCTGCCGCTCTGTAAACTTCCCCGAAAAGCACATTTTTATCAGAGGTGCGGCTGGAATAGATCCTGATCGAGTCGGAGCCATTGGTCCGTCGCCCTGGGTTACGTCCGAGGAATCAATTATGCGTCCCTGCCTGTGTGCCGACACGGAGACACCTCCACCCAGATGAGAAACAACAAGGTTCATGTCCTCATATTTTTTCCCTAAGGACACGGCATGTCTTCTTGCAACTTCCTTCTGGTTTAACGGATGACCGCGGCTTTCACGGAAAATATCCGAAAAGCCAGTAATACGTGCCTTGATATCAAATTCATCCACGTCCGGAGGATCGACGACATATGCCTTCCCCCCATATGTTTCCGCAAAGTCACGCGCAAGCTGACTGCCCAATGTTGCGGGATGCTTGATTGTAAAGCCGATTCTCGCATGCTCAAGCAGTATGTCATTAACGGGATATGTTCCGCCTACAAGGCCGACAAGCCCGCCGCCTCTGCCAACAAAGGCGTCAACCCCTGTGAGTGCTATTCCGGCTTCGTTCAGGATGTCAAGTATCATCTGCTTGCGGTAAGGAAATTGCTCACCAATTTCCTTAAATTCTTTTAGCACATTTGCATCGTGCGACACCGACTTTGAAAAAACGGTAATATCATTCTCAAACATTGCAATTTTTGTTGAAGTAGAGCCGGGGTTAATACAAAAAATCCTATATGTCTTTTCCATTGCCTCATCCTTCCTAAAGCTGAATCCTGTGAAATTATCTGTCCTGCGCCAAAACCGAGAGCATTGTCAGATTTCCGACAATCTCATCCACCGGCGCACTGCGCGAAAAATCTGTTACCGGACGAGAAAAGCCCTGTAACAGCGGTCCATATGCTAAGCATTTTCCGAATATTTGAATAAGTTTAACACCGATATTCCCCGCTTCAAGGCTTGGAAAGACAATAATGTTTGCCCTACCCGCTACGGGGCTTTCTTCTTTGACCTTTTTTGCAGCAGCGGCTGGGATAATAGCAGCATCCAGCTGGAACTCACCGTCAATTTTGAGGTCGGGTCTGCGTTCGTTAGCGATTTTTACAGCCTGTGTCACCTTGTCTACTTCCTTGTGCTGAGCGCTTCCGTGCGTTGAAAAGCTAAGCATTGCTGCACGCGGTTCCCAACCAAGAAGCTTTTTCATTGTATCCGAGGTCACAATCGCGATGTCTGCCAGCGCTTCGCTGTCCGGAGCCGGACAAACGGCACAGTCAGTAATCGTGAGCAAATGGCCCTCGCTTGTATCAAAGTCTGGAATCTCTACAATCCCAAAGCTGGAGATTGTTGATATTCCCTCCTGCATTCCGATAAAAACCTGGCTCGCATAGATTACGTCTCCAGTGGGATGATTATAGCCTGCTGCAAGACAGTCTGCGCGACCGCATTTAACCATGGCAGCAGCAAAATTGAGCTGGTTCTTGAACTTTCGCGCAAGTGTTTTTTCGGAAAACTCCTCAGAAAGCTTTGAATATTGTTCTATTAGCTCTGTACAGGTAGCCTCATCTGTGTTATCAACAAGCTCGAAGCCATCAAGGCTGATGCCAAAGGCTGATGCCACAGCCTCAATTTCTGAATGGCTGCCAACCAAAACAGGCTTTGCAACACCCAAGTCTAGGACTTTACGCGCCGCTAGGAGAACCTTCTCCTCCAGCGACTCCGGAAAAACAATGGACTTCGGGGCGCGCCGCGCCCGTTCTAAAAGAATTGAAATAAAATCAGAATTCAAATTTATTCTCACTTTCTGATTGAGCAACAGCAAACGCTGTCGCATATTCGGTGTCGAAAGAGAGCGAGATGAACATTTCATCAATGCCGCGCTGTTCGGCAAGTTTTTTCACATCATCATGCAATGTCACATATGGGCGGCCTGCGTCATCACTTAAGATTTCAATTTGATTAAGTGATTTGACCGTTTTCGCATCTGTGCACAATGCCTTGAATACAGCTTCTTTTCCGGAAAAGCGCGTTGCAAAATAGAGTGTGGGATCATCTCGCCTGATCGCCTGATCGCGTTCCTTTTTTGTAAACGTTCTAAGCATAAACGCATCTGAGGCCTCGAAGGAGACCCGCCGTATGCGGTCTATGAGTAGAATATCGGTTCCAACGCCAAGCACCATGTGGCAGGCCTCCTTCTAAAAATGTAATTAGCGGTAGATATAACCACTCTTTGTTTGATATTTCGGCGGAACAACGGGAATCTGTAAATAGGAATCATACTTTCCGCCGGTATGAATAATCTGCTTGCCTCTATTATCCGTATCCCAATGCAACGGCTCGAACCAGCCCTCTCTGATATAGCGCCCGGCAATTTCAACGCGCAGCTTTTGACCCTTGTGCCAGAGCTTTGAGCTAGGTACAATCGGAATATCAAGAGGTACTATTTCACCCTTCATCAGCTTCTGCGGCGGTTTGCCCGAGATTACCGGCTCATAATCAGTTGACAGATTCTCGTCCAAATCGCGCATTGATGCGCGCATTTTTCCCCAGGTTCCCGGGTGTGGCTCGCCTATGATATATGTGGGCAGCCAGTTTCCGTCCTCATCAAGCTTTTTAATTGTTACAAGAAGGTCCATGTCATCATGGCCGTCAGCTTCAACCCACAAGCGCAGCTTCATATAGCCAGTCAGCTCCGTGTCTTCCTCAAATGTGATGTCAAAGTTTGCTTCCTCTACATTGCCGTCGAAGGACATTTTGTGCTCTTCGGCAATAGTATCGGAATTCAGGGACATGTCCGCGGCGTTCAGGTATAGTTTTTTATATTCAGTCCGCGCAAGTGGAAACTCCTTCTCAGGACGGTTAATCTGGTAATCACAGTCATAGGCATCCATGACCTCGAGACGGTAACGGGGAGTCATTTCCCAGCCGTTGTTTATGTTCTTAAGGTAGCGGTCAAAGTAGCGGCGCAAATCCTCAAGATTAGCGGGAGAGTAAAGATCCGGCCATTCCTGTTCACGATGAGCGCGCATCCATTTTTTTGTTGAGCGTATCTTGCGGAACATGTTCATACCGCCGCGAAGATGGAAATGCTGCCAGGATACCGTGGCATACACAGGGATGCGAATTTTCTTGAAATCGGGAATTTTGTCTTCCCAATAGGCGTTCATAACAGGGTATTTGCGTCCCATTGCGACCTGGTCGTCCACAAGATTAGGACCAGTGATGGAACCGGCAATGAACTCGTTAAAGCTCAAAGCAGGAACTCCGCCCTCAAAAAGTGATTCGCGGTAGATATCGCAGGTGGCTTCCCAGGGAGCTATGCAGGTAAGGTGTGGAGGCTGATAAGCAGCAATACGAACCTGAGTCATTGCTACGCAGGAATTACCCGACATGCCGACGCGCCCGTTACACCAATGAAGCGTCGCGAGCCATTCAATAAAGTCATATCCGTCCTCAGAGTCCTGTTGATCAAAAAAGTGGCAGTCACCCTCGGAGTGTCCGCAACCACGTGGGTCAGCATTGGCGATTGCATAACCGTGACGGCACCAATAGCCGGGGTCCGGAGACTCAAATTTCGCCATGCGGGAGACGGTTCCGGGCGGGACGCCCATAATTTGCCACTCACTCATGCCATCTCCGGGGCGTTTTCCAAAATAGCTCCAGGAAACGATAACCGGGATTTTTTCCTGTGTGTCAGGGCGGTAAATATCAGTATAAATAGTGGTGCCGTCGCGCATCTTTACGGGTACGTCCTGCTCACAGATAATACCATCCTCGGTTTTGTAAGTGCGCTGATTAAATTTTGCGCAGAAGCCATGGGCAGTTGCGTCAATTCCCTCAAGCTTTGAAAGATCCAAATCCTCAGCCGGATCGACGGGTTCACGCGCCTTGCGGTAGATGCAGTCAATTTCCTCGCCTCTGATAGTCTGCTTTATTGTGTGCAATTGCGGCAGAGGCATATTTTTTTCATCTGACATTCTTCTGTTCTCCTTTATGCTTCAACAAGACTTACCACATATTCAGCGGCTTCGCCCAGTGTCTTCTTTCTTTTAAAATCCATGTACGGTATCTCAACATCAAAGGCCTCTTCTAAATATGTTGTTAACTGGGAATAATTCATGGATTTCAGGTTCAAATCCTCAAAAAGCGTATCCGCAGTAAAATCTGCGGCATCTTTTCCTAAAACAGCGGCTAGTCTTTCGGCAATTTTCGAAATTACATCTTCTTTCATTATGCGTCACAGCTCCTTTTGTTGTTATTATACATACGCAGGTTGCATTTGCTGACTTAATTGTATATAATGAGCGTTGGTTCCACATCGTGCCATTGTACAAATATATCCTTAATGTCACTATACGATTTTGTTTTAGAATACAATTTTGTGCATTTAACATGTAACTTGTCTTTACGTTTATGAACTTTTCATGTGAGGAGTGTTTTTATGACCCTAACTGAGCTGTCAGTCGGATTGGGTGAGCTTAAGTTTGACCTTGTTCGCGGCGACGCTGACCGCATTTCTATACAAGGCTTTAAGCTACTTTCACAGGATCAAACGGCTTTTGCCTCGGAAATCCTTTATTTTCATACAGGTGGTAACCTGCCCGCGCTTCCGGAACATTCCGAGGTTACTGTGCTTTTTAGAAACAAGAACGATATTCCTGATGAATGCATGCGCTCCAAGAACGTTAACATACTCCTGCCGGACGCCGGAGCATCGGCCGAGGAGCTTTATAACCAGCTGTATGAAAACCTCTTTGAAGATCCCTTTATTGTACGCAGCAGTGAAAAGCTTATGGACGTGCTTTTCTCCGATTTGGGTCTGCAACGCATTGTTGACGTAGCATACGAGATTACGGGGCACCCCATCTACGTTGTTGATTCCAGCTATAAGTATCTTGCAATTTCTCAAAATGAATGCACCGAGCATCTTGCGAGTCCGGTGCTTGAAGAAGAAAAAAAGCTGGGCTTCATAGTCGACGCCGGCATTCACCTCATTAAAAATAAAAAATTGGACGAAACTGTGCGAAAGGCCACGCGCCCATACTATTTTGACAACCCCGTTCTGGGCGGAGGCTCACTTATTGACCTGATTAAGATTCATAGCGTTGAGATAGGGCATGTGATGATGTTCGAGTCTAATACCCCATTCACTCGCTTTGATTCAGCTATACTGACAAGACTTGCCGGAATAATCTCTTTAGAGCTGCAAAAAAGAAGCTTTTACAAAAACAACAAAGGTGTAATGTACTCCTATTTTCTTGCAGATCTTTTGGAAAATGGAGTTTTGAACTACCAAAATGCAAGTGAGCGACTGAAGATTTTGGGCTTTACTCTTAAGGAGGAGCTTTACTTGATGGTTGTGGATTCTATTCAAAAGAGAATCAGCAACGAGCCGCACCTTGAAATAGCTGCAAATCAACTCCATTGGCTTTTAACAGGCAGCATGTACGTCATTTACAAAGACAAAATCGTCATGCTTATCAGTCGCGGTGAGAGCGGGATTTCTGAAAGCGAATATGACGATGTAAATAAATACCTTGAATACAACTCTCTTATCGCGGGTATAAGCCGCTCGTTTAGCGATATTGCGGACATTCGCAAATATTACAGGCAGGCTATCAGCGCTCTTGAACTGGGGTATAAGCGATCGGGCAAGCCGGAGCTGTTCGACTACAAAGATCTTTCTTTTTCACACATGCTCTCAATTTGCGAAGCTCAGGAGAGCCTTTTGGGGTTCTGTAATCCCAAGCTTCTTCGCCTGCTGGAATACGATAAAGCCCATAATACCGAGCTGACGCAGACACTTTTTCAATTTCTTTCGAACTCACAGAACTCAGTTAAAACTGCCGAAATTTTGCACATTCACAAGAACACCCTGCTCTACAGAATTGATAAAATTAAAAAAATTCTGGAAACTTCTCTTGATAACGGTGAGGAGTTGATGCAGCTGCACATGAGCTACCATATACTCAGGCATTTGGAATATATTTGAGCAAGCCCTCAGCGAATTTGCTAAATCTTGATGTGCAGTTTATCAAATATCACCTATATTGTGCAGCCGGACAATTATCCGCCATGCCATTGTTTCAATTTTTGTTATTTGAACGATGAATGGCGGATAATACTATTTTACAATAAAATTGCTACAATGGCAGACCAGTGTGTTAAATAATAAACTACTCAGGAGGCTTGTTATGACAAAAATCGAAACGGACGTTATCGTAGTGGCAGCAGGACTGTCCGGACTTGCCGCGGCAATTGCCGCAGGAGAGAGCGGTGCAAAGGTAACGGTCTTTGAAAAGGCTAATGCTATGGGCGGTGCTGCAAATATGGGAATGGGACCGCTGGGCGTCGGATCCAGTGTTCAGAAAAACCAGATGGTCGCGCTCACTCCGGGTGAGGCCTTCAGAAAACATATGTATTTCACACATTACCGTGTTGACGCGCGCCTGGTGCGGGACTACTATTTCAAATCCGGCGACACTATTGATTGGCTCATTGATATGGGCGTTGAGTTTGTCGGAGCACAGCGGGCCTTTAGCGCACCGGAGAACACCCGTGCCTATTCTGACGGTGAATTCACTTGGCATGTTGTAAAACCTGAAGGCGGTGGCCCTCCCGGCCCTCGCAGCGCTTCAACAATGATCAAAAAAATGGCTGAACGCGCCGCTGAACTTGAAATCGACATTAAGCTTGAAACGCCTGTAAATAAGATTATCATGGAAAACGGCAAGGCCGTCGGCGTACTGGCAAAAAACTCCTCAGGAGAGGAGATCGAGGCGCGTGCCAAGGCGGTAATCATTGCCACGGGTGGATATGGTGACAACCCTGCCATGATAAAGTCCGAAACCGGCTATGACTTCGGCGAAAACATTTTTAACTTTGCTATTCCCGGCATGAAGGGCGAGGGCATTAAAATGTGTTGGGAGGCAGGTGCCGGCCGTGTTCAGAGCAGCATGGAGCTTATGTACCAGCTGCCGGATAACATGAATCACTTTATTCTCGACGGCGCCTTCCGTCAGCCCTGTCTATGGGTAAACCGCAATGGAACACGCTTCATGCCGGAGGATCAAATAGGCAATACCACCTTCACAGGTAATGCGATTTCTGCGCAGCCCGGACACGTTGCATTTTCCATATTCGACAGTAAGATGCTTAAAAAATACAAGAAAAAGGGCCCTGACATCATTTCACATGTCCATCCCCATGATCTCTTCGATCATTTCGACGACCAATGGGCACAAGACCTTGAAAACGGATATGAGCCTATTGCTCAGGCTGACAGCATTGAAGAATTAGCCCAACGCGCGGGAATTGACCCTGCCGGGCTTGTCGCACAAATCGAAGAATACAATGAAATGTGCGAAGGAAAATTTGACGAACTGTTTGAAAAAGACAGAGCCTTTATGCAACCGATCGAGAAGGCGCCTTTTTACTGCTGCCGTCAAAATGTTGGAGCCTACGGTTCACTTGGCGGTGTAAATGTCAACTATAAACTTGAGTGCATGACTGACGAATCAAAGGTTATTCCCGGCCTATACTGCGTCGGCACTGACGCCTGCAATATATATGGCGACAGCTATCCTTTCATTCTTGCGGGAAACACAATGGGCTTTTGCCTCAACAGCGGTCGTATAGCTGGTGAAAACGCTGCTGCGTTCGCAGAGAGCTAAGAAGTTGATATGCTAAGCCATGAAGCGGATATTATGCCCTTCATGGCTTAGCAAAGACTGGAGAAAACCATGACCATAACCATAAACGGACAGGAAATTCCGGCGGCTGATGGCCTGTCAATTCTCGACACGGCACTCGCCGCCGGAATATACATACCCCATCTGTGCAAGCATCCGGATTTGGAAGCAGTTGGCGGTTGCCGCCTCTGTGTAGTTGAAAACGAGGAGAGCGGCGAGGTGGTTCCCTCGTGCATGACAACAGTCTACGATGGAATGAAGATACAGGTAAGCTCCCCCGCTGCGCTAGCTGTTCGAAAGCTATCCATGGAGCTGATTTTGGCAACCCACCCGGCAGACTGCACCGGCTGCCCCAAATACGGTAATTGTGAGCTTCAGTCAATGTACCAGTATATGGGCGTCGGGCCTGAGCGGTGGCGTAAAAAAACAAGAACTGTACAAAACGACGACTCAAACCCGCTTATCAGTCACCTTTTCACGAGGTGCGTAAGATGCGGCCGCTGCGTTCGCGCCTGTCGCGAGCTAAGAGGCGCGGATGTGCTTGATTTTGTCAAAACAAAGGACGGTATTCGCGCCGGAGTTCCCGGTGGAGTCTCGCTTGCGGATGCGGGCTGCCGCTTTTGCGGAGCTTGCATCGAGGTCTGTCCGACTGGGTCGATTATGGACGCGCCGGGTCTTATTAAGGAGGGCGTGCCCTATTCCGACAGCGTAGTCCCCTGCCGCGCCGCCTGTCCCGCCGGCACAGACGTTCCGCGCTATGTAAGACTCGTAAAGGAAGGACGCTACGAGGAAGCGGATGCCGTCATCCGCGAACGAGTACCTTTTCCCAACACTCTTGGACACATCTGCAACCATGTTTGCGAATCGGTTTGCAAGCGTGGAGAAATAAATGAACCCATATCCATTTGCCGACTGAAGCGTGCTGCGGCGGATGCGGCTGTCACGGCGGCGTGGAAGGAGCGCGGCATAAGGCTGCCCGCAACGGGGAAACGAGTGGCCGTTGTAGGTGCAGGTCCCGCCGGAC
Source organism: Oscillospiraceae bacterium (assembly GCA_031552685.1). Taxonomy (GTDB): domain Bacteria; phylum Bacillota; class Clostridia; order Oscillospirales; family Oscillospiraceae; genus UBA2658. The sequence goes on from JAVBMI010000003.1 coordinate 204,540, forward strand.
TGACCGCAGCATATTATCTTGCTAAGAAGGGTCATCTTATCACGGTTTTTGAAAAGAACGAAAAAGCGGGAGGACAGTGTCGCTATGGAATTCCGGCCTATCGCCTTCCTGACGCTGTTCTGGACGCTGAAATAAATGACATACTTGAAATGGGCGTTGAGCTCATCACAGGCATGACAATAAAAGAACCCAAAGAACTTCTTGCTGAGGGCTATGATGCTGTCCTGGTAGCAGTGGGTGCGCACAGCGGGAACATTATTCCTATTCCGGGCAGCGAGCTGCCAGGTGTTCTTAACAGCAGTTCCTTTTTGAAAAATGCCCGTACGGGAAAAGCGGACACCATTGGAAGGAGCGTTGTTGTTTTAGGCGGCGGCAATGTTGCCTACGACTGCGCACGAACAGCCTTGCGCCTCGGAGCGACAGATGTGCATATTGCCTGTCTTGAGGCGGAAGGACATATGACAGCTTCCGAGGAGGAAATCGAGCAGGGCCGCGATGAGGGCATTGTCACTCACAATAGCGTTACCTTCTTGAGAATACTGGGCGGGGAAAAGGCTACAGGAGTAGAGCTTCAGACTGTTGAAAGCTTTCGCTTTGATGAAAACGGCAAGGCCACACTGAGTCTTCTTGAAAATTCTCAGCACTCAATCAGTGCGGACACCGTTATCTTTGCCGTCGGGCAAAAACCGGAGGGTGTCTCCGATATGGGTCTTGAGCTTGTTGCCAATGCCTATATAAAGGTCAACGAGCAGCAAGAAACTAATGTTGAGGGAATATTTGGAGCCGGTGACAGCTCGACAGGAACAAAGTCAGTAATCGAAGCTATTGCGGGCGGTAGACGTAGCGCACAGGCAATAGACAAGTATCTGGGTGGTGACGGTTACATTTTAGAGTTACTCACAGACCCGGAGACGGTCAGCCCCTTTATCGGCTGCGAGAGCGATTTTGCCAAACGTGAGAGGCATCCTGCGAATATTCTCGACCCGGTATGCAGATCGAAATGCTTCGATGAGGTTGAGAGAACATGGACAGCGGAGACCGCAGAAAACGAGGCTGCACGCTGCCTGCAATGCGATCTGCGACTGCAGCTCACAAAGCCTAAGCTATGGAACGAATACGAAAGGCAGGGCTGAGTTTATGGTTGATGCAACAACTCTATCTTTGGGAGATGACTGCGCACTTGACCTGTTGACTCAAGTAACAGGCAATTTATTTGAAGAATGCTGCGGAAAATGTGTATTTGGTTATGAGGGTCTTTTTCAGATTCACACCATATTAACTGACATCTCCAACAAAAAAGGAAAACTGTCTGATCTTGACTTGATCGCGGAGCTTTGTACCGCGATGAAAAATCAAAGCGCCTGTGAAATCGGAGAGCTTGCCTCAGAGCTGATTAACGACGCGATGAACAACTACGGAGATGTGATCCGGGAACACATCTCCAAAAAGACTTGCAGAGCCTCAGTATGCAGACAGTTTCTTACATTTCATGTACTGCAAGACAAATGTGTCGGCTGCGAGGAATGCCGTGAGGTCTGTGAGGATGACGCGATTGAGGGTAAAAAGAAGTTTGTCCATATTATAGACCAGGATGAGTGCACGCAGTGCGGAAAATGCATCGAGGCTTGCGAGTATGACGCGATTGTAACCGCAGGGGCAATAAAACCGAGATGTCCTGCAAAACCGCTCCCCTGTACGGCAAAGTAAGTACAAATGTAACAGCAAACGCTGGCAACAACCGTCGTTTTGGAAAGGATAATATGCTATGAATGATCGATATCCAAATCTGCTCAGTCCTCTTAAGGTCGGTACTAGGACCTACAAGAACCGCGTAGTGGCCGCGCCGATCTACTGCGGAATTTTTTCCGTTTTACCGGGATTGGACAAAGTTCTATTGCAGTCAGTTACGGAAAAATCAAAAGGTGGCGTGGCGCAGGTCACCATCGGTGAAACCTTCATTGACTCCGAATACGCCAACCGCGAACCCTTCCCTCCTGTTGACTATTCAAAGCTGGAGGGACCGTTCTATGATGCGATGATCAATGCCGTTAAAATCATTCACGACGGCGGGGCACTAGCTGTGATTGAGCTGTCACACTGCGGTGAGTCAAAGCTAAAGATTCCTGGCTTAAAGGATCCTATCGGTCCTATTGGTTATGTACGCGAGGATGGTGCTGTTGTCACTGCTATGGATGATAAGCTAATGCGCAGTGTCATCGAAAACTTTGTAGCAGCCGCGCAATATATGAAGCAATGCGGCTTCGACGGAATTATCATACATGCCGGCCACGGTTGGCTGTTGCATCAGTTCTTATCTTCACGAACCAATCGGCGTACAGATGAGTATGGAGGCAGCTTAGAGAATAGAGCACGATTCCCTCTTGAGGTATTTAAGGCAGTTCGTGATGCCCTTGGACCTGATTTTCTTGTCGAAATGCGCGTCAGTGGAGATGAGTGCATGGAGGGCGGCATGGGCATTGAGGAAACCGCCGCAGTCTGCAAACTGATTGAGCCGTATATTGATTCTATACACGTTTCTATCGGTGTATATCGTGATCCGATTTTATCCGGCGAGTTTTCTTCCCTGTTTCATCCGCACGGCCTGAATGCCGATTACGCTGCTCAGGTCAAAAAAGCAGTCAATATACCAGTTATCCTTGTCGGTGGCATCAATGACCCGGACCACGCGGAAAGTTTGATATCTGACGGGGTATGTGACTTGGTTGCCATGGCCCGCCAGCTAACCGCTGATCCGCAATTTGTCAACAAGACTGCTTCCGGCACGGCAGACGACATTAACCCCTGCCTGCGCTGTTATCGTTGCTTCCCCGGTCCGCTGGAGGATAACATCGGTGATCTGACTTCTTTGTTTGGCTGCTCTGTGAATCCTGAGGCATTTTTCTTTGACGAGAGTATTTTAGAACAAAAGCCGTCTGCCTCACGCGAGGTGCTGGTTATCGGCGGCGGAGTTGCAGGTATGATGGCAGCCATAACTGCGGCGCAGCGTGGACACCGGGTGACACTTGTTGAAAAAAACAGCTATCTCGGAGGTCTTTTAAGGTTCACAGATTCGGACGTACACAAGGAGGATCTGCGCAGGTATAAGGACGTCCTTGCGCGCCGGCTTTTCAGCAGCGGTGTAAAAGTCGAGTTAAATCGTGAATTCACTTTACAGGATGCAAAAAGCTGCGAAGCTGACGTTGTCATTCTCGCACTTGGCTCAATTCCGATTACACCTGCCATTCCGGGTATTGAAAATGCTCTGCAGGCGCTTGAAGCATATTGCTCCCCTGAAAAAATCGGCAGGAACGTCGTAATGGTCGGAGGCGGACTTGTCGGCTGCGAAACTGGTTTGCACCTAGCTGATACCGGCCATAATGTTACTGTGATTGAAATGAGCACGGGAGTCGCGGCCGATAGCTATCCGATGCACAGAATCGCACTGATGGAGCAGCTTGAGCGCAAGCTCACCGTTGTAACAGGCGTTAAATGTACGGAAATAAAGCCAAATGTCGTTGAGGGAATTGATAGCGGCGGTGTGGAGCACAGTTACCAGGCAGACACTGTCATTTATGCTCTGGGAATGAAGTCTTCCCCTGAAACACTTGAGCTTGAAGCTGCATTTCATAACAGCGCGGTCACCAAGATCGGCGACTGTGTAAGCCCCTCAAAGGTCTTTGAGGCAGTACGTCAAGGATGGTTGGCAGGACTTTCAATCCAGTAAGCGACTTGTGATTATAGCTCTAATAATCAACAAGACGAGACGGTGTTTCTGTTAATTATCACAAATTTGTGTGTCATCACAAAATAACTATTCGGATAAGAGTTTATATTGTGCTTTCGCACGATGCTCTATAGTTTCACGTTATATACAATTGAATCAACACATCATGTGACAAATTATGATGCGTTGTGCGATATTTGGAGGGAGTGGTTTTTACATTATGCAAAATCTTATGAAGGGCCTTGGTTTTACCGGCAAAATTCTCAATGCAGTTTCCATCGTTGCACTTCTGGTCATGGTCTGCATCACCGTTGCCGACATATTTCTGAAAAATCTTTTTAAAGCGCCGATTACCGGATCGATTGAAATCACACGTATGATGATGATTTGCATGACGCCGACTTTTACATACGCGCTGATTGAACGCCGCCATGTAAGTGTCGGAATGTTTATTGACAAGCTCGGGCGTACAGGACAGCTTGTATTTGATACATTTGGCTACCTGATATCCGCCGGAATATGCGGTATTATGTGCTATCAGGGAATAATCGATATGGGCAAAAAGATGGCTCAACACCAGGTGTACACCATGCTTAAAATTCCGACCTGGCCGTTTTATCTTATCTTTTCTGTTTCCATGGGTTTTTTCGCAATTGCAATACTTATTTTTCTGGCAAATCAATTCTATGATAAAAACTCACATGTTAAGCTGTACAATGAAGATGAAAACAAAGTAGGAGGCGCTGAGTAATGAGTAACGTTGTAATTGGAATTATTGGCGTTGTAGCACTAATCCTCCTCATTGGCTGTCGGGTATGGATAGGCGCCGCTCTGGCAGTTGTCGGCTTTGTCGGTATGGTGATAATGAACGGCTGGTCAACAGCCATGGGCGCTGTTGTTACTGCTCCCTTCTCGAACATTGACAACTACATAACAACTGCAATCCCTATGTTTACGCTTATGGGAATGATAATAGCCGAAACGAGCATAGGAAAAAACCTCTTTGATTTTGCAAATAAATATCTTGGCCGCCGTACAGGTGGTGTCGCCTCGGCAACAGTTGTTGCCTCTGGACTCATGGGAGCTATTACGGGCTCGGATAACGTTTCCTGCGTAATTATGAGCAAACTCGCCCTCCCCGAGCTAAAACGGCTCAACTACGCCGACTCGCTGGCAACAGCCTCCGTAGCCGCCGGCGCACCCCTGGCAATTCTGATACCGCCCAGCATGGCTTTCATAATGTATGCAATGCTCACCGAGCAGAGCGTTGGCGATCTCTTTATGGCGGGCATCGTGCCTGGCATTATTATGATTATTGCCTTTGTTATTGCTATTACAATCACCTGCAAAAGAAACGCCGCTCTTGGTCCGAAGGGTGAAGAATTTACCCGCCAGGAAAAGCGCAAGGCTCTCGTTGGTGTAATTCCTGTAATTATCCTCTTCCTCATTGTTCTCGGAGGAATATATATGGGCATTTGCACAGCAACAGAAGCGGGCGCACTCGGCTCCCTTGGTGCTTTCATAATCGCTCTGGTTGGAAAGCAAATTACATGGAAAAAGTTAGGCAAAATCCTGAAGGAAACAGTGTTGGCCACTGGATTTGTTCTCTTCATGCTGGCAGGAACTTACGTGTTCATCAAGTTCATAACTCTTTCTCAGCTACCTTTCGCGATAACCAACCTTGTATTGAGCATGAATGTCCCTGCAGGCGTAATTCTACTGATGATTGCATTAATGTACGTTATACTTGGTATGCTCATGCCGCAGATTCCCATGATGATACTCACGGTTCCTTTGCTGGCACCTGCGATGATAGCTTTGAATATCAACCTCGTTTGGTTCGGCGTGTTTGTTGTAATGATGATGGCCCTGGGCGCGATCTCGCCTCCTATTGGAATGGATGCCTTTATCGTGTCAGGACTGTCCAAGGTACCAGTTAACACTGTCTACAAGGGGGTCTGGCCATTTATTATCGCCGATCTCGTGGTAATTATTCTCTGCTGCTTTATTCCATCAATCATAACCTGGCTGCCCTACGCAATGAAATAGTATTTGCGTATCCTCGGATATGTAAAATAATAAACACTAGTTAGAAAATATGGAGGGAAAAAATGAAAATGAAAAAACTCTTATGCCTGCTTCTGGTCGTATGCCTAATGGGGACACTCCTCGTTGGCTGTGGCAAGTCAACTGATGGCGAAACCAGCACTCCCCCTGAATCAAACGCTCCCGTGGAAGATCCAACCACTCCCCCGGATGACACTGTTTACAAACTCAATGTCTCCTTCGCTGCCCCAGAGTTCTCGACTACTGAGATTACAGCAGCTCTTGACAGAATCCAGGCTGCAAGCAACGGCCGTCTTGAATTCACCTACTATTACAGCTGGTCACTCACAAGTGTTCCGACCTGTGTCGATGACTTAAACTCCGGTGTTGTTGACATCTGCGCAGTGCCTCTGACAGAGCACCTTAACCTGTTCCCCTATTCAAACCTCGTTACATACACCCCCTTCTTGGGGCACCCGAGCATACTTGATGCGGCGCAAGCCTATGACGAGCTCTATAGCGAATTCAGTGAAATCTCTGATGAATACAGCAACAACGGTCTGGTATACTGGACCAACTACCCTTGCGCTCCATATGATATTTTCACTACAACTGATCATGAGATCAGAGTTCCCGCTGACCTTAACGGCCTAAAACTCATCACAAGTTCCAGCATGATGCAGAAGTTTGTTCAAAAGAACGGTGGCGCACCTGTTTCAACACCTGTCACCGAGTATGCTACCAGCCTCAACACAAACGTTGTTAACGGCGTAATTAACCATGCCAACGTACTTCGTGCTTTTGGCTGCATTGACTTCCTCAAGGCAGGAACCGTTTTTGGTGAAAAAGGTACAGCTGTTGCGCTCATGGTAATGGCTTTCTCTGAAGCTGCTTGGAACAAGCTTCCTGCAGACCTTCAGCAGCTCTTCACAGATGAAGCGGTAACTCTCCGTGACAGTCAGGGCGCGTGGGAAGTCGGAGCTGGACAGGGCAACGTAGCTGCCATCAAGGAAGCAGGCGGCAATATCATCACCTTGACCGATGACGAAATCAAAGTATGGAAAGACGCTTTCTCTGATCTGCTTTCTGACTACATTGCAGAACTTGTTGCCGGCGGCGCAAAAAATGCCCAGGTACTATATGACGCAGCTGTTGAAAAGGCGGCTGGCCGTTCATAAGTTTCAGAAATCGCAACGAAAAATGCTCTTGGGTTTATCCCAAAAGCATTTCTCAAAAAACAAGATCCTTGAAATTATACAATTTCAAGGATCTTGTCCTATATATTGAAAAGCCACGTGAATTTTCGCAGACTAATTTGGCTCAGCCGGAAGGCGCGGAGCAAAACGCTTCTTCAGCCATGCCTCACATAGATCAAGCCATCCTGCAGCGTCTCTGTCAATTTGGCTTCGGAAGCCTGCCGAAGATTCGTTCGCAAGACTCAATCCGTGAGGTCCTCTTTCGAATACATGTACCTCAAAAGGAATTGCACATTCTGCCAGCGCTTCTGTCATCAGAATGGTTTGTCTTACATGAACAAGTCCGTCCTCGCAGGTTGACCACAGGAACATTGGAGGCGTCATTGAATCTACCAGCCGCGCAGGGCTTGCCATTTCATACATTTCATCCTTCGGCGAAGACATGCCGAAGTACGCCATTTTTGAGGCGCTATGCAGCGCCTTTGCTATCGGATCGGAATGAGCGGAAGCACGCATACCAAAGTAGTCTGTGATAGGATAACCCAATATACAGGCAGAGGGACGCAGCGCTTCCGGCTCGACAGCAAAATAATCGGTTATTATTGGCTTATTCCAATAAACCGAATACATGGCACAGTTATGCCCTCCTGCACTAAAGCCGCATAGTGCAATTTTTTTTGTATCAACATGCCAGGCCTCTGCGTTTTCTCTTATAGTAAGCACGGCCTTTGCAATGTCAAGCATTGGGTTTGGAAATATACAGTGCGCTTTGGGCTCATCGGGGTGTGAAAGCTCTGTAGACTGCCCGGACGAGTAATAGACGCTGTATCTCAGAACAAATGCGTGATAGCCCATAGCAGCGAACGCGAGCGCAACAGGCTCCCCCTCGCGGTCAGAGCATGTCAGATATCCGCCGCCGGGGCAGATTATTACCGCAGCTCTGCCATCAGGACGAGGCATCTCAGGCGAGTTATCAAGAATATAGGACGTGAGCGTAACATCCTCACGATCTTCATATAATTTTATTAGATTAACTCTCATGGCAATACCTCCGTATAGGTGCAGCAGACGCTGCGATATAGCAGGCGCGCATAAAGACCCATAGCCTCTTCAAGGTCAAATACGCCGTCACTAACGCACCATCTATAGACCAGTCCGCGCATGGCATCCATCAGAAAGTCTGCCGTCTCGGAAACGCTGATACTGCTCTCCAACTCCCCAGAGGCCATGCCACGCGCGATAACATCACGCAAAGCCGAGAACATACCGGGGTCTCCGTCACGCACAAAGCACTTGTTGTCGGAATTATACAACAGCTTTGTCAAACGAAAGCTCGTGTGTCTGGCATTGTAATAAGCGTAATGCTCGAAAAAGAGCAGTAAATTCTCTTTTGCGGAAGCTCGCGTGAGCATTGGAGAAACAACTTCGGCAAAATATTGGTCGGCAAGGCGGTAAGTCTGATAATAGACATCCAGCTTACTCTTAAAATACAAATAAAAGGTACCGGTTGAAACACCTGCCCTTTTGACTATGTCCCTTATAGTAATATTTTCGAACTCTGTTTCGTCCAGCAGCGAATACGCCGCATCGTACAGCTTGTCGCGCGTTATCTCTGCCTGCCGGGCTCTCGTAATCTTTTCCATACCAGTATTATATCGTCAGAAAAGATTAAATGCAAGATTGACTTTACCTATTGCATATGATAAAGTGAATTTATTCAGTGAATTTGTTCAGATTGGAGAAATAATTATGAAATTATCAGAAGACAGCTTAATGATACAAGAAATGGTGCGGAATTTTGCGAAGAAAGAACTCACGTCTGAGGTTCTTGACAAGGTTGAGGAGACGGGCATTTTTCCTCAGGAGATACTGGATCAAATGGGTGAAATGGGTCTATATGGCATAAAAATCCCCGAGGAATACGGTGGGCAGGGTCTTGATAACATGGCCTATGTCGTTATGCTGGAGGAGCTGTGCCGCGTGAGCCCCGTTGCCAGTCTTTACGCCAACTCCCCCAACTCACTCTCGGGTGGGCCTGTAATGTATGCCGGAACCGAGGAGCAAAAGAGAAAATACCTGACTCCGGTTGCCACAGGGGAAAAGATTTTGGCATTTGCGCTGACTGAGCCGGGAGCAGGCTCAGATGCGGGCGGTTTGATCACAAAGGCCGTCAGGGACGGTGACCACTATGTTTTGAACGGAAGAAAGACCTTCATAACAATGGCTCCGCTTGCCGACTACGCGATCGTCTATGCAAAAACGGATAAAGACAAGGGCACTAAGGGTATTTCTGCGTTTATTGTAGATATGAAGCTTCCGGGCGTGTCTGTCGGAGCGAATGAGCACAAGATGGGTCTTCGCGGCTGCGCGACAAGTGACATTGTTCTTGACGATGTACGCGTGCACGAGAGCGATATGCTTGGTGAGGAAAACAAGGGCTTTTCTAATGCCATGAAAACGCTGGACGGTGGAAGGCTCGGTGTGGCTGCACAGTCAGTAGGCGTTGCACAGGGCTGTCTTGACGAGTCAATCAGCTATGCAAAGACGCGCGAACAGTTTGGGCGGCGACTTGCTGATTTTCAGGCAATCAGCTTCATGATTGCGGATATGGCTGCGAAGGTCGCGGCAGCACGCGAGTTGACATATGCCGCAGCAGTGAAAAAGGACGAGGGTGATCCGGATGCAGGGATGTACTGTTCAATGGCAAAATATTTTGCCTCTGAAATCTGCAACGAGGTCGCTGGAAAGGCTGTTCAGATACATGGAGGCTACGGCTATATTAGCGGCTATAAGGTTGAACGCTTTTATCGTGACTGCCGAGTATTTACAATTTATGAAGGTACAAGTCAGGTACAGCAGATGGTCATTGCGGGCAATCTTCTGAAATAGTTCATCATCCTCAGAAACCCTGCACAAATTACAAAAAAGAGGTTGCAAGCAAAACGATGCATGCAACCTCTTTTCTATTCTTACATTTCACTTTCTATCGAAGCACGGACTAGGAGCATTATAATGTTTCCCATCATTTCGCTTAACGGTGCACCGCGCGAAAAGTCGCATATCGGTCTGGAAAAACCTTGAAGTATGGGACCATATGCTTCGGCGCCTGCAAATATCTGAATGAGTTTTACGCCAATGTTGCCCGCGTGTAAATTGGGTACAACAAGTACATTTGCGCGCCCTGCAACGTCACTTTCACGCGGCATCTTCACTGCCGCAACTTCCGGCAGGATTGCAGTGTCAAGCTGAAATTCTCCGTCGATTTTCAGCTCCGGAGAGCCCATTTTTGCGATTTCTATAGCCCGGAGTATAACATCAATGCTCTCGTGCGAGGCGCTGCCGCAGGTTGAAAACGAAAGCATAGCAACCCTCGGCTGCCAACCAAGCAGCTGCTGCACGGTTTCAGCGGAACGCAAAGCGATATCCGCAAGGCACTTGGCATCTGGAAAGGGGTTAACAGCGCAATCCGCGAGAGCGAACATGCTCCCTTCAGGACCACGAAAGCCCGGCACGTTAATTATCCCAAGACTTGATATTCTTTCGGCCCCGGGTTTCATTCCCAAAATTGACCGCGCAGCACGAAACACCTCTGCGGTGGAATACTGCCGCCCCGCCGCAACGCAGTCAACGTCCCCCAGCTTGCAGAGAACCATCGCACAGTTCAGGGGATGCCTTAAATCACCGCATTCCTTGCTTGCTGTGAAATCACCCGGGGTTAAAGCATAGCGCCGGGCAAGTGAGTTCAGCTTTTCTTCGTCAGTATTATCGAAAATATCAAAATCGTCCAACGGTATTCCGGCCAGGTGAGCAACTGATTTTATCACTGCCGGGGAGCCAACCAGCAACGGCCTGCCAGCGTTGAGTTCTATGACTTGACGCGCGGCCTGAAGTATAATTTCGTTCTCTGCTTCAGGAAATACAATACGTTTTTTAGTTTGTTTTGCCTTTTCCAAAAGCCTGCTCATCAATTCTGATTCCACACGAGATCCTCCTCAGCCGATACTGTTGCAAATTGTTTTTATATATTATTACAGCAGATCGCCAAAAGGTCAAGCCCTCCGGTTAATATCTTCGTGTACTCGCACAAAGTCCACCTGCCATTTTGTCGTGCTATTTGGACGTAGTCACATTGTCCGTAACTGCTCTTGCTCCTATAATATAGTTGAAGACAGTGCGCTCGCTGAATAATAAGGAGATGAAAGCATGATTGATAACAGACCACTTGCTGGAATTCGCGTAATTGAGCTGGCTACATTTGTAGCTGTACCCGGTACAGGCCGCGCACTGGCGGATATGGGCGCCGAGGTAATCAAAATCGAGTCACCGGACGGCGATCCACTGCGCTATACCGCCAAGAATGAGGGGCGCCCTGAAGGTCATAAGGAGAACACCACTTTCGATCTGGACAACGCTGGAAAAAGGTGCATTGTTCTTGATTTAAAAAATCCAAGGGGCATGGTAGTTTTAATGGAACTTCTAGCAAGCGCCGACGTTTTTCTTACAAATCTACGTGCAAAAGCCCTTGAGAAGCTTAGTTTGGATTACGAAACACTGCACGAAAGGTTCCCTGCTCTTGTGTATGGAATGGTCACAGGCTATGGTGACAAGGGGCCATCGAAGGACTTGCCTGGTTTTGACTTCACAGCTTTTTTTGCCCGCGGCGGTTGGATGGGCGCACTCTATGAGCCCGGAAGCATGCCGCTTACCCCTGTTCCCGGAGTCGGCGATCATCAAGCCGGAATGTACCTCGCAACCGGAGTCTGTGCAGCCCTTTTAAAGTCTAAATCTACCGGTGTTGGAGAAAGGGTTTCTGTAAGCCTCTTTCACAGCGCAGTTTATGGTGTGAGTTTAATGCTGACTGCCGCGCAGTATGGACATCCTTCATCGAAATTTCCTCAGAGTCGCAGACAGGCGGCAAACCCTTTCACGACTGCCTACAAAACGAGCGACGAGCGCTTCATTCAGATCGCCCTGCCCTCTTATAACTCAAGCTTTGATCGTATGATGACTGCTGTCGGCCGATCTGACCTATGTGGTCATGAGATATATGCCACACAACAGACTGTGGGTGAGCGCATGCCTGAAGTCTACGATATTGTAGCGGAAGCATTAGCTGAAAAAACGCTTGCGGAATGGATAGAAATATTCACAGTTGCTGATATCCCCCATGCCGCGGCGCAAACTTGGGATGAACTGCTGGAAGACGAACAGGCCTGGGCCTCCGACATATTTTTCCCCATGGAATATCCTACGGGAAATACGCGCACTCTTGTGAGAACACCCATGATGTTCCAGAATGCCGGGCTCCCGCCATTTGAGCGTGGTCCATACTTGGGTCAGGACACAGTCAAGATTCTTCAAAAGCTCGGATACAATGATTCGCAAATTGAACGCATGAAGGATGAAAAAGCAGTGGTACAGTGGAGTGAATGAAAGGGTTGAAAAATAATGTCTGACGAAAAAATCCCTGCAAAAAAAACGATTAGTAATCTGAATGCAAAATATTATCAGGAGGCATGGGATGCTAAGGCCCGCGGTGAAAAGATCGGGTGGTGCGCATCCAATTTTCCTCAGGAGATCCCGTCATCAATGGGAATAAAAGTCGTATATCCTGAGAATCAGGCGGCGGCAATCGCAGCGAAAGGCGGCTCTTCACGTATGTGCGAGCATGCTGAGTCCCTGGGTTATTCAAATGACATTTGTGCCTATGCACGAATTAATCTTTCCTTCGCCGACATCAAGGAGAGCCCTGAGCTTGACATGCCGCAGCCTGATTTTCTGCTCTGCTGCAATAATATCTGCAATTGTGTTATCAAATGGTATGAAAATCTGTCTTTTGAGCTTGATATTCCACTAATTCTCATAGATATACCGTTCAATAATGACGTGACGGTATCGGCTGAGCGCGTCAAATATATTCGCGCCCAGTTTGATGACGCGTGTAAGAGACTTTCTGAAATAACGGGCAAACCTTTTTCTGATGATAAACTAAGTGAGACAATGGCTGTTTCAGTCCGCACGGCAAAGGCATGGAAACGGGCCACTGATTTGAGTATGCACACACCCTCCCCTTTCAGCGGGTTTGATCTTTTTAACCACATGGCGGTCGCTGTTTGCGGACGTGGCAGAGTTGAGACCGCTGAGGCATTCGAGCAGCTTGCCGCCGAATATGAGGAGCTGGCGGAGCAGCGTTCGTCAACATTCAAGGGAGAGGAGCGGCACCGCATACTCTTTGAAGGCATAGCCTGTTTCCCCCATCTTAAAAGCACATTTGTAGCACTGCGAGATGCTGGTGTAAACGTTGTGGCAACTATGTATGCCGAGACCTTCGGGTACATATATACAAATCTTGACGAGCTTTGCGCCGCCTATTGTGACATCCCGAATTCAACAAGCCTTGAGCGGAGTGTGCAAATGCGCGTTGATGCAGGACGCAAAACTAAAATCGATGGCGTGCTAATTCATAACAATCGAAGCTGCAAGCTCTGGAGTGGGTTTATGCCAGAAATGGATCGCCGGATGCGCGAGCAGCTTGACGTGCCGACCTCAAGCTTCGATGGTGATCAGGCGGACATGCGCAATTTTTCGCTCTCTCAATATGAGACGCGCGTACAGGCACTGGTCGAAATTATGGAGAATCGTGAGAAGGGGGAATAGAGTATGAAACGTATTTATAGAATTCTCGAGGAACTTACGCTTACTGCTGAAGATCCATCCTCCGCTCTAGATGATGCCGTTAGCTCCGGCCGCCGTGCAATTGGCTGCACGCCTATGTACTGCCCCCAAGAACTGATCTATGCCGCCGGCATGCTGCCCTTTTCAGTTTGGGGCGCAGACATTGGAGTAGTTAAGGCCAAGCAATATTTCCCGAACTTTATATGTTCTATTATGCAGACTAGTCTTGAGCTAGGTCTTCGTGGAGACCTTGACGCGCTGTCCGGTATAATTATCCCCGCACTCTGCGATTCCATGAAATGCATGACTCAGAATTGGAAGGCCGGCGTAAAATCCGTACCTTATATTCCCTTGTTCCACCCACAGAACCGCAAGAGCGAGGCGGGAGTCGCCTTTTTATGCGCCGAATACCGTGCTCTGCTCACTCGGCTTGAAGAAATCTCCGGAAAAAAAGTCTCAGATTCCGATATCGAAGATGCCATTGATGTCTATAACGCCCAAAGGCTTGCCGTGCTACGCTTCTCCGACCTTGCCGCACAACACCCGCAGATTATCACGCCGGCTTTTCGCTGTAGCGTAATCAAAAGTGCGGGGTTTATGGACGCTAAGCTCCACACGGAATTGATAACTGAACTCAGCAACGAGCTTGCGAAGCTTCCCGTACAACCATGGAATGGCAAACGAGTTGTTATTACAGGCATACTTTCGGACTCTCCGGCCATATTGGAAATATTTGAGGACAACAATCTTGCAGTCGTTGCCGACGAGGTAGCCGCTGAAAGCCGTCGTTTTCGCACACTTGTGCCAGACGGTTCCAATCCAATTGAGCGCCTTGCAAGGCAAATGGCCCTTCACGAGGGATGCAGTGTTCTTTTCGACCCGGAAAAAAAGCGCGGCGGAATGATAATGGAGATGGTAAAAGCTTACAATGCAGACGGTGTTATCGTGCTTATGACGAAATTTTGTGACCCAGAAGAGTTCGATTATCCAATTCTCAAAAAACAATTTGATGCTGCGGGAATAGCTCACATTATGATTGAGGTTGACCGCCAAACTCCGGTTTACGAACAAGCGCGTACAGCTGTAGAGACTTTTGCGAGCATAATCTGAAAAGAATACAAATTCTGAACCGTCTCACTATCGATTAATAAATAGCAGCACTTGAAATCACCTGATATCAAGTGCTGCTATTTTAACATTTCTCCATACAGCATCGAATGCCAGATTGCCAGTACCACCGCTGCCGATCCCCTATTTCGTCTGAACCACTCTCCTATTCGCATTCTTCCGTTCTTCACATAATCGTGTTTCGTACTTACTATGAAGGAGCATGCAGCGTGATTCATCAGAAGTACAAATTTTTGTCTGCTGAGGAAGACACCTGAATATGGCTTGATGTTCTCCTGAAAGAGGCTGCGAACTGGACATGAATGAACATCCGTCGACCGATTGTATTCTTGGAGCAGCTTTTACTCTTGACTTTTCGCTTAGGAGATTTTTGTTTCGTTGTACTTATCACGAATATAAGTATAAAAGTAGCTGTTGAGAGATCCCGCATTCACAAGAGAATCAAAAACTGATTCTGGGACGTTGTAATAAACAAATATGTCACCTTCACTGAACCGGAGATAAAGATAGCCTACACTATACACTGCGCTACATATATGCTTTGGGAACACCGATGTTTCAAGCATCTTATCACCACCTTAAGCAGAATATATCACACAATCTTTTAGTTAACAATATTATTATTAAGTTATTGATTAGAATAATGGTATGAGATAATGGGACTGAACATCGTACGCAAAACGGTTTATTTATGGAAATTATTTGCTTTTATTACTAAACTATCATTGACATAGTCACAGAAAAATTGTACAATTCAGGTAATAGATGGAGGTGATATGAATAAGACTTACAGAAAGCGAAACCCAAATCATGGACTTGTTTTGGAGCGCTGGCAAACCATTGACTACTGTTGAAATTTTGGAGCTCTCCCCGAAAGAAAAGAGTTGGAAAGATAATTCAATTTATATCATGTTCCAAACTCTACAGAAGAAGGGCGCTATCAAGGAAATTGGCGCGATTAAAGGCAAAAGAGGCAAATATCTGCGACTATTTGAACCGGTTCTTAGTCGTCGGGAGTATTTTTCAAAGAGCGTTAGCGAATCACTTGACGAGAAGAGCCTTCCCCTGCTTGTTTCCGCTTTAGTTAATGAAGCCAACGTGAGCAAGGACACTATTAACAAGCTGGAAGAGATAATAAAGAAGAAAAAAGCGGAGATGAAGTAAAATATGGTTAGCGCGTTTTCGTTTGCTGCTGCTATCATATGGTTTAATGTTTCCATGCTAGTGGTTTCTTACCTTGGCCGAAAGACGTATTTTTTAGCAAAATACAGCACATCATTCCTTGTTCTGTTTGCCTTGTTGGGCATGATTCGAATGCTTCTTCCTTTGGATTTGCCGGAAGCGTATGTAATCCCCTCATATACTGTACTCCCGGCTATTAGGCGCGCGTTGGAAGCCGACATCTCATTAGGGACAACGCACATCTCTGTTTCGTTGATTCTTGTCGCAATTTGGGGAATTGGAACACTTATTGTCCTCATAAAGAACATAGCTCAATTAATCAGGGAAAGAAATCTTCGCAAGCAATATACTGTGATTGAAAGTACACAAATGAAGCGCATAAGCTTGCAATTGAAGCTTAGGAAGGCTGACATTATCGTCACCCCGGACGTAAGCTCTCCCAACGTAATAGGGCTTTTCCGAGCGCATATCTACCTTCCCGACATTGAGATCACAGATAGTGATTGGGAGCTTATTCTCAGGCACGAATACCAGCATTTCGAGCATCATGACTTCCTGATAAAGCTGTTCTATTTAGTCCTTTCCACAGTCTTTTGGTGGAATCCTGCTGTACATAAATTTCAGAAAAGGCTCGACTATCTTCTTGAAGTGCGATGTGACGGCAAGGTTACGAAAAACATGGACACAGCCGGAAAGATTAGTTATCTTGAATCAATCATGTCTGTAATGAAGCAATTTCCGAACTCTGGAAACAAAGCTCAACTGCTCGGAGCGTCGCCTTTAATGAAAACTGGGGACGATGAGGATTTGATAAAGCGTTTTGAAGTTATTGTCAGCGAGCAAAAGAAAAGCCGTGGCATTCAGATTCTTCTTACCGCCGCCTTGATTTTCTTCTTTCTGCTGTCGTACATGGTGCTGGTTCAGTCTGTTGAGTATGCAACAGAAGAGGATTTAGATGGTGGCATTTCAATTACTCCTGAAAATGCATACATACGAGTGTCAGATGATGGAACTATGCAGCTTTATGTAGATGGTGTTTATTATTGGGATGTAAACGAAGAAGACTTAACAGACGATTTGCACTCAGTTCTGCCAATCATAGATAGATAATAATTAATTTGAGGTATACATATGAAAAAACATATATCAGTAATTTTTGCACTTATTCTCTGCTTTTCTCTAGCATTGCCCGTTCTCGCACTTGGAAGCGAGCAGGTCCCCGAAACAGCCACAGATGAAGAGATAATTGTAATGCGCGCTGAGCAAACCATGTGGTACTATAGAGTTACAAACGGGGCACGAGAAAAGCGTCTTTGGTCATTAACATATGGAAAATGGCTTACAGACTGGATGCCTTATGAAACTCCTTGGCCCTGATAAATCAACAACACAAAAGAGCGGCTCTTGTATTTTTCAGGGGCCGCTCTGGTTACCACTACCTCGTATTAGTCTTTCCCGCATTATGCTTCTTCGTTTAGACGGTTGTGTTAGGAGTCCTCACCCCCCTGTAATAGTATAACTGTGTCGTAGAGATGAAACGTGGTGGAATAACAAGAAAAATGGATGCGGCGTAATTCACCCACCGGACGCTCTTCGCCTGAAAGAGCTGGAAAATGCAGAACAACAGCCCTGAAATAATAACAATTTCAGGACTGCTGAGTAATGCCACCAATACTATGCGAGACGGGGAAAATCTGCCAGAGTTATCTCGTACCGCAGCTGCCTGCCGTTCTTTAAAGAAACGGCGTCTTCGAGAACGTAGTCAACCAGTCTTTCGAGTTCGTTGTTCTGGCTTCCGGCGATATGAGGATTAAGAAAAATGTTATCAACGCCAAAATACGGACAGCTGTCAGTCGGCGGCTCAGGAGCGGTAACATCCAAAAGAGCGCAGGATTGCGGCCTCTTTTTCATTGCCTGTGCCAAATCGCTTTCAACTACCTGCTCGCCTCTTCCGCTATTGATAAATACCACCTGATCTCCCATCAGATCAAATAATTCACTCGAATAGAAATTCTGCGTATCAGCGTTGTTGGCAATGTGATTTGAGATAATATCACATTCACTAAAGATTTCCACGGGATTCGATTTTTTGACTCCAAGCGTTTTTGCTGTTTCCTCAGTAATTTCAGGTGAATAAAGTAGAATTTCAAGTTGATTATCTTTAAAGTTGGAAAGAAGTTCTATTACCTTTCTGCCGACAGCACCGGCACCCAGAATGCCAATTTTAATATTATAGAAGCCTTTGACCGGAATAACTAAATTCTTCTTTCTGTCCCATTCGCCGGCGCTATTAATACGAGATAAGAACGTACCTTTTATGCCTAGAACCATCTGTGATACGACATATTCGGCAACAGCCACGGCATTTGCCTGCCAGGCACCGCTAATTTTAACTCCTGCCTCCAAAAATGGTTTGGCAAAATATTTAATAGAACTCCCCACATAAAAAATGTTTTTCAGACCGGGAAGGTTTGCTTTAATTTCATCACATGTAAAGTTCTCAACGCCCCAGCAGGCAAATATTATCTCAATATCGCTAAAATCGTTGTCTGAAGAAATGATATCTGCTCTTGTATAGATCTTGTCATCTATATCGAATTCCTTGCGTATTTTTTCCAGGTTTTTTTCTTTATAAACATTTAAACCCATTTTTTTGTTTGCGGTAAGAATAATCGCTTTCATATAATCTGCCTTTCCTGCTATAAGAATTACAGCATTTAATAATAAAATGACTCCATGTTAAAAGGAGTCATTTTATTGTGCATTTCAAAATAATATTTACTATTTTATTTCGTACAATTCAATGATTGCACCATCCAAGAGGATAAATGCCATGCGTTCACCCGGAGCTGCATCCACAGGCCCGAAAATCACTTCGTCTGCACCTTTCAGATAAGGATCCATATTTTCAGTTTTGTAGGCAACGTGGACGTTATTATGCATAATTTCAGGGAAGGGATTGCCCTCTTCAAAGATCAAATACTCGATTTTGTACTCATAATCGTCGGGGTTACTCATCCATATTTTCATGCCTTCCGCATAGTTCATGTTTGGTTTCTTTTCCTTTACAGGAATACCAATGTGCATGTACTCAAGTGCCATAACCGTTTCCTCCTGTTTATTTATTACTTTGCTTTTGTGTCCAGATAGAACTCGTACGCTGTTTCAACAGTTGCTTTTTTATGTACAATCATGCTGATTGCTTGTGTCATAGCTTTTGGATCTTCGGCCTGGAAGATATTTCTTCCCATATCAACACCACGCGCGCCTCTGGATATGGCGTTATAAGCAAGTTCCAAAGCGTCCCTTTCAGGTACCTTTTTACCTCCGGCTACAACAATAGGCACCGGGCATGCCGCGACGATCTTTTCAAAGTCATCGCAATAATATGTTTTAACGATATTTGCACCAAGCTCTGCTACAACTCTGGTTGCCAGCAAAAAGAACCTCGAATCCCTTGTCATTTGTTTTCCAACCGCAATAACGCCTAATGTTGGAATTCCGTAACGGTAGCCGGCGTCAACGGTTTTCACTAAATTCTGAAGGGAGTTTTTTTCTTCTTCAGGCACGCCGATAAAAGTCTGGACAGCAACGCAGGCAGCGTTCATGCGGATAGCGTCTTCCATGTCTACGCCGATAACTTCGTGCGTAACATCATCTGCAGCAACCGTTGAACCCGCAGAGGCTCTAAGAGCGATCGCTTTAGTGGAACTTGGTGATATGCAAGTGCGCAATGCACCTCTTGTAGCCATTAAGCAATCAACATAAGGCACGAGCGGCGGAACAACGATGTCCAGTCTTTCAAGACCGGCAGTTGAGCCCATAATATACCCATGGTCAAATGCGAGCATTACAGAATTACCGCTCTCGGGGCTGAAAATCCGTGATAACCTGTTTTTCATGCCCCAATCTACGTTATTCATTCCTTTAACATGAAAACCTTCTGAATTAAACTCTTCATCCAAGTAATAATTTTTTGCAATAGCATTTCCGTTTGCGTCAGCCATATTCTTCTCCGTTTCCTTCCTAAGTAATTCTTTTAATATATTGTTAAGAACAGTTTCCGTACATCTTTAATATCAGTAAATGTATTTACCTGTCCTAATTAATCAATGCGTTCAAGAGGCCGGTTTGTTTTATCTCCGTCAACAAACGGCGCCAGACAAAAAAGGATAATTGCCTCATCATCACCAACGTTCTTTAAATAATGTGATTCGTTCGGTTGCATACTTAAAAAATCGCCTTTTTCGCTAATGTATGACTTGCCGTCGACAACAAATTCCACTTTGCCCTTTATCACAAAAAAGCTTTCTTCCATAACTTCATGAGAATGATTGGCAAAGTCCTCGCCGGGTTTCAATCTGGCTTGACCTATTCCGGCTCTGGGCCCCCTCATAAAGTACTTCGGGCCGCTGTCGCCAAAGCGATATTCACATTCACTTTCATTTATTATAAACATAATAAAGGTGTGTCCTTTTAACACATTAATAATTGAATTTATCGGCATATAATCTGAACAAAAAAATCATATCAACATAGAAAAGATATGTCAATAATGAATAATAACCATATTTCAGCGCGCAAATTATCAGAACTAACAAATGTTATTACAAATGTGATTTTCTCTTGACTTGCAAAATAACGTGAGCTAAAATATGATTATCGCAATACGTGACAAAATGTGTAAAAGGTACAGATATCAGCTTTTATATGTTAATTTGATTGCGATTATTAAATTAGGAGGACGAAAAATGAAGAAAATCTTAGTATTGATGTTGGCACTGGTTTTAGTATTGGGCACATTTGCTGCCTGCGGCGGCACTCCTGCAACTTCTGACGATCCTGCAACTTCTACCGAGCCGGTAACTTCTAGCGATCCATCTAATGGCGATGCAAAAGTGGTAAAAATGGGTCTTGCAATGAACAGCAAACAAGCAGCTGCATTCCACGCATGGGCCGAGTATTTGTATGAAAGAGTAACTTTCGAAGCAGATGAACGCGGCTACACAGTTGAATGGACAGAGCTAAACGCTGACAATGACGTTACAAAACAGGCTAACGACATTAAAGACCTTCTCGCAAAAGGCTGCGAAGTTATTTTCTGCCCGGCACTTGACTCAAAGGCAATCCTTCAGTCTGTAGAAGAAGTTCACAAGGCAGGAGCTTTGTTCATTTCTTACTGCCGTGAGGTATCCCCCGATGCTACAGGCGATCAGATCCCCGATGCAACTATAAACTTCAGCTCTGAGGAGCAAGCATACGTCGGCGTTATGAAAATGTTTGAAATCATGAAGAAAGACGGCATTGAGCCCACTTCCATGATCGACGTTTATGGCGACGTTACTGACGAAAACGCAGTTAACAGAGAAACCGGCATGAGAAGAGCATTGGTTGATTCCGGCTATGCTGATCTTAAAGTTACCATAGTAGACTGCGGCCGCTGGGAACCGGATGTGGCACTTGCCAACATGGAGCCTGCTCTTCAGGCTGACCCGGATGCAAACTGCCTCTACACATCTTCTGACTTCTTGATGCCCGGTATCCAGACTGCTTTGGAAAACGCCGGCAAATGGGCTCCTCGCGGTGAGGAAGGCCACGTTTACATAGCTGCTTCTGACATGTTCCCGATCGGTATTGAATTGCTCAGATCCGGCTACATCGACACAGGCGTTGACCAGGGCTGCTACATGTTCGCAGTCGGCGCTGCAAAATCAGCATTTGACCTTCTTGAAGGCAAGCCCGTAGAGAAAGTTCAGCTCACACTCGGCACTCAGGCAACAAACGAGGATATTGAAGAAATCATTGCTACAATTCCGCTTTGGGGCATTGACTACGAATAAACCTTAAAGGGTAGACCACAAGTAAACCATAAAATAGAAGGCGGGGCCGTTTAACACCTCGCCTTCTATTAGAAATTAAAGGTATATACTTGTGTTTAAAGTTATGTTTCACAGTTTCATTGGCTGTGAAACATAACTTTAGAAAGATACTCTAACTAGTTTAAACAAGAGGAGATAAAGTTATTGTGCTGAATAAATTAAAAAGATTTGCTCAAAACAACAAACAGCTTTTAGGTATGCTAGTAGCTATCGCGGTACTGTTTGTTGTGCTATCCTACACAGTTAAGGATTTCATGTCAGTTCAAAACATAACTAACCTTTTAGCACAAGTGGCACCAATTGCAATCATGGCTTCTGGTGTAACATTCGTTCTTGTTACAGGTGGTATGGATATTTCCGGTCCCTCGGTAATGGCAGCTTCTGCTGTTATTGGTGTTGCTTTTATGACCAGCGTCGGGAATCTGGTTATAGGCACCCTTGTAATCTTGCTGACGGGTGCGGCGCTTGGGCTGATCAACGGTTTGGCAATTTCCAAACTGAAAATGGTTCCGCTGGTTGTTACACTCTCTATGATGACCGTTGCTACAGGACTTGCAACTGCCATTGGCGGAGGGGTCGGTTTGCCGACTTTACCTTCTACATATGCGAATTTCTTTAATAAGTATACTGTTATAGGCATGCTCGTTGTGATTCCTGCCGTTCTTGATTTTATTCTGACCGGCACATCTTTCGGACGAAAGGTTTACTATATCGGAAACAACGAGAACGCCGCTAAAATTTCAGGTATTAACACTGAAAATGTAATTTTGATTGTTTACGTTATCTGCGGCGTTTGCGCTGCTTTTGCCGGCATCATCAACACCGCTTCCATATCCACAGCCAGGGCCGCTATGGGTCCCCAATCTCAGATATTGGACATTATCAGTGCAGCTGTCATAGGAGGCGTTTCCGTTAATGGCGGCAAAGGAAGAGTTAGGGACGCATGTTTTGGCGCAATTTTGATTGTCGGCGTCAACAATGTTATGAACATGATAGGCGTATCGGATTATTACACCACGCTGATTAAGGGCAGCATCATCATCTTTGCTATGGGAATCGCGTCACTAAGGACCTTCATCGATTCCAAACGTCTTGCATAGGAGGACATTATGGAAAAAGGATTGTCTATTCAACTAAAAAATATAAGCAAAAGTTTTCCAGGTGTCAAAGCGCTGTCCGATGTATCGTTTTCCGCAAACTCCGGTCTGATATATGGTGTTGTCGGAGTAAATGGTGCCGGAAAATCCACAATGATGAACATCCTCGGCGGTTTGCTGCAGCCGGATAAAGGCGGCGAAATCATCATTAACGGGGAAAAGGTGAAGATCGAAAACCCCAAAGCTGCCGAAAAACTGGGTATCGCTTTTATTCAGCAGGAAGTTCAGGTATTCGACACCTTGAACGTTATCGAAAATGTCTTAGCTACCGATTTCGGAAGTTGGCGCAAAAGCAAAGCAACGCCTTTCCTTGATAAAAAAGCAATGAAGCAGGAAGTAAAAAAACAACTGGATGCTTTGGATTGCCGTATTGACTTGGAAGCACCCGGGCATTCATTGACAGTCGGTGAAAAGCAATTGATTCAGATCGCAAGAGCTCTGAGTCAGGGCGGCAGAATCCTGCTGTTCGACGAACCGACCTCTTCATTGTCGGACAATGAGTCGGCAAAGCTCTTTGAAATTATTAACAGCTTAAAGGCACAAGGCTATATTATATTCTATATTTCCCACTATTTGGACGAAATCTTCCAATTATGCGACAGAGTTCTAGCGCTAAGAGACGGTCAATTAACCGGTGACGCAGATGTTTCTGAGCTGAGCAAGGAAGAATTGGTTTACCTTATGCTTGGCCATTTAGTTGAAGGCTCGGAGCGTAAGGACGTGAGAAGTCAAGACGAAATCGTACTGAGCGTGAAGAACGTTTCAGGAGTAAAATTCCCTAAAGATATCAGCTTTGATCTGCATAGAGGCGAGGTTCTGGGTGTATGGGGCTTGTTAGGCTCAGGCAGGAGTGAGCTGTTTAACACAGTGCTAGGCATCGACAAAATGATAGGCGGTCAGCTATTTTTCAATAAAGACGGGAATTTAGTAGAAATAACTCAAAAAAAGCTATATAATCATGCAGGCTATTTAACTGAAGGACGGCACCATGACGGACTTTTCCTTGATATGTCAATCAGCAAGAACATCACAAGCTCGTTCCTTAAAAAATTTGCATCTAAATTGCTGGGAATTTTGAATACAAAAAAGGAAAACGAAGAATCCCTTTCGTTAATGAAGCAAGTCAATGTAAAAGCAGTTGACGAAAATATGATAGTCAGCAAGCTCTCCGGCGGCAATCAACAAAAAGTAGTTATTTCAAAGTGGTTTTTAAAGGACCCGGATGTCCTGTTTATGGATGAACCGACAAAAGGCGTTGATATCGGCGCGAAGATGGAGATACAAAAACTCATTTTTGAAAAATCAGAAAAAGGAATGTCTTTTGTAGTCGTATCATCAGAGCTGGAAGAAATCATGAACCTGTGCGACAGAATTATTGTTATTTCAGAGGGCAAGCTTGTTGACGAAGTACATAGAGCGGACTTTTCAAAAGAAAACCTCATGAAAGGTATCGTTGAGCAGGAGAAGAATTATGCAAACTAATAAATTGAATTTGAATAAAGTTTTCAATTATTCTACCTATATTGTTTTAGCGCTGATTTTAATCGTGTTTACAATAGGTTCGGATAAATTTCTAACGCTTAAGAACATCTATACAACGATGTTCAACGGTATCCCGCTGATTCTAATTGCTTGCGCCGTTACCTTCTCCCTATTAGTCGGCATTGTTGACCTTTCTGTCGGCGCAATAGGTTATGCCTCAGGCTGTATGGCCGGTGTCCTGATAAAAAGTTATAACGTTCCAGTTGCATATGCCTTTTTGGCGGGTATTGCGCTGGCGCTCTTAATCGGATGGATCAACAGTGTTTTTATTGTTAAGCTCAAAATGAACCCGATGCTTGTTTCTTTAGGCATGATGTTGATCATAAGGGCTGTAGCTAAGATTATTATAAATGACAGAACTCTCATGCTGGGAGACAGTGTCGCAGGTTTGCGCCAAGCTAAAATAGCTGTTCTCGGAGATTTTCCGATATTACTGATTGTTGTATTCTTTATTGTTTTTGCGTGCAACATGGTATTACACCGGACGCCCTTCGGCAAAAAACTTTTAGCGGTTGGCAGCAACGAAAATGTTGCCAATAACATCGGTATAAGTACCAGCAGAATTAAAAGCGCTGCGTTGATTATCAGTGCCGGAATATGCGGTATAGCCGGCTGCTTCTGGATTGTCACACTTGGCTCGGTCGTGTCAACGGGCTTGGCGTCATTTGAGTTTTTGGCTATTGCGGCTGCCGTTCTTGGCGGGACCAGCTTGCTTGGCGGCAGAGGCTCCTTCTATCCCGGCAGTTTTATGGGAGCCCTTATACTCCTGTTCATTCAGTCAGGTATGGCTATTATGGGTATATCTCCGTATGTTATTCCGTTTGTGCGTGGTATAATTATCTTCATAGCTATGTATATCGACTCGCTAAGAAGTAAATCCATAATGTCAAGCGCATTCAGAAAAACCGGTAACAGGTTGGCTTAAACTGAATTCACGCAATGAGTCATACGGAATGAATTACACTGAGTATCATAGGAGTTGTTTTTATATTGGAACTTGAGAAAATTCGAAAGCTCGTTACTGTAGCAAAGATGTACTACGAGGACGATCTGAATCAAAGCCAGATTGCGCAGGCGCTTGGCGTTTCCCGTCCACTTGTAAGTATATATTTGTCAGAGGCAAAAGAGCTTGGCATAGTTGATATCAGAATTAATTCACCACTTAAAACTGACAACGATGTTCTTGATATTCTTTGTAACACATTTAACCTAGAGGGCGGAATGCTCGTTAATGGTGTAAACCTGAACAGTGTGACCGAGCAAATGATAGTGAAAGCAGCGTGCGATTTTATTGAAGAAACTGCTGTCCGTGGAGACTTTATCGGCATTGGCTGGGGAAACATGATCGGCGATGTTGTTCGTTCCATGGAAACTCAAGGCCACAAGCTTAAATTGGATGGAAGTTCGTGCTCACTGGTTGGCAACTCTGTCACTGCGAACAGAAACTATCATACTGACGAATTGTGCAGGGCTTTCGCACATGCCACAGGTTGCACTCCCTACTTTGCGCTTGCCCCTGCCTTCTATGAAACTAATGAAGACTTATCCAGCGTAAGTGAGCTCGATTTTATCAGCAAGACCAAGCAGAGTTGGAATAATATTAATTTAGCTTTGCTTAGCATTGAAAACTATCCGTCTGTTCCTGACCTTGCCACAGCCTCAAGGTTCGGAAGCAAAATCAAAGATGCAGTTGGCCACATGCTTTCATACTATTACGATATTGATGGCAATATCATTGAGAGCGAAAACGACATTGTGTTCAGAATTCCTTTAGAACAGCTAAAAAAAGCGAATGTCGTTATGGGAGTATGCGGCTGCAGTGTTACAGCCGAAAATTTGATAGGGGCGCTGAAAACCGGTATTTTAACTCATATTTTCGTAGATCACAAAATCGCAAAGGAAGTTGTAAAAACTTTAGCCTAAGGAATTATTGTTGACATGTGCTCTTTTCAAAATAATGACAGATCCGCGCTCTGTTCAACATTTATTGAACAGAGGTAACAAATAACTAGTTGCTTGTTTGGTCGGTGAGATCACACATGAAGGAAGGTAAAACTTATGGTATTGGTGAAAAAAGATTTTGTTGCTATGCTGATTGGCGCAAGTGATGCTTTGGATGAAAAAATAGACGAGTTTTCGGATATTGACTCAAAATTCGGAGACGGAGACCACGGTGTTACAGTGAGCAGGATCAGCAAAGTAATCAGAGCAAAAGCTGAGGGCACCTCAGATGATGAAAGTATTGCTGAAATGTTTTTAACTTTGAGCAAAGACGTAATGAATGTTAACGGCGGCAGTGCCGGCCCATTATACGGTTCTATTGTTGAGGGGTTTGGCGAAGGACTTGAAGGCGTTACCGAGGCAGATGAAAAGGCAATTAAATCAATGTTTACAGGAGCTCTGGATAACATCAGCTCCCTGTCAAATGCCAAAGTCGGTGACAAAACCATGATGGATACATTGATTCCCGCATGTGAAAGAGCTGAAAGCTCAGATTCTCCGTTACCAAAGTTATTGGCGGATATTGCCGATGCCGCTTTTGAAGGCGCTGAATATTCAAAACAGTGTCAGTCAAAATTCGGCAGGGCGAGATTTTATAAGGAAGAAACCATTGGAACTATGGATGCCGGCGCATATTCCCTCTATTGCCTGATTAGAGGTTTGAGTAACGCACTAAACAAATAACAATAAATTAGGAGGAATGCAGAAATGATGAAAAAGTTTATTAACGATCCGGCGAACTTAACAAAGGAACTTCTGGAAGGGTTAGCGCTTGCTAACAAAGATACCATTGAATTGGTCGGCAACAATTTAATTGTTAACAAGAAACTGAAAGATGCTGACCGCGTTACCGTTGTGACTCTGGGTGGTACAGGCCATGAGCCTGCTCTCCAGGGCTTTGTTGGCGAAGGTATGGCAGATATCGCTGTTTGTGGTGAGATCTTTGCAGCCCCCGGACCGGAAGGCTGCGTTGAAGCTCTTAAACTTGCCGACAAAGGCAAAGGCGTTATTTTTATCGTGTTAAACCATGCCGGCGATATGCTGACCGGAAACCTTGCAATGAAGGGCGCCAAAAAAGAAGGCATCAATGTAATTAAAATTGTTACTCAAGAGGATATCACTACTGCTCCGAGAGAAGATGCCGACAACAGGCGCGGCTTTGTTGGATGCGTTCCTGCATATAAAATTGCCGGCGGAGCAGCCGCACAAGGTAAGTCTTTAGAGGAAGTTGCCGCTATTACTCAAAGATTTGCGGATAACATGGGTGCAATATCTGTTTCCCTGACTGGCGCAACGCATCCTGTTACCGGCGGTGCTCTAGCTGTTCTGGACGAAAATGAAATGGGCGTGGGCATGGGCCAGCACGGCGAAGGCGGCGGCTATAAAATTCCTATGAAAACTGCCGATGAAACCGTTGCACTTTTAATGGACGAACTCATTAAAGATTTAGACGTAAAGAGCGGCGAAAAGCTGATGTGTATTGTCAATGGTTCCGGTGCAACAACGCTCATGGAAATGCTGATCACATACAGAGCTGCTGTTAAATACCTTGAAGCAAAGGGAATCGAAGTTGTTGCCAACATAGTTAACGAATTGCTTACGGTTCAAGAAACCGGCGGCTATCAATTATTCATCGCCAGAATGGATGATGAGCTCCTTTCCTGCTGGAATGAGCCCGCTAATACCCCTTACTTCAAAAAAGTATAATTACACTGTCTAACCAGGCCACCCGCTGCGCGGGTGGCCTGCACTCCCCTGCCTGCAATTCGCCGCTTTCATCCAAGTGGCGCCGATGGCACGAGCATAATGGAGTTGAGATTCACATGCAAATCAAATTCAAGAGGGAAAAACTATGGGTGTTTTGACACATCAGGATATTGCAAGACTAATTGATATAAGCGCAGTCAGAACTGACGCTACCTTAAATGAGGTTGAAAAGGTTGCTGCTGCGGCAAAGAAGTATAGCTTTATTTGCGCTTTTGCTATGCCGTGTTTTACTGACACACTTGTCAAACTGCTTGGCGACAGAGATGACATAATGGTCGGCGGCGTTGTTGGTTTCCCCTCCGGTGCAGACACCACTGAAACCAAGGTTGCTGCTGCAAAGCAATTGCTGTCACTTGGTGTAAACGAAATTGACATGGTTATCAATGTGGGTGCGCTGAAATCGCAAAGGTACGACATAGTCAGAGATGATATCAAGGCCGTTGTGGAAACCTGCAACGTTCCGGTAAAGTCCATTTTGGAAATAGCTTACCTGACCGACGATGAAATAAGAATTGGCAGCAGACTTGCGGTTGAAGCCGGAGTAAAATACGTCAAGACAGGCACCGGCTGGGCAAACAGACCGACTACAGTTGAAACTATAAAGATAATAAAAAAAGAAATTGGCAATTCAGCACTGATTAAGGCGGCAGGAGGGGTAAGAGAACTGTCAACGCTGATCGAGATGTATGAGGCCGGTTGCTCCAGGTTTGGAATAGGGCTTAACAGTGCAATTAATATTATGGAAGAAGCAATGGGCAATAAAAAGGAAGTTTCAAACGAAACTTACTAGGAGGCCGTAATGAGTTTTGTTTTAGCTTATGATTTAGGCACTGGCGGGCTAAAGGCCTCTATTTTCGATGAAGACGGTGTTTCACAAGCAAGCGCGTTTTGTTCGTGCGAAACTTACTATGTTAAAACTGATTTCAGAGAGCAAAATCCCGTTGAGTGGTGGCAAATGCTGATTGCCACCACAAAAGAGCTGCTTGAAACCGGCAAAATTAATCCGAGCGATATTTGTTCAATTGCGATATCCGGTCATAGCTTGGGCGTAGTTCCTTTAGGCAACGACGGCCTCTTAAGCAGCAGAGTTCCGATTTGGAATGACAGCCGGGCAGTTAAACAAGCGGAAACCTTTTTCAAATCGATTGACGAAAAAGACTGGTATATGACAACGGGAAATGGCTTTCCTGCCCCGCTTTACTCAATATTCAAGCTGATGTGGATAAGGGAAAACCAGCCCGAAATCTACAATAGAACCGAAAAATTCATCGGGACAAAGGATTACCTGAACTATATGCTCACTGGCGTGGTTGCAACCGACTACTCTTATGCGTCGGGCAGCGGAGTATTTGATTTGGGCAATTGGAATTATAAGGAAAGTTTTATTCAGGCATCAGGTATAGACAGAAATAAACTTTCTTCACCGATAGCGTCGACTGAAGTCGTGGGCAAGTTATCGAAGGAAATCGCAGGCATCCTGGGGCTTACAGAAGGCACTCCGGTCGTTTGCGGCGGCGTTGACAACAGTTGCATGGCGCTCGGCGCAGGCTGCTTTGGCGAAGGTGAGGTTTATACTTCTCTTGGTACATCCTCCTGGGTGGCGGCATCAAGCGCACAGCCCATTGTGGAAAACACGTACAGACCTTATGTCTTTGCTCATTGCGTGCCGGACAGGTTTGTTTCAGCGACTGCAATATTTTCTGCCGGAAGCGCGTTTGCATGGCTCAGAGATACAGTTTGCGAGGACTTGATACTTGCCCAGAAGCAAACAGGTATCAACGCATATGACGCGATGACAAAACTTGCAAGCACATCTCCTGTTGGAGCAAATGGTCTACTGTTTAATCCTTCCTTGGCCGGAGGATCATGCCTGGATAAGAACCCAAACATCAGAGGAGCGTTTGTAGGACTTGATTTAAAGCACAGCAGGGCTGATTTAATACGGGCAACTTTAGAGGGTATCTGCCTCAACTTAAGGCTCGCGATGGATGTTTTAAGCACACACGTCAAACTAAACGATGATATGCTTATCGTTGGCGGCGGAGGAAAAAGCGCTATGTGGCGTCAGCTTTTTGCGAGTATATACAATAAGAATATTACTGAAATAGCTGTCGGGCAAGACGCTGGTTCTCTGGGCGCAGCAGCTCTTGGCGCAGTTGGTGTTGGAATGTGGAATAGCTTCGACAAGCTCAAAAATGTTTGTGAAGTCAAGTCTCGAATTTCACCGATAAAAGAGGATAACAGCCAATATGAGATCATACTGCCGATATTCAAAGAGGTAGCTGAGAAACAATGTGAGATTGCGGAGATAATGGCAGACATTGTTCATACTTAATAAGCAATACTACTTAGATATAATTAAACAACAATAAGACAAAGGAGCAAAGGGTCATGGACGTTAAAAATCTGTTTAGCTTAGAGGGTAAAAAAGGCTTTATCACTGGCGGGGCACAAGGAATCGGCAAGACACTTGCAAAGGCATTTATCGAAATGGGCGCTGACGTTGCAATTGTAGACATGAATATTGATCTGGCAAAGAAAACAGCGGCAGAGCTATCAGCCGGAAAAGCCAAAGTAATTGCCTATCAGTGCAATGTAACCGATCCCGACAGCGTTAATGCAATGATCGAAGCATATGAGAATGATTACGGCACTATTGATTTCGCTGTTAACAATGCGGGTATTTTTACAGGAGACCCTGCATTAGACATAGCTCCGGCAACTTTTAAATCTGTTATTGACGTAAATTTGAACGGTGTATTCTTCACCGCTCAGGCAGCGGCAAAACTTATGGTTAAGAAAGGCAATAAAGGCAGTATCATCAGCACAGCATCGATGTCTGCACACGTTGTAAATCGTCCGCAAACGATTGCCAATTACTGTGCGGCTAAAGCAGGTGTTGTTCATTTGACAAAGTCGCTCGCCGTTGAATGGGCAAAGCACGGAATAAGAGTTAACTGCATAAGCCCGGGATATATCCAAACCGACCTGATTGCCACAATGGCCGACATGCTTCCGATTTGGCAGGGCATGATGCCCGAAGGCAGCAGACTTGGTTTTCCTGAAGACTTAGTCGGCGCATTTATATACTTTGCATCTGATGCATCGGTATTTGCCACAGGCTCAGACCTGGTAGTTGACGGCGGCTATACGATAGTATAGATTCCCTTTTCTCAATCAATAGGTTTAATTTGAGAAGTCTTAAAAAAACCTCAACCATCTCTACAGGTGGTTGAGGTTTTTTGCAAGCGTCATTATTGCATCTGTAAAAGTTCAAGAATATTGTCCATAACAAAACGAAGATTCTCCTTGCTTTTGCTGCGCAGCTCTGAGAATGGCAAGGTCATTCGAGTTGCGCTGAAGGCTGCTGTTACATAGTCTTTGTATGCCACACCGACATCTTCGTCAATCGCACCTGCAACGACAACCACTGGGACTCCGGCAGCTTTCGCGCGCAATGCCACACCGGAGACCACTTTACCCTGCAAACTCTGTGAGTCAAATTTCCCTTCTCCTGTAAAGACAATATCAGTATCAGAAAGACTTGAATCAAAATCAACAGTGTCTAGCACTGCATCAATACCGCGTTGGAGCTTGGAGCCAAAGAAAGCTAGCATCCCGGCGCCCAACGCTCCGGCTGCTCCGGAACCGGGGACATTTGCAACATCGAGATTCAGATCTCGTTTGATGACTGCCGCCAAGTGTTGCAGCCCTTTGTCAAGTTCTTCAACAGTCAGGTCATCAGCGCCCTTTTGCGGAGCAAATATGTATGCTGCACCGTTTTCCCCGAACATGGGGTTGTCAATGTCGCACATTGCAATGATTTCTGTATCGTTGAAGAGAACATTAAGCATTGCGCCGTCGATCCTCTCAATATCAGCCAAAGTGCCGCCAGTCGGAACAAAGCTATCTCCGCTTTTATTATAAAATCGAATCCCTGCCGCCGCAGCGGCACCGCAGCCACCGTCGTTGGTCGCAGTTCCGCCCAACCCGATTAGTATTCTTTTTGCGCCCTTTGACGCGGCATCAAGCATCATCTGCCCTACTCCATAGGTAGTTGTGCTCTTCGGGTCTGCTCTGCCTTCCACAAGCGGCAGACCGCAGCAGGCCGCCACCTCGATAATTGCAGTATCTCTGTCCGGCAGGAGTCCGTAAAACGCGCTCATTGGTTTTCCGAAAGGGTCAGAAACTTCCAAAAACACCTTCTCACCGCCAAGCGACATCAAAAAACAGTCAACAGTACCCTCTCCCCCGTCGGCAACAGGAATACACTTAATCTGAGCGTCTTTGAAGCTTGCAAGCACGGCTTCACTCATAACCTCGCAAACCTCAACAGAGCTCATAGTACCCTTGAATGAATCAGGTATGATAATAAACTTTTTCATGCTCCCCCCTACAAATGTTGAGCGCGCTGTTTTCAGACCGCGCCGAGATAAAGTATGATTCTAAGCAGCTTTAAAAATTATAGCAGCATACGGCTTCTTATTCAAGCACGCCTCAATCCAGTGTTGAATCTCTCCGAAATAAATCTTTGCGTCAGAGACCTTGCGAAATTCGTCAAAATGCGAACAATTTTTCTTGTTGATTGACAAGGAACATATCTAGTGATAATGTATTAGTATTCTTCAGCAAAGACTCAACATCTGGTGCATTTATGAAAGGCGCGTAATGATTAAGAAAAAGAGAAAAACTAAAATAATTCTTATTCTGATGTGTTATCTTTCCTTCGTGCTTTACTCAATATATTTCAATGGATTTGGAGTAAATGTCTCAACAATTATGGCATTTTTCCAGATCAACAAGGCTCAAAGCGGTTTGATAATAACTCTCCAATCTATCGGCGCAATTATTCTCACAGTAATTCTCGGGCTTTACGGAGAGCGGATAAACAAGCTGCACGGCATAGCCTTCGGCTTGGTTATTATGGGTCTTGCGGGAATTGTAATCGGTCTGATACCGTCGTTTTTTTCTCAGGGCAGCGGCTACTATTTTATGCTCGGCTTTTCCCTGTTGGCGGGAATTGGTTATATAATCGTTGATCTTCTGATGAACGGTGTCATTGCCGATATCTTCCCTCACAAAAAGGACAGTCTTCTTCCCTATGTTCACGCATTCTATTGCGCCGGCGCTATGCTCGCGCCTTTGTTTATAACCGCTGTTGTTAACCCGGATAAAATCAGCACCTTTGCGCTTCCATACATAATCATCGGCAGCGCCTCAATTGCTGCCTGCGTAGTTTTTGCGATAGCCAGCAAAAAAATCATGCCGGAAACACCGTATGCCAATATGAAAGAGATCAGCAGCCGCGCAAAAGCAAATCCGGCGGAGATTTTTCGTGACCCCAGAGCCTGGATGTACCTACTCGCCTGTTTCTTTTATGTCAGTTTCCAGACTGGTATGAGTACATGGCTTCCCACTTTTTGCTCTGAGCACCTGCACATAAAGCACGAAACTGCAGGTTTGATGGTAACAATGTATTTTCTCGGCGCTCTGGCTATGCGTTTTATCTCTCCGACAATTTACAAGCATATTACTGTGCGGAAATTCTATATCGTCTCACTCATCATCTCGGGCTTGCTCTTCCCGATATTCATTTTTGTTCAGATGCCCGTCTACCTGAACATGATCTTAATCGTCATTGTTGGACTGCTTCAGGGCTCTTCCGTACCAGCGCTCATAATTCTCTGCTGCGATGCGTTTCCTGCAAGAACCGCCTCCGCTTCTTCAATTGTAGTTCTTGGTCTTTCCCTGGCAGCTCTCATAATTCCCACAGTGGTAGGCAACTTGATCGAAACCTCCGGCTATACCCTGCCAATGCTGATCCTTAATGGCAGCATATTCCTTTCCGTTTTGATACTGATTCCGATAAAAAGCATGAAGAAAGCATAACAAAACAGCCTTGCACAAGCAAGGCTGTTTTGTTTGAATTCATTTCTTTTTTTCGTGCGCATACCACATTATCAGTGCGAAGCCTATGCCTCCAATGATATTCCCAATTGTGACTGGCAGGAGATTTCCCGCAAAGAAATTCTGCCAGGTCAGGCTTGAAACGTCAATTCCGGCATTTGCTGCAAGCTCCGCATACTTGGGCACGCTGTTTGCGAAAAGACCGGCAGGTATGTAATACATGTTTGCAATGCAGTGCTCAAAGCCGCAGATGACAAAGAAGACGATAGGTACATAGGCACCCAGCACTTTCCCTGCAATGTCTTTTGCACAGTACGCGCACATAACGCCGATACAAACAAGCACATTACAAAAAACCGCCATAACCAGTGCGTTTGCGAAGGGCATTGAACACTTTGCCGCAGCTACTTTGATAGTGTACACTGCAAGTTCTCCGCCGGACATATTAAGTTGTCCAAAATAGGCCACGCCCAGAGCGAGAATTAAGGAACCGACAAAGTTCCCAATGTAAACCAGCACCCAATTGCGGAGCATGTCGGAAAGCTTCGCCTTTTTCATGATAACCGACATTATTATCATGCTGTTTCCGGTGAATAACTCCGCACCTGTTAATATGACCATAACCAGACCAAAGGGAAACAGAAGCCCGCTCACCATTTTTGCAAGGCCTGCATTGCTTATCATGTGGGTTGCTGTGTTGGTCGCCGCTCCGCCAAAGGATATTATCAGTCCTGACAGAATCGCCAAAAGCATAAGCTTTAAGAAAGGCATCAAGGTCTTTTTTGCTCCGGCCGCACTATATAACTCCACAAATTCCGTAGGGGTAAAGTAATTCATATTCCGACACTCCTCTCAGCTGCCTCTACCACATGCTTAACCAGCACTGAGGTTGTGACCGTTCCAACGCCGCCTGGAACAGGCGTAATTGACTCAACGATGCTCTCCGCTTCGCTGAATTTTACATCGCCGCAGAGCTTTCCTGAAGCATCTACATTTATTCCGACATCAATAACGATTTGCCCGGGGCTAAAATACTCCGCGTCAATCATTTCGGCTCTACCTACGGCCGCTATAAGAATCTCGCATGCTCTGCCATGAGATTGTATATCCTTGGTTTTTGTATGGCAAATGGTAACAGTAGCATTACGTTTAAGAAGCATCATGGATAAAGGCTTTCCTACAACCAAACTGCGTCCGAGGACGCTGACGCGTTTTCCCGTTAATTCGACATTAAAATAGTCCAGTATTTCAATGCAAGCTTGCGCGGTGCAGGGCGGAAACCCTGCGCCGCTGCCAGTAAACACTCCCGCTAGTGATATGTCAGTAATGCCGTCAATGTCTTTTTCAGGAGCTAGTGCATTCCTCACAGCTTTATCATCAAAGCCATCCGGCAGAGGTCTTAATAATAGACAACCATGGATTTTCGCATTCTCGTTTAAATGAGAAATCACCGACATTAGCTCTTCCTGCTTTATGTCAGACGACAGAGCCGTAACTTCAACCGCAACGCCAATTGTTTCACATCGCTTTATCGCGCTCTTTTCATAGGCGAGGTCGTCCTCGCGCTCCCCTAGTCTTATAATTGAAAGCGTGGGGACAATGCCCTTATTCTTCAAGGCTGCTGCTCTTTCATTCAGTTGCGCGTTCATCGCTCCTGTGACCTCGGAGCCTTTTAGGATTTTTGCCATTCGAGTCCTCCAAGTATTTTTTTAAAAAAGGCCGGAAATCAGTCCGTTTTCATCAACGTCAATCTTCTCCGCGGCGGGCACTTTTGGAAGCCCAGGCATGGTCATAATATCACCTGTAAGTGCCACAATAAATCCTGCTCCGGCTGAAACCTTGAGCCCGCGAACGGTGATATTGAAGTCCTTCGGAGCACCGAGGAGCGCCGCATCATCTGAGAAGGAATACTGAGTTTTCGCCATGCAAATCGGCAAAGCTCCATATCCGAGCTCGGTTAGCTGCTTCATTTGCTTTGTCGCGTTCTGTGCAAGTGTCACACCGTCGGCGTGGTATATTTTCGTTGCAATCGCGTTGAGCTTTTCTTCTATTGAAGCACTTAGCTCATAGCAGAAACGGAAGTCGGAAGGCGTTTCGCAAAGCTGCAATACTTCTTTCGCCAAAACTTCACCGCCCTCACCGCCTTTTGCCCAAACCTCAGACAGTGCGACGCGAACACCAAGCTCACGGCACCTATCTTCAACCAGCCTTAGCTCTGCGGGAGTATCAGTCGGAAAAGCATTGATCGCAACAACGCACGGCAGACCGTACACCTCAGTTATGTTGCCTACGTGCTGGAGAAGGTTTGGCAGTCCCTTTTCGAGCGCGGAAAGATTCTCGTTGCTCAAATCGGCCTTCGCTGCTCCCCCGTGGTGCTTAAGTGCACGGACAGTGGCTACAATTACAACAGCTGACGGTGTGAATCCCGCAGCGCGGCACTTTATATCAAGGAATTTCTCAGCGCCCAGGTCGGCGCCAAAGCCGGCCTCAGTAACAACATAGTCGCCAAGCTTTAGTCCTGTTTCAGTTGCAACGATCGAGTTGCAGCCGTGTGCGATATTTGCAAAAGGTCCGCCATGTATCAGTGCGGGTGTTTGTCCGAGCGTCTGAACGAGGTTGGGCTTTATTGCGTCTTTAAGCAGCGCTGTCATAGCTCCCTCAGCTTTCAGGTCGCTGGCAGTAACCGGCTTATCTTCGTTATTGTAAGCAACAACCATGCGCGCCAGGCGCGCCTTCAAGTCGGCAAGACCGGTTGCAAGACAAAGAACCGCCATAATCTCAGAGGCAACGGTGATATCGAAGCCGTCCTCTCTCGGAACGCCGTTCGCTTTTCCGCCTAGTCCGCAAACAATGTTGCGAAGCTGCCTGTCGTTCATGTCAACTGCGCGCTTCCAAGTAACACGGCGCACATCAATATTCAAAGCGTTGCCCTGCTGAATGTGGTTATCCAACATCGCTGCAAGCAGATTGTTCGCGGCGCTGATCGCGTGAAAATCCCCGGTAAAATGAAGATTGATGTCCTCCATAGGAACCACCTGAGAGTAGCCGCCGCCTGCCGCGCCGCCCTTGACACCGAAAACCGGGCCAAGAGAGGGTTCTCTGAGGCAGAGCACAGTTTTCTTCCCCAGCCTTGTAAGAGCGTCTGCAAGACCCACGCTCGTCGTCGTTTTTCCTTCGCCTGCAGGCGTAGGATTAATGGCCGTTACAAGAATCAGCTTGCCGACACGGGGCTTGTCCTTGAGAAAATTGATATCAAGTTTTGCCTTTGTTTTGCCGTAAGGCTCCAAAACAGCCTCGGACAATCCGATTTTCGCGGCAATCTCAGGTATAGGAAGCATGCTAGATTTCTGAGCAATTTCAATGTCAGTCAGCATCCTGATCTCTCCTCTGAAGATTAATAGATTTTGCGGGTTGAATATAGATATAGTATGAGAATAACAGGATTTACAGTTTTTTTCAACGACATTTCTCGTCATTTTTGAAATATAATAAATACGGATAGTATGGCGATATTTTACTTTTAAATCTTTGGTTATAGTGCTATAATGACAGATACCGACGAAAACCACTTGGAACAATAACGATTTCTCGGTCAATACATGCATATTATATATTACTTGGCTAAGGAAAGGACGCACCGGAATGTACAGCAGAAAAGAGTTTTTTACAATTCCCAATATTCTCGGCTACTTCCGCATTCTGCTCATTCCGGTTTTTATGCTCATCTATTTCAATGCGGAAACCACAAGGGATTACTATATCGCTGTTGTCGTTGTGGGCATCTCCTCGCTGTCCGACATGTTTGACGGTTTGATCGCACGAAAATTCAATCAAGTAACAGAGCTTGGCAAGCTGGTCGACCCTCTGGCTGACAAACTGACGCAGGGCGCGCTTATCATCTGTTTTTTAGGCAGATTTCCCTATATGTGGCTGCTTTTGGGCATCTATGTGATCAAAGAAAGTTTTATGCTAATTATGGGGCTTGCGCTGCTGAAGCATAACGGAAGAAGGCTCAACGGCGCAATGTGGTTCGGAAAAGTCAGTACGGCAATGCTGTACATTGTAATGTTCCTTCTTTTACTGCTGCCGATGCTCACTATTTATATTGTTAACACCCTAATTCTCATTTGCGTGATAGCAATGCTTCTCACCCTCGTCGGCTATGTACCAATCTTTGTTAGTCTCTACAAGCAGCCAAGCGTATACGAAGAATAATAGCCTAATAATAAACAAAAACGCCGGCTCTGTCTTTTTCTGCTTGACAATAGTTTTGGCATAGGCTACAATCATCCCAAGAAAAGCAATGACCGGGAACAAGTAGATCGCAATTCTTTTTTCAGAGAGCTGCCGTTTGGTGCAAGACAGCAGAAAGAATGTGATTGAATACATCCTGCGAGCTGTGTGCCGAAAGCCTGCGGGCGATTAGAGCGCAACGGGAACGCCCGTTACAGCGTTAGAGTATCGCGCTTTATGCGCTGCACTCGATGAGGCCGTGTCTGCGAAGGTGCGGTAAACTGAGGTGGTACCGCGGAATTAATCCGCCCTCTGTAATTTTATTACGGGGGGTCTTTTTTATGCTCTCCGGAGAAAGGATGTAAACCATGTTCATTAAAATCGCTTTACTTGTCGTCTTCTTTGCCATTATGCTGGCTGTTGGCATCTATTGCCGCAAGCATGCCACTGACGTAAACGGCTTTGTCTTAGGTGGCCGCAATGTTGGCCCCTGGCTCACCGCTTTTGCCTACGGCACATCCTACTTTTCCGCTGTCATTTTTGTCGGCTATGCCGGTCAATTCGGCTGGAAATTCGGTATCTCCGCAACCTGGATCGGTATAGGAAATGCCCTTGTTGGAAGTCTGCTTGCCTGGACAGTTCTGGGCCGCAGAACAAGGCTGATGACTCACCACTTTGACAGCGCTACAATGCCTGAATTCTTCGGAGCGCGTTTTAACAGCAAGGCTCTGCGCCTCGTGGCTTCGCTAATCATTTTCATTTTTCTTGTCCCTTACACCGCTTCGCTGTACAATGGCCTTTCCCGCCTTTTTGGAATGGCTTTTAACATTGACTACACCGTTTGCATTGTTATTATGGCAGTTCTAACCGGCATCTACGTCATAGCCGGCGGATATATGGCTACCGCGATCAATGACTTTATTCAGGGAATAATCATGATAGGCGGCATAATCGCTGTTGTTTTTGCGGTTCTTAATACCAACGGAGGATTAATGTCATCGCTTGGTTTGCTGGCCGAAGTAACTGACGAGACGGTTTCTACTGCCCCGGGCACATTCAATTCCTTTTTTGGTCCTGACCCGGTCAGTCTTCTGTCCGTAATTATTCTAACCTCTATGGGAACATGGGGCCTGCCGCAAATGGTGCAAAAATTCTACTCCATTGAAAGTGAAAAATCTATTCACAAGGGCAGCATTATTTCTACAATCTTCGCAGTCGTCATTGCGGGGGGATGCTATTTCCTCGGCGGCTTCGGCCGCCTGTTCACAACTCCTGAGGCAGTTGCCGCAAACGGACCTGACTCAATTATTCCTACAATACTTCAAAACATGCCGGACCTTCTGATCGGAGTAATTGTGCTTCTTGTTCTGTCTGCGTCGATGTCAACTTTATCTTCACTGGTTATGGCGTCCTCGTCAACTCTGACTCTGGATTTTATTAAGCCGGTAATGAACAAGGATATGAGCGAGAAGAAGCAGCTTCTGTCAATTCGTGTTCTGCTGGTGTTCTTCATTGCGATTTCGGTTGTTATTGCCGTAATTCAGTACAAGGGGAGTATTAACTACATTGCTCAGCTCATGGGAATTTCATGGGGCGCGCTTGCCGGTAGCTTTCTTGCCCCCTTCCTTTTCGGGCTCTACTGGAAGCGCACCACTAAGATGTCAGTTTTTGCCTGCTTTGCGTTTGCTACGCTGCTCATGCTGACCAATATTATTTTTAAGAGTTCTTTGCCTGTCTTTCTGCAGTCCCCCATCAATTGCGGCGCTTTCGCAATGCTCGCCGGATTCATCATCGTCCCCGTTGTTTCCGCTCTTACAAAAGCTCCTGATAAGGAGCTGGTAGAAACGGCATTTGCCTGTTACGAAACGCAGGTTACCGTCCCGGCAAAGCTATCGCTCAGCGAGTAAACATACTTCTTAAAAAGCGCGGTCGTCCAGAATAAGGCGCCGCGCTTTTTATATGATGCCGCATAATGCTTTGAAAGTGTTTGACACCTTCATCGAATATGCTTATATTTATCAATAGGATTATATCTCAAATATTTAGAAGTGAGGAAACTATATGAGTGGATTATGGATTTTACTTATTTCTGTGGTTTTACTTCTGGCGGCGTATTTGATATATGGCCGCTGGCTCGCAAAAAAGTGGGGGGTCGACCCCGGACGCAAAACCCCTGCTCACGAGTTTGAAGACGGGGTGGATTATGTCCCTGCCAAAAAAGGCATCGTTTTCGGGCACGAATTTGCGTCCATTGCGGGCGCGGGTCCGATCAACGGGCCGATAATCGCGGCAATGTTCGGATGGCTCCCTGTTTTGCTCTGGATCATTTTTGGCGGAATATTTTTTGGCGCTGTTCAGGACTTTGCAGCACTTTATGCATCTGTCCGAAACAAGGGCAAGAGTATCGGTTACGTAATTGAGCTGTATATAGGCAAGCGCGGCAAGGTTTTATTTCTGTTATTTGTTTGGCTGTTTTCAATTCTTGTTGTCGCCGCCTTTGCGGACATCGTTGCAGACACCTTCAAAGGCTTTGCGGCAGACGGTGCGCAAATAAAAACAAACGCTTCCGTTGCTACAACCTCCCTGCTGTTCATCGTTTGTGCCGTCGGCCTCGGCTTTCTTTTGCACAAGAAAAAGGCGAACGGATATGTCAGCGCAGCCATTGCGATCGGCCTGCTCGCACTGTGCATTTGGCTGGGCTTGACCTTTCCCGTATTCTTTGCAAAGAACTTCTGGCTTTACTTTGTTTTTATTTATGTTTTTATTGCCTCGATCACTCCGGTTTGGGCCTTGCTGCAGCCGCGCGATTATCTCAACTCGTTTCTGCTTGTAGTTATGATAATAATGGGATTTTTGGGTGTAATATTTACAAACCCCACTATTGGCCTTAATCCGTACAACGGTTTTGTTGTCAATGGCAACTATCTCTTTCCGATTCTCTTTGTAACGATCGCCTGCGGCGCTATATCCGGTTTCCATTCACTTGTCGTTTCAGGCACAGTTTCAAAGCAGCTTGACAATGAGCGCGACATGCTGCCCATATCCTATGGCTCAATGCTGATAGAATGCCTGCTTGCGGTTCTTGCGCTGATCTGCGTCGGTTCACTTGCAGTAAACGGTGAAATGCCCACGGGCTCCCCGCCCGTTATATTCGCAACAGCAATTTCCGGTTTTCTAACGAAATTCGGACTGCCAATAGACATTTCATATACTGTTATCACCTTGTCCGTCTCCGCTTTTGCGCTTACGAGCCTCGATTCTGTCGCCCGCGTCGGACGGCTTGCTTTTCAGGAGCTATTCTCCTCAGACGGGAAAGAACCCTCAGCTCTTACAAAGATACTGACGAACAAGTATTTTGCGACTTTTGCGACGCTGATTCTGGGCTATTTGCTTGCAATAATAGGCTATCAGAATATTTGGCCTCTCTTCGGCTCGGCAAACCAGCTTCTTGCGGCG
Organism: Oscillospiraceae bacterium; assembly: GCA_031552685.1. GTDB lineage: Bacteria > Bacillota > Clostridia > Oscillospirales > Oscillospiraceae > UBA2658. The sequence goes on from JAVBMI010000003.1 coordinate 246,433, forward strand.
TTGGCGCTAATCGCCTGTGCTGTTTTCCTCAAGCGGACTAATAAGAAGGGTGCCATGCTCTATATCCCAATGGTTGTGATGTTGGCTGTTACCTTTACGGCGCTTGGAATGACGATTTATAAGCTAATTGCAAAAATCGGCGGAGAATTCCTTTTTGCAACAGATGGGCTGCAGCTCATCTTTGCGGTTTTGCTCTTGATTCTCGGAGTATTTGTTGCTGTCTCCGGAATCAAAAAACTAATTCAAAAAACACCGGCAAAAGTTGAAGAATAAAGCAAAGAATCGCAGCACCTCTGGTTGCTGCGATTCTTATTTGACTGCTAATAATCAGGCCTGTATATCCTCAAAGCTCTCCAGTTTTGAGCCTTTTGCGCTGATTTTTTCTTCAAGTCGTTCCCGGCAAGAGCTTTGTCCGCTTCCGGAAACCATTTTTACCGATACCGTTTTCCCCCCGGGCAGAATTTCCAACAGTGCGTTGACTTCTGGTGTGGGGTTGCTTGCCCAAACAGGCGAAAAAATAATCAGGTTTTCATATGCTGAAAGATCCTTTTCGATAGCTTGGATTGCCCAGGCTCTTCCTCTTATCGCCGCAAAACATCCAAGAGTATATGCCTTTATTTTTCCGGGACGCCGTACATCTTTGATCTCCACAAGGTCTGCCTCTTCTTTGTCGGCGCAGGCCTGAGCCAGCCGCTTTGCATTGCCGGAATAGGAATAGAATAATACAAGTGTTTTCATGTTTTGCTCCTTAAATTATTTTTATTCTGTGGCTTCAATCACCTTTGTTGATGCTTTTCGGGTTTTCTTCAAAAAACCGAGCTTTGTTTCGGAAATTACTACTGATACGAAAATCAGAACAAAGCCTAGAATAATATTCAAATTGAGGCTTTCATATCCCAATATCACCGATATAAGCGCCCCGAAAACCGATTCCAGCGTCATTATCAGGGCTGTGGCGCTTGGAAGCGTATATTTTTGTCCAAAAGTCTGGAGAAAATAGCAGGCCGCTGTACACATCAGTGTCAGATAAGCCATGCTCCATGCAGCTCCGCCGGTAATCTGTGTCGGCACCGGCGTTGTTATCAGGGCAAGTGCTGCAGAAAGGATTCCCGCAGTTGCAAATTGCACCATAGTGAGAAGGATGACGCTTCTGCCTTTGATATAATGGTTCGTTGCAATTATATGCATCGCAAAGAACAGGCCGCAGCATATCGTGAGAATATCTCCAAGATTAATCGACAGCTCCGCGTCAAGAGAAACAAAGCCGACGCCTGCAAGACAAATTACAGCCGCGACAATATTATAGCGCGTCGGCTTACGTTTGGAAACAATCCAGTATAGAAACGGAACAATAATGCAGTAGGTGGTAGTTAAAAAGGCATTCTTGCCCGGCGTAGTATTTGCAAGACCGAAGGTCTGAAATATATAGGCAATTACCATGAACACGCCCATCACGACCCCGCCCTTGATATAGCCCCAATCAAGTTTTTTGATGCTCTTTAGTCCAAACAGAAGCATTATCACCGCTGCCAGCATAAAGCGAACAGCCAATATATATAAGGTTGGTATTACTTCGAGCGTTTCCTTCAAAATAACGAACGAGCTGCCCCAGATAAGTGTTGTGGCAAAAAGTGCCGCACGGCCCAAAATACAGTTTTTTCTCCTCTTGTTGACTGACATATACTCTCTCTATTCTACATTAATGTCATGTTAGGCGCGGCGGCGCGCAACATCAGCTTCTTTATTCCAGCTTCAAACTGAACCTCTATCAGGAAATCGCCGCCCATGGGTGTCATTACAGTAATTGTGCCGTCTCCGAACGCCTTATGGTTTATGCGGTCTCCGGTCTTAAACTTCGGCAGCTCGGCAGGTTTCTTCTGCGGAGCTGAGAGAATAGATTTTCCCTGAACTGCTTCCTTGCCGTATGTTGACATTGATGCAGCGCCATATCTCTGGCTTTCTCTAAAGCTGTCGTTCGGCACAGCTCCGGTTTTTTCAATGTAGTCCTCCGGTATCTCGCTCACAAAGCGCGAGAGCCTGTTGTTGGAGGTGATGCCAAACAGCATTCGCTGCCTTGCGCAGCACAGCGTCAACTTTTTTCTCGCGCGTGTTAACCCAACATAGCACAAACGACGCTCTTCTTCAAGCTCCCCCGGCTCGCCGATGCTTCTCACACCGGGGAACACACCTTCTTCTACCCCGACAATATAAACATTGTCGAACTCAAGACCCTTCGCCGTGTGCATCGTCATCATAACAACCGCATCAGAATCCTTGTCCAGCGCGTCAAGATCAGTATAAAGCGCAACCTCGTCAAGAAATCCTGCAAGGCTTGAGTCACCTGTTTCACGCATGTAGCTGAGAATGTTTGTTTTTAATTCGCCGATGTTTTCAATTCTGCCGATATTTTCGTCTGAGGACTCCTGCTGCAAAACGGCAACATACTTTGACTGTTCAATTACCAGATCGAACAGTTCATCAAGCGGAAGGTATTGCGCAGCGTCACGCAGAGCGTCAATGATTGCCACAAAGCTCCGGAGCTTAAGGGCACTTTTTTCCAGTTCCTTGTAGCTGCCGGCATTTTTCACCACGTTGAAAAGACTATTCCCCTCACGGGCAGCCAAGCTCCTGACGGTTTCTAAAGTTTTTTCGCCGATACCTCTTGCAGGCATGTTGATAATTCGCAGCAGTCGGATATCGTCGTTCGGGTTCTGAATGACACAGAGATATGAGAGAACATCCTTGATCTCGGCGCGTTCAAAAAAGCGGATACCGCCTACGATTCTGTAGGGAATACCATTGCGCTTAAAGGCATATTCCAGCTTGTTGGATTGGGCGTTCATTCGGTAGAGCACCACATTCTCGCGCCAATTGGTACCCAGTGAAAAACTATCCAGTATTCTTGTGGCAACATATTGCGCCTCGTCATTTTCATTTTGCGCTACATAGAGCGTTAACCTGTCTCCGCTTTCCTGCTCTGTCCAAAGCTCCTTGCCCTTTCGCTCGCTGTTGTTGCGGATAACGCTGTTGGCAGCCTTCAGAATGTTTCCTGTAGAACGGTAATTTTGCTCCAGTCTTATCACGCGAGCGCCCTTGTACTGCTTTTCAAAGCTGAGGATGTTTTCGATGGTAGCGCCCCGGAATTTATATATACTCTGGTCATCGTCACCGACAACACAGATGTTCTGCTTCTCTCCCGCCAGCAGACTCGCGATTCTGTATTGAAGGTAGTTCGTGTCCTGGTACTCGTCGATAAGTACATATTTGAAATACTTCTGATAGTACTCACGAATATCGGCGTTATCTTCCAGCAGGCGGACCGTGTAGTACAGCAAATCATCAAAGTCCATTGCGTCTGCTGACTTTTTGCGTTTCTCATATGCAAGATAAACTTCGCCCATATTCTTTTTTCGCAAGTCACCGCCCGCCTGAGCAAGATACTGCTCAGGCGTGATCAGCGCGTCCTTTGCCCGTCCGAATACCGTTATGAGCATCTTCGCGGGATAGGTTTTGTCGTCAAGCTCCATTTCCTTTACAATGCGCTTGACCAAGGCGGCAGAATCGCTTGTGTCGTAAATCGTAAAATTGCTGTCAAACCCCAGCCTGTCGGCATTTCGGCGGAGTATGCGCACACAGGCCGAGTGAAAGGTTCTTGCCCAGATATCGTTTGCCTCCGGACCGAGCATTTTTTCCAGACGCTGCTTCATCTCGTCGGCGGCCTTATTAGTGAATGTTATGGCGATTACACGCCAGGGCTCACAGGGCTCCACACGGCACAGCGGTTCTATTTTGCTCCAATCAACCGAGGCTTTGTCGTTTAAGTAGGCTTCGAGCAGCTCTACATCCTCATCAGAGGCTCCGTCAGGTATTTCGGAAGAGTCAGATGCGCGGCCAAAGCGCAGAATGTTCGCTATCCGGTTAATAACGACTGTTGTTTTTCCACTGCCTGCGCCGGCAAGGAGCAAAAGCGGCCCTTCAGTTGCCAGTGTAGCTTCAATCTGCATATCATTAAGCCCGGAAAAACAGGACGCAATTACCGCTTTCCGAGCGTTTATGTATCTTTTTTTGAGTTTGTTGTCCATAGAACCACCTTTGCTTTAAGCAATAAATTGCACGGCCTCAATTATACATGAAGCCGTGCAATTATACAAGCTATCTTTCATCCGCTCAGCAACTCGCGAAGCCTCCCGACAGCACGCTTCTCCAATCGCGAAATCTGCACCTGCGACACTCCCAAAACTCTTGCTGTGCTCTCCTGTGTCATGCAGCGGAAATAGCGAAGAGCGATTACCTGCTGCTCCCGCTCAGGAAGCTGGTTAATGCTCTCTCTCAGGGCAAAGCTTTCAATGAGCCTCTCCTCCTGTCCGCTGTCACCAAGAACCTGCTCAAGTGAGAAACCGTCCTCCCCTGTCTCGCGCTGCAGTGATTCAGTCGGACCAACGGCAATTTCTGCGCTGGCGATATCGGTAGCGTCGATCTCCGTGAAGGCGGATATTTCGGACAAAGTTGGCTCGCGTCCGAGATCCTGTTCTAGGATATTTCTTGCGGTCTTGATAACCTGAGCGCGCTCCTTTATTCCGCGGCTGACCTTAACGGTGCCGTCGTCGCGAAGAAATCGCCTTATTTCCCCGGAAATCTTTGGCACTGCATAGGTGGAAAACTGCGTTCCGTACTCCTCATCATACCCGGAAATCGCCTTGAGGAAGCCGACACACCCCAGCTGGTATAGGTCGTCTGCATCAACTCCGCGCCCGAAAAACCTTCTTGCTATACTCCAAATCAACCCTGTGTTCTCTTCAATGAGGCGCTGCGCCGCATCTCTGTCTCCATTTTTTGCGTCTTTGAGCGCTTGCACCATTTCATCTGTCATCTAACCGGACTTCTGCGGACTATGCGTTTCCACATTGTCACGCTTGTCCCCTTGTTTTCTTCGGAGCGAATCCTTATCTTATCCATAAAGCTGTCCATAATCGTAAAGCCCATACCGCTGCGTTCTTCACCCCCGGTTGAGAACATCGGTTCTCGTGCTTTCTCTATATCCGTAATCCCGATTCCGCAGTCACGAATTACAATCTCCAGCGTTTCAGCAGTGATGCTTGCGCGAAGCTGAATCGTCCCGATGGTATCGGGATAGGCGTGAACTATGCAGTTCGTAACTGCCTCGCTGACCGCGGTTTTTATATCGCCAAGCTCTTCGAGCGTCGGGTCAAGTCTTGCAGCAAAAGCGCCGATAGACGCTCTTGCAAAACCTTCGTTAACGCTCATACTGGGAAATTCCATTTTTATGTAGTTATCGCTCATACGTACTGCCCCCCCTCTCTGGCTAGTCCGACAATGTTAATTACACGGTCAATTCCCGAGGCGTCCAGCACCCGCAAAGGTTGTCCCTGCGGCCCTTCCACCCAGGCTTTCCCGCCCATTTCGTTCATATGCTTCTGCGCCCGTAGAATCACTGCGATTCCGGAGCTGTCCATGAAGTTGAGTTTTGAGAGCTCAACTACGCAATCTCTTGGTAAATATTCATCAATAAGATTGTCAATTGTGGTCATAGACCCCTTTGCACCGTGATGGTCAAGTTCCCCAGTGAGCGACAGAGTCAAACGCCCATTGTCATATTTCGAAAAAATCTTCATTTTGACCTCCAAAAGCAGAAAAATGGCATTGCAGAATAGTGCCTGCAATGCCATTTTATTTTGATTTTCGGATTTATTTTGCCGAATGTCGTCGGCTGTGGGAATTATCCGAGTTTATTAAGGCTCTCTACCAGATTATCCATCAACGCCCTGGCTTTCTCTAAACGTTCGCGCTCCGCTTCAATAACCTTTTCCGGCGCTTTGGAAATAAACTTCTCATTCGCCAGCTTTGCTACCTGTCCCTCATATTCCTTCTTTGCTTTTTCAATTTCGCGTGTCAGTCTCTCGCGCTCTTTCTCAAAATCAACAAGGTCGGACATGGGGATAAACATTTTTGCCTTTCCTGTGACGACGGATACGAGTCCCTCCAGATTTTCCGGTGCGTCAGACTGCACGGTTACCTTGTCAGCATAGGCCAGCTTCATTAAGAAAGCCTCTCCGTTTTCGAATATCTGAGGCGAATCGGTTGCGACTATAATATGCGCCTTGCGGGACGGAGGAACATTCATCTCCGCCCTGCGGCTGCGGATCGCCTTGATAGCCTCCACCAGAATCTCAAAATCGTTTTCGTCTTTAGGAAAATGGAGTTTTTCAGTATACTCAGGAAAGCTCTGAAGCATGAGCAAATCGCCGTCATGCGGTATGGCCTGCCAGATTTCCTCCGTGATAAAGGGCATGAACGGATGCAGCAGCTTCAGCAGTTCGTTCAGGACATACAGCAGCACTTTCTGTGCATTAATCTTATCTTCCCCGTCCTCGCTGTTCAGTCGCGGCTTTGTCAGCTCGATATACCAGTCGCAGTAGCTGTCCCAGATAAAATCGTTCACCTTCTGCGCGGCAATGCCAAGCTCGAAGCTGTCCATGTTCTCGTTGATTTCGCGGACGATGGTGTTGAGCTTTGACAGAATCCACTTATCCTCAGTCGCCAGCTTTTCAGGCAGCTCACACTTGTCGATAGTCAGGTTCATCATGACAAAGCGGCTGGCGTTCCAGATTTTGTTGGCGAAATTGCGCATGGCCTCGCAGCGCTCACTATAAAAGCGCATATCATTGCCGGGGCTGTTGCCAGTAATCATGTTGAAGCGCAGAGCGTCACAACCGTACTGGTCTATCATTTCCAGAGGGTCTATGCCATTGCCGAGAGATTTTGACATTTTGCGTCCCTTGTCATCGCGTATCAGGCCATGTATCATAACTGTGTTAAACGGCGCTTGCTTCGTGTTTTCAAAACCGGAGAATATCATCCTCGCAACCCAGAAAAAGATGATATCATAGCCGGTTACAAGAACGTCTGTCGGGTAGAAATAATCGAGGTCGGGCGTCTTCTCAGGCCAGCCCAGAGTTGAAAACGGCCAGAGCGCGGACGAAAACCATGTGTCCAGAACATCTTCGTCCTGTGTTATATTCTTGCTTCCGCATTTTTCACATTCCTGCTCGTCCTCTTTGGATACCGTAACATGGCCGCAATCAGCGCAGTACCATGCGGGGATGCGGTGTCCCCACCAGAGCTGGCGGGATATACACCAGTCGTGGACGTTCTCCATCCAGTTGATATAAATCTTCGAAAAGCGTTCAGGAACAAATTTCAGCTCCCCGTCCTCAACAACGCGAATCGCTTCAACCGAAAGCGGCTTCATTTTAACAAACCACTGTGCTGAAACAATCGGTTCAACGTCTGTAGAGCAGCGGTAACAGGTGCCGACATTGTGAGGATGCTCCTGCGCATCTTCAAGCAGACCAAGAGCTTCAAGGTCAGCAAGGACAGCCTTTCTTGCCTCATATCTGTCAAGTCCGTTATACTTGCCGCCCAGCTCATTGACGCAGCCGTTGTCGTCCAGAACTTTGATGATTTCCAGATTGTGACGCATACCGACTTCAAAGTCGTTCGGGTCGTGCGCCGGCGTCATCTTGACGCAGCCTGTGCCGAACTCCATGTCGCAGTACTCATCACCGACAATCGGGATTTCCCTGTCGAGGAGCGGCAGAATGCAGGTCTTGCCGATGAGGTGCCTGTATCGCTCATCGTTCGGGTTTACCGCAACGCCGCTGTCGCCCAACATGGTTTCAGGTCTTGTCGTTGCAATGACTATAAAGCCGCTACCGTCTGCGAGCGGATAACGAACACGCCAGAGCTTGCCGGGCTTGTCTTTATACTCGACCTCGGCATCCGATAGGGCTGTGGTACATTTCGGGCACCAGTTGACGATTCGGCTGCCTTTATAAATAAGCCCCTTGTCATACATCGTGACAAAAACCTCGCGTACGGCCTTTGAGCAGCCGTCGTCAAGCGTAAAGCGCGCTCTGTCCCAGTCGCAGGATGCGCCCAGCTTTTTCTGCTGGTCTACTATACGGTCTCCGTATTTGTCCTTCCAGTCCCAAACGCGTTCCAAAAACGCCTCGCGTCCGAGATCATATCGGCTCAGTCCCTCCTGCTCGCGGAGCGTCTCTTCCACCTTTATCTGCGTTGCAATGCCGGCATGGTCGGTTCCAGGCACCCAGAGCGCGGAGAAGCCCTTCATGCGTTTGTAGCGGATCAGAATGTCCTGCCATGTCGCGTCCATCGCGTGACCCATGTGAAGCTGTCCTGTGACGTTCGGAGGGGGCATAACGATTGTAAACGGCTTCTTATTCGGATCGCGGTGTCCGGCAAAGGCTTTCTTTTGCTCCCACATAGAGTATATTCTGTTTTCAACCTCTTTCGGTTCGTAAACCTTGTTGAGTTCTTTCATTTTTTTCCTCCAATAAAAAACGCCCCAAGCACTAGCTCAGGGCGAATAAAATCCGTGTTACCACCTGAATTCGGCGCAAGCGCCGCACTCAAACCCCTTAACGCGGGAAACGTTCCGGCATTTCCTCCGGAAAGCTCGGGAGCGACCAAAAACGAGTTGCACACAGGCTCACACCTTACTCCTGCTCTCTGAACTGCGACTTCGCTTTACTTCTCCGTCAATGCTGTTGTTTATGTGATTATAGTGGAATCCTCAGCGTTTGTCAAGAAATTCACTTGCTGAAATCGCCGCGGTGTTGCCCTGCCCCACTGCTCTTGCGACCTGATACGGCCTGCCGATGCAGTCCCCTGCAGCATAAACGCCTTTAATCGAGGTTTCCATACGGTCGTTAACCGCAATATGTCCGTCGCAGATTTCCAGCCCGGGCAGGAAGCTGTCAGGCGAAATTGTGCTACGAAGGATAAATACACCGTTCACCGGATATTCAACGCCGTCTGCAATAAGCGCCGTCACAGTTTCTCCGCCTTTTACCTCGTACTTCTTCGCCCGTGCTTTGTCAAAGAAATCCACCTCACAGCCCATCGCGACAAGCGCGGCTGCCTCCTCCTCGGCATATTCATTCATGCCGATAACTGCGACCCTTTTTCCTCGGTAGAGCATACCGTCACAAGTTGCGCAGTACGAAACACCGCGTCCAAGAAATTCAGCTTCACCGGGAAAAACCTGTCCCTTCACAATGCCGGTAGTGAGAATGAGCGCTCCAGCCTGATAGTTGTCGTTACCGACGCTGACATAGAAGCTCTCACCCATCGGCATGGCGCTGATAGCCCGTGCCGTAAGCACTTCAACGCCTGCATCCTCAAGCTGCTTGCGGAAGTTTTCCAGCATCTCGGGTCCGCTTACATTCGGCAGTCCGGGGTAATTTGCAATGTGCTTTGTTTTCCATACATCACTTTCAGCGGCTGAATTGCCGATAAGCAGCACACTCTTGCCACGGTTTTTCGCCGTGAGCGCTGCAGAAACTCCGGCGGGTCCGCCGCCGATTATAATAATATCGTACATGATAAATGCTCCAGATTTCTTTATTTTTGTATATGCATTCTACCACGTTGCTGTTGTAATTAAAAGTAAAATCGTATATAATACGACCATATTACTGGGCTGAGGTACACTATGGACGAGAACACCAAGAATTTTATACACGACTTTATCGACGAGGACATTGCCCCCGGCGGCGCTTATGCAGGAAAAACCGTTCACACCCGCTTTCCGCCGGAGCCTAACGGTTATTTGCACATCGGTCACGCCAAGGCGATCTATGTCGATTTTGGGACAGCACAAAAATACGGCGGTCTTTGCAACCTGAGGATGGACGACACCAACCCCTCCAAGGAGGACACGGAATATGTTGACGCCATTAAGGAAGACATCCACTGGTTGGGTTATGACTGGGGCGACAGGTTTTACTACGCTTCCGACTACTTTGAGGATATGTATGGCTTTGCGCTTGAGCTGATAAACAAAGGCCTCGCCTATGTCTGTGAGCTAAGCCCCGAGCAAACGCGCGAAATGCGCGGGAGTGTTGGTGTTCCGGCGCAGTCACCCTTCCGGGACAGACCCGCTGACGAAAGCCTCGACCTTTTCAAGCGTATGCGGGCAGGTGAATTTGAAAACGGCAAATATACCCTCCGCGCTAGAATCGACCTCTTCTCCGGCAACTTCAATATGCGCGATCCCGTTATTTACAGAATAAACCACGAGTCACACCACCGCACCGGCGACAACTGGTGCATATACCCGATGTACGACTTTGCCCACCCCATAGAGGACGCGATGGAGGGCATCACGCACTCCCTGTGCTCACTCGAATTTGAAGACCACCGCCCGCTTTACGACTGGGTGATAGACAATATTTCCGCTCCGGCAAAGCCCCGCCAGATTGAGTTTGCTCGTCTGGGAATCAACTATACGGTAATGTCCAAGCGCAAGCTGCGCAGACTTGTCGAGGAGGGCTATGTATCCGGCTGGGACGACCCCAGAATGCCGACGCTTTGCGGCCTGCGCCGCCGGGGTTACACCCCCCTTTCCATTCGCAGCTTTTCCGAGCGCAACGGCGTTGCTAAGATGGCTTCCACTGTAGAATACGGATTTCTTGAGCACTGTCTTCGTGAGGACCTGAATGAAAAGGCTTTCCGCGTAATGGCAGTTCTTGAGCCGATTAAGCTCACAATAACTAACTACCCCGAGAGCAAAACAGAAGTGTTCTTGGTTGAAAACAACCCCAACCGCCCCGAGGACGGCAGTCGGGAGGTCGTGTTCTCCCGTAACCTTTATATCGAGGCCGAAGACTTCATGGAAGAACCCGCTAGCAAGTATTTCCGTCTTTTCCCTGGGAATGAAGTGCGGCTAAAGGGCGCTTATGTCGTAAAATGTACGGGATGTACCAAGGATGCGGTCGGTAACATTCTTGAAGTAACTGCGGAATACGACCCCGACAGCAGCGGCGGTGACCCGAAGGACGGGCGCAAAGTCAAAGGAACGATTCACTGGGTGGACGCCGAAACCGCAGCGGATGCCGAGGTTCGCATCTATGACAACCTTTTCTCAGACCCCGACCCGGACGGCGGAGACAAGGACTTCATCGACTGCCTCAATCCTGATTCTCTACAAGTTCTCAATAATTGCAAGATTGAAAGCACTCTTAAAAACGCAGTTTTTCCTCAGTCTTTCCAATTTATGCGCAAGGGATACTTCTGCGTTGACAATAAGGACAGCTCGCCTGAGCATCTTGTTTTCAACCGCTCCGTTGCTCTGAAGGACAGCTTCAAGGTATAATTTAAACAATGCTGCCCCGGGAGAATCACGGAGCAGCATTTTGCTCTTTCAATGCGTGAGAAAACTGTGAAAACCAGTTGACTTTTCTCTGCGATGATGCTATCATAATCGAGCGTTGCTTTTGCAGCGCATCATGCGCGAGTGGTGGAATTGGCAGACTCGCTAGATTCAGGTTCTAGTGCTCAGTACGGGCGTGCGGGTTCAAGTCCCGCCTCGCGCACCATTTTATGAAGTTTCCTGCAATCCTTGTGATTGCAGGATTTTTCTTTTGTTGACATATATTGTCAGCGAGAATATAATTAGCATTAATTAATTTTTTTGGAGGCAATTATGTCCGGACAAGTATATAACCCCTTCGAGAACGCACAGGCACAGTTTGACGGTGTCGCGAAAATTCTTGAGCTCGACAGCGGCACGCGCGAGCTTCTGCGTCAGCCTATGCAGGAAGCTCATTTCAGCATCCCAGTTAAGATGGATGACGGCACCACTCAGGTTTTCAGAGCCTTCCGCATCAAGCACAATGACGCGAGAGGTCCTGCAAAGGGCGGCATCCGCTTCCACCCCCATGAAACAGCCGATACTGTTCGGGCGCTCTCCATGTGGATGACATGGAAATGCGCGCTTGTTGACATTCCTCTGGGAGGCGGTAAGGGCGGTGTTATCTGCGATCCGCACAATCTTTCCAAGTCCGAGCAGGAGCGTCTGTGCCGCGGATATGTTCGCCGTCTGTACAGTCAGCTCGGTCCGAATCTCGATGTGGCCGCGCCCGATGTGATGACTAACGGTCAGCACATGCTCTGGATGCTCGACGAATATGAAACCATTGCCGGCGGTCGTTACCCCGGCATGATCACCGGCAAGCCGGTTGGAATGGGCGGTTCTCTGGGTCGCACTGAAGCAACAGGCTATGGCGTTATATATTGCCTCAAAGATTACCTTCGATATGCGCAAATTCCTGTGGATAGCACGACAGCAAGTATTCAGGGCTTCGGCAACGTGGCGGAATACGCTGCCCGCATGTATACAGAGCTCGGCGGAAAGGTAGTCGCTGTGTCCTGCTGGAATCAGGCTGAATCGAAGGCATATACCTTCAAAAAAGCCTCCGGCTGCAACATAGACGAGCTGGTAAGCATCAAGGACTCCTTCGGCAGCATTGATCCTCAAAAAGCGGCAGCTTTAGGCTACGAAATACTTCCGGGCGACGAGTGGCTTTCTCAGGATGTTGACATCCTTATTCCTGCTGCTTTGGAGAATCAGATTACCCCTACAGTTTTCCCGCAGATTTCATCAAAGGTAAAGGTTATTTGTGAAGCCGCAAACGGCCCCACAACGCCTGACTGTGACACGCTGATCCGTGAACGCGGCATCATGCTGCTGCCTGATTTCCTCTGCAATGCCGGCGGCGTCACCTGCAGCTACTTTGAGCAGGTGCAGTGCAACATGAATTATTTCTGGGATAGGGCCGAGGTTCTTGAGAAGCTGGAATACACAATGACAAAGGCATTCCGTGCTGTTTATGATTTGGCGCAGGAGCGCGGGCTGTATATGCGTGATGCTGCCTATATCATTGCAATTAACCGCGTTGCTGAAGCTGTCAAGCTCCGTGGTTGGGTATAATACTTACATGTATGAGAAGGCGTCTTAACCGGCGCCTTTTCTTCCACTTTTGCTGAAATTGCGCTATACTTAAGTGCGGGGACTAAAGGACGGTGAAAATATGGATAACTATGATGCCCGTATGCTTTCCGAAAGGGCAAAAGAACTCGAATGCATGTATGCTGTGGATGAAATCCTCCAGAGCAAAAGTATGACGCTCACTAAAGTTATCGAGGAGCTTTCCAATACTATTCCATTAGGCTTTACTGCGCCAGATGCATGCAGAGTGAAGATAACACTGCAAAAGCAGTCTTTTTCTCCGCAGGATTTTATGCAGGCGGAGTCCCTGTGCAGCGTCCCGATTTTACTGGATGATGAACCTATCGGCGAAATTGAAGTCAGCTACATCCGCTCTTTACTGCATGAGGATGCTCCCCTTCTCCCAAATGAGCAAAAACTTCTCAGAGCCATTGCGCAGCGCGTATCAATTTTGGCAAGCGGAAATCGCCGGGAGCTTTCAATAATGCTGGATATGCTCAGGCAGATAGATCCTGAAATGCTCAGAAACATTATAGGAAAGCTGCGTGTTCACCTGTACAATGTAGTGGGTCCGCGCGCCGGAGCCCTGTTTGACGAATTGGGCATTCAAGAGCAGCCGGCATATGGTGAAACAAATACGCCAAGCGTCCGCCCCCCAATTTTAGATGTTGATATCATAAGCAAGAAGCTCATTGATGGCGCAACGACTTTTTTGCCGCTTGACGCGGTTTTCAGTCTTCTTGCCGGTTGGATTCAGGAACAGCGTATCCTTGCCCTTGTAAAAACGGTTGACAGCAAGGACGCCAGCATAGGCGACGTTTTGGATGCTCTGCGAAGATACACCGAGGCCGTATCCAGTGGTCAATCCGGCGGTACGCAGATTGAAACATGGCTTGTGGCGGAGCTATCCCACCGTTTTCTGACGAGCGATGAAAATGTTATTAACCTCGTGTTGGATAACTTGAAAATTCCTGATTTCATCCCGATTCTGGAGCGGATTATCGGCTCGGAAACAAGTATGGGTAACATCGGAGGAAAAGGCGCCGGCCTGTTTATCGCAGGTCAGATTTTAAGCCACGCAGCCGAGGACGAGCCTATGCTGCGCAGCATAAAACTCCCCCGCACCTGGTATCTCGCAACTGACCAGATCATAGATTTTCTACATTACAACAACATGGAAGACATGAATTCCTACAAATATAACTCCATGTTCCATTTGAGGGCTACGTACGACAGTGTTGTTACAAAAATCAGGCACGCGAAGCTGCCGACTCACACGGTGCAGATGCTGCGTATTGTTTTGGAAGACCTGGATAACACTCCGCTCATCGTGCGCTCTTCATCCCTGCTTGAAGACCGGCACAGCGGTGCTTTCAGCGGAAAGTACAAGAGTCTTTTTCTCTCAAACCAGGGGTCAAGACAGGAGCGGCTTGATGCTCTCTCAGACGCCATTCTTGAAGTTTATTCTTCCATGTATAACCCGGATGCCCTTGATTACCGCCGCGAGCGGGGTATGCTCAATTTCACAGAACAGATGGGCGTGCTGATTCAGGAGGTCGTGGGAAAAAAGATCGGGAAATATTTCATGCCCGCTTACGCAGGTGTTGCTTTTTCCCATAATCTGTTGCGTTGGTCCTCGCGCATCACGAGAGAAGACGGCCTTGTTCGCATGGTTATGGGCCTCGGCACGCGTGCTGTGGACAGGGTAACCGATGATTACCCTATCCTCATCTCCCCCGGCAAGCCTGGACTTCAGGTAAATCAGTCGCCGGACGATATCAGGCATTATTCCCCAAAGCACATTGATTTGATAAACCTGGAATCCGGCGGCTTTGAAACTGTGGAGATTTCCTCTTTCCTTCGGGAAGAGGGGGTTAATATGACCGATTTGCATAAGTATGTTTCGGTTTACAGTGATAATTTCATTGAAAATAAAAGCGCATTTTCCCTTAACCCGCGAAAGGACGACATGGTTGTTACCTTCGCTCCGCTTTTGACAAACACGGAGCTGCCGGCTCAACTAAAGCGCATGCTTGACGTCCTATCAGAAAAATTTGAATGCCCTGTGGACATTGAGTTTGCAAGCGACGGAGAAAATCTCTATTTGCTCCAGTGCAGGTCGCAGGGTTCCGGCTATTTCAGCGGGCCTGCACCGATCCCTCAAAACTTGAACCAGCAGGACATTCTGTTTACTGCCAACCGCTTTATTTCCGACGGCATGCTCCATGATATCACCCACATCGTTTTTGTTGACGGCGATGCCTATGCTGCACTGTCTACCAGAGAAGAGCTGCTGGCCGTCGGAACGGCAGTCGGGCAGCTCAACGATGTTCTCCCCCGCCGCAAATATATTCTGATGGGGCCGGGCCGCTGGGGCAGCCGGGGTGATATTAAGCTCGGAGTGCGTGTTACCTACTCAGACATCTCCGGTACGGCGGCTCTGATTGAGATTGCTCGTGAAAGGCAGTCCTATGTGCCCGAGCTGTCTTTCGGCACCCATTTTTTCCAGGATCTTGTGGAATCCGGCATTGTTTACATTCCTCTCTACCCGGATCAGGAGGGAATTACGTTTCGAGAGGCCTATTTCCGCTGCGGCGTCAACATTTTTGGAGAAATCTTACCTCAGTTCGCCTGGCTCTCGGATGTTATACATGTAATTGATGTTCCTGCGGTAAGCGGCGGGCGAACGCTTTCAATTCACATGAATTCTGACCTCGAACAGGCTCTGGCATTTTTGCAGGTTGCTGGTGACGCCTCAACAAAAAGTGAGAATCGCGCCGAGCAGATCGGCTGGAAACTTCAGGATGACCGTGAGCACTGGCATTGGCGTCACTATATGGCACAGCAGATTGCGGAAACCATAGATATGACGTTGCTCGGAGTCAGTGGCATTTACCTGTTCGGCAGCACAAATACCGGCAGCGCGGGCATGGGCAGCGATATTGACCTTTTGCTGCATTTTGACGGCGACGCGCGACAGCGAATCCTGCTGGAGCAGTGGCTTGACGGCTGGAGCCGCGCGCTTGCCAGAACAAACTATCTTCACACAGGGTATAGCCTTGACAAGCTGTTGGATGTTCATATTGTAACAGACGAAGACATCGCCGCCGGGAACTCGTTTGCAATTAAAATCACTTCACCGATTGATCCTGCATTGCCATTGCGCTTAAGAGAAGCATCAGACTGAGCTGCAAGTTATAAAGACAATGCCGGGCATATCTCTACCTTGGCGACATTGGTTCCTTTTCCAGAGGCAGTATTTCATTCTCCAGAAACCTTGTAGGCTGTTCCGAAATAAGACGAATAATTTTTGCTGCTTCCGCCCTTGTAACAAGTTTATGAGGGCGGAAAGTACCGTCAGGATAGCCGGAGAGAACATTATTAAGACTTAGTTTGATAATTGCACCGCTTGACCAGAGATTTTCCGCTGGATTGACATCCAGGTACAAGGGAGTAGACGCGTCAAAGTTATCCAGAATATTCGTGTATCGTTCAGCCATTACAGCGAATTCCTCCCGGGTGATATTCCTTTCCGGCTCAAAAACTGATTCGCTTATGCCCGAAACAAGCTCAACGTCTTTTGCAATCGCAATATAACGCTCCGCCCAGTGCCCGGCCGTATCCTCAAAGCCGTTTTGCGCCTGCCTGTCTTCGACGCCTGCCAGCCGCACTAGCATGGCGGCGGCTTCCGCTCTCGTCAGATTATCCTCCGGCGCGAATGTGCGGTGTCCCTTCCCGTTCAATATGCCCTGCTCGTTTAGCTGTGTAATATAGCTAAGCGCCCAGTGGCCTGAAATGTCATCAAACAGGCTTCCGTCAAGCCAGGCAAGATAGTCGCTCCAGATTGAAACCGGCTCCTGTCCAAGCGCCCAACTGCCGACTCCTCTAAGTCCGTATTTCCTGACCAGAGCAAGCTTTGCCTCATATGAGCGTTCGTTGTCAAACCAGATTTCATAAGTGCCTTCAGTCAGCTTTCTGCCTCCCCAGGTCGTAATTACAGTGTCCGGGGGAATAACAACGATTGCGCGAGCGCATTGTTTTTGTTCGTCATAGCTCACTGTCGCGTCAAGATTTTTGATAATCCAGTCTATATCCGCGCAGGTGAAGGCATAGCCTCCTGTGCCGTTTTTCCAATAGCGGCCGTAAAACGGGATTCCAACCATTAGTTTTTCGGCAGGAACTCGGCCAAGGCCGTATTTGATTGAGTTTTCGACAAACCACATACTTCCGACCGGCCCCGGAGGACTGCTTTCATAAGATTCATCATAGGTCATCATGAATATATGGTCGGCGTACACAGCAAGCGTCGCATAGTCATAGCCGCCCTGCCAGCCTTTGTCAGTATAATAGGGGTTTGCGGGCACGCAGACTGTCAGACTTTTCTCCTTTGGCAGCGCTGCCCGCAGGAGACGAATAAAGTCAGTGAAGTTTTCCTTGTCGTATTCATTAATGTTTTGAATGTCAATATCCAACCCGTCATATCCCTCGCTTACAGCAACAGAAGCGAGATAGGCCGCCGCATTCCATCGATTGGCGAGCATAAGACGCGCGTTTGTCCGCGCCCAGTTGTTTGAAAGATACGGTGTAACCTTTATATTTCGATCATGCATCCCCGCGATTAGAAGCGGATCCGCTTTTTTTGCAAACTCAATGCTGCCATCTGAAAGTACGTTAAAATAGTCTGGGCAAACAGTGTTTATACTCTTGCCCGTTCGATCGATCCTGTTGAGATAGACCGAGGTCGAACTGCCGTAGAGATATGTCAGGCTTTCATATGCAGCAGCAGGCTGAACGAACAAAGCCACCAGCAGCAGTATAATCGATGAAAACTCCAGTATTTTTTTCATTGTAGAACCCCTCAAATGTTTTGCCCTTATTTTTTGCCGCTTTCACACTTTAAATTCTCCCTTTCCTTGCCAAGAATAGCTAATTCCCTTCTCGACAGTTTCTCTTTTTGCTGGTATACTATTCTGGCAGAGGCAATAACCTTATATATGGTCTGCGTATAATAAATCCTAAGGAGTCCTTATGATATACAACAATATTCTCGATACAATAGGTCACACACCGATGGTGCGAATCAACCGACTTAATCCAACTCCGGCGGTTGAGCTATACGCTAAGTTTGAGGGTTTCAACCCCACAGGCAGCATCAAGGACAGGATTGCTTTAAAAATGATTGAGCAGGCGGAGCTTGACGGCGTTTTAACTAAAGAAAAAATTATTATCGAGGCAACATCCGGCAACACCGGAATAGGTCTGGCAATGATTTGCGCGGTCAAGGGCTACAGGCTTCAAATCGTTATGAGCTCGGCAGTTTCGATTGAGCGGCAGAAGATGATTAAGGCCTTTGGCGCTGAGGTCATTCTCACCGACCCTGAACTGGGAACAGACGGCGCAATTATGAAGTCAAGAGAGCTGATTGCCGCTGAGCCCGAAAAGTACTTTAACCCAAATCAGTTTTCCAATGAGTACAACAAACTTGCCCACTACAAAACAACAGCTGAAGAAATCTGGGAGCAAACCGAAGGACGGGTAACCCACTTCGTTTCCGCGCTCGGTACATCAGGAACCTTGATGGGTGTCGGCAGGATGCTCAAGGACAACAACCCCTCCATCAAAGTTATTGAAGCTCAGCCAGTAAAAGGACACTACATTCAAGGCCTGAAGAATCTGTCCGAGGCAATTGTGCCGGAAATCTATGATATTAAGGAAATCGACCAAAGCATCCTTATCGACACCGAGGAGGCCTACGAGATGGCAAGGCAGATTGTTCTCAAAGAGGGCATATTTGTCGGTATGTCCAGCGGCGCTGCGATGCTTGCGGCGATAAAAACTATTGAAAATCTCGACAGCGGAGTTGTGGTAGTTATCCTTCCCGACCGGGGCGAAAAATATCTCAGTACAAATCTCTTCAAAGTTTAGTGTCTTGCTGTAATAAAACACGGTGCGTGCACCGTGTTTTATTTTTTCTTGCCCCCGAAGAAAAAATAGTATAAAATTTAAGTTAGTTTATTTTGAGGAGGCAGATAATGAAAAAATTACTAAAAATACTAAAATGGACAGGCATATCGCTATTAGCGATTATTCTGATTCTGGTAGTGGTTTATCTTCTTCTGCCGAAAGGCTCGCGCGAAACATTGGAATTTGGTGATCCCTACCACACAGCAAGAGAAGCCGAGCACGGAGAAGAATACATGGCTTCCACCGGGACGCCGTGGGCAACGCAGACGGCCATGGACATCATGGAAAAGGGCGGCAATGCCTTTGATGCGTCGATGGGTGCGATGCTCACGCTGAATGTAACCTTCAGCCAGGCCGCAAGTTTTCCGGGCGTCGCCCCGATTCTGATATACGATGCTGAAAATGATGTTGTAAAAAGTTACATCGGAGCCGGTACTGCACCGCAGGCGGCGACAGTTGAATATTTCAAGTCGCACGGCTATGACAATGTGCCGAAATTTAAACTCATCGCCCAGCTTTTACCAGCTTCCCCGGACGTTCTGGTCGCTATTATGAAAGAGCACGGGACCATGAGCTTTTCAGAAATCTGCAAGCCTGCTATTGATATAGCAAGAGAGGGCTTTCCAATTCACTCTCAGATGCTGCATGATATGAATCTAAACGATTTCGAACGGCTTGGGCTGACCTTTCTGATGCCTTATAACTCCAGGGTATACTTTGGCGGCGAGTGGTGGCGTCCGCTGCATCACAACGAGCGGCTGACACTTCCCGATCTTGCCGACACGCTTCAGGAGCTGTGCGATGAGGAACAGAGGGTTCTTGACGCAGGCGGCACGCGTGAAGATGCCCTTGACGCTGTGAGAGACTATTTCTATGAAGGCCCGATTGCCGTGTCAATTTCTGAATACCATGCTGAAAAAGGCGGACTGATCACGTATGAGGACCTGAGCGGATATGCGGGTGGCTGGGAGGCTCCGCTGTCCGGCACATATGATGAATACACCATCTTTGCAAACGACACCTGGACGCAGGGTGGTGTTGTTCCGATGGCGCTGCAAATTCTGGAGGGCATCGACCTCAAGTCGATGGGACACAACTCGCCGGAATACATACACACTGTTACACAGGCGATTGAGCTGGCAATGGCTGACAGAGAAGCATATTTCGCCGACCCTGAATTTGTTGATGTTCCTATCGACGGACTTCTTTCCAAGGAATACGCCGCTGGCAGGCGCGCGCTGATGACTCCGGGCAGCGCCTTCGGAGAAACGCCTCCCGCGGGTGACCCCTATGCCTATCAGAAGGGCGGCTCTTCAAGTGTAATAGCAAAAGACATTAACACGGATGCTAAGCTGAGCTCTGCCGGCAACGCCCAATACTTTGGAAAAGACACCAGCTACATAACGGTGGTCGATAAATTCGGCAATGCTGTTTCGCTGACTCCGAGCGACTTCCCTGAGTCGCCGATGATCCCGGGTACGGGTCTAAATCTCGGAACACGCATGACGCAGTTCTATATTGATGAGAATGCTCCCAACGGTCTTATGCCCGGAAAGCGCCCGAGAATCACGCCGAATCCCAGTATGGTGCTAAAAAACGGTGAGTTTTTCATGTCTTTCGGCACGCCCGGCGGTGAGTCGCAAACGCAGGCGATTATTCAGGTATTCCTAAACATCACTGTCTTTGGAATGAACCCGCAAGAGGCAATCAGCGCTCACAGATTTATTTCGCTGAACTGGCCGAACTCTTTTGCGCCGCATGAGTACTTTCCGGGTCAAATCGAGCTGGAGGCCTCAATTTACGACCAGCACCACTTGCAGCTTGAGGACATGGGCTATAAAGTCACCAGGCTCGAAGACTGGGACAATAAATTCGGAGCTGTCTGCGCGATAATTAAGGACCAGGAAAGCGGGGCGCTGATTGGCGGCGCCGACCCGCGGGAAGAATCCTGGGCTATGGGTAAGTAAGCCTCCGCATACTCTTTGTTAAACGAACAAAAGAACTGCCGCACAAGAAAACTTGTGCGGCAGTTCTTTTGTTTTAACTGGGTTTAAATATAGCCTGCCTCTTTTGCCTTCGCTCTTAATTCATCGCGGAAATCCGGATGCGCGATCGCAATCAGCGCCTCAACGCGCTCGTTGATGGGCCTGTTAAACAGGTCTGCAATGCCGTATTCGGTAACGATGTACTGGACATCGGAACGCTGTACAGTGACAGGAGTACCAAGTGGCAGCGCAAATACGATGTTGGAGGTGAGCACTCCGTCTTTTTCGTTCGTTGAAGCAACGCAAACGAAGCTCTGGCCGCCCTTTGAAAGCGCCGCGCCGCGAACGAAGTCAGAAGCGCCGCCGATGGAGCTGATGCTTCTGGTTCCAACGCCCTCGGAAACAACCTGTCCGGTTATATCAACCATCAGGCAGGCATTGATTGAGACAAAGTTATCGTAGGCTGAGATAGTTTCCGGCTTGTTGATGTCATAAATCGGACGCAGGAAAATATTCTCATTCTCGGCAGAATACTGGTAGAGTTCATTCGTGCCCAGAGCAAAAGAACCGACGATACTTCTGTTAATAACGCCTTTTCTTGCCAGATACATCATAGATTCGGTTATCATTTCCGTATGTACGCCCAAGTCCTTTTTGCCCTCGAGCGAGTATGCAACTGCGTTGGAAAGACCGCCAAGACCAACCTGGAGGGTTGAGCCATCTCTGATTCTCGGAACGATGTGCTTCGCGATTTCCCTGTCCAGGTCGGAAACAGGAGCCTCCGGCAAGGGTGCCAGGGGGAAATCCTTCTCAACAACAAAGTCTACATCACTGATGTGGATTTTATTGCATATTCCCCTTGTTTTTGGAATCGTGCTTGTCACCTGAACTATTGTCATTTTAGCGGATCTGCAGGCGATATCGGCAATGCTCACGCCCATCGGTCCGTAATACATGTAACCCTCATCATCCATCGGAGAAACACCGACAAGCGATATGTCGGGATTGACAACATTGGGTATGTACAAGTCGCCGTTAGAAAAGCGAAGAGAGTTGTTGGTGATATATCCCAGAGGATAAACCATTCTCTCGAGTGGCCCCAAGAAATATGCGTTATAACGAAGATGCCCGACATATTCTTCCTCTGTGAGGAAAGGCAGAGGATACATTAAAAATGCTGAATAAAGCTCAACATTTTCAAATTCCTGATACCTGTCCGTAATTGCCTGGAGGATGTCGATCGGGGTTCCTGCAACGGGTGAAAGATGAACATGGTCGTTAGACTTTACCTTTTGCGCTGCTTCCTCAGCGGTGATTTTTTTGGATTCGTACTCCTCGCGAAAACCCATAGTTTTTCTCCTTTCGAATTACGTGCAAATTAGATTTCAACACGCTCTTGGTATTATTTTACAACACTCCAATATGAAATGCAACGAATATTTGAGTAATTTCAACTAAAAGCACGCAATAATTAAACACCCGATAAATCACTTGGTTTATCGGGTGTTTTAACTATAGTTTTCTCAGATTATACAGGCCAATCAGTAGTCCCAGGTATCGCCGGGGTCGGACCAGGGATCGTAGTCCCAGGTGTCCCCGGGGTCGGACCAGGGATCATAATCTCCGGTGTCGCCTGGATCAGACCAGGGATCATAATCTCCGGTGTCGCCGGGATCAGACCAGGGATCATAATCCCCGGTATCACCGGGATCAGACCAGTCCCAATCGTTCGGTTCATAGTAATCTTCACCGGTGACACTGGAACCACCGCCTCCGCCGGAATTACCGGAAGTTCTGTAATCTTTACCAAAGTTTATGTTGTCGGCAATCTTTTTGGATATGGCATAATAATTGTCCATATCGCCTTCAAAAGCAAATGTATCAATCTCCAACAGGTAGCCGGTAGCACCGAAATAACGCAGCTCCATGACAACGCGCAAATTGCCGTTGGCATGAGGATTAATTGCGGTGCCTGTTACTTCAAAATAACACTTGAGCCCATAGTAATTTCCTGCGTCAACGAAATCATAACCATGATCTTTAACGAAAAACTGTTCAAAGTAAGGAAGAATGTGTCCCTTTATTTCGACCAGCGCATTTTCCGCATTTGCCGCGTTTGAAAAGCGGTGATCATAGTTGCTAAGCTCCATCATGTTTATAGTTATGGCATGTGGAGGCGCGTCCTCCCTGACCGCGAACACACTCATCTGGCGGTCATCCTTATCCAGTACCTGCATGGTTGACGGATACGGAATTTCCAGTCCGCCCGGGAAGTTAAGCAGAGGTGCCGACATACTTAGCGGGTCATCAGGTGTGGGCAGAGGAACTATTTTCTCTCCGTAAACAGTTTCTGTGTTTCCGGCAAGCGTTACCACTGCCGCAACATCTTCGCCCTCGTATCTGAGCTCAACCGTACTGCCGCTTTTCAGCGGAACAAGTTCAAATAAGAACTCGATTCCGTCAACAGAATATGCGGAGAAATCAAAAAACTCGTACTTTTTGCCCTCGGGTATTGAAAATGCCGTTGAGTCGCCGCCGAAAAGTGAGCTGCTCAAATATGATTCGCTCCAGTCCTGGCCCTGCGGCCGGACATAGAGCTGCGTAAGTTCTGTTCCAAGCGCGTTGAGCAGCTTAATTGAGATTTCAGAGCTGCCGCAGCCGGACAAAAGCACAGTAACCATTGCAAGAACCAGTAAAAGCACTATTACACGTTTTTTCATATTTTTCCCCTCTCAATATTGATCCCTACATACATATTAAACAACGCACGGCAATCTGTCTATATTTTTCTGCAATAAACATTAAAAAGAGTGCAATTTGTCGAAGATAATCAAAAAGATCGTCGCGAAACTCAAAAGTCCGCGACGATCATGGAGCTGGATGCGAGATTCGAACTCGCCACCTCATCATTACGAGTGATGTGCTCTACCGAATGAGCTAATCCAGCGCAAGCTCGATTATACAAAATTGCAAAGGCAATGTCAATCATAAACTTGCAGGAGCGCCTTATCAGCACTCCTGCAAGAAAGCTATGTTTTTAAATTAATTCTACAGCGTTATTCGCTGCCAAGAGCGCCCCATATATTCCGCTGACACTGTCACTGTCGCCAATATTGATTGCCCTTATCCCCCGCTCAGACAACTGCTTGTACAGCGAGTTATCAGGCGTTGAGCCGACCGCAGTGATAATTGTATCACAGGGTATGCTCAGCCGTACAATCTTTTCCGGCTCGACAACGCCTGTTTTGCGCTCCATTGCCTTTTGCTCACGGGTTTTCGGCTCAAGCGCCTCAATTTCGACTGTGCTGTTTGTAACCTCAAGCACCTTTGCATATGAATAGCGTTTCACCCCCAGGCGGTCAAGGTCCTTAAAGAGCGGCCAGGCAGTGCCCTGCTCAAAGCCCGCGCCTATTTTGTCCATATCAATAATCGTTATTCTTCTGCAGCATTTGTCCATCATTCCCAATACCTTTTCTGGGGTTTCAGCACGCTGGGTAAGCATGAAGAACATTTGCTCAGGCGAGAGCGATGCTTGTCTTGCCAGAAGCCCCGCGCACTCGCAGCCTGTCGCTCCTCCGCCGACAAAGACTATATCGCTGCCCGGAATCGCTCTGCCTTCAAAGACATCGTAGGCAGTGTATACGGGTATTTTTTCGCTCCAGCCCGGGTCAAGCTCGGTTGGAAGAGAGCCTGTCGCTGTAACGACAAGGTCATTTCCACCAGCTGCAATCTCCTCGGCGGTGGCAGTCTTATTCAGCATCAGCTCAATATCCATATGCTTGAACATAGCGTTGTAGTAGTCAACAAGATTCAGGAAGTCTATCTTTGAGGGATGCGCAGCCGCATATCTAATTTGTCCGCCAATTTTTTCGGACTTTTCCCAAATTGTGACCTTGTGTCCACGACTTGCTGCCCCCACTGCAAACTCACAGCCGGCAGCGCCTGCGCCTACAACAAGAATATTTTGCGGTGTCGTCGTATTTTCACATTTCTGCTCCGCTTCACGTCCTGCGAAAACGTTTATTAGGCATTCCACCGGTTCGGCAAAGAATGTACGCGCCAGACAGCGCTGGTTGCAGGCAAGACAGCGTTTGATAAGTGCGGCATCACCGTTTTCCGCCTTCTTCACCCAGTCGGGATCAGCTATCAACGCTCTGCCTATGCTGATCATATCTGCCTGTCCGGTTGCCAGCAAACTTTCTGCAAGCGCCGGATCCGAAATTCTGTTGCTGACTGCAACAGGGATAGTAACGGCGTCCTTAATTGCCGCGGCTAAATAGGCGAATCCCGCTTTGGGCACATCACCTGTAAGCTGAGGGATGATCGTTTCGTGCCAGCCGCCGGTGACATTAATCATGTCAACACCTGCTGCCTCCATGCATTTGGCGAACTCAACAGCCTCAGTGTTGGTGTTTGAACCCTCAACAAAATCGTGCCCGGCAATGCGGATGCAAAGCGGATAATCATTTCCAACAGCCTCCCGAACCGCCGCAACAAGCTCCCGCGCAAAACGGGTACGGTTTTCCCATGAGCCACCGTATTCATCCGTTCGCAGGTTTGTTTTCGGAGATAGGAACTGGCAGATGAGATATCCGGCGGACGCAGAGATCTCAACAAGGTCAAAACCAGCCTGCTTTGCGCGCAGCGCGCCGGCAGCCCACTTTTCGATAATGGTTTTCAGCTCCTGAATCGTCATTTCCCGGGGCATTTCTTTAGTAAACTTGCTGAACACAGCGGAAGGCGCAAGGGCATCACGACCTTCATTTGCGATTGAGTGGGCATATGCACCGGCATGATAAAGCTGAATACCGACCTTTGCGCCGCGCTCATGCATTCCGTCAGTAAACTCCTTGAAGCCCGGAATAAAGGCATCCGTTTCCAGGCTCATCATTCCGGGCGAACCGCCGTATTCATCGATTCGGCAGCCACCGACGACAATGAGTCCGGCTCCGCCTTCGGCACGCCGCCAATAAAATGCGTTGGACTGCTCTGTGGCATAGCCCTCCATATTATACATCAGATGTATCGCCGGCATAACCACACGGTTTTTGAGCACCAAGCCGCCGATATTAATTGGAGTTAAGAGTCTGTCATACATAAGCACCCTCCTTAAAAACAGGGCATCAGAAAAGCCTCATGATGCCCTTGGTTAATTACAAACAGCTATTTATTCCACTCGCGAATCTGCTCGGCAAGCCAGTCTGTCCAAGCCTTTACTCCCTCGCCCGTCAGTGCCGAAATCTCGAATACCCGACAATCGGGATTGAGCTTTTTCACCCGCTCGCGAACCGCTTCACTATTAAAATTGAAGTATGGCTTAACGTCAATTTTATTGATAATGAGCGCGCTCACCTTCGAAAACATAAGCGGATACTTCAGCGGCTTGTCGTCGCCCTCGGGAACCGAGAGAAGCATAACGTCGATGGAGGCGCCGGTATCAAACTCCGCAGGGCATACGAGATTGCCGACATTTTCGAGGATTGCAAAGTCCACATCCTCGATACCCATCGAGTCAATTCCCTCCTCGGTCATGCCCGCATCAAGATGGCACATTCCACCCGTATGGAGCTGCACGGCCTTTGTTCCTGTGGCCGCAATGGTTTCCGCGTCAACAGCGGAGTCGATGTCCGCTTCCATTACGCCGATTCGAAATTCGTCTCTCAGGTTCTCGATTGTCCTCAGCAATGTTGTAGTTTTGCCCGAACCGGGAGAAGACATGAGATTCATAAGAAAGGTCTTTTCCTTTTTCAACCTTCCCCGGAGCTTTTCCGCCTCGATGTCGTTGTTTTCGTAAACGCTCTTCTTGATTTCAAACACTCTAACCTTGTCCATTGTGAAAGTCCTTTCAAATGCTTATTTCATATCAAATTCCTGCATACGCCTGTAAAACGTGCTGCGGGATAATCCGAGGTATTCCGCTGCCTTTGACTTGTTGTTACCACACTTTTTCAAGGCAATCAGCATGCGCTCCTTCTCGTCAATTCCATAAATGTCGGCATTTACTGCCTTCGGCTTCTCTTCAGCAAACGTTTCGCTGAAGTGTTCTCCCAGATAGTTGCTGATCTCCTTGCGGGTGATCAGGTTTTCGTCATGCGTGCTGATTATGCCCTCAAGCAGATTTTGCAGCTCGCGGATATTCCCCGGCCACGAGTAGCGCTCAATATAGTCCTGAGCGTCCTCGGAGAGTTTAATATCCGATTTCCCCATTCTGTCGCAGAGCCTATTAATATAAAAGTCCGCGAACTGGAACACATCTGCTCCTCGGTTCCGGAGAGGCGGAATATTTACACGGATGACGCTCAAGCGGTAGAAAAGATCCTCACGGAATAGCCTTTGCTCAATCAGCTCTTTAAGATTTTTATTTGTTGCGGCGATTATTCGGACGTCAACCTCAATGAGCTGGTTGCCTCCAACCTTGCGGAAGTTTTTCTCTTCCAGCACCCGCAGGAGTACGGATTGCACCTCCATCGGCATGTCGCCAATCTCGTCAAGGAAAAGCGTTCCATGGTTGGCGAGCTCAAATTTGCCCATCGCTCCCTCGCGCTTTGCTCCTGTGAAGGCCCCGCTCTCGTAGCCAAACAGCTCGCTGGCGATAAGCTCCTTTGAAAATGCGGCGCAGTTTATGGCGACAAAAGGCTTGTGACTGCGGTTGCTGGCGTTGTGGATTGCCTGGGCAAAAACGTCCTTGCCAACGCCGCTTTCACCCTGTATCAAAATATTGCTGTCAGAAAGAGCAGCGATTCGCGCGCGCTTTACTGTTTCCAAAATCTGCTCGTTCTGGCCGATAATGTCGCTGAAATAGAATCGTGCGTTGTTGTCGGCATGTCTTGCCGCTCCCCTCTCGCCCGTTTGCCCGGGTGAAAAGGTTATTGTGTATCCGTCGGGGTGGAATTTGTTCTTCTTATAGGTCGCCGTTGTGATTACAATTGAAGCCCTGCCACCTACGACCGACACATGCAGCGGTTTCCCGCTGACGCACTTGCGGTTCATTATTATGTTCCAGAACTCTTTGTTCTCCGGCAGCGGAAGGATCAGCTCGTCCAGCGTCAGGTGATAAGAGTCTGTCTTTTTAATCCCCAGGATATTGAAAACCTGATTGGTTATCAAAACGACTTTGTATTTTCCCTCATCGTGATGGAGAAAAAGCGAGCCCTTGTCCGCTTCGCCGCTGGTGAACATCTGAACGCTCTCCAGCATGAAAATGTCGAGC
This sequence comes from Oscillospiraceae bacterium, assembly GCA_031552685.1. Lineage (GTDB taxonomy): Bacteria > Bacillota > Clostridia > Oscillospirales > Oscillospiraceae > UBA2658. The sequence continues at coordinate 274,424 of JAVBMI010000003.1, forward strand.
TCAACAGAGCGCGCAAGCGCTATTGCGACCGAGCGCAGGTAAGCATCGCTTTTTTCAAATGGAACAGCAATTACAATGCTTGCCGAGAGGTCGCCCTCAGTGAGATTAACGGGGGCATAATAATATGACCCGTCCACAAGGAAGCGCGAATAATTCATGCAGCCGGGCATTTCAACCAGCTGGTGCGCAGCGAAGCCGGCAGAAAGAATGTTGGCGCCGATGCCCTCCTCCGACCAGCGCGTTCCGCTTTTTATTCCGTGTGCTTTAAGCCAGTCGTTCTTTACCGTTTTTCCATAAATTCGCAGCAGTATCCCCTCTTTGCTGAAGAAGAGAATCCTCAAATCTTCGTCCGCGTCGTTTTCGATCATGTGGTTAATGACCCAGTCCGCGGCAATCATCAGGCTTTTGTAGATCTTCTTCGTGCGGTCAAATTCAGCCGTTGTGAGATCCTTCGGCATGGCTCGCTCTGAGTCGATACTAAGAGCGTCGCTTTTGTCCCAGGACTGCTTGAGCTTAATATCCATGGCGATTCTGGCTTCCTTGTCGCTGTGAAAGGAAAGCCATTTTTCAAAGTTGCTTTTTTTCTCAGCCATACCAATGTCCTTTCCAAAAACATTCATTTAACCTGAGAAATTATTGTATCACATGACACAAAGTGTATCAAGCGAATAATCAAATAATTGAGCATTATTATTACCATGTATCCTTGACGTTTTTACTTGTTTGTAATATTCTGATAGGTAAGAAATAACAGCAGGAGCGGATTATGAAAATTGTTGTGCTTGACGGCTATGCTTCCAATCCCGGCGACATAAGCTGGGACGATTTACGCTCTTTGGGCGATGTTACAATTTACGACCGCACCCCGCCGGAGCTGATGCTTGAGCGAATTGGCGACGCGGAACTTCTTCTTGTTAACAAAACATTTATGGACGATGACCTTTTTTCTAAATGTCCAAAGCTTAAATACATTGGTGTGCTTGCCACCGGGTATAATACCATAGATGTTAAGGCCGCAGCCGGGCACGGCATCACAGTTTGCAATGTACCGGCTTACAGCACGCATTCCGTCGTCCAGCACACCTTTGCGCTGCTTCTGGAGCTGTGCATGCAAACCGGTTTACACAGCGAGTCTGTTAAGCAGGGAGACTGGTCAAAAAATCCGGACTTCTGCTACTGGCGCACACCGCTGATGGAGCTGTCCGGCAAAACGCTCGGAGTAGTCGGCTTCGGACAGATCGGCAGTGCTGTTGCGAGAGCCGCACTTTGCTTCAACATGAGAGTCATTGCCTGTGCAGCGCGACCGAGAGATTCATCGGGTATAGACGCAGTGGAGATGCTGACCTTCGACGAGTTGATGAGGCAGTCGGACATAATCTCTCTGCACTGCCCTCAAACGCAGAGCAATCTGAACATGATATGCGCCGAGAGCATTTCCAAAATGCGGGACGGCGTGATTATAATCAACACAGCCCGCGGCGGACTGATAAATGAAGCCGATTTGGCGGATGCGCTAAAATCCGGCAAGGTCCGAGCCTTCGGCGCCGATGTTCTGGCAAAGGAACCGCCGGAAACTGACTGCCCGCTCATCAACGCGCCGAACACGGTTATCACTCCCCATATTGCGTGGGCGCCATATGAATCAAGAGCGCGCCTTATAACTATTTCAATTGAAAATGTTCGTCTTTACCTTGAGGGCCGCCCTCAAAATAGAGTAAATTAAACGGAGGAACCACTATGTCACTATCACAAGAGCGCGTATCAGAGCTCGCAGAGCTTTGCCGTCAGTTTCGCATTGATGTACTCAAGTCGGTACATTCAGTGCAGTCCGGCCACCCCGGCGGCTCACTTTCAGTTTGCGAAATATTAACCCTGCTTTATCAGGAGTATATGAATGTTGACTCCTCGAAGCAGGACGACCCGAACCGGGACAGGCTCGTGCTCTGCAAAGGTCACGCCGCGCCGATGCTTTACAGGAACCTGGTCGAAAAGGGCTATCTTCCGCAGGACAGCATGAGCACATTACGCCGCATTGACAGCAACTTACAGGGACATCCCTCCAACCACACACCCGGAGTCGAAATGCCCTCCGGCCCGCTCGGAATAGGTCTGTCCTCCGCTCAGGGTATGGCGCTTGGGCTCAGGCTAAACGAATCTCCGGCACGCGTATACGCCGTTCTTGGCGACGGTGAGCTGGATGAGGGCGCCGTTTGGGAGGCTGCCGCTTCAGCTCCGAACTTCAAGCTGAATAACCTGACCGCCATCGTTGACAATAACGGCGTCCAGCTCGACGGCACAACTGACGAAATTATGCCACTGCGTGATTTGGGCGCAAAGTTTGCAGCCTTTGGATGGAACGTAATCAAATGCGACGGACATGATATTAACGCCCTGCATGACGCGCTGGAAGCAGCCAAGGCATATTCCGAAGGCCCGACAGTAATCATCGCAAAAACAATCAAGGGCAAGGGCGTCTCCTACATGGAGGGCAAAGCTGCCTGGCATGGAAAGCCGATACCGGACGCCGATTTGGAAACTGCGCTAGCTGAGCTGGGAGGTACACTATAATGGCAAAATCAATCAGAGACGTATACGGCTCAGTTCTTGCCGAGCTGGGTGAAACAAACAAGGACATCGTTGTTCTTGACGCAGACCTGTCAGGATCAACCAAAAGCGCCGTTTTCGGCAAGGCGCATCCTGAGCGCTTTTTCAACATGGGCATTGCCGAGAGCAACATGGTCGCCACAGCTTCTGGACTTGCCACCACAGGCAAAATCCCCTTCGTTAACACCTTCACTGTATTTCTCACGACACTCGGACTTATCGCAACCCGCGCTCAGGTATGCTACGGAAACCTGAATGTCAAGTTAGGCGGTGCCTATTGCGGCATGAGTGACGCTTTAGACGGCGCGACTCACCACGCGACTGAGGACATCGCCGTAATGCGAAGCCTGCCAAACATGACCGTTATCGTCCCCTCGGATGAAGCGAGCACGCGCTGGGCAACCGAATTTGCGGTTGAGCACCAGGGTCCGGTATACCTGCGGCTATCACGCGACGTTTACCCCGACCTCTACCCTGCCGGAACCAAGCTGCCCTTCGGTAAGGGCGCTGTTGTCCGCGAGGGCAGCGACGTAACGGTCATTGCCTGCGGACTGCTTGTTCACAAGGCGATCGAAGCGGCGGAAGTTCTTAAGGAAAAAGGCGTATCAGTTCGCGTTGTGGATATGTACAGCATAAAGCCCATCGACAAAGAACTCATCTTAAAATGCGCAAGCGAAACCGGTGCGATTGTCACTGCCGAGGAACACAACATCTACGGCGGACTGGGCGGCGCGGTTTCCGAGGTTCTCGCCTGGGGCGCGGCCGGAGTTCCGACAGAATTTGTCGGCATTCAGGACACCTTCACGGAGAGCGCGCCATACTCAGAGCTTCTCGCTAAATACGGCGTTGACGCAAACGGCGTTATCGCCGGAATTGAAAAAGTATTGACACGAAAGAAATAAGCTTGTTAAAGTCACCTCGGACACCAATAGTGTCTGAGGTGACTTTTTATTCATTATCAACATTATTTCTTGCAATTGTCCTCAGTTGTTTGTAGAATATAAATATACAGAGCTCAACCATGTGACTGGAAGGTGAAAAATGAAAAAGCAATTATTACGTGCACTTTGCTGCGTACTTATCCTCACGCTGTTTCTCGCTCTGCCTGCACAGGTTCTGGCAGATGATAAATTGATCGTTCTCGACTCTGATGTTACTTCCTATTCAGAATTAGTATTCTCCGGAAAAGACATCGCTTTTGTCGGCGAAGTCTTCCTAAACTATGGTAGTGTTTATTTTGACCAGGATACCAGGTTCGGCACCTTAGATAACCAAGGTGGTTTTCTTGAGAGTTTGGACAGTCCCTACTATGATAGAATTAGAAATTCTAAAAGCTTCGCATCGGATGACAGGTGTACTTACGACTTTCTTTCCGGCTTGAACGATTCACAGCTGCAAAACCGCGCTGTTTATGATTTGCTATACGGAGATAAAGCTGTC